>NZ_PDZG01000001.1 GCF_002735645.1 Iodobacter sp. BJB302
CAAGAGCAAAGAGGCAGGAAGCTGCATTAGGCCAGCCCTCTGATCAGCTGTGCCAGCCATTCTGGGGCGATATTGGCGGGTAGCTCTAGTCGACAATGAGAGTGGGTAAGCACCATCACGGGGCTTTTAGGCCATTGTGCGGCGACCAGCGTCAGCGGTTGTTCTTGAGCCGTGCTGGTAGATTTATTGCTGCGCGCAATCCAATAGCTAAGCGTCGCCAGTTTGAGGTGGTGCAATCGACAAAAAGCACTTTGCGACAAGCCGCTCTCCCGCCACTGAGCCACGCGCAGTAGCCACTCCCCGCGCCGCGTCTGCAAATCCCCCATAAATCCTCCTGCTTGATAAAAACCTCAGCATGACGAAAAAAGGAAAGGGCGTTTAGATGGGAGGGCTAGGCGCTTACACCATATGCGCCTGGCAGGTTTTTCGTTGTATTGCTTACTGAGATGATTTGTAAAATTTGCACATTACCTCCCCGTGCGGACGTTTTTTCTCTGAAGGCGTATGGTTCACCCGTCAATATTATATGGAGGCCCCTCGTGGACAGTTAAGTCGTCGATCTTCTATCGATCGCTAGCGGCAAGGTTGCATTCTGCCGTTATCTTGCCGCATTGACGGTAACGATGACTGTTAAGCATCCGGATCAGGATTGCTTGCCTACGCCATCCCCATTTTTTGGCACTTAGCGCGGAGTGATTTTTGATGGCGTGAAACCATCATCAATAGCGTGTCTCAACGTCGCCATTTTGCCGTGACGAAGGTATGCATATGCGCCTGATTAACAATCGTTTATTGAATTTCTAATTTGCACAGTCATTATTTTAATCGGGCTGGTTTATTGAATGCATATTGTCTCAAACACTGGCGGTGAACTTATTACGCACACGTAAATTGCCATTTATTCAAAGCCGTGCCGCATGGCCTTGCTGGCCGTGACTGCACTAATTATGGCGATTGGTATTTTGTTGCCTATGCCCCTTGGGCGCATTACTTCAAGCTGCAGGCATTGCCTTTGGCCTATTTTCCTTGCCTGATTGCTATTTTGCTGGGCTATATCACGCTCACGTAAATCATGAAGGGTATTTACGCAAGGCGTTATGGCTGGCAGTAATTCTTAAATGAACCAGGGGCAAGATTCATTCTTGCCCTTATTGATTCGCTAAAAGGAGCTGCGCATGCATTTTTCGCAGAGTTTTGATCTAAACCTGTTGTTTAATTCTTTTTTAAATTTGAGTACCGCTTTTATTCTGGGCTCAATCATCGGTTATGAGCGGCAGTACCGGCAGCGCACTGCCGGTTTGCGCACCAATACTCTGGTATCGCTGGCTGCTGCCGTGTTTGTGGGGCTGGCTTACCGTTTAAACGGGCCAAGCAGTGCCGCACATGTTGCCGCCTACGTGGTTTCTGGCGTAGGGTTTTTGGGTGCAGGTACCATTATGAAAGAGGGGCTGAATGTGCGCGGGCTGAATACCGCCGCCACATTGTGGGGCTCTGCGGCTGTTGGCGCCTGCGCAGGGGCTGGCATGATTGCAGACGCGCTGATGGCTGCGGTATTTGTGCTGGCGGCCAATACTTTATTACGCCCCGTAGTGAACGCCATTAACCGCACGCCGGTTAACGATCAGACAGGCGAGGTGAGTTACCAGATCTGTATGATTGTGGATGGCGACAGGCAAAAACATGCTTTAAGTGCGCTGGAGTCCCTGCTGGAACAAGCTCAGTACCCCCTTGGGGATCTGGATGTGGAGCCTTTTGGCGATGATGACGTCGAAATCACGGCCACGTTGCTTTCTACTTCGGTGGATTCGGGCAAGCTGGATGCCCTGATCGCACAAATGACCAAGCGCCCGTATATCAAGCAAGTCTTCTGGAATTTGTCTGCGGCAGAATAAAGCGCAAAAAAAACCCGCATTGGCGGGGTTTTCTATCAGCTCGGTGCTTATTTAGCAGCTTGCTCTTCACGCAGATGGTTTTCTACAAAAGCGTTACCGTAGTAGCTGTCCAGCAAGAGTTGTTTCAGCTCTGAAATCAATGGGTAACGCGGGTTAGCACCGGTACATTGATCGTCAAACGCTTCTTCAGCCAGTTGATCCACTTTAGAGAGGAACAGCGCTTCAGGTACACCCGCTTCTTTAATCGAAGCAGGTATTTGAATCGTTGTTTTCAGCTCTTCAACCCAGGCAATCAGGTTTGCTACTTTTTGCTCATCATTCTTGCCGCCAAGGCCAAGGTGTTCAGCAATATCAGCATAACGGCAACGCGCTTGCGGGCGATCGTACTGGCTGAATGCAGTTTGCTTGGTTGGAATGTCTGCCGAATTGAAACGAATTACGTTAGAAATCAGCAGGGCATTGGCCAGACCGTGTGCCAGATGGAACTCTGCACCCAGCTTATGCGCCATGGAGTGACAAACCCCCAGGAATGCATTGGCAAACGCAATACCGGCGATGGTTGAAGCATTGTGTACCAGCTCGCGTGCTTTTGGATCTTTTGCACCATTAATATAAGACGATGGTAAGTTTTCTTTCAGCAGTTTCAGTGACTGCAGTGCCTGCGGATCAGAGTACTCATTTGCCAATACGGATACATAAGCTTCTAAAGCGTGTGTTACCGCATCAATCCCACCAAAGGCAGTCAGGCTTTTTGGCATATTCATCACTAAATCGGCATCAATAATCGCCATGTTTGGTGTGAGCTCGTAATCGGCAATCGGGTATTTCATGCCGGTTTTTTCATCTGTAACCACCGCAAACGGGGTCACTTCTGAGCCAGTACCTGATGTGGTTGGAATCGCAACCAGTTCAGCTTTGATGCCCATTTTAGGGAACTTGTAAATACGCTTAGTGATATCCATAAAGCGCAGGGCAAGGTCTTCAAAGTGAACTTCAGGATGCTCGTACATCACCCACATAATTTTTGCCGCATCCATTGGCGAGCCGCCACCTAGCGCAATAATTACGTCAGGTTTAAACATGTTCAACGAATGCACGCCTTTACGAACCACTTCTAATGTCGGATCGGCTTCAACTTCGTGGAATACTTCGACTTCCATGCCCATTTGCTTCAGCACTTTGATGGTTTCATCGCAGTAGCCATTGGCAAACAGGTAAGGTCCGGTCACAACAGTTGCACGTTTTTTGCCAGTCAGATCAGCAAGGGCAAATGGCAGACAACCACGACGGAAGTAGATGTTTTTAGGAAGTTTGTGCCACAACATGTTTTCGGCCCGTTTAGCGACAGTTTTGGTGTTGATCAGGTGTTTTGGACCCACGTTCTCAGAGATCGAATTACCCCCCCATGAACCACAACCCAGCGTTAACGACGGAGCCAGCTTAAAGTTGTACAAGTCGCCAATCCCGCCTTGCGAAGCAGGGGAGTTAATCAGAATACGGGCAGTTTTCATTTTGTCGCCAAAATAAGCAATGCGTTCGTGCTGCTGATCCTGATCGGTATAAAGCGCGGAGGTATGGCCAATCCCACCCAGAGCAACCAATGCTTCAGCCTTGGATACGGCCTCGTAAAAGTCTTTAGCGCGGTACATGGCTAAAGTCGGGGATAGTTTTTCGTGAGCAAAAGCTTCTTCTTCGCCGGTTGATGTGACTTCAGCAATCAGAATCTTTGTGTAACTAGGCACTTTAATACCGGCCATTTCTGCAATCTTAACTGCAGCCTGACCCACAACACCTGCATTCAGATTGCCCTCAATCAGAATAACTTTACGCACAGCTTCAGCTTCTTTCTTGCTTAAGATATGGCCACCACTTTGCGCAAAACGGGCTTTCATTGCTTCATAAACACTGTCAACCACGATGACAGATTGCTCAGAGGCACACACAACGCCGTTATCGAAGGTTTTGGACATTAGAATAGAAGCAACAGCGCGTTTGATGTCAGCGGTTTCATCGATCACAACCGGTGTATTGCCAGCCCCCACACCAATGGCTGGCTTGCCGGATGAGTAGGCTGCACGAACCATGCCCGGGCCGCCTGTGGCCAAAATAAGGTTGATGTCTTTGTGTTTCATCAGCTGGTTAGACAGCTCAACAGTTGGCTGATCAATCCAGCCGATAATATCGCGTGGCGCGCCAGCCGCTACAGCTGCATCCAGCACAATACGTGCTGCTTCACAGGTTGAGCCTTTTGCACGCGGGTGTGGGCTGAAAACAATACCATTACGGGTTTTAAGTGCAATCAGCGCTTTAAAAATGGCGGTAGAAGTAGGGTTGGTTGTTGGCACGATCCCGCAAATGATCCCGATAGGCTCTGCGATAGTGATAATGCCGTACGCGTCATCCTGAGACAAAATGCCGCAGGTTTTTTCATCTTTGTACGCGTTATAAATATATTCAGAAGCAAAGTGATTTTTAATTACTTTATCTTCAAGTACGCCCATGCCAGTTTCTGCAACGGCAAGCTTGGCCAGTGGCAAGCGCGCATCTGCGGCAGCCAGTGCAGCGGCACGGAAAATCTTGTCAACTTGTTCTTGTGAGTATGTAGCAAAAAGCTGCTGCGCTTTTTTAACCCGCGCCATCAGTGCATCGAGTTCTTGAATGTTAGAAACAGTCATTTTTCATCTCCAGAGAAACTGTATAAACGGCTTTAAAATCACTAATCAATTGGGACCTGCGAACTTGCTGCTGGTTCACATGGGTAAAGCGAACATCTACAGAATATACCGGGCAGCCTAAGGCCACTTGATAAATATCAAACTGCATTTGATCATTTTATATTTGTTCGCATAATGTATATTATGTAAAGTTAAATACATCGGATCTTAGCGGCAATGTTATTCTTATCAACCCTTCATCAACGCTATGCTGCCGTACTGAAATAATAAGATCCTTCGTTGATTTAAAGGATGATTTTGAAGGCCAGTAAAAAACCCTAGCGCTTCAGGTGCTAAAAAGCCATGAGTGTTAAGCTGTCTATAACGCTCTGCAGTATGAATGTTGAAATTTTAATTCCTTGAATCAGGATTTGTATGCTGATTTTTTCTATGCTTAAGTGAAGTTCAGTATTTATTCCTAATGTTTTATTGAGACCTTTCCAGGGGCAAAGTAAATATTCATCAGGCCTGAAATGCTTGCCATGCCTTTGTTCTATTGGTGTTTGTAGTTGTCAATCCATTGGCTGGGGTAAAAGCTACACATTCAAAACGTGACAACTGACACATTCAGTCACTAAAATGGCGTCCGCCTTAAATGATCACAAAGTAATATGCGTCAGATCGAAGATACTAAAACTGCTGAATTACCCGGCATGCCGACGGCTAAGAGACGTGGGCGCCCTCCTCTTGGGGAGCGCGCCATGACGGCTGCTGAGCGCCAGAGAGCCAGCAGAAAAGCCCGTTTTCAGGCGGGTTTAAAAAATATGAGTTTAACAACACCCGTGCAATTTAATGCAATGGTGGATATTGCTACGCGTGAAAAACTAAAGCGCGTTGCTGCAGAACAGGGTTTAACGATGGGGCAATTGCTTGATCGTCTGATTGAACAACTATGATCAATCTTTTAGCCATAAAAAAAGACACCTTGCGGTGTCTTTTTTTATTTAAAACGAATGGCTTATGCCGATGCTTTTGTAGCAACGACTTTTGCGCCCGCTTCAGCTGCATTTACAGTTGCGCTGACTAATTCGGATGCGATTTTTTGACCTGTTTTAGAAACAGCGTCATAGGTATTGCTGGCCGTTTCAACAACGTTACGCAGTGCATTAACTGCCACACCTGAACCCGCTGGAGCGTTTTCAGTGGCTTTATCTAAAGTAGCCAGCAAGTTTTTGTTGAATTCTAAAACTTGCTCTTCGATCAGGCTGTTTAATTCTTGTTGTGTTGCGCTTGCAGCGTCAAATACATTGCGTGCCACTGCTAGGCTTTTTTCAACTGAAGGCTGCGCAAGCTGGCGCTGGAAAGCCACCAAACCTTGAACATCTTTTACGGCAGACAATGTTTTGGTTGTTTCTGCATTTTCAGCGATTAAATCGCGGGTAATGCCAATTTGCAGGTTAACTAAACGTTCTACACTGCTCAGTGCGATATTTGTAAGGCGCAGGGATTTTTCCAAATTAGCCTGGCCAAAATCAGCAAATTGCTTAGGATTGAATTGTGGGGTTTTAAACAGGTCTTTAAACATGGTGGTTTCTCCGGTTGTGCAGTGCAACAATGCAATTCATTATGGAGGCATTACCCACCCGGAGTCAAACCATTTTGTGCAGTGCAACAAAATATTCAGGCCGCCCTGAAAAAAACACACTAAGCCCTTGTATCTACAAGACTTCCAAGCCCGGAAGGATTGTTGCATTTTGGCGCTTCAGGTACAGCGCTGAGTAAACTTAAGGCAGATTGTGCCTGTATATCCATCGATTTTTTAGCCATCATCAGTGCCGCTGTATTTTGCACTGTGGCGCTGCTTGCAGAAACTTCCATAAAACACCTCACAGCAAGGATTTAGTGGCCTTATTCTAGCACTCAGAGGGGCGATATGCTGTGTGAAATGATCTGTGCGATGTTTCCTGTGGCTCAAAGCGCGATGAGTGATAAAATGCCGCGATGAATTCGCCCTCCTTTATCCATTTACGCCTCCATTCCGAGTTTTCAGTCACCGACGGCATCGTGCGCCTGGATGATGCGGTTAAAGCCGCAAAATCTGGCGGCATGCCCGCGCTTGGTGTTTCTGATTTAATGAATCTCTTTGGAATGGTGAAGCATTACAAAGCCTGCCGTGAAGCGGGGATTAAACCCATTGTTGGTATTGATGCATGGGTTGAAAACCCGGAAGACCGGGACGTCCCCTTCCGTATTCTGCTTATTTGCAAAAGCCGCGCAGGATACGGGCGGCTTTGCGACTTATTATCGAATGCATTTCGGAACAACCAGTATCGTGGCCGGGCCGAGCTGAAAAAAGAATGGCTCACTGAAGGGGATAACAGCGAGCTGATTTGCCTCTCTGGCGCAAGCCTGGGGGAAATTGGCCAGCTTCTGATCGGCGGGCAGTACGATGCAGCCCTCGCGGCCACCCGCTGGTGGGCAGACACTTTTCCTGATCGTTTTTATCTGGAGTTGCAACGCAGGGGGTTTCCTACCTGCGAGCCCAGTGTGCAAGGCCATCTGGATTTAGCCTCTGATCTCGATCTGCCCGTTGTCGCCACTCATCCCGTGCAATTTATGGACAGGGATGACTTTAAAGCGCACGAAGCACGTGTCTGTATTGCAGAAGGCAATATGGTGTCGGATAAACGCCGCCCCCGCCTGTTTACTGAAGAGCAATATTTCAAATCGGCCAGCGAAATGGCCGAATTATTTGCAGACGTGCCTGAAGCACTTGCCAATAGTGTTGCCATTGCCGAGCGCTGTAATTTATCAGTGACGCTTGGCAAAAACTATTTGCCAGATTTCCCTACACCTGATGGCATGACGCTGGATGATTTTCTGGTATTTGAAGCAAAGCGGGGTCTTGAAACCCGTCTGCAGCTGCTATATCCGGATGAAGCCAAACGGGATGCCGAGCGCCCGCGTTATTTAGACCGGCTGAAATTTGAAACAGATACCATTGTGCAAATGGGCTTCCCCGGCTACTTCCTGATCGTTGCCGACTTTATTATCTGGGCCAAACACAATGGCTGCCCTGTGGGGCCGGGCCGTGGTTCGGGTGCGGGATCTTTGGTGGCGTACAGCCTTGGCATTACCGACATTGACCCTACTGCTTACGCCCTGCTCTTCGAGCGCTTTCTGAACCCGGAACGCGTCTCCATGCCCGACTTCGATATCGACTTTTGTCAGGAAAACCGCTGGCGCGTGATCGAGTATGTGCGTGAAAAATATGGCGTAGAAGCGGTCAGCCAGATTGCTACCTTCGGTACCATGGCCGCCAAAGCCGTAGTACGGGATGTGGGCCGCGTGCTTGATTTGCCTTATATGTTTTGTGATGGCTTATCCAAGCTGATTCCTGCTGCGCCGGGCAAGCAGTACAGTCTTGATGATGCGCTGGAAATGGAGCCCATTTTAAAGCAGCGGGTTGAAACAGAAGACGAAGTTAAAGAGCTTTGGGTGCTGGCCAAAAAGCTGGAAGGTCTGACGCGTAATATTGGTATGCATGCCGGGGGCGTTTTGATTGCGCCGGGCAAAATTACTGACTTCTGCCCTATTTATCTGGCCTCTGGCGCGGATTCTTCGCCTGTTTCCATGCTGGATAAAGACGACGTTGAAAAAATCGGTCTGGTGAAGTTCGACTTTTTGGGTTTACGCAACTTAACCATTATCGAGCTGGCACTCAGCTATATCCGTGATATGGAAGGCAGTGCGCCTGATTTAATGCTGCTGGGCTTTGAAGACCAGGCCGCTTATAAGATTTTCCGCGACGCCAATACCACGGCCGTGTTTCAGGTGGAATCGGACGGGATGAAGCGCTTGCTGGCCAAGCTGAAGCCAGACCGCTTTGAAGATATTATTGCGGTATTGGCGCTTTACCGCCCTGGCCCATTGGGCTCCGGGATGGTAGACACCTTTATTAATCGTAAAAATAAACTGGAAGAAGTGGATTACTTCCACCCAGACCTGACGGCTTGTCTCGACCCGACCTATGGCGTGATCGTGTATCAAGAGCAGGTGATGCAGATCTCCCAGATTATCGGTGGCTATACTCTGGGTGGCGCGGATATGCTACGCCGGGCTATGGGTAAGAAAAAACCGGAAGAAATGGCCGAGCACCGGGAAAAAATAGCCCAGGGCGCTGCGCTCAAAGGGTACGACCCGAAGCTTGCCGAGCAGCTGTTTGACTTGATGGCGAAGTTTGCCGAATACGGTTTTAATAAATCGCATACGGCCGCCTATGCCGTGGTTTCCTATCATACGGCATGGCTGAAAGCGCACCACTGTGCCGCTTTTATGGCCGCCACGATGAGCTCGGAGCTGGATAACACCGATCAGCTAAAAGTGTTCTACGACGACAGTGTTGAAACGAACAAACTCATTTTATTGCCGCCCGATGTCAATCAAAGTTTTCACAAGTTTGTGCCGGTTTCCCGCAAGGAAATCCGCTATGCATTGGGGGCCATTAAAGGTGTGGGCGAATCTGCCGTACAAATGATTGTTCGTGAACGGGAAGCCAACGGCCCCTTTACTGATTTATACGATTTTTGCCGCCGCACCGAAAAGCGCGAGGTGAATAAGCGCACCCTCGAAGCTTTAATTCGTGCGGGGGCATTTGATCAGCTGGACCCGCACCGTGCGCGGCTTCTGGCCAATGTAGAGCAGGCGATGGCGCTGGCGGAGAGCGAAGCGGCCAATAAAAATCAATCCAGCCTGTTTGATATGCTTGAGGCTGTTGATGTACCCCAGGTTGCCTTAATTGAAGTGCCGGAGTGGGATGAGCGCATTAAGCTGGCCGAAGAGAAAAATGCCGTCGGGTTTTATATTTCTGGCCACCCCTTTGATGCCCATGCCAAAGGGATTCGTCAGTTTATTAAATCATCACTTGAGCGGCTGGAGCCAAGCCGTACACCGCAAATGATTACCGGCATTGTGAGTGGCTTACGCATTAAAAACGGTGACCGGGGCCGGATGGCTTTTGTCACGCTGGATGATGGCAAATCTCGCCGGGATGTCACCGTTTATTCAGAAGTATTTGAAGCCAACCGGAACAAAATCAAGGAAGACACGCTCTTAGTGATAGAGGGTAAGGTTTCTGAGGATAGGTTTTCAGGGGGCTTACGTATTATTGCTGATACTATTTATGATATTGCAGAGGCGCGCAGTCGTTTTGCGCGCAGTATGACTTTGGGCATGCGCCAGGGGATGGATGCTCAAAGGCTAAAAAGCTTGCTTTCACTTCATCGCGGCGGCGAGTGCCCTGTTGAGGTGGATTATCAAAATGCCGAAGCCGCATGCACTCTTTCTCTTGGTGAAAGCTGGAGAGTTACATTGCATGATGAACTACTGGCAGAATTAAAAAGTTGGTTAGGAAATGAAAGTGTTTCAGTGAAGTATTAGTAAAATATTTAACAACTACTGAAACACCTGATTACAAGCGCTTTAAAGAAAGCACAGCATCTATATAAGCTCATCAGCTTTTGACAAGGGATACAAATATGGACGAAGAAATTCGCAAGAAAGCCCTCGAATATCACCGCTTTCCAAAGCCGGGTAAGATTCAGGTCTCGCCTACCAAGGCTTTATCCAGCCAGCGCGATTTAGCACTGGCCTACTCTCCTGGCGTTGCGGCTGCATGCGATGCCATCGTTGAAGATCCTAACGAAGCGCGAAATCTTACAGCGCGTGGCAATTTAGTCGCGGTCATCACCAATGGCACTGCAGTACTCGGTTTGGGCGATATTGGCCCGTTGGCGAGCAAGCCAGTCATGGAAGGCAAAGGCGTACTCTTTAAAAAGTTTGCCGGTATTGATGTATTCGATATCGAAATCGAAGAAAAAGACCCGGAAAAACTCGTTGAAATTATTGCTTCGCTGGAGCCTACTTTCGGCGGTATTAACTTAGAAGACATCAAAGCGCCAGAATGCTTCTACGTTGAAAAAATGCTGCGTGAGCGGATGAAAATCCCGGTTTTCCATGATGACCAGCACGGCACGGCGATTATTGTTGGTGCGGCGGTAATCAATGGCTTACGCCTGATCGGTAAAAAAATTAATGAAGTAAAACTGGTTGCATCAGGAGCAGGTGCGGCTGCTATTGCATGCCTTGATTTGCTTGTTTCTTTGGGCGTAAAGCGTGAAAACGTAACCGTTTGCGATTCCAAAGGCGTTATTTATACGGGCCGTGGCCCGCTGGATGAAACCAAGCAACGCTATGCGCAAAATACTGAATCCCGTACGCTGAAAGATGCGCTTGTGGGTGCAGATATTTTCTTGGGCTTATCTGGCGCAGGATTGGTAACAGGCGACATGATTCAGCTGATGTCGGCTACCCCGCTGATTCTGGCGCTGGCTAATCCGGATCCGGAAATCACGCCACCGGATGCGCGTGCTGCACGCAGCGATGCCATTGTTTGCACTGGCCGTTCAGATTATCCAAACCAAGTAAACAACGTTCTTTGCTTCCCCTTTATTTTCCGCGGAGCGCTGGATGTTGGCGCAACCACGATTAATGAAGCCATGAAGCATGCGGCAGTTAACGCCATTGCAGAGCTGGCGCATGCCGAGCAATCTGATGTGGTGGCTGATGCCTACAGCGGCCAGAACTTAAGCTTTGGCCCTGATTACCTGATTCCAAAACCATTTGATCCGCGTCTGATCATTAAAATTGCGCCTGCAGTTGCACGCGCAGCAATGGAATCTGGCGTAGCAACCCGCCCGATTGAAGATTGGGGCGTGTATATCGAAGAGCTGACGCAATTCGTTTACAAATCCAATTTATTCATGCGCCCGGTATTTACAGCAGCGAAAAAAGCCAATAAACGGGTTATTTTCTGCGAAGGTGAAGATGAGCGCGTCCTGCATGCAGTGCAGGAAGTCGTGGATATGGGTGTTTGCCAGCCTATTATCATTGGCCGCCCTGCTATTATCGAAAAGCGCATCGAAAAGCTGGGCTTACGCATCAAAGCGGGCGTTGATTTTCAGTTATGCAACCAGGAAGACGATCCGCGCTATCGCGAATACTGGATGGAATACCACGACATTATGAAGCGTCGTGGTGTGGCAGAAGAGCTGGCTAAAGCAGAAGTTCGCCGCAAAACCACTCTGATCGGTGCTTTGATGCTGAAGCGTGGCGAAGCCGATGCCATGATTTGTGGCACTTATGGTCAGTACCAGCGCCATCACTGGTATGTAAGCAATGTATTGGGCTTACGTAAAGACGCCAAAGTAACGGCGGCGATGAATGCACTGCTCTTGCCTACAGGTAATGTATTTATCACTGATACTTACGTTAACCAGGATCCAAACCCGGAAGAGCTGGCTGAAATCACCATAATGGCGGCAGACACCGTACGCAAGTTTGGTATTCAGCCTAAAGTGGCTCTGCTCAGCCATTCTAATTTTGGCAGTATGGATACGCCTTCTGCACGTAAAATGCGCGCTACTCTGGCCATTTTGCGTGAGCGGGCACCTGATCTTGAAGTCGATGGTGAAATGCATGGCGACGCGGCTTTATCTGCAGCCGTGCGTCAGCAGGTATTCCCAACATCCACGCTGAAAGGTGAAGCCAATCTGTTGATTATGCCGAACCTAGATTCCGCAAATATTTCTTTCAATTTATTGAAAATGACTTGCGGTGACGGGGTAACCATTGGCCCGATGTTAATGGGCTTAGCAGCACCTGTACATATTCTGACGCCTACAGCATCGGTACGCCGTATTGTGAATATGGCGGCATTAGCCGCTGTTGAAGCAGCAGCACGCGACTAAGCAGCGATATAAGCCCTGCCCCCTGATTCATGATTATTTGACTAAATCAGGGGCTTGGGCTTTTTTTATTTTTCAGCAAGGGGAACAATATGAGTGAATATAATCCTAATGATCCATTCGGCTTATTTTCCCAATTTTTCAAGCCAGCAGCGGGCAATCCCTTTACACCGCCCATGACGATTGAAGAAATAGACCGAAAAATTGCAGAATGCCGCACTGTTGAACAGTGGCTTTCTATGCAGGTTGGTATGCTGCAAATGACCATTAAAACCCTTGAAATGCAAAAAGCAGGGATTACTGCCTTTAAGCAAGGACTTGATCCAAAGGAACCATGATTTATATTCGCTCAGCCCGTTCCCTCAGCCTCGCCGCCATCGCAGCGGGGCTTTTTACTGCCTGTGCTACTGCACCAGTCCCCTTGCCTGCCAAGCCATCCACACCATCGGTCACAGAACCCCAAACGGCTTTACCTTATCAGCAGAGCACCTGGCAAAACCTGCCCAACTGGCCCGGGGACGATCTGGCCTCAAGCTTTGCTACATGGAAAAAATCCTGCGCCAAGCTGCGCCAGGAGCCCTGGCTGGCGCTATGTAAAAAAGCCAGCAACATTAGTGCGCAAGATGCACGTCAGTTTATTGAATCTAACTTTACCCCCTATCATCTGACCAATCCTGATGGCAGCCAGACAGGACTCATTACCGGTTACTACGAACCTGTGTATCCGGGAAGCACTCAAAAAACCAATCGCGCAATTTATCCTGTCTATGCGCCGCCTAAAGATATGATTACCGTAGAGCTGGCAGAGCTTTATCCTGAGCTAAAAGGAAAGCGCGTGCGCGGACGTCTGGCCGGCAATAAATTACTACCCTACTTCAGCCGCAGCGATATTGTTAAGAAAAACATTGATGCGCCTGTGCTGGCATGGCTGGAAAGCCCGATGGATGTACAGTTTTTGCAAATTCAAGGATCCGGGCGTGTTCGTCTGAATGAGGGTAACGAGCTTCGTCTGGGATACGCCGACCAAAATGGTCACCCCTATAAACCAGTAGGACGCTGGCTGGTGGAGCAAGGCGAGCTGAAAGCGGCAGATGTTTCGATGCAGTCTATCAGAAGCTGGGCAGATGCACACCCCGATCGCATTGAAAACCTGCTGGACAGCAACCCAAGCTATGTCTTTTTTCGTACCCTGCCCCCTTCTAATGAGGGGCCGGTTGGCGCACAAAATATCCCCCTGACTGCTGGCTTCAGCATTGCCGTGGATAAAAACGTGATCCCACTGGGTAGTATGAGTTTTATTGCCACGGATCGGCCGGACAATGGCGGAGGCATTCACAGGCTGGTAGCAGCGCAAGATACCGGCGGGGCTATACGCGGCACAATAAGGGCTGATTTCTTTTGGGGAACGGGCGATGCGGCAGGTGAGCTGGCTGGGAAAATGAAGCAAAGCGGCCAGCTGTGGCTGATTTGGCCTAAAAATCTGGCCTTGCCTGATTAACAATTAAATTGGCTACTGCGTTACAGTAGCCAATAAAAATAATTTCTTCTGTTTAGAACAATTCAATATCAATTCAATATAAAAACAAGCGCTATAAAAAACATCCAATGAATCAGACTGACTTTAAAAGTGATAACCAACGCCTAAAAGCCATGTTGTTACTTTCGCTTTATTATAATACTGACCTTCAAACTTCATAGACCAACTTTGCCCCAGCCTCATTCGGGTACCAGCGCCAAAATTAGTATCTGTCTCCGAGTAATCGGCATATTTTTTTTGGCTGCTGGAAAACAGGGTCCGCCCCACGCCCAACTTTGCATATAAATCAAAGCGCTCATTCAAAGGCAAATTGCCGACAAGAGAAATACCGTAATAACTCTCAGGGGTATATTTCACTTTTTCCTCAAACCAACCAGCGAATATTGGCGTTACCAAACCTAAACCGACAAACTGTCCTTCAATCGCTAAATTAGCATTAATCTGATAAGCCAGTTGAGCAGAAAACGCAACGTCAAGATCAGATTCAGCAGAATATTGAGACCTTCCGGCAGAGAGATCAGCCATAAAACCCGGCCGAATTTCTGCATTGGCAGAAGAGACCATTAATATATAACCAAGCGCAACAAGTAAACGCATAAACACCCCTGTTAACTTTATTTCTATTGTTTTTGAAGGAGGGGTGATTATGCCATTTAAATATCGCAAATACAGCAATGCTTTCAATAAAATTTCAAACCCCAACAAAAACAGTAATTGACTTTATTGGGGGATTAATTTCAGCGTAAAGCAGATCCTAATTCCCGTCTTAAAAAAGCATGGAAATGGCGCATTCCATCTTCCATCGGGCTTTGGTACGGGCCAACTTCATTGCGCCCTGCGGCATACAGCGCACTTCGCCCCGCTTCCATTCTGCGAATAATATCCTGATCTTCTACTGCCGTTTCAGCATATGCCGCTTGCTCAGCCGCTAATAATTCAGGCTCAAACCACGCAATATCTTCAGGGTAATAAAATTCCACTACATTTTTATAGCTGCGGGTCCCTGTTGGGATAATGGTTGAAATGACTAAAGTATGGGGATACCACTCCACCATAATATTGGGATAATAAGTCAGCCAAATTGCCCCGTGTTTTGGGGCTTTCCCCTGGCCATAGCGCATGAGTTCGGCATGCCAGTCTGCATAGACTTTAGAGCCGGGTTTAGCTAATGCATTATGAACGCCAACCGTCTGCACCGAATACCAATCGCCAAATTCCCATGCCAGATCAGCGCACTCAACAAAGCGGCCTAAACCCGGATGGTATGGATCTACATGATAATCTTCTAAATAAACTTCAATAAAGGTTTTCCAATTGCCTTCATATTCATCCACCACTACGCTATGAAAAACGTATTTAGAAAAATCTAAATCTTTTGCAACGCCTAAATTTTTTAAATCGCCTTCAATATCGCGGCCGGATTCAAACAATAAGCCATTCCATGCTTGCAATGGTGTATTGGGCAAATGCAGGCAAGGATTTTTTTTAAAATGAGGCGCGCCAAGCAGCTCGCCTTTAGCGTCGTATGTCCAGCGATGGATCGGGCAGACGGTGTGCGTCTGATTGCCACGCCCTTCCAGCATCAGCGCCTGGCGGTGGCGGCAAATATTAGAAAGAAGGCTTACACCATCCTGATTACGCTTTAAATATCGTGCGGCGTTATCTGCTTCTAAAACATGATAATCGCCCACTTCGGGCACCATCAGCTCATGGCCGATATAGCGCGGGCCTTTCGCAAATAAAAGGGCTTGTTCTACTTGATAAAGCTGCTCATCAAAATAAGCGCTTACTGGTAATTGTGAATCGATTGTGTCTTGCACAACGGCAATGTTTGCCAGATTAGACATATCCCACACCCCCGAAAAGAGAAGGTTGGTCTTGCCACTGCCGCTGTATCCACAGCGAACATCAGATGGGTGGGCAAGCCATCAATAAAAAAGCCGGGCATGGCGCCCGACTCGCAAAGGATCGTGATTTTCGCCGAAACAAGCTACTTTAGGCAAGTTATCTTGCGAAATCATCTAAAAAGCCACCACTTCATATGGCAAGTGGCGGCTTCGTTTTTATTACATCACTACGATTACTTCACTTCTGCTGCAATATCGCTATAGCTTTTGATTTGATCAAAATTTAAGTAGCGGTACACTTCAGACGATTTTTGCTCAAGAATGCCAATGTTTGCTAGGTATTCTGCATGCGTTGGAATCTTGCCCAGCATCGCGCAAACCGAAGCCAGCTCGGCAGACCCCAGATAAACACGGGTATCAATCCCCAGGCGGTTCGGGAAGTTACGTGTTGAGGTGGAAAACGCAGTCGAGCCCTTACGCACTTGTGCTTGGTTACCCATGCACAATGAGCAGCCCGGCATTTCCATACGCGCGCCGGTGCGGCCTAATACGCCGTAATGACCTTCTTCGGTCAGCTGCTGTGCATCCATTTTGGTCGGTGGAGCAATCCATAAACGAACCGGGATATCGCTCTTGCCTTCAAGTAACTTGGAAGCAGCACGGAAGTGACCGATATTGGTCATGCAAGAGCCGATAAACACTTCATCAATGGTGTCGCCAGCCACTTCAGACAAGAACTTCACATCATCTGGGTCGTTCGGGCAAGCGACGATAGGCTCTTTGATATCCGCCAGATCAATTTCGATAATCGTCGCGTATTCCGCATCTGCATCGGGTTGCATCAGTACCGGATTGGTCAGCCATTCTTCCATCGCGGCAATACGGCGTGCCAGAGTGCGGGCATCTGCATAGCCTTCAGCAATCATCCACTTCATCAGTGTGATGTTTGATGTGAGGTATTCAGCGATCGGTTCTTTATCCAGCTGTACCGAACAACCCGCGGCCGAGCGCTCAGCGGAAGCATCGGACAATTCAAAGGCTTGCTCAACTTTCAGCTTAGGCAGGCCTTCGATTTCCAGAATGCGGCCAGAGAAAATATTTTTCTTACCTTTTTTCTCTACCGTGAGCATGCCTTGCTTGATGGCGTACAGCGGGATGGCATTGACTAAGTCACGCAGGGTAATGCCTGGCTGCATTTCACCCTTAAAGCGCACCAGCACCGATTCAGGCATATCCAGTGGCATCACACCAGTTGCTGCAGCAAAAGCCACTAAGCCAGAGCCGGCCGGGAAGGAAATACCAATCGGGAAGCGGGTGTGGCTGTCGCCACCTGTGCCGACGGTATCTGGTAACAGCAAGCGGTTTAGCCATGAGTGAATCACGCCATCACCCGGACGCAGCGATACACCGCCACGGGTCGAGATGAATTCTGGCAATTCGTGGTGCATTTTGACATCCACTGGCTTTGGGTAAGCCGCGGTATGGCAGAACGATTGCATCACCAGATCAGCAGAGAAGCCAAGGCAGGCCAAGTCTTTCAGCTCATCACGGGTCATCGGGCCAGTAGTGTCTTGCGAACCCACCGAAGTCATGCGTGGCTCACAATAGGTACCAGGACGAACGCCGGTCACACCACAGGCTTTACCGACCATCTTCTGCGCCAGGCTAAAGCCTTTACCAGAATCAACCGGGGCAACCGGGCGTTTGAATACGGCAGATGGCACTAGGCCCAGGGCTTCGCGTGCTTTATCAGTTAAACCACGACCAATAATCAATGGAATACGGCCACCAGCGCGCACTTCATCCAGCAGCACGTCGGTTTTCAGGCTAAAGGTTGAAACAACCGCGCCGTTTTTCTCGATTTTGCCTTCCAGTGGGTAAACATCGATCACATCACCGGTTTCAAGCGTAGAAACATCCACTTCAATCGGCAAGGCACCTGCGTCTTCCATGGTATTAAAGAAGATAGGGGCAATCTTTGTACCTAAGCAGAAACCACCAAAGCGCTTGTTTGGCACATAAGGAATATCGTCGCCGGTAAACCACAGCACTGAATTGGTTGCCGATTTACGTGAAGAACCTGTCCCAACCACATCGCCAACATAAGCAATTTTGTGGCCTTTGGCTTTTAGCGCATCCAGTTGTTTAATCGGGCCAACGCTGCCTGGCTGATCAGCTTCAATACCCGGGCGTGGGTTTTTGAGCATGGCAAGCGCGTGCAATGGGATATCCGGGCGTGACCAAGCATCCGGGGCTGGCGACAAATCATCGGTATTGGTTTCGCCAGACACTTTAAATACAGTCAGTGTTACTTTTTCTGGCACAGCCGGTCGGCTGGTAAACCATTCCGCATCGGCCCATGATTGTAAAACTTGCTTAGCAAAAGCGTTGCCTGCATCGGCTTTGGTTTTAACATCATGGAATGCATCAAACATCAATAATGTTTTAGATAAAGCAGCTGCGGCAATCGCGGCAACGGCTTCGTCATCCAATAAATCAACCAGCGGAGCAATATTAAAGCCGCCTAACATCGTGCCCAATAGTTCAGTCGCCTGAGCACGGCTGATTAAACTGCAGACTTCCGTGCCGTGCGCAACTGCAGCTAAATAGGATGCCTTCACTTTTGCTGCGTTATCTACACCGGCAGGAACGCGGTAAGTAATCAGGTCGACAAGAAAGGCCTCTTCCCCTTTTGGTGGGTTTTTCAACAACTCGATGAGATCGGTTGTTTGCGACACATTCAGTGGAAGCGCTGGGATACCCTGTGCTGCGCGCTCTGCAACATGCTGACGATAGACTTCTAGCACGGTTGGACCTTTCAAGTGATGATGGGAGAATGTCTGTTAAAACTCAGACTAGTGACATTTTACCTGTCTGGCTTTTAGATGTGAATCAAAGTGTAACTACTTTTACCACACTACAATGTAATAAGGAGCGGCGAAGCGCCGCCATTTAACGGGTCATGCTGCGGGCTGCTTCGATTTAGCTTGCAATTTTGTTTGTCTATCGGTATGATCCGCAACCTTCTTTGTGCTTTAGCACAAATCCCCATCGTACCCTGACCTTCCCCCGCCTGTGCTGTATGAGATGCGGATTGACCGGTTAGCGTCGATGTAACGCTGACGGCCGATTTCCGTATTTAATTCCGGAATGCGCCCGTCTTCCCGCTCGCCGGGATATATTCAAAGGAATATTCATGCCACATCGCGAAACTCATTCTGAAACCGCTGTTAACGCTTTTGCCGAAATGGGCCTTGCCACCGAACTGGTGCAAGAATTAGCTAAACTCGGTATCACTACTCCAACCCCAGTGCAAGCCGCTGCTATTCCACAACTGATGGCTGGCCATGATGTGATGGCTTCTGCACAAACGGGTACAGGTAAGACTGCAGCATTCTTGCTGCCAGCGCTGCATAAATTATTTAAACCAGCCAAGCACAATGCACGCGGCCCACGCGTTCTTGTTCTTACTCCAACTCGTGAACTTGCTGAGCAAGTTGCTAAAGTTGCGACAGACTACTGCAAACTGATCCCACGTTGCAAGGTTGCTTGCGTAGTGGGTGGTGTTCCTTACCCAGTTCAAAACCGTATGCTGGCACAACCTTACGAAGTATTGGTTGCAACACCTGGCCGTTTATCAGACCTGATGCGCGGTGGCCGTATTGATTTCGGCCGTCTGGACATGCTGGTACTGGACGAAGCTGACCGCATGCTGGACATGGGTTTTATTGACGAAGTTGAAGCCATTGTTTCTGCAATGCCTAAAGACCGCCAGACCGCCCTGTTCTCTGCCACCTTATCAGAAACTGTTCAGCGCTTTGCCGGCCCAATGCTGCGTGACCCGCGTCTGGTTGAAATGGAAGTTACCGTTAATGCTCAGCCACAAATCGAGCAAGCCGTTCATTACGCTGATGGTTACGAACACAAACAAAAACTGGTTGCTGCCCTGCTGAAAGATGCGAGCGAAACACAATCGATCGTATTTACCGCAACAAAAGCAGATGCCGATGGCCTTGCCGAATGGCTGAAGCTGGAAGGCTTCCGTGCTGCAGCAATGCACGGAGACTTAGCTCAGCGCGATCGCCGCCGCACGTTAGATCGTTTACGCCGCGCAGAGATCGACATTCTGGTTGCAACTGACGTTGCCGCTCGTGGTATTGACGTTGCCGGTATTGGCCTGGTTCTGAATTTCGACCTGCCACGTTTTGCTGAAGATTATATTCACCGCGTAGGTCGCACTGGTCGTGCCGGTCGTACAGGTAAAGCCATCTCCCTCGTGACCAAAAACGATTTCATGTTGCTGACACGCATTCGTCGTCGTTACAACATCGATTTCGGCACAGTATCTTTACCAGGCCTTGAAGCACGCTTCAAGCCAGGTCAGGGTGGTAATGGTGGCGGTGGTTACGGCGATCGCAAACCATCCGGCGGCTATAAAGGCAAGCGTCCTCATGGTGGCGGCGGTGGTTACGCAGGTGCCAGCACTGGTGGCTACGCGGGCAATGGCGGTGGCTACGGCGACAAGCGTCGTAACGACTCCCGTGGCGCAGATACACGCGGTGCAGGCAGCGAATCCCGTGAATCCCGCGGCAGCTTCGGCGGCGGCGCACACAACCCAAACAGCAATCCGGGCAGCTTCCGCAGCGGCAGCCGTGATGGCGGCGCTCCACGCGCTGAACGTCCGGCCGGCAATGGCGAAACACGTCAACGCCGCGCCAGCTGGTAATTGAGTAATCTGATTATCTTCTGGCCCGTTTACAGAGGCATCTAAGCCAGTGCTTTTAGATTAAATCAACAGCCCATTCCTTACAGATGGGCTGTTTTTACTTTTGAGCCCGCCTTGAAAATTAAGCAAAGCGTACAAATCCGCCCTCTTAGCCCTTCAGATATCCAGGCGATAATGGCCATTCAAAGTGCCTGCTACCCAAGCGCACTTCTGGAAGATGCTGCACATTTAGTCTGCAAACAACAACAATCCCCTTCCAGCTGCTGGGTTGCCACAAAAGAGCGTAAAGTGGTCGCTTATTTATTCAGCCACCCTTGGTGCGGCGATACCCCGCCCGATTTAAATTCCGCACTACCACCCGCAAATACCCACCAACCCATCTATTATCTTCATGATCTTGCTGTACATCCACAAGCACGGGGACTGGGACTGGCTCAGCAGCTGATAGACACCGCTTTCTCTTGGGCAAAACAATACGCCTTTACACAAATCAGGCTGATTGCCATCGCGGGTACTGCGCCATTCTGGCTAAAGCAAGGATTTAAGCCTGTTTTTCCGCTTAACGAGCAAATACTAAATAAGCTTTCCGATTACGGACCAGACACGCACTATCTTGAAGTGATGATCTGACTGATCTGCGCCCTGCATAATAAAATGATCAACTCATAAAATAAGACGAGACAATGATTAAACGCCCCCGCACCGTTCGCCGCAGCCGTGGTGCTGCTGAAGCAGATGAATTAATCCATATCGCAAGCAGCCTTTCGATATCTTGCACCTTGGTGGAAGATCGTTTCTGGCAAGACAAACTGACGCAACTGGTTGAAGAAATTCTGGTCGATGAAGACGAGGACACATTAAACAGCGCCCTTGATACGCTTTCAAAAACAGATCCGCAGGCCTGGAATGAGCTGGCAGATATTGTTGAGGCGTGCACAGAAACACATCATGTGATGATTGATCAGCAAGATGGCCAGAGTGTCATGTTTGCCATCCCCCTTTTGGCGTGGTCTCGTTTCAGCATCCCTTCAGGGCCGCTTGGTGCAGAAAGAATAGAAAGCTTGCGCAAGCATTTAGCAGAGCAGGTGTTTGCCAGGGGCACGCTTTTTTCCCTGGCAGATTTTTTATTCAGCCCGGATCAACTACCCCAGGGTTATTGCAATACTGCAAAACTGAGCAAAATGCTGGCAACGCTCAGTACAGAAAACGGCACACTGGCCTGCGAGCAGGCAAGCAGCGCCGAACCCGCCACTTTTTTAACTGATACCCGCTACCTGCTGGGCGCCGTAACCGCCCCGGTTGGCCATGCTTTATTTCGCTGGCAGGAAGAAGATGGCGTGCGCAAAGACATCCTCAGCCAATGGCAGAAGCAAGGCGTTCAATCCCTGCAATCTTTATTTGCCGGTTGCGCTATGGAATCACTCACACCGCTTTCTTATTTTGCAGCCTGGCGCGAATCAGACCGCGCATCAAGAGGCTATTCATTAAAGGCGACCATTTCATTTTTGCAGCTGCCACTCAATATTGAAGCACGCCAGCTCACCTGCGTAATTGCGGCATGCCACGGACGCCGCCTGGAAGAATACAGAATTGGCTTTATCCGCCGCAATGAAGAACCAATGCTGCACGGCGTAGTCTGGCCACTACTGGATGGCGAAGACGAACACACAGACTGCATTGCTGATATAGAATCCATTCTGCGTGAGGCAGGCATCAATGATATTGTGATTCATGAGCACACCTTTCCAATGGATCAGTGCGATGACTGTGGAAATCCGCTATTCCCTGATTTAGACGGCGATTTGTTGCATATAGAAACACCCGAAAGCAGCGATACGCCATCACCGCACCTGCATTAACCCCACGGCAGTGGCGGACACACTGGCCGCCACTGCAACGCAAGCCACATGACTGATTTCAATCGACTATAATCACCACGCCTCCAACTGAAATGACCTGCCATGCGAAAGCTCAGTAATCCCACCGATATTGCTCGTGAAACACTTAAGCAGCTGACTATGCGCAGGGTTCCCCCGACGCCTGATCATTACGAGTCAATTTATCATGAGATTGCGGGCACGTCAGACAACGACAAACTTCACCCTGTGATTAAAGACTTGATTGTCAGCATGGGAAGCTTCCCAAGGCAAACACCGGAACTACAGCGCAATATTGAGCAGCTTTATAAGCAGGCTGGCCAGTCCAACTGGGCCAATATGCCCGCACTCATTATCCGCAGCATAGAGACCCAGGGCGGGCAAACGGAGCTAAGCCGAAGCTGGGCTGATTTAATTCGTGATTTAATCCGCCAGTGGGAATTACGTAATCCTGTTTACACCCCCAGCCGCAAGCAAGAATCCCTGGAAAAAGTACTGATTAATTTTGGCAGCGACGCCAATTCACTCAATGAAAAACTAGGCGCTTTGATCAAAGCATGGGCCGGGGCCAGTGTAGAAAATGGTGAAAGCCCAGAAGTATTATCAGACCCCGGCGACTTAAACACCCTGGGTAATAGCTCAACGATTAGCACATCAGAACAAGATAATGGCGACTGGCGCGATTGGCGTGACGCTCTGATATCCGCACTGAGCGTAGGGATTGAAGGAAGGCTGTCACATAATACGGATCTGCAGGCGGAAGCGGCCAGCCTCGCCGTTGAAGTGGCCTCAGTAAGCAATAATGCAGGCACGCAAAAGCTGATGCCAAGGCTGAGAAAATTCTGGCTGCGTTTAGAATTGCAAAATGATCAGGAAATTCGGCTCTGTGATGGCTTAATGGGACTGCTGCGCCTGCTCACGGATAATATGGCGGAAGTCGTTATTGAAGATGAATGGGTCAGAGGCCAGGTGGCTGTGGTACAGGCCATCATGGCGCAGCCCTTGGATATGAGGGTGATCTATGACGCGGAAGCAGGGCTCAAGGAAGTCCTGTTTAAGCAAGGACAGATCAAGCACAGCCTTGTAGAAACTCAGACTGTTCTTAAGAATATGATTGCTACCTTTATTGATCGTCTGAGCGTTATGTCGGACAGCACAGATCAATACCACAGTAAAATCAGCGATTACACCGAGCAAATCCAGCAGGCCAATGATTTAAACAGCATTAAAGACGTTTTAGAGTCTTTGCTTGGCGATACCCGCAGCATGCAATTGGATGTACGCCGTTCACGTGATGATTTAATCGAAGCCCGTGCGCAGGCCGATGATGCTCAGCGCCGCATAATCGAACTGGAAAAAGAGCTGACCCATGTCAGCCAGAAAGTCCGCACCGATCAGCTCACCGGTGCACTTAACCGCAGAGGGCTGGAAGAAATCTTTGATGTTGAGCTTGCCAGAGCATTACGCAGCGAAAGCCCTCTGAGTATTGGCCTGCTGGATATTGATAATTTTAAAAAATTAAACGACAGCCAGGGCCATGCCGCAGGTGATGCAGCGCTGGTGCATCTGGTCTCAGTGGTAAAAGATTTATTACGCCCAAGCGATTCTGTTGCACGATATGGCGGTGAAGAGTTTGTTCTCGTTTTGCCTGAAACAGATATCAATGAAGCCGTAAGCGTTGTGCAACGCTTACAACGAGAGCTGACTAAGCGGTTCTTTTTAAACAATAACGAAAAACTGCTGATCACTTTCAGTGCAGGCGTAGCACTTGTCCTGCCCGGCGAAGCCAGGGACCAGGTAATTGAACGGGCAGATCAGGCGATGTATCAGGCAAAAAAACTAGGGAAAAATCGCGTAGAAATAGCCGAAACCCCATCGGGTGTCGCTTTAAGATAATAAAAAACACCGCTGAATTACAGCGGCGTTTTTTTGAAGCCCAAAGATATTCAGGCGAATAACTCATCCGGGTGCACCACGGCAGTCCCTAGTTTTGCAACCACCACGCCTGCGGCACGATTAGACCAATCCATCGCCTCAGGCATTTCCAGCCCAGCTGCTAGCATAAGACCCAAAGTGGCAATAACGGTGTCACCCGCACCAGAAACATCAAAAACCTCATGGGCATGAGTGGGCTTATGAACTACGCCCTGCTTACGAAACAGTGTCATCCCCTCTTCGCTGCGCGTCACCAGAAGCGCATCTAAATCCAGCGAAGCACGCAAAGACTCGGCTTTTTCTGCAAGCTCGCGGTCGTTCGTCCACTTCCCCGCAACCTGCTTAAACTCACTGCGATTTGGAGTAAGTAATGTCGCCCCACGATAGCGCTCATACTCGTCACCCTTAGGATCAACCAGCACCGTTTTACCCGCTTCACGGGCAATTTCAATCATCATCTGCACATGGCGCAAGCCACCCTTACCATAATCAGACAAGATAACTACATCTACATTGGGCAAAAGTGCCCTGAAGTCATCCAGCTTGGCGGCCAGCACCTCATGGCTTGGCTCACTTTCAAAATCAATACGCAGTAGTTGCTGCTGTCTGGCTAAAACACGCAGCTTTACCGTGGTATCAATATTTGAATCACGATGAAAATAAATATTTACCTTATCCGCCAGCAGCAAGCCTTCTAAACTACGCCCTGCCTCGTCGTCACCCACAACCGCCAGCAAATACGCTTGGCCGCCCAAAGCTGCAATATTTCTGGCCACATTGGCCGCGCCACCTGCACGCTCTTCGGTACGGCGAATTCGCGCTACTGGCACAGGCGCTTCGGGAGAAATACGCTCTACATCGCCAAACCAGTAGCGATCCAGCATCACATCACCCACAACCATAACCCGTGCTTTGGCAACGGCGCGTTGCAGCATTTTTTTACCTTCAGGAGACAACATACCTACCCCGCTAAACTGGCGTTAATCTCAGCCAGCGTGGCCGCAGGATCATCGCTTTGGGTAATTGGCCGCCCGATCACTAGGTAATCAGCACCCGCATCAATGGCCGCTACCGGCGTCATAATACGTGACTGATCATTTGCGGCACTATTGGCAGGGCGAATACCTGGTGTAACCAGCTTAAACTCAGGGCTGCTTAAAGCTCGCACCAAACCTGCCTCATGCGCAGAGCAAACCACACCATCAAGACCACTGCCATAGGTTAAACGAGCCAGCATTTCAACCTGCTTGGCAGGCTCCGGCAACATCAGCTCTGCAAGATCTTCCGCATTCATGCTGGTCAGTACCGTAACAGCGATCAGCAAAGGACGCTGCGGCAGTGCCTCTAAAGCATTGCGTGTGGTCTCCATCATGCGGCGCCCCCCGCTTGCATGGACATTGACCATCCAGACACCCAGCTCGGCCGCCGCTTTACAAGCTTGCGCTACTGTATTAGGAATATCGTGAAATTTCAGATCCAGAAAAACATCAAAGCCCCGGGCAGCCAGCTGATCCACTAATTGAGGGCCACAGCGGGTGAATAATTCTTTTCCGACTTTCAGACGGCAAAGCGCCGGATTAACCCGGCTGGCAAACGCCAGAGCCTCGGCCGCATTGGTATAGTCAAGGGCAACGATCACTTTGGATAAAGAAGACATACAAGATCCTGTATCTATATTTTTTAAGTTATTTTTATGTTTAATGAGCAAGGCAAAGGCACACAGATCAAGCGTTTTTTTGCGCCCCACGCACCGGAGGAAAAGTTTCCCATTCAGTACATGCAGGGCAATGCCAGAAATATTGTTTTGCTTTAAAGCCACAATGAGTACAGCGATACATTGTTTGCTCACGCGTTGCGTCGTGGATAAGCTTCACAATGACTTCAAGCTCTACCTTCTGATCATCGGGCGCAACTAAGAGATGCGCTTCAAGCACCTTGCGCAAACTTGGCATGGTTGGATGGGCTTTAAGCCGCTCGCGGACAAACTCGTGCGTAGCAAGCAAACCCTGCTCGGTTAATAAACGCTCATAAGCTAAATCAAGCACATCCAATTCCGGATACTGACGCAATAAGCCAAGCAGTAACTGTGTACCTTCCTCTGTACGCCCCTGAGCGTCATAAGCCGCCAGCAAACCCCTTGCGGCCAGTGCAATATAGAGCGGCTCCTGCGATTCAATTCGAAGCCACGCCTCAATGGCTGCATCAATATTGCCAGTAGTCATTTCCAGCTCGGCCAGAATGATATTTGCGCGTGCACACTTGCGGTGCTCGGCAAGTGCTTTTTGCAAATAAACCCTTGCTGCCGCAGGCTCGGAGCGTAAAGCGCCCTGAGATGCCAGTTCGCAATAAAACTGAGCAATTTCATGCTGATAAGTATGGCGCTCATCCCGCAATTGCTGCGCGGTTTCAATTGCTTTGGCCCATGCTTTTTCCTGCTGATACACACCCAGTAATTCAATTCGGGCCTGGCGCGCATAATCTGTATCGGCCAGCTCTGTTAACAGGCTTTCTGCACGATCAAATAAACCGGCCTGCATAAAATCAAGCGCAAGCTCAAATTGCGCTGTTTGTTTTTGCGTAATCGTTAATTCACGGCGCACCAAAAGCTTTTGATGCATACGAATAGCCCGCTCTAATTCACCTCTGCGGCGAAACAAATGGCCAAGCGTAAATTGCAATTCAATCGTTTCAGCGTGGTGGCGTGCAATATCAACATAAACATCAACTGCACGATTAGTCTCACCGTTTAAGAGGTAATTCAGGCCTTTAAAATACGCCACAGGTAAAGAGCGGGTTTCAGATAAGACATGTTTAATATCTACACGCGCAGCCAGCCAGCCCAGCGCAAAAAAAACCGGCAGGGCAATGAGCCACCAATATTCAATTTCAAGCATAAAGGGATTTACAACGCATCACGAGGTTGTTCAACAAGAAGATCAGGCGGGAAGTCTGCTACGGCTTGCCGGGCACGCAATTCTTTTTTCAGCCCGACCACTTCACGACGCAAACGAATAATCTTAGAAAATGCAGCCAGTAAGCCAAAAACAGCGCCAACTACAAAAAACACTAATAATAATAAGGCCAGAGGAGCGTGCCAGAAATAGCCTAAAAAGAATTTAAGCACCACAGGTTCAGCATTATGCATGGCAAAGCCAAACAAAATGACAAATAGAAAAAATTTGATAAGCCAGAACAAATAGCGCATTGATCTAAACCATAGAAATAAGCTAGCTCACATTGTAACCGATTAAACCCAATCTACACGATTAGGAATCATCTGGTATTAAGTAAGAATTAAGAATAGGCCATTTTTATGCAAAAAGGCGACACCCGAAGGTGTCGCCTGAAAGCAGAACATCAAATCAGGGCATCAACCCTTTCTCTTAGTTCTTTGCCCGCTTTAAAGTGGGGAACAAATTTTTCCGGAACCGATACTTTTGTACCAGATTTCGGATTACGCCCCACTCGCGGCGGACGATAATTCAGATTAAAACTGCCAAATCCACGAATCTCGATACGCTGGCCCTGAGACAAGCTCTTGGCCATTGCATCTAAGATGGTTTTCACAGCCAGCTCTGCATCCTTCGCAACCAGCTGCGGATAACGCTGGGCGAGCTTTGCAATAAGCTCGGACTTGGTCATCCCACCTTGATCCATATTACTCAGCGCCGGACATCTTAGCTTTCAGCAGTGCGCCAAGGCTAGTTGTACCCGCAGTACCTGTGCTTTCGGTAGACAGTTTGCTCATTACTTCTGTTTCATCAGCGGAATCTTTCGCTTTGATCGACAGATTGATCGAACGGTTCTTACGATCAACGTTGATGATCATGGCTTCAACTTCGTCGCCTTCTTTCAGCACAGTACGGATATCTTCAACGCGGTCGCGTGAAACTTCTGTAGAGCGCAGGTAGCCTTCGATTTCTTCAGACAGAGCAATGATCGCGCCCTTAGCGTCCAGAGATTTTACAGTACCCTTAACAAGGGAACCTTTATCGAATGTAGAAACGTAGTTGTTGAAAGGATCGCCTTCCATTTGCTTGATACCAAGGCTGATGCGTTCTTTTTCTGTGTCGATAGACAGAACCATCGCTTCAACTTCGTCGCCTTTCTTGTAGTTGCGAACAGCTTCTTCGCCAGCCACATTCCAAGAAAGATCAGACAAGTGAACCAGACCGTCGATACCGCCAGCCAGACCAACGAACACACCGAAGTCAGTAATAGACTTGATGGCGCCCTTGATCTTGTCACCCTTCTTGAAGTTTTCTGCGAAATCATCCCATGGGTTAGCCATGCACTGTTTCATACCCAGTGAGATACGACGTTTTTCTTCGTCGATATCCAGAATCATTACTTCTACTTCATCGCCAAGCTGAACAACCTTGGATGGATGAACGTTCTTGTTAGTCCAATCCATTTCTGAAACGTGAACCAGACCTTCGATGCCTTGTTCGATTTCAACGAATGCGCCGTAGTCTGTAAGGTTAGTAACCTTACCGAACATACGTGTACCCGATGGGTAACGACGTGACAAACCTACCCAAGGATCTTCGCCCAATTGCTTCAGACCCAGAGATACACGGTTCTTCTCTTGATCGAACTTCAGCACCTTAGCTTCAACTTCATCGCCAACAGCCAGAACTTCGGATGGGTGTTTCACACGACGCCAAGCCAAGTCAGTGATGTGCAACAGACCGTCAATACCACCCAGATCAACGAACGCGCCGTAGTCTGTGATGTTTTTAACGATACCCTTGATGATTGCGCCTTCCTTGAGTGTTTCAAGGAGTTTTTGACGCTCTTCGCCCAAGGACTCTTCAAGCACAGCACGGCGTGAAACAACAACGTTGTTACGCTTACGGTCAAGCTTGATCACCTTGAATTCGATTTGCTTGCCTTCGAATGGAGTGGTGTCTTTAACCGGACGAATATCAACCAAAGAACCTGGCAAGAATGCGCGCAGACCGTTAACCATAACAGTCAGACCACCCTTAACCTTACCGGAAATAACACCGGTCATTACCATGGCTTTTTCGAGGCAGTCTTCAAGCTCAATCCACGCAGCCAAACGTTTAGCTTTTTCGCGGGAGAGTTTAGTTTCGCCGTAGCCGTTTTCAAGGCTGTCAATCGCAACAGGAACGAAATCGCCAACCTTAACATCAAGGTCACCGTTGTCGTTTTTGAATTCTTCGAGCGGGATGAGCGACTCGGACTTCAGGCCGGCGTTCACAGTCACGAAGTTATGGTCGATAGCAACCACTTCAGCAGTGATCACTTCACCAGCGCGCATTTCCTGACGCGTTAGGCTTTCTTCGAACAGAGCGGCAAAGCTTTCCAT
This sequence comes from Iodobacter sp. BJB302, assembly GCF_002735645.1. Lineage (GTDB taxonomy): Bacteria > Pseudomonadota > Gammaproteobacteria > Burkholderiales > Chitinibacteraceae > Iodobacter. Next base: position 29,609 of record NZ_PDZG01000001.1, read on the forward strand.
GGAGCCGGACAGAGTAGCAGTAGTCATATAAATGGAAATTTCCAAGCATTTCTGGCGGAATGCCAAAAATAAGTTAGTTGAACAAATGTGACAGCGCTTTGCGCCCTGCCAACACGACAAACGCCCCATAAGGGCAAAAGCCATGACCAATGGCCACGGCTTAGTGGGGCGATTGTAAAGATTTCTCTGTTATAGTTCAAGCACTTGGAGACAAAAGGTGTGATTTATAACAAGAAAAACCACATTTATTACGTTTCTGTGCGTATTTTCCACCAGGATAAAACACATTCAACCACCTGATCCAGGCTTAATTGAGACGTTTCAAGTAATAAAGCATCATCCCACTGCCGCAGTGGCGCTTCTTTTCTAGCGGCATCACGCTCATCTCTTGACTTTAAATCGCGTGTAATGGCGGCCAGATCAGCAGACTCCCCGCGCGCAATTAATTGCTGATAACGGCGCTCTGCCCGCACTTCTGCCGTTGCAGTCAGGAAAATTTTTAACTGCGCACTAGGAAAAACCACCGACCCCATATCTCGCCCATCTGCAACCAGGCCGGGCGCCACCGCGAAATCTCTCTGCCTTGCCAATAATGCTTGTCTGACGTCAGCAAACGCGGCCACTTGCGAAGCACCCACCCCAATATTTTCACTGCGAATCAAGGCACTCACATCCTGCCCCGCCAATAAAGTGAGGCCTTTTTCAAAACGCACATCCAAAGATTGAGCAATTAGCGCAACGCTTTGCCTGTCACCCCAATCCACACCGGCCTGCTGAGCAGCCAATGCGGTCAGGCGGTATAAGGCGCCTGAATCTAAATAAGCAAAGCCCAGCGCTTCTGCAACCCTCTGCGCCACTGAACCCTTACCCGAAGCAGATGGCCCGTCAATGGCCAAAATAGCAATACCCGACATATTTTCCTTTCTGGCGGCCAACATTCACCGCTATTTTTTCAAAATTAATTCAATCGCCTGCAGCTCGGCCACATCGAAGACCAGGTTTTGCACTGCTAATATATTTTCCTGAATTTGTGCGACCTGGCTGGCACCAATGATCACCGATGTCACTCTGAGCAGCGCCCAGGCCAAAGCCATTTGTGCCAGCGTTTGCCCGCGCGATAATGCAATCAGATTCAAAGCTTTAATCTGAGCAATACGCAAATCCACCTTATCTGCAGTCAGAAAAGGGTTGTCTGCTGCCGCTGCACGCGAACCTGCAGGAATACCATTTAAATAACGCGAGGTCAGCAAGCCTTGTGCCAAAGGGCAAAAAGCAATCGAGCCAATCCCCTCTTCGGCCAATACATCACACAAGCCATTTTCAATCCAGCGATCAAACATCGAAAAGGATGGCTGGTGAATCAGGCAAGGCGTTCCCAGCTCTTTCAGGATACGGCTCGCTTCCTTTGTTTGCTCTGCAGAATAAGATGAAATCCCCACATACAGTACTTTACCCTGACGCACCATCGCATCCAGTGCTGACATAGTTTCTTCAAGCGGGGTATCTGGATCCGGGCGGTGTGAATAGAAAATATCAACATAATCCAAGCCCATGCGCTGCAAGCTTTGATCGAGACTCGCCATTAAATATTTACGACTACCCCATTCACCATAGGGGCCAGGCCACATTTCCCAGCCCGCCTTACTGGAGATAATCATTTCATCCCGATAAGACTTGAGATCTTTAGCCAAAATACGGCCAAAAGTAGATTCAGCCGCGCCCGGTGGCGGGCCATAATTATTGGCTAAATCAAAATGAGTAATACCTGCATCAAAAGCAGAGAGAACCATATCGCGACTGGTTTCATAAGCGCGGTTTTCGCCGAAGTTATGCCACAAGCCCAAGGAAATGGCGGGCAACTTTAAACCACTGCGACCCACACGGCGGTAAGGCATATTCTGATAACGCGTTTCACTGGCTAAATAATTCATTTCTATCCCTTTAGTGCTGAGGCAATAAATATGCGGAAGGAAACTCACTTATAAATCAACTGACCCGATCACGACCGGGACTGACGTCCCCATTGACTGCGTGCCGTACTTGCACGAACAATCCGTTCATTCAAACCCGAAGCATCGTGGTTTTCAATGCAGTCTATCAATGCCAGCAATTGTGCTGCATTGGCTTTTAAATCCAGCAAAATGGCGTCTTTATTGGCCAGCGTAATATCCCGCCACATTTCAGGGTGAGACGCGGCAATACGAGTAAAATCCCGGAATCCTGTTGCCGCAAAATCAAAGCAAAGCGATGCATTATGGCGATCAAGTACCGCATTCATATAGCTGAACGCCAGCAAGTGCGGCACATGGCTCACCGCCGAAAAAACACCATCGTGCTCTGCCGCACTCATTTCAAAGACCTGTGCGCCGCAGGCTTGCCATAAGGCCCGCAAGAATTCGACTGATTCCGCCGCACTTTCGGCCAGCGGTGTCAACACCACCCGCCTCCCCTCATACAAACCATATTGTGCAGCGGCGGCACCCGACAATTCAGAGCCCGCAATGGGGTGACCCGGTACGCAACGGCTTAAATGATGAGGCAGGTATTTTTGATAGAGTGCGCACACATCCTGCTTGGTAGAGCCTGCATCACTCACAATACAATGGGCTGGCAGGTGCGGTGCAATTTGCTGCAAAAGCGCCGCCATCTGACCAACAGGCGCACTCAGCAAGACCAAATCAGCGTCTGTTACCGCGGAAACCGCATCCTGACTGGCTTCATCAATCACCTTCAGCTCAAGCGCGCGCGACAGATTATCCGAATTGCGGCCCACGCCCACCACATACTCAACACACCCGGCCCGTTTGAGCGCCAAAGAAAACGAGCCTCCAATCAGGCCCGTTCCCAGCAAAACCAGCTTTTTAAGCTTGCGCATTAGTCACCCAAAACTTCGAGTAATACATATTTAAACGCGGAAGCATCCGCAGGCGGGTTAGCCACTTTTTCACGACGAACTTTAATCTTGTAGCTTTTGCCCGCCACAAAATCAAAACCCTCAATGTGATTATAAAAAAGCGACCATTCGGCAGAAGGTGTTTCACGCGTTTGCAGGCAATTCATTTGGGCCACGCCTGCAGAGCAGGGCTTTGTTTCCGGCGCAATGTAGAGCACCTGCTCAATAGCATCGGGCTGGCGGACAAAAGTCAACCGCTCGCCCTTCGCGCCGCTGAACTCCAGAAGATCAGGCCGTTTTAATTTAAAGCGCTTTGCGCCCTCGAACACAGCCAGCACAGCAGATTCGTTGCGTTGTGCTTCATCACCCGAGCATGCCATGCGGGTTGTGGCAAGCGGCCCGACTTTAAGTTTAGGCAGCGTATTGATTGAACCGGAGTAACGATTACACCCGGCAAACCCGCTTATACGATCACCCTGAATCGTCAGGGTTGGTGCTTTCTCGCCCGGGCGAAATGACGCCCCTGCGTGTCGCCATTCATTCAGAACATAACCCCCATCCAGCAAAGACTGCGCCCCTGCAAACACAGGCAAAGAAAGCAATGCGGCCAGTAGTGCCATTTTTTTCAGCATATTCATTACCTCTGTACAAGCTCATTACAAAGAACGCCCAAGCGCTGCAGCAAGCGGTTGAAGCCCCGCAATTAATTGCGCCAAATCCAGCGGAGCCAGCGCCTGATCGGCGGCGTAAAGGGCTTCGGCCGGATTGGGGTGCACATCCAGCAACACCCCGTCGGCACCGGCAGCAATCGCAGCTTTTGTTAAAGCGGGCACCATCCATGATTTACCGCAGGCATCACTTGGATCAACCATCACCGGCAAATGGGTTTCTTGCTTTAATACTGCAATTGCACTGACATCCAGCACATTGCGGTAAGCATTTTCAAAAGTACGAATACCGTGTTCGCAAAAAATAATATTATGGTTGCCGCCAGCGGCAATCGATTCTGCCGCCATCAGCCATTCAACTATCGTTGCGGATACGCCGCGCTTTAGAATAATCGGCTTGTTAATCCGCCCCACTTCCCTGAGTAAATCCAGATTTTGCATATTGCGTTCACCAATCTGAATCATTTCAATATCGTATTCCATAAAGGCATCGAGCATACGCACATCGGGCAATTCGGCCATCACAGGTAATTGATGTCGGGCGGCGGCGTCCTTCAGCCAGGCCAGCGCCTCGCGCTCTTTTCGTGGAGCGGTATAGGGCTGAGCATGAAAAGCCCCACAACGCATCAGGCGACAGGATGCTGCGGCCAGCGCGTCGGCCGTTAAATTCATTTGCTCCACGGATTCAGCGGCATAAGGCCCGGCGATGATTTGAATTTGCGCCCCACCAAATTCAATGCCGCGCACTTTAATCGTTGTGCCCTGAGGGTGTGTACTACGGGAAACAATTTTATATTGTTTGGCAACGCGATTTACCCGATCAACCCCTGGTAAAATCGCAAAACGGGAAGGATCCAGCCGCTCTTCATCACCAATAACCCCAATGATTGTGAGCTCTGCGCCGCGGGACAAATGCTCTTTCAGCCCGGACTGATGAATTTTATGCACGACTGCTTCGATCTGCGCCTCATCAGCGCCATATTTCATCACAATAATCATACAGTTGCCTTTTATATACAGGCCCATAAAAAACCTGCAGGTTTTAATTGCTGCAGGTTTTTTATGGAAAGATCACAGCATCAATTCCATCATGCTTCTTTAAATTGCTTTGCAGCCAGTTTCAAATAATAAAACATGGAAATAATCGTTAAGATACCCGCAACATACAACGCCAGCTCACCTACAAACCGAGTAGAAACGCTAGGTATTAAAGGGCCAGACCACAGCAATAATAAAATGGCGACCATTTGCGCGCCGGTTTTTAATTTACCGATATAAGCCACTGCCGTGTTTTTGGATTTACCCAGCTGAGCCATCCATTCGCGCAGTGCAGAAATGGTAATTTCCCGGCCAATAATAATCACCGCCAGCCATGCAGGTGCGCGTGCCAGCTCGACCAATAAAATAAGCGCCGCAGCAACCATCAATTTATCGGCAACAGGATCTAAAAACGCACCAAAGCTGGAAGTCTGATTCCAGCGGCGGGCTAAATAACCATCAAACCAATCGGTAATGGCCGCCAAAAAAAACAAAGAACCCCCTACCATATTTTGCATTGTCACCGGCATTACGGTGGTTGGCAGGTAAAAAACACCCACAAAAATAGGGATCAGCGCCACGCGCAACCAAGTCAGAAAAATCGGCAAATTAAAAGGCATGCGAATACGGAACCCAATGGCAAATATTGCAAGAAAACCGCATTCTACCAGTATGCGCCAGCATATTAGCTGTCAATGGTATTTTATTGCGATCATTCGTAAAGAATCTGCAACAGGCATAAATAACCACAAAAAACAGAAAACTCTAAAATCAGGCATGTAAAACGGCATAGATTTTTTCCGCCAGTGCCGCATTAATCCCTTCTACTTGCTTTAACTCATCCAATGTCGCTGCTTTTACGCCCTGCAAACCACCGAAACTGGCTAATAATTTCTGACGGCGCTTAGGCCCAATACCCTCCACGTCCTCTAATGAAGAAGTCACCCTCGCCTTTGCCCGCCGCGCGCGGTGGCCGGTAATGGCAAAGCGATGCGCCTCATCACGAATTTGCTGGATCAAATGCAAGGCGGGATGATCGCGCTTAAGCAGAATGAGGGCAGGCCTGTCATTTAAAATCAATTGCTCCAAGCCAGCTTTGCGTGTTTCACCTTTGGCAACGCCCAGCAATATAGGGCTACTCATCCCAACTTCTGCCATCGCTTCGGTTGCCATCGAGAGTTGCCCCTTGCCACCGTCAATTAAAACCACATCAGGCACAACGCCCTCGCCTGCAGCAATTTTACCGTAGCGGCGAATCAAAGCCTGGCGCATCGCCGCATAATCGTCACCTGGCGTAATGCCTTCAATATTGTAACGGCGGTACTCTTTGGGCTGCATATCAAAGCGATCGTACACCACACATGAGGCAACGGTTGCCTCACCCATGGTGTGCGAGATATCAAAACACTCGATCCGCGCGACGGTATCGGGCCAATTCATGACTTCTATCAAAGAGCCCAGACGAGCATGTTGCGTGGCGGTTTGGCTGCTGCGTTGCAAAATAGCCAATTCGGCATTTTTAATCGCCATCTCCAGCCAAACCCGCCGTTCGCCATTGGGATTGCTATTCAGTACAACTTTATGTTCAGCCTGCTGGCTGAGTAAATCGGCCAGTACTGCCGCATTCTCCGGCTCTGGCTGGCAAAAAATAACTGATGGCGCATTGCGGTCTAAATAATGCTGAGCCAAAAACGCTTCCAGGGCGGCAGGCGCATCATAGCCATCCGCATGAGATGGAAATAAATTCTTATCCCCCACATGCCGGCCACCACGCACCATGGCCAGATTCACACAAATCATGCCACTGCTAATCACGCAAACCACAATATCGGCATCCACTTCGCTGCTGTTGCTTGATACAAATTGCTTATCCTGAATCCGCGACAACGCACTGATCTGATCGCGAAGTGCGGCAGCCTCTTCAAACAGCCAGGCGTCCGATGCAGTTTGCATACGCGTTTCTAATTCGCCCAATACTTCGCTGGCTTTACCGTTTAAAAAGCGCACTGCGTTATTTACGTCATTGCGATAATCATCAGCAGTAATCAAATCCACACAAGGGGCGGAGCAGCGCTTGATTTGGTGCAATAAGCAGGGGCGGGAGCGATTGGCAAATACGGTGTCTTCACAGGTACGTAATTTGAATACCTTTTGCAGCAGCTGAATACTTTCTTTAACCACATAGCCATTTGGGAAAGGGCCGAAATACTGATGGCGCTTATCTAAAGCACCACGGTAATAAGCCAGCCGGGGGGAGGCATGGCCGGTAATCACCACATAGGGATAGCTTTTATCATCACGAAATAAAATGTTATAGCGCGGGCTTAATGCCTTAATCAGATTATTTTCTAATACCAGCGCCTCGCCTTCAGAGCGGACCACGGTTGTTTCTAAGCTGACCACTTGCGCCAGCATTAGACGAATGCGCGGGCTGTGATCATTTTTCTGAAAATAAGAACCAACACGTTTCTTAAGGCTAATGGCCTTGCCCACATACAGCACCGTGCCATCTGCCGCGATAAAACGATAGACCCCCGGCTGATTTGGCAAGCTCTTAACGTGTGCCAATAAGGCCTCCTGCGGATTCAGGGGGGCTGATGCAACAGGTGTTGCGGGCAAAAATTGTTCAGGCATGGCTCAGATAAAGGTCAGCAAAGAGAATACAATTCTACCCCGAAGCCATGCCGGATTACGGCAAATATAACGCCAATCAACATCAACTGATTTATTTCCTGCTTGCCAGCACAGTTAAACCTGCATTAATGCATGCCAAAGTCATTCAGGCAAAAGCATGGCATTGAGACTGGCTGATAATCACATTCAACAAATATATTTTTTATGGGCGCCATTTGTGATGGTTTATTCACTCCACCCACAGCCTTAAGCTAATCGCCCATTATTTTGGAATGATTCTGCAGGCACGATCTGAGAGACCTGTGCATCTTTGATGCTGTCTTCATGGGCATTCACAATAATGAGATACAGCGTGATATGCACAAAAGCCACAAAGAAAAGAACCAGTAAGTGAGAAGTGGTTTTCATGATGGAGACTCCATTCAGTGCGATTGATAAGTTCACTGTAATGGGTCAAATGACAGGCTGACAGGTGTAAGCGATAGACTGCTAAAAGTGATGCCTGGGCTGCAAAAAATGCCAGCTGACCTGCTATAAAGAAAGGGATGCGTAAAAAAAGCCGGGCTGTGAACTGCACACCCGGCTTTTATTTTTTACTTACTCAGCAATGCCTGAATATAACGGCGAACGCCCTCTTCAACAGTCAGGAAATCTTCGTCATATCCTGATTCACGCAGCAAAGTGGTATCAGCCTCGGTAAAACTTTGATACTTGCCCTTGAGCGAATCAGGGAAATCAATATATTCCAAAACACCCTGAGCAATCATCTCATCCAAAGTCAGTGCAGCTTTGCCTTCATGCTCACGGCAGGTATTCACCACAGCCAGCGCCACATCATTAAATGGCTGTGATTTTCCTGTACCCAGATTATAAATCCCACATACATCAGGATTATCCAGAAACCATAAATTGGCTTTGACTACGTCTTCAACCGAAATAAAATCGCGCGTATGGCCGCCATTACCGTAACCGCCATATTCGCCAAATAATTTTACTTTGCCGTGTTCACGGTATTGATTGAAATGATGGAAAGCCACCGAAGCCATGCGGCCTTTATGCTGCTCACGCGGGCCATAAACATTGAAGTACCGGAAACCCACAACCTGAGCAGTAATTTCATTCATGCGCTGGCGCAGCACCTGATCGAATAAAAGCTTGGAATAGCCATATACATTTAGTGGCGCTTCACAATCCGGGCTTTCAATAAAGCCATTATCGCCATTGCCATAAGTTGCCGCGCTGGATGCATATAAAAACTGCACTTCTTCGGCCTGGCACCAATCAAACAGCGCCAGCGTATATTGATAGTTGTTATCCATCATATATTTGCCGTTATGCTCCATCGTATCGGAACACGCACCTTCGTGGAAAATGGCGGTAATTTCACCGTCATAATGCCCTGCACTTAAATCAGCAATAAAGTCTTCTTTATCTGCGTAATGGCTAATCTGGCAATCGACTAAATTTTTAAACTGATCTGGCAGGGCCAAATCATCCACCGCAATAATATCGGTTTCGCCGCGAGCATTCAGGCCCTTGATAATATTTGAGCCAATAAAGCCGGCTGCTCCGGTCACTACTATTGCCATTTTATATTCCTTTAAAATTCTTGCTATTTACGTGCGGGCAGGCGCTCTGCCCACCCTATATTAATTTTTACCAATTCTGGTGCTCAGCGCCAGGAAGAGCCAAGCACCATGCGGCATCCATTGCTCTGTCCAGCGCCAGCTATTGGCCATTGTGGCTATTTCAGACTTTTTAAAATCGATATCGTTCTCGTCATTTAAGCCGCTGGTAATACCATTGCACACCCCACCCGGTGCATTATAAAAACCAAGCTCATAACGCGGGTTGTTGCGCCCCCAGCCTTGCAGCATGCAGGCATCAAATGGGTTTGCGCCCAGCAACCAATCAAGTGCGGCCTGCTCGTACCTGGTTAATTGTGTGACTAGGGGCAAATCCCCTGAAAATAGCGTCTGAGCGCGTGAGCTGGCTGCGGCAATCGAGCCTAAACGAGCATTTTCGCCCTGCCACCAGTAGCCCGTACCATTGTCGTGAGGAATAAAGAATTGCTCGCGCCCGGCTTCGCCTGCTTGTTTTACAAACTGGCGCGGATAGCCAAAAGGGTTATTTACGCTGGCAAAAGTGATTTTAAATTCGTATTCAAAAGCACTGCGCAGCACTTCACGGATCCGCCCAACCAAAGGCGAGCCGGGCACAACTTCGATAAAGCGCATCAGTGCGATATAAGGCAGGCCTGCGTCGCTTGCATGAAAAAAGCTGCGCTCGCCCGCGGCATCGGCCTTAAACCAGCCATCTGCCGTTTGTCGCCCCAATAAATTTAAAACACGCCGTGCAGCGACATCTGCGTAAATTCCTTCGCCGCTGACTGCCAGTAATTCGCAAGCCGCCAGCAAGGCGCAGTAATCATCGATAATGTTTTCAACGCCATTATCCAGGTATTCCAGATTGTGTTGCTCAAGATGAGCAAAGCCACGCTGCGCTGCCTGCAAATATTGAGCGCGGCTGAATTCGCCATCACGCTGCAATGCCGATGCACGCGCTAAAGCGGCTATTGCTATACCCCCACCCTGGCGGTAGCCTGCCTGGTAAGTGGCAAATTTCTCGCCTTTTTGCGTTTCATAAGCGCAGATATCACGGCGGGTTTCGTCTTTAGACCACTGATCAAATACGGTGATATAGAAGTAGCCTGCCGGATCCTGCATACGCAACAGATAATCTGCTCCGTGCAAGGCTTCGTCGACGATTCTTTCATTAAACCATTTGGATTGCGCTGGCAATTGCGCCAGGCCGTCGAGCAAATTCCACACCACTTGCGGTGTTTGCTGCGGGTTCATAAAGTTGGCAAACGATAAATGACTCAGATACTTAGAGCAATCCCCCGAAGCATCGTACCAACCACCATGCACATCGCGGCGCTCTTCACTGCCCCATTTAGGGCGGCTGCGATCTGCCTGATCGTACAGGCCGGTACAACGCTGGCCTTTAATGTAGTGCACGATATCTGACAGTATTTGCTCAGAAAATAGTTTTTTCGCAATATTGAAAGTATGCGAGGCTAAGGGTGGATTGATACCATCCACGACCAGAAAATACTCACCCTCAGCATCCAGCGCAGAGAAATCAGCCGTCCAGTAATGCCACTGACCTGCGCCCCAATGATCTACGCCGCCGCTTTGTTTGATCTCGCCCGCAAAAGCCAGCTCGCGGCTCTCTGCGTGATACACACTAAAACGACGCGCTGCAAAATCAGCAGGTGCATCGATAATGGCAATTTTTTGCCCTGCCAGTTCAAAACCAAGGTGATTCAGTAATATTTTCATTTATGCGCCCCTGTGTGTGATCAGCCAGTTACGTACAGCCCCCAGCATGCCGGCATGATTGCCTGCGCTTGCGAGGACCAGTTCGGTCATTATTTTAAAATCAGGTAAAAGTTGTTGCCCGACGGCTTGTCGAATGGCATTTAAAAAGACCTCGCCCCGCCCGGCAATACCGCCGCCCAGTACGATTTTTTCGGGATTAAAGGCATAAATTAAATTTGCGATGCCTGTGGCAAGCAATTCCAGCCACTCCGCAACCACTTTTTGCATTTGGGCGTCACCTGCATCAACGCGGGCAAAAATCACTTTGCCATTTAATCCGGCGTCTCCCGTCGCGGCCTCAGCTCTGCGTACCAAGCCCGACATCGAAGCTTGCGACTCCCATATCTGCCCGCCAATATTCATATAGCCCCATTCACCTGCTGCGGCGCGATGGCCACGATGTAAACGCCCGCCCAAAACAATGCCGCCGCCGATGCCTGTTCCGATTGCAATGGCCAGATAATCGGCCACACCCTTGGCGGCACCTGTCCATCCTTCGGCCAACGCCACGCAGTTCACGTCATTTTCTGCAGTGACGGGCAAGCCAAATTCATTTTCAAAGGCAGGGATCAGCGCAATACCGGGGTAATCAGGCACGGCTTCGGCAGCGCCAAGTATTGTGCCGCGAACAGGTTCGATCAGGCCAAGGCTGCTGATCGCAATGCCTGCAGGCTGATATTGGGTAATGAAGGGGTGAGCTAAAACCAGTAATTTATTCAATAAAGCGGGCCCGCCATCTGCCGCACAGGTGTTTTGTACTTCGGCATGCAGCACTTCACCTTCATCACTAACGATGCCGTATTTAATTTGCGTACCACCAATATCAAAAGCTAAGAGCTCACTCACACACGGACTCCACGATTAATAAATGCAAAGAGCGTAATCACACGCAAGCTCCGCAATAAACAATGACTAATAGAGCGCTCACTCGCTGATTTCCCAACGAATGGCCTCTTTACCCTGGCCAAGCAAATAACGGTTTGCCGCAGAAAAATGCCCATTACCAATAAAACCGCGATAAACCGAAAGTGGCGAAGGATGAGCCGAGCACAAAATACAATGCCGGCCGGGATCAATCAAAGCTTGCTTCTTTTGTGCATAAGCGCCCCAAAGCATAAATACGATATGGCTTTGCTGCTCTGCCAGCGATTTAATCAACGCATCGGTCAGCACTTCCCAGCCCTGCCTCGCGTGCGATGCAGCTTTATCGGCTTCAACCGTTAAAACACAATTAAGTAGCAGAACACCCTGCTCAGCCCAGGATTGAAGATTGCCATGCTGTGGCGGTGTATGACCCAGATCCCGAGCAACTTCTTTAAAGATATTCACCAAAGAAGGCGGCGGTTTAACACCAAAAGGCACAGAAAAACTAAGTCCGTGCGCCTGCCCCGCGCCATGATAAGGATCCTGGCCAAGCACCACCACTTTAACCTGCTCTGGTTTCATATATTCGAGCGCAGCAAACCATTGCGATGGCTGGGGAAAGATGGGTTTTCCCGCAGCAAGCTCAGCCTCTAAAAATACATTAAGTTGCTGCCATTTTGCACTTTGTAAAACATCGTTTACTAATGGCTGCCATGCCGCAGGCAGTGTCATCATGCTTGCGCCCCGCGTTCAGCATGCACAAGGCGGCGGTGATTTCTAAAAACGGTGCGTTCAAACCAGTCACGCAAGGCTTCTTCCTGCAATAATAAGCGTGCTGTGAGCACATACCCTTGTTCTGATACGGCGCATGAAATAATTTCAGCAGGCAATTGCAAGGAAAAAGGCAGTATGTGTGAAAGGCTAAGCGCCAGCGCACCATGTGCACCCAAGGGCAATGCTGCGGAATCACGCCAGACAATGGTTTCCAAACCAATGATGACTTCTTTAGCGGCAGGCAAGGTGTGGCTGGCATTTTTTGCTGTCCATAACAGCATTAAATCCAGCTTGGCATGCAAAGCATCCTGCGCATGGCTGCGCTCATCACTAATTGATTCAAACTCTGCCAGCACGGCAAGGTAACGCGTCGCTTCAAAAGCGCTCTGTTGCAGCACACCATGCCATGCAAGTGGCAAATGGGCAGAGAAATGCACGCCATCAGGAACTGGAAGTGTATTCATCGGTTTGAACCTTGGTTGTTTTATAAATTATAACGCGGCAACGTTGTCTTTTTGCTGATCACAGCTAAGCTTTCAAAAAGACAAGCAGAACTTACCTAAACGGAATACATACTATGCGCTACTCCGCACTAATGATGTGCCTGACTGTTGCTTTTACTTTTGCAGCCGAATCCAGCCATAAAGCAGCCACCCCGGAGCCTGCCCATAAGACCGAAAAACCAGCCGCAGAAGCTGCACCGGCCAGCCATGATGCACCGCCTGAAACGATACCCGTGCCTCATTCAGCCCCAATTGGCAAATACGGCATACCAAGCCCCGGGCCAGTCCACCGCAGCAGCAGCTCTCATGCCGCAGCAAAAAAACACAGTGCACCCTCGGCTCGCGCGCCGGCTGCAGCACACGGCGGCGGGCATGGCGCACCCCACGCAGGGGGTCACTGGGGCTACGAAGAAGGAAGTACCGGCCCCAATAGCTGGGGCAGCATGAGCCCGTCATTTGCGCTTTGCGCCGAAGGAAAAGAGCAATCCCCCATCAACATCACCACCAGTTATGCGCAAGAAATGGAGAAAATCAAATTCAGTTACGGCATGACCCGAATTATTGCAGTCAATAACGGGCACACCATTCAGCTTAATATCGACCCTGGCAGCTATATTGAGGCCTTAGGCAGCAAGTATCAGCTTTTGCAGTTTCACTTTCATACACCAAGCGAAGAAGCCATCGGCGGAGTTCGCTACCCGATGGTGGCGCATTTAGTTCATAAAAGTGAAGAAGGTAAACTTGCGGTAGTGGCCGCGCTGATTCAACAAGGCTCACAGGATAATCCGCTGATAGAAGCACTCTGGGACAAAATGCCTGATGAGCATAATGAATCGAGAACCTTTGATAAGCTAACCTACAGTCCCGCAGCCCTGCTTCCGCTTGATCAGTCCTTTTATACCTTTATGGGCTCACTCACCACCCCCCCCTGCTCTGAAGGCGTGCGCTGGTTAGTAATGAAAAACCCACTGAGTATTTCAGCCAGGCAAATTACACGATTTCGTAAGCTATTCCCCATGAATGCCCGGCCTATTCAACCCATTAATGCAAGAAATGTAATGGAAGGGATGTTGTAGCCAGATCACATTGACTAGCTAAGTGCGCTGACTTGCCTTTGCCGCTCATAACAAAGAATTGCGGCAGCAGCGGCCACATTTAAAGACTCTACCTGCCCTTGCATAGGGATAGTCAGCCGAAGGCTGGCTAAATCCTGCATCGCCTGCGAAACACCTGAACCTTCAGAGCCCAGCACTAAAGCCAGATCGTGCGCTAAATTTGCCGCATAGGGTGGCACCGCCTGCTCAAGCACCGTAACAGCAACTGCACCGGAGAACTGGCTGGCAAAAACAGGTAAATCGATATGCTCCAGCATATCCAAGACAAAATGTGCCCCCATACCTGCCCGCAGCACTTTGGGCGACCAGACATCTGCACACTCATCTGCAAGCAATACCTGATCCACACCAAACGCCGCGGCGGAGCGCAAAATCGTGCCCACATTACCCGGATCCTGCACGCCATCCAGCAACAGGCAAAACCCACGCTCACGCGCTGGCGCAGCAGGCGGAATGGCGTAGAGCCCCATAATGCCCGTGGTGCTGGGTAAATCGCTGAGCTCGGCAAATAAAGCTTCATCCAGGATGATTTGAGCCGCAGTGAAACGTTGCAGAAGCGCTTGCACCTCTATGTTTTCAAGCGCTGCCGGTGTTAAAACAATTTTCTCCAGAGCGCCACCGGCATCCGCCAGCGCCAGCAGCAGATGCGTGCCATCGAGCAGGGTTTGCCCGGCTTTGCGCCGCTCGCGGCGGCTGCCTGAAAGTTTTAATAAGGATTTAAAAAACGGATTCTGACGGGAAGAAATAACAAGCATAAAGAACCTAAAACAATCAGCGATGCTGAGCGGGATGATGAGATAAAGCACGGCTGGTCAGTAAGCCTATCTGCTTAAAGTGCTGATAATGCGTATCGGCAAGGTGATCTCCTCCCTGCCGGTCGGCATAAATAATGCCGACCGCCTTGTCACCAACAAAAATAGACATGGCACAAAATTCTTCTTTACCCACCTGATCACGAAACCCCGCTGGCAGCATGGGCTCCAGGCTTTCGGCATTGCCAGAATTTAACCAGATGCTTTGCTGCTTGAGCATCAGCCGTGTCAGCAAATGGGGCTCATCCAGCTTAATATGCAGTTGACGGGCAGGGTCTGACGGCTCTATTCCATGGGCAAAACGCGCTTTAACCGCATTTTCACCCGCAACCAGCAGGGCAAAAAGAATACGCCGCATACCCAGCCCTTCTGCCAGTGCGCGTACCGCCAGAGTCATAATCTGATTAGCTGGCGCGCCCTGCGTGCCAGCCAGATGCAGCGCCTGCATTCTTTCGGCAAGAATATCTTTTGTGATCAAAACAGGAGCAGGCACAGCGGCCTGTGCAGCAGGTGCAGGAGCAGGTGGCACGGGCCATTCACCTGGCAACATAGGCAACCAGCGTGCGGCAGGCCAGCCTTGCTTCTGAGGCTCGTTACGTGCGTATTGCAGCATTAAACGGTTGGTTCGCTGCCAGACATCATCCACAGAGGTATTTAAGATTTCAGCCATGGCGTGCAATGCCTCAGCCACACCGGGTTGCCACCAGCCACGATCCAGCAAATGAGCAAGCTGTAAGGTAGCGTACTGCAAGGACTGCCTTGGCAGCATACTTTCTGTTTCTTGAGACAATAATGCGCTTAATGACTGCGGCAAAGACCAGGCCGCCAGCAAGGCATGAGCCTGATCTCTGCCATGAGGTGCGGTGGGGTCACTGTCATGCGCCAGTAGCTCCAGTATTTCTGGCATCCGGCTGAGCAAGGCAGAAATAAAAATCTCGTCCAGGTGCGCATCATAGCGCTCGCCCGCGAACTCCCTTGCCATCTTGGCGGTAAAGCGCGTGTCGGCAATACACTTATGAATACGGGCAATCGTTCTGGGGTGCCCTTGCAAAACGTCTTCCAAAACAGGCAGGCGGGTAAAATGCTCAATAAAAGGAGCAACCCCCATCAGCATCACAATGCCATTGATGGTTGTAATATCGGCAGCCAAGCTGCTTTTTTGCCGCTGATTAATATAACGCAGCGCCTGTGCCGTCAGCAGCGGGTCTTTTAAAACAATATCGGCCAAATCAGAGGGGCTGACGCGATCAGCACGGCGCAAAGCCAAAAGCAACTGCTCACGACTGGATTGCAAAACAGGCAGGCCGCGCCGTGCCCAGTAGGCAAGCCAAGCAACATTACTCGTGGCGGCGGGGTGAGCTAGATTGTCCATACTAAAAGTCTGCTGCCTTTCCAGTCTCCAATATCACAGATGCGGGCAGGAGGCGCATTGGGAATATCAAAGCTATTGCTAATTAATAAGCTGCCGGGGCGCATTTCTTTTTGCGCTTTTTCCCAGAGCAAGCTCATTGGCTCGGGTGATAAATAAGCGTAAACCACATCATAAGCAGCCAAATCAGCGGCGAATGCATCACCGTGATGCCAGCCTGCATTGCTTCGGGCTAAGCGTAAGCGGCCAAACAACCAGGGAAGCCAGGAAAACTCGATGCCATCGGCCTGCACATCCGGCCGGTGGCGTACAAACCATGCCAGTACCGTGCCCGTGCCTGCACCCAGATCAAGTAAACGCGCCCCTGAAGGCACTTGCTTTGCAAGCTGTTCTAAGGCCTGAGCATTACTTAAATATAAAGGCACTCTATTTCGTAATACGCCGCCAAACACCATCCAGCTGATCAGCAGCGCCGCCAGATACCAGAGGGGATCAACAGGACTCAGGAGCGCCAGCAAAACAGCAAATGGAAAAACCAGGTGGATATAACGCCACCACAGGCCATCATGCCAACGCAAAGCAGCTGAAAAAGAAAGGCCTGCACTAAGCGAGGCCCAGATGATTGCTGGCCATGCCATCAGGCCCACAACGAGCGCCGCAACAGCCATGGCACACAACTGAATCAGCACGAAGCGCAGGGCTTGCGTCATTTATCCGTCTTTTTGACAGCCGCAGCAGCTGCAGGCGTCGCTTCATCCTGGCTTTTTCCTGCCTGCTGGCGAATATTGTCTTCTGCCTCATGATTCAACACCACGATACTGATCCGGCGGTTTACCGGGTTATAAATATTGCCCGTATCCAGGGGGATAACATCACCAAAGCCATTAACTCGTAATATTTTTTTATCGGATAAGCCACCCGCAACCAGCTCGCGGCGGGATGCATTAGCACGGTCAGCCGACAGCTCCCAATTGCTGTAACCCTCATCACCACCCGCAAATCGGGATGAATCGGTATGGCCGGATAATGAAACCGCATTAGGGACTTCATTTAAAAATTCAGCAATTTCACGCAGCATATCCCGGCTGAAAGATTCAAGATCTGAGCTACCCGATTTAAACATGGGGCGATTTTGCTCATCCACAATCTGAATTCTTAAACCTTCCGCCACCATATCTAATTTAAGCTGGTTTTTAAATTGCGCTAATTTAGAGTTTTCTTTGATTTTATTATCCATCAAAGCTTCAAATTTTTGTTTCAGCTCTGAAAGACGTTTTTTATCTTTGGCAGCAACCGAAACAACATCGCCATTTTTAACCTGCCCTGCCTGCTTGGTTAAATCGTTTCCGCCGCCCTTAATTAAAGAGGTCGCATCACCTGCGCCATCCCCACCGGACATAGACACCTTCAGCGGATTAGCAAAATAGCTGGTAATCCCTTTCATGGTTCCTTTTGATACCGACCCCAGCAACCACATCAGCAAGAAGAAAGCCATCATCGCGGTAACGAAGTCGGCATAGGCAATTTTCCATGCCCCGCCGTGATGCCCATGGCCGCCTTTCTTAATTCGTTTTACAACTATGGGGCGTTGTGAATCATCGCTCATTTTGCGCTACCTTAAAAACTATGTGGTTTTACTTACCCTTAGCACTCTTCACATGATCTTCTAACTCTTTAAAGCTTGGGCGATCACTGCCGCTCAATGCTTTGCGGCCAAATTCAACCGCAACTTGCGGTGCGTAGCCATTCAGGCTGGCCAGTAAAGTGACTTTTACAGCCTGGAACGCAATACTGGTTGCCGCGCCCTGCTTCTCCAGCACCGTTGCCAATGGCCCCACAAAACCATATGCCAGCCAAATCCCCATAAAAGTACCTACCAGCGCCGCACCAATCAGCTCACCCAGTGCGGGTGGCGGCAGATGCAAGGAACCCATCACGTGAACCACGCCCATAACTGCCGCCACAATACCAAAAGCGGGCAGACCGTCGGCCAATTTGGTAATCGCATCGACCGCAACGTGGGCATCTGCATGGTGCGCTTCTAATTCCACATCCATCAGATTTTCAATTTCCATTGAATTTAAATTACCCCCCACCATCAGGCGCAGGTAATCACAAAGGAATTCAGTTAAATGATGATCGTGAGCAACGGAGGCATATTTGGAAATAATCGGGCTGGAATGCGGGTCTTCAATATCTGTTTCAATCGACATCAAACCTTCTTTCCGTACTTTGGAAAGAATTTCAAACATCATGGCAAATAAATCCATGAAAAAAGGTTTGTTGTAGGGGGTACTTTTAAACATAAGAGGAAGAGCCGCAACCGTTTGCTTCATCCCTTTCGCGCCTTGGGCTGCGATCATCCCACCAATCGCCCCACCGAAAATAATAACGAGTTCAGATGGCTGCCAGAACACAGCTAAATGCCCGCCGTGTACAGCGTAAGCGCCCAGAATACAAACGCACATAAAAACATAGCCAATAATGACGAACATGCGTCAGCTTCCCTGTAATGACTTAATAAAATAACTTACTTAGGCTGCATATTAGAAGATTGAATACAGCACGACAACCAATCAAGGAGAATTAAAGCGAAATGAATTGCGCTTTGAGATGTATTACCAGAGAGACGCCTGCGCATTTGCTCTTATAACAGGGCCAAAACTTTTTCTGTGGACAGGGCAAGGGCCAAGCCGCTTTAATGCTTCCAAATGCTGCGCCGTTGGGTAGCCCTTATGCTGTGTAAAACCATAGCCAGGATAAAGCGCCTCAAAGCCGTCAACTTCCCGATCACGGCTGACCTTGGCCAGAATGGAGGCTGCAGAAATACAGCTTTCAAGCGCATCGCCACCCACAATCGCCCTGGCCGGAACAATTAAACCTTTTGGAATCCGGTTGCCATCAATTAATGCTTCGGCGGGCTGCACATCAAGGCCCGCAACGGCACGCTGCATGGCCAGCATCGTGGCATGCAGGATATTCAGTTCGTCAATTTCCTCAATAGAAGCCGAAGCAACCGACCATGACACCGCGCAGGATTTTATTAAATCAAATAAAACATCACGGCGGCGGGCTGTTAATTTTTTTGAATCATTTAAACCAGGTAAATCATAGCGTGCAGGCAAAATAACCGCAGCGGCAAACACCGCCCCGGCCAATGGGCCTCTGCCCGCCTCGTCAACACCACAAATTAAACTCACACCTTGACCCCCAGCACCGAGCACACCGCATCTGCTGCGCGCTCGGCCGCACCGCAGCGCAGGCTAAGGTGCAGATCCGCAAAGCGCTGACTCAGCGCTGTAGCAAGGCGCTTGTCATCGTATAAATTACTGATGGCCTGAAGCAAATTATCCGAGGTTGCATCGTCCTGCAAAAGCTCTGGCACCACAAATTTGCCAGCAAGTACATTGGGCAGGCTGACATAAGGCAGTCTGAGCTTTCTTTTAACCATGCGGTAAGTCAGCGAAGACAAACGGTAAGTCACCACCATGGGCTGGCGCGACATCATTGCTTCTAAGGTTGCCGTGCCTGACGCCAGTAAAATCACATCAGCAGCCTGCATCGCTTCGTGTGCATGGCCAAACATCAGACGAAACGGCAGCTCCTGAGCGCCCTGCTTCCAGATTTCCTGCTCAAACAATAAGCGTGTTTCACGCGTTACAAAGGGCACCAGAAACAAGGCACTTGGATATCGGTCCAGTAGTTTTCTGGCGGTTTCAACAAACAAAGCCGCCAACATTTCAACTTCGCTTTGGCGACTGCCAGGCAGCAGGGTAAACACGGCTCTTTGCGGCGGGATTTCCAGCACTTCACGCACAGCAAGCTGATCTGGTACTTCAGGAAAAATCTCAGCTAAAGGGTGACCAACATAACTGGCAGGAATATTTGCATCCCGATATATTTTTTCTTCAAAAGGAAACAGCAGCAGCATATGCGACACGCACTGGCCAATTTTTTTAAGCCGCTCCGAGCGCCACGCCCAAACAGAAGGACCAACATAATGAATGGTTGGCACACCCGCTTGTTTAAGTGCTTTTTCTAAGCCGAAATTAAAATCAGGTGCATCAATGCCAATAAATAAATCTGGCTTATCTGCCAGTAACTGCCGTTTTAACTGACGGCGGATACGCAGTAATTCGGGTAAATGACGAATCACTTCCAGATAACCACGCACAGCCAGTTTTTCCATAGGCACAACAGTCGTGCAGCCTGCGGCCTGCATTTTAGGGCCTGCAATACCAAAAAAATCAGCATGTGGCAGGCGTTTTTTCAGAGCCAGAATAAGCTGGCTTCCCAATAAATCGCCCGAAGATTCACCGGCCACCACAGCAATACGCAGGCGGCCTTGAGTATTTAATATGCGCTGCATATCAGCGGATAATCCCACGAGTGGATTGTGCAAAGAAATCAAGAAAGGCCTGAAGCTCCGGCTGTTCAGTGACCTGGGCTTCTATAGCCGCTTTAGCCTCTGCAAAAGGCAAGCCCTGGCGGTAAAGCATTTTATATGCACGCTTAATATGGGTAATTTGCTCGCTGCTAAAACCCCGACGCTTTAAGCCTTCGCTGTTAATTCCGTTTGGCACAGCCCGATTACCCGCGGCCATAACAAAAGGCGGCACATCCTGAGCTACCGCAGCAGTAAACGCGGTCATGGCATGCGGAGCAATTTTGCAGAACTGGTGTACGGTGGTAAAGCCACCCAAAATCACCCAGTCACCAATATGCACGTGGCCTGCTAGGGTTGTGTTATTGGCAAAAATAGTATGGCTGCCAATTTTGCAATCATGGGCAATATGCACATAGGCCATAATCCAGTTGTCGTCCCCTATCATGGTGACGCCATCGTCCTGCGCCGTGCCGGTAGAAATCGTGACATTCTGGAAAATAGTATTGCCATCGCCAATCACAAGGCGTGTTGGCTCGCCCGCATATTTTTTATCCTGAGGCGCACAGCCTATGCTGGAAAAAGAATAAATACGGTTTTTTTTGCCAATTTGCGTATGCCCGTCTACGACCACATGGGCCTCAAGACGGGTGCCGGAGCCGATACTGACATGCTCACCGATCACACAAAAAGGGCCGATCTCTACGTCAGGGGCAAGCTCGGCTCCGTCATGAATAATGGCTGAAGCGTGAATTTTCGACATATTTTACTCTGACTGAATTAGCGTTGAACTTCGCGTTGCGCACACATTAAATCAGCTTCAGCAGCTAATTCTGTACCGACAAAAGCCTGTGCTTTGTATTTCCAGATACCACGTTTATTGGCTGTAATCTGCACGCATAAAGTCAGCTGATCGCCTGGTACAACCTGGCGTTTAAACCTTGCGTTATCAATACCTGCAAAGAAATATAAAGAATCTTCCGAAGGCGCAACTTCAAGGCTTTTATACGACAATACACCCGCAGCCTGGGCAAGCGCTTCCATAATCAACACACCTGGCATGACCGGATAGGTTGGAAAATGGCCTTGAAAAAAAGGCTCATTAATGGTGACATTTTTAATTGCTTTAATTGAAACGCCAGGTTCAATTTCTAAAACGCGATCAATTAATAAAAAAGGATAGCGATGTGGCAAGCATTTTGTAATTTCTAAAACATCCATGGTCTGACTCATTACTCTTATTCTCCAACCGGCGACTGACAGCCGTGATCTCTTGCTTAAAGTGACTTAAAGCCTGTTAATTAAAATGAATTTCGTTGACTTCTATTCAGCAGGCAACGTCAATACAGCAATTTCTTTTTCAAGCTGCCTGATGCGCTTGGCCAATTCATCCAGATGCCGCAAGTGAGCGGCATTATGCCGCCAGTCATCATAAGTTTGCATCGGATATGAGCCTGAATACACACCGGCTTCACGAATCGTTTTCGCCACCAGTGTGCCGCCCATGACCGTTACACCATCACAGATTTCCAGATGGCCTGAAATCATTACCGCGCCACCAATCTGGCAGCGCGCGCCAATTTTTGTAGAGCCAGCAATTCCCACACAGGCAGCCATGGCCGTATGTTCACCGATTTCCACGTTATGGGCGACCTGAATCAGGTTATCGATCCTTGCACCGTTACCAATAATAGTGTCGTTTAATGCACCCCGGTCTACCGTGGTGCAAGAACCAATTTCAACATCATTGCCAATCAGAACACGCCCAAGCTGAGGGATTTTCTCCCAATGATCTGTGGCCCATGCATTGCCAAAACCATCGCCTGCAATCACCGCATTGCTGTGTAAAATCACCCGGTCACCGATAAATGCACCTCTGTGTACACTGGTATTGGGGTGAATAAGGCAATCATCACCAATTTCGACACGCTCACCAAGATATGCATTGGCTTTCACGATTGTGCGCTCACCCACTACCGCACCCGCCTCAATCACTACACCGGGGCCAATTTGAGCACTGGCTGCAACTTTTGCAAGCGGGTCAACGATAGCGCGGGGGTGAATACCCGCCACCGCCACCGGACGCGGGTGCAGCAGCTGCGCAACTTGAGCAAAATACAGTTGCGGATCACGCGTTACGATATGCGGATGCTTTAAGCTGGCACTTTCAGCGGGGCGGACAATAAAGGCCGCAGCATGGCTGGTTTGCAATTGCGCGCGCAGGCGGGGGTTTGCTAAAAATGCCAGCTCGCCCTCCCCTGCTTTTTCTAAAGAAGAAACCCCGGTAATCAGCACATCATCGCCATGACGCTCACCACCGAGTAATTCAACAAGTCCCGATAATCTGAAGGAAAGCAACATGCGTTTATTTGTCCATTAAAAGCTTTAATACTTTGTCTGTAATATCAATACGAGGGCTGCGCCATGCAACTTCCTGCAAAATTAAATCGTATTTTTCGCTGGTCGCTATTTGCGCAATAGCGGTATTTACCCGCTCCTGCAGACCGGATAATTCCTCATTGCGGCGCACATTCATATCTTCATTGAATTCACGCTGCATACGCTGAAAATCCTGATTCATTTTAACGAGCTCGCGCTCTTTAATTCTGCGATCCGTTTCTGCAAGTGTCCCTCTGTCCAGCAGCTGCTGCAAAGCCTTACCCTGAGCCGAAATCTTTTGCAAATCGGCTTTGCGGGCATCGAATTCACGCTCTATTTTTTTGGCCGCCCTCACTGCCGGGGATGCCTCACGCAAGATTCGCTCGGTATCCACAAAACCAATCCGCATATCTGCCGCAAATGCACTGGAAGTCAATACAACACCCATTGCCAGTAATACAGCACGTGGCCATTTCAACATAGATAGTGGCTCCTTAAAATCAGAATACTTGACCCAACTGGAACTGGAGTCCGCGTTCAACACGGTCATTTGGCTGAGCATTAAATGGCGCAGCCCAGCTTAATTTAATTGGCCCTACTGGTGAAACCCAGGTAAACGCCACACCCGCTGAATAACGCAGTTCGCTAAAGTTTGGCTTATCGCCTGCACCCCAAACCGCGCCGGAATCCGCGAACACGCTTAAACGCGTAGAGCGGTCATTTTTCAAACCTGGAATCGGGAAGAAGAATTCAAAGTTATTGATCAGTCGTTTATCCCCTCCCATACCATCACCACGACTGTCAACAGGCCCAACCGATCCAGATCTGAAACCACGAATTGAACCTACACCACCGGCATAGAAGTTTTTATAGAAAGGATAAATATTATCGCCATAAGCATGGCCATAACCGCCTTCCACATTCCACATCAGGCTCATTTCTTTACCGAATGGAATAAAGTACTGGCTGCGGGTTGATAGCTTGTAGTAATCAATATCTGAGAAGGGTGCTGTCACCTCACCATTCAGGCTGAGTAACCAGCCAGATGTAGGGTAAGAACCACTATTACGTGTATCGCGTCCCCAGTTTACAGAAACGGGGAATGTTTTATTTCTGGAGCCCTGGGTGTTTACAAAATCCAATACATGCTTAGGCGCAGAAGCATCGGCCTGAATAGCAAGGCTTTCATAGCCTAAGCCAAAACCAATCCGGTTTGTTTCAGTTAAAGGCAGACTGAAATTTGAGTTAAACCCATAGGACGAAGTCGTATATTGGCCCAAATCAACGCGTGATGGATCTGTATCGCGGCGATAGATATTCCAACCCACCGAAACACCATCTGGTGTTGCATACGGGTTAGTCACCCCAAGGGAATACACTTTATTGGATGAGCTTGAATTTACTTCAACCGCAAATTGCTTACCACTGCCCAAAAAGTTATTCTGAGAAAGTGACAAGACTAAAACAACGCCTTCACTTTGCCCATAACCAGCACCAATATTAAAGTTGCCTGATTTCTTTTCAGTCACGGTGACATTCATATCCACCTGATCGGCAGTATCTGGCACCAGCGGCGTATCAACGACAATTTCACCGAAGTAATCGAGCTGCTCCAGGCGCTGCTTGGACCGTTTAATTTTAGCGCCATCATAGGCCGCTGATTCTAACTGACGTAATTCACGGCGAATAACCACATCGCGGGTTTGGGAATTACCGTTTACATTAATCCGTCTTACATAGGTTTTTTTGCCCGGATCAACATAAAGAGTAAATGCCACTTTATTATTTTTCTGATCGATTTCCGGCACAGCATTTACATTGGCAAAAGCATAGCCCACTTCACCCAAAGCTTCAGTAATTGCGGCTGTTGATCTGTTCAGGCTTTCTCGCGAAAACACTTCGCCCGTATTTAAAGTAATCAGTTTCTTTAAAATGACAGGGTCAATAATGGTGTCGCCCAGCAATTTGATATCGCTCACTTCAAACTGCTTGCCTTCTGAAATATTCAAGGTAAGGAAAATACCTTCACGATCTTCAGAAATAGCAACCTGAGTGGATTCAACATTAAATTCGATATAACCACGATCCATATACCAAGAGCGCAGTTTTTCCAGATCAGCAGATAGTTTTTGCTTGGAGTATTGGTCGGCTTTGGTGTACCAAGTGAGCCAGCCACCCGTAGTTTGACTCAGCATATCAAGCAAATCATCTTCGGAAAACGCTTTGTTTCCAATAATATTAATCTGCTGAATGCGGGCCACTTCACCCTCAGAAATATCCAATTGAACGCCAACACGGTTGCGCTCTAATTTAGTGACTTCTGACTTCACCACAACGGAATAACGGCCACGTGAATAATATTGCTGTTTGATTTCCTGAACAGCAGCATCCAGCACGCTTTGATCAAAAATACGCCCTTCAGCAAAGCTCTGGCTTTTCAGGGCGCTTTTAATCTGATCCTTTTCCAGCATTTTAGAGCCATTAACATTGATTTGCGCAATGGTAGGACGCTCATCCACCGTAACAATCAGCACCTGCCCGTTGGATTCAACCCGCACATCATTGAAAAACCCAGTTGCAAACAAGGCCTTGATCGCCTCTTGTGCGCGATCATCATCAAAGCGATCACCCACTTTTACCGGCAAATAATTAAAAATCGTTCCGGCGTCAGTTCGTTGCAGCCCCTCAACACGAATATCGCGGATCACAAATGGCTCAACCGCCCAAGTAGGAAAAGCAATACTGCTCAGGGCAGCTGCTAACAACAAGTTTATCGATTTTAATTTCATTATTATGAAGAGTCACTAATGAGTTAGCAGGCATAAAGTGCCCACACTGCGTTAAAAAACGGCCGAAAACCCTTAATTGCTGCTGTAAACCCTGGCCTTGAAATATGCGGCTAAACAAGCAAAGTGGTTTAACCAAGAAAAAGCCGATGGATGTCGTTGTAAAGCGCAAGAGACATCAAGCCTAACAACAACACAATACCAATGCGCTGACCAAATGCTTCAGCCTCAAGCGGCAGACGCCGCCCAGTCAAAAATTCTACCGTATGATACATCAAATGCCCGCCATCCAGCACCGGCAAGGGTAGCAGGTTTAAAACCCCCAAACTAATACTAATTACACAAAGATACTCAAGAAAAGCATTTAAGCCCATGCGGGCACTTTCCCCTGCGAATGTTGCAATCGTAATCGGGCCGCTGACCTGCTTCACGGACACCTGTCCTGTGAGCATTTTCCAAAACATCACCAGAGTCAGCCTGCTGCCCTGCCAAGTTTTATTCAGCGCATATTGCAAGCCCTCAACCGGGCCAAAATCCCGGGTAAACCGCTGCTTCTGCCAGGCAGTCGCATCCACTTCAGGAGCAAGACCAAGCTTGCCTGTTTTCTGCCCGTTTTCTACAACCGTATCAGGAATAACTGTGCGTTCAATGACTTGCCCATTGTGCTTCCAGCTTATAAGCAGTGGCTGAGCAGCAGAGGACGCCACAGCAGCCTGCACATCGCGCCAGCCATGCAATGGGGCACCATTGATCATCACCAGCTGATCGCCCGCTTTGATGCCGGCCTTTGCCGCGGCACTTTGAGGTGCAAGCTGAGCAACACGTAAGCTGAGAGGGACAGGAGACATCCCAAGACGGGAGAGAAGCTGCTGATCGATTTCATCCCGGGTGAGATGACTGAGATCCAGCATCACAGAGCGCTCTGAACCAGTATTTGACCGAAGCTGCAAGGGTACTGTTACCGAGCCGCCACTCTGCTCCAGCAGGCCAAACTGCAGCTCATCCCAGCTGGAAACCGGCATTCCTGACACAGAAAGCACTTCATCCCCCTGACGAAGCCCCGCTTTTTCTGCGGCAGAGCCTGCGCTGATAAATGAAACCACCGGCCTCAGCGCTTCAACACCAGACAATGACAAGCCCCAGTACAGCAAAATTGCGAGCAAAAAATTAGCCAGCGGCCCTGCTGCAACAATGGCCATTTTAGCCAGAGGGGGACGACGATTAAAAGCCCGTGGCAAATCGGCAGCCGCAATTGGCTCGCCTTCACGCTCATCAAGCATGCTGACATAGCCGCCAAGCGGAATCGCACCAATTTGCCAAAGGGTTTCACCCCTACGCCACTGCCAGAGCGGTTTACCAAAACCAATGGAGAAAACCAGCACCTTTACCCCGCAGCGCTTTGCCACGTAGTAATGCCCGTACTCGTGAATGGAAACAAGCAGGCCAATGGCAACAATAAACGCCAGCAGTGACGTCAGCATAAGGGGTGACTCTGCAGCCACTGACGCGCAGCAGCACGCGCCATCTCATCCACACTAAGCAAGGCTTCTAATGATTCAGCCGATGCCCGATGCGTACACTGCCCCAATACCGCCTCGATAAGCCGGGGGATGTCTGTAAAGCGTAAAGCCTTATTTAAAAAGCCTTCAACGGCCACTTCATTGGCCGCATTTAAAATGGCAGGGGCGGCACTGCCAGCAGCAAGGGCATCAAAAGCCAGTTGCAGACAAGGAAAGCGCTGTAAATCTGGCGCTTCAAAATCCAGACGGCCCACGCTAAAGAAATCAAGCGATTTCACGCCCGCGTCAATTCGCTCCGGGTAAGCCATGCCGTAGGCAATGGGGGTGCGCATATCAGGGTTGCCCAGCTGAGCCAGCACCGAGCCATCCATATACTCCACCATGGAATGCACGACGCTTTGCGGATGCACAACAACTGAAATATCGTTTTTTTCCGGCGCATTGAATAACCAGCGCGCCTCAATGACTTCCAGCCCCTTATTCATTAATGAGGCCGAATCCACCGAAATCTTGCGACCCATAGACCAGTTAGGGTGCTTACAGGCTTGCTCTGGCGAAACATGATGCAATGCTTCATGCGCCATGGTGCGAAATGGCCCGCCCGATGCCGTCAGCAAAATGCGCTTAACGCCTGCATCCTGCAAGCAAGCCGCATAAGGATTTTCACGATAAGCGCCAGGCAGCACCTGAAAAATAGCGTTATGTTCGCTGTCAATCGGCAACAGCGCAGCACCGGATTCGCGCACCGCATCCATAAATAAAGAACCGGCCAGCACCAGCGTTTCTTTATTTGCCAGCAAAATGCGTTTGCCCGCACGCGCGGCATCCAGGGTGGGTTGCATCCCTGCGGCCCCTACAATTGCCGCCATCACGGCATCGACGTCTGCGGCCGTTGCCACATCACTCAATGCAGACACGCCCCACAGCACTTCAGTAGCAGAGCCCTGCTCTTTTAATAGTGCGGCTAATGTCTGAGCCGAAACAGCATCCAAAACAACAGCAAAACGAGGCTTAAACTGCACACATTGCTGAGCCAGTTTTTCCAGCTGACTGGCTCCTGTGAGTGCAAACACTTGATATCGCTCTGGATATCGGGCAATCACATCAAGTGTATTAACGCCAATACTGCCAGTTGAACCCAAAATGGTGATTTTTTGCATAGAGGACATGATGATATGGCCTTGCGCTTTAATCTGCCCGAAAAAGACCTGTGCCATATATTAAAACAGCAATAAAACCAATACGTTTTTTCTTTGGAAAAAACATCTGCTGTATTGGTTTTATTGCCAGTGTTTTAATTTCAGCAATAAGATCTTGTGACAAGCACATGATTTACGCAGTTTGAATTTAGAATAATAAGAAGCTGAGGTAAATTGCACAGGCTACCGGCAGGATGGCTAATAAGCTATCAACCCTGTCGAGCACTCCGCCGTGCCCCGGTAATAAATTACTGCTGTCTTTCATTCCGATCTGACGCTTAAAGAGGGATTCTAATAAGTCCCCCATTACACTAACCGCCGTTAAGATCACTGCAATAGCCAGCCATGCCGCAAGCGACAATAGCTCGCCATGAAAAAACAAATGTTTAGGCAAAAAGAAAGTATAAATCAATACGCCCAGTAAACCGCCAGCAGCACCTTCCCAGCTTTTGCCAGGACTAATCAATGGTGCAAGCTTGTGTTTACCAAAAGCTTTACCAAAGAAATAGGCGGCCGAATCGGCAACCCAGGCAATCGCCAATACAGCCAGTAAAGCCCATGGCCCCGCTGTGCGCAGCACAATTAATGCCAGCCCTGCAGGCAGCAGCAAAGCCCAGCCTAATAAAATATTTAAATTTGCGGCATTTGCCAGCTTCCATTTTTTAGAAAGCCAGCATGGCGTGACAAATAACCAAAACACGCTCGCCCCAAGCATCAGCCCCAATAACATTGAAGGCGTATAAATAAGCTGACTGAGTAAAGCAAATACAACTGCGGTTAATAAAGGATAAACTTTAGCAATAAAGCCTTGCATGCCGGATAAGCGCTGCCACTCCCAGGATGCGGCAACCATAATCAATCCACAAAATGAAATCCATGCAAGAGAGCCGGTTGTCCCCATTTGAGGTAAATAAAAGATTGCCGCAAGCAGCAGCGGCAGTAAGAAGAGGGCCGTTAGAACACGAGTTTTTAGCATGGGGTCTGAAGTTGCTCACTAATACGGCCAAAACGTCGTTCACGGCTGTGATACCAGTCAATCGCAGTTTCCAGTGCCTGACGGTCAAAATCAGGCCAAAGCATATCGCTGAAATAAAGCTCGGTATAGGCAAGCTGCCATAGCAGGAAATTGC
This sequence comes from Iodobacter sp. BJB302, assembly GCF_002735645.1. Taxonomy (GTDB): domain Bacteria; phylum Pseudomonadota; class Gammaproteobacteria; order Burkholderiales; family Chitinibacteraceae; genus Iodobacter. Next base: position 59,060 of record NZ_PDZG01000001.1, read on the forward strand.
TGATGCGCTGCTCTCCTCCTGTTCTGATAAACAAATCAGGCTCTGGCGCATAGGCCATCGCAAGGTAGGGAGATAAATCATCTTCTGTAAAAGTGGTGCTTAATTCCGGGTGATCTGCCAGCATTTCATGCGTGGCATTAATGACATCCCAACGGCCGCCGTAATCTGCAGCAATAGACAGCGTTAAACCTGTGTTGTCCGCCGTTTTTTCTTCGGCAGCATCAATCAACGCCACCAGTTCAGGACCAAAATGCTCGCGATTGCCAACAATTTTTAAACGAATATTTTTGTCGTGCATGCGGTTAATTTCACCACTCAGCACTTTCAGAAAGAGGCCCATTAAAAATGAGACTTCATCCTGCGGGCGACGCCAGTTTTCATTACTAAAAGCAAAAACAGTTAAATAACCCACGCCAAGTGCATCACAAGCGCGCACCGTATCACGTAAAGCCTCTACACCACGCTTATGGCCAAATATACGTGGCATCATGCGTTTTTTTGCCCAACGGCCATTGCCATCCATAATCACGGCAATGTGACGGGGAACAGCTGCAATGTCCTGCGGCATTTCTTTAGTTGAGCTACTGAATATGGCCACACCAAACCCCTTACGTTTACTGGCCGGTACAATTGCACCGGCCAGTAAATGATTACATTGTCATTAATTCTTTTTCTTTTTCTGCCAACAACTTATCAATTTCAATTACATATTTATCTGTCAGCTTCTGAACATCATCTGCTGCACGACGCTCATCATCTTCAGAAATATCTTTATCTTTAACTAAGCGTTTTAATTGCTCATTGGCATCGCGGCGAATATTACGCACGGCTACCTTAGCATCATCTGCCTCGTTGCGAACAACCTTTGTTAAATCTTTACGGCGCTCTTCGGTCAGTGCCGGCATAGGCACACGAATCACATCACCATTAGTTGATGGATTCAAGCCCAGATCGCCATCACGAATTGCTTTTTCAATCTTGGAAATCATTGTTTTTTCCCAAGCCTGAACACCAATTGTGCGTGAATCAATCAAAGTTACATTAGCAACCTGATTAATTGCTGTTGGTGCACCGTAATAATCCACATTGATATGATCCAACAAACCAACGTGCGCGCGACCAGTACGTACTTTGGCTAAATTAACGCGCAAAGCTTCAACTGATTTTTGCATTTTTGTAACGGTATTGCTTTTAATTTCTGCAATCATAATGCATTCCCTTATTTACTCGTTTCTAATGAGTAATCGTTCATTTGTACTATGGCCCACTAACAGTGCACGGAGTTAATAATCCGCGCCTCTGTTCAGAAAGTTTAGCAGTGTACCAGCGTCCCTTCATCTTCCCCAAGAACTACGCGCTTTAATGCGCCTGCTTTGAAGATACTAAAGACACTTAAATTCATATTTTGATCACGACAGAGCGCGAATGCAGTGGCATCCATCACTTTCAGATTACGGCCAATGGCCTCATCGAAAGTCAGGGTTTGATAACGTACAGCATCTGGATTGTTCTTTGGATCATCGGTGTAAACACCATCAACTTTGGTGGCTTTAAGAACAATATCGGCGCCCATTTCCATGCCGCGCAAAGCAGCAGCGGTATCTGTTGTAAAGAAAGGGTTACCCGTTCCTGCACCAAAAATCACTACCTTATTTTCTTCAAGGTAACGGATTGCTTTGCCACGCACATAGGGCTCAGCCACTTGCTGAATCGTCAGCGCAGATTGAACACGGCTTACAATACCTGCGCGTTTCATCGCATCCTGCAAGGCCAGCGCATTCATTACCGTTGCCAGCATGCCCATATAATCTGCAGTTGCGCGATCCATCCCCGCAGCGGCAGGTGCTACGCCCCGAAAAATATTACCACCACCGATTACAACACCAACTTGTACGCCAAGATCTAATACAGCCTTGATTTCACCAACAATACGGTCAATTGTGACACGATTGATGCCATAGCTATCCTCACCCATGAGGGCTTCGCCGGAGAGTTTCAGCAAAATGCGTTTATATTTGGGTGCTTGGCTCATTTGAAGCTTCCTTATCCATGGAGGGGCAAATTGTGGAAACGCCGCACGTTACCGTGCGGCGCATAAAGCAAATATCCAGTGCTCAGCCTGCCTAAAGACTACTCTTCCGGCGGGCTAAGTTTAATGCAAACAATTAAATCTTTGCAGCAGCAGCCACTTCAGCAGCGTAATCAACCACTGCTTTTTCAATGCCTTCACCAACAACAAACAGGTTGAATGCATTAACAGTTGCAGAGTTGGTTTTCAGCAATTGCTCAATTGTTACTTTGTCATCCATTACAAATGGCTGGCTCAGCAATACAACATCTTTCAGGTACTTTTGTACTGTACCTTCAACGATTTTTTCCAGCATTGCTTCTGGCTTGCCTGCTTCTTTAGCACGCTCAGTAGCAACACGACGCTCAGTTTCGATCAGGTCAGCAGGTACACCGCTTGCATCAAGAGACTTAGGCTTAGTTGCCGCAATGTGCATTGCAATTTGCTTAGCCAGTTGCTCGTCACCGCCCACGATATCCAGCAGAACGCCCAGCTTGTTGCCGTGCAGGTAAGCTGCAACCTGGCCAGCTGTTTCAAAGCGCGCAAAGCGGCGCAGAGTCACGTTTTCACCCAGTTTGGCAACAGCTTCTTTACGGATTTCTTCAACTGTTTTGCCATCAACAACAACTTGCGCCAGCGCTTCAACATCAGCCGGATTTGCATCAGCAACAGCCTGAGCTGCCAGCTTGGCAAACGCGATAAAGCCTTCGTCTTTTGCTAAGAAGTCTGTTTCACAGTTCACTTCCAGTACAGCGCCGATCTTTTTATCTTCAGAGATAAATGCAGCGATAATCCCTTCAGCAGCAGTACGGCCAGCCAGCTTGGACGCTTTGTTGCCTGATTTGATTCGCATTACTTCTTCAGCTTTTTTGATATCGCCATCGGCTTCAACCAAAGCTTTTTTACATTCCATCATGCCAAGGCCAGTCAGCTCGCGCAGCTGGGCAACCATTTTCGCGGTAATTTCCGCCATGATTATTTCTCCTGAAACTGGGTAAGGAGTAGAGCATCGCTTATCCGGATTATTTAATAATAAAAACCGGAAAGATGCAGAGCTACTTATCTGTTATTTACAAAAAAGGGGCGAAACGCCCCTTTTTCGCATATTAACTTTACGATATTACTGTGCAGCGGCTACAGCAACTGCTTCGACAAGTTCTTGTGCTGATTGGTTTTTACCTTCAAGCACGGCGTCAGCCATACCTTGAGCGTACAAACGAATTGCGCGGCTTGAATCATCGTTACCAGGGATAACGAAATCAATACCTTCAGGGTTGTTGTTGGTATCAACTACGCCGATAACCGGGATACCCAGTTTCTTAGCTTCAACCAAAGTACCCTTTTGGTAACCAGTGTCGATCACGAAAATCGCGTCTGGCAGACCCTTCATATCCTTGATACCGCCCAGGCTACGATTGAGTTTTTCAACTTCACGATTCATGTCCAGCAATTCTTTCTTACCGTAGCCGCTGTTTTCATTAGCAACGATAACTTGTAACTCTTCCAGACGTTTGATCGACTGCTTAACTGTTTTGTAGTTAGTCAGCATACCGCCTAACCAGCGGTGATCAACGAAAGGCATGCCGCAACGCGCTGCTTCTTCAGCAACGATTTCACGAGCTTGGCGCTTAGTACCTACGAACAGAACAGTACCTTTGTTTGCAGCAATACGACGAGCGTATTTAACAGCTTCTTCAAACAATGGCAGAGTTTTTTCGAGGTTGATAATATGAATCTTGTTACGTGCGCCAAAAATATATTGACCCATTTTTGGGTGCCAGTAACGAGTTTGGTGACCGAAGTGGACACCGGCTTCAAGCATATCGCGCATGCTAACGGACATAGTAAAACTCCAAGCTAAGGGTTACATCCAGCACTCACACGACACCCAAAATCACAGACTTTGAGCACCCTTAACGGGGTGAGCACCAAAATTATCTGCAGGCACCATGCCCACAGAGCACAGGATTATAGACCTTTACGCCAAGCCCAGTCCAGCTTAATCAGGCAATCATTGACAGCATCTATTACCATTGAAGGCCAAAACACACATCACCCCGCCCTCACGTGTACCGCCAGTTACTAAGCCTGATGACTCAGCCTTTGATGCACTATTCGATTAATGCGGATTCATACCTCACCCCACTTACTAATTCGCTGAGGCATACCACTGAGCAACATAAAATGACAAGGCATCTTCCGCTACGCACGCACTGGGTTGGGTTGGGTTGGGTTGGCGATTTTTATCTTTTTCAAACCAGCCAGTGCATTAATACCTGAATAGGAAAATCCATTTCTGAGGGGGCATGCGACGGCAACGATTTAATCAGACATGACAGACTGGCTGGCGCTTTATCAACCCAACGATTTTTCGTTAGCCACAGTCAACAACGTATACATGCCCCCCAATGGAATTTAATTCGTGACATACAGCCCAAACCACCGAAAGACCGTAAGGTATTTTCTTAATTAACCCATTGAAAACATGATTAAAAATGAAAAGGGAAAGGCTGTATCAAAGGATACATAAATCTATACCTTAAAATTCAGCATTGAATGCCCAACAAGGATTACTCAGGCAGAGGGGCGTGGTAAAACACCAAGGCTCTGCATACCATCCATTGCCCTTACTCACAAACGCAGAAAAAGAATAATTAATGAGCCCCATAGGCATTTTCGATTAGAAAGCCAGGCTTGAAAGACGTAAACTGTGAGCAAATAATCAATATGCCTTTCAATAAGGCTCCGGCACACTTTCCCCTCTCTTAGAAAAGGAAGCTGATTTATGGCTACGCAACACGCTCGTTTACTTATTTTAGGCTCAGGCCCTGCTGGCTACACTGCTGCCGTTTATGCTGCCCGTGCCAACCTTAATCCGGTAATGGTAACGGGCCTTGCTCAGGGCGGGCAGCTAATGACAACAACGGATGTAGACAACTGGCCAGCCGATGCGGATGGCGTACAAGGCCCGGAGCTGATGGCCCGCTTTCAAAAGCATGCCGAGCGTTTTGGCACAGAAATGATCTTTGATCATATTCACACCACGCATTTAAATGAAAAACCAATCCGTCTGGTGGGCGATTCCGGCGAATACACTTGCGATGCCCTGATTATTGCAACGGGCGCATCGGCCCAGTATATCGGCCTGCCAAGCGAAGAAACTTTTGCCGGCCGCGGCGTATCTGCTTGTGCGACCTGCGATGGTTTTTTCTACCGCAATCAGCAGGTTGCCGTAGTGGGTGGCGGCAATACAGCCGTTGAAGAAGCGCTGTATCTGTCTAATATTGCTGCGCATGTCACTTTAATTCACCGCCGTGATACTTTCCGTTCAGAAAAAATCCTGATCAACCATTTAATGGAGAAAGTAGAAGCAGGCAAAATTACCCTCGCCATCAACAGCACGCTGGATGAAGTGCTGGGCGATGCCACAGGCGTAACGGGTGCCCGTCTTAAATCAACCGTAGATGGCAGCACACGTGATCTTGAGTTAACCGGGGTATTTATTGCCATTGGCCACAAGCCAAACACAGATATCTTTAAAGGCCAACTGGAAATGGATGCGACCGGCTATATCGTAACCAAGGGCGGCCGTGATGGTGGCGCAACCGGCACCAGTATTCCTGGTGTGTTTGCCGCAGGCGATGTGCAGGATCATATCTACCGCCAGGCAGTGACTTCCGCAGCATCGGGTTGCCAGGCCGCGCTGGATGCAGATAAATATTTGGATTCATTACGTTAATTCATAATTTAAGATGACCCAAGGGGCGCTCAGCGCCCCTTTTGCATTGGATTGACATGGATAACCCCAAGCTGCGCCAGCTTAGAAAAGCTTTACGCGCCAAGCCGCAGATTGCTGCAAAACCCAAAAGTAAACCTGTAGAAACACTGGATGATCACACCCTGTTTATGCGCTCGGTGCAGGGCGTTAAGCCGCTTAAAAACACCCAATATCAGCACCCGAAGCCAGAAGTCAGCCCCTGGCCACGCAAACAACACGCCGAGCACCTCAGCCCGCTGGATGATATGACCGATTTCTGGCCATGGGATGAGCTGGCACCGGGCGAAGAGCTGCTCTACAGCAAGCCAGGCCAGAAGCTCGACACGCTGAAGCGCCTGAGGAAAGGCCAGTGACCAACCAGCGGGCATCTGGATTTGCACGGCTTAAGTAGTGATGAAGCCAGAATCAGCGTGACGCGCTTCTTACAAAGCGCCAATGCGGCAGGCCTGCGCTGCGTACGCATTGTGCATGGCAAAGGCATAGGTTCTAAAAACGGCGAGCCAATTTTGAAGCAAAAGCTTAAAAACTGGCTTGCACAAAGAGACGAAGTACTCGCCTTTTGCCAAGCCCCGCAGCATGAAGGTGGCGGTGGCGCCGTTTTGGTTCTAATCCGGACCCGCAGAGAATAAGGTCACTTACAAATTCTATACACCGCAGCGTTTCACGCATTCATGTGGCTTAAGGTACAATGCCGCACCGCTCAATCCCAATGAAAATCCATGAATAGTCTGATTAACCGCCCCGCCGCCAAGTGGCTGGTGCTTTTCCTTTTGGCCGTCCTCTGGTTTGGCACGCTGGGTTATCGCAAGCTGATTACGCCCGATGAAGGCCGCTATGCAGAAATCGCCCGTGAAATGGTCGTCAGTGGCGATTGGAATACCCCGCGCCTGAATGGCATTAAATACTTTGAAAAACCTGCCTTGCAATACTGGGCCACAGCGGCCAGCTTTGAAGTGCTGGGCGAATCAGATTTTGCAGCAAGGCTATGGCCCGCACTGACTGGCTTTTTAGGATTGCTGGCGGTCTTCTTTACCAGCCGCAAACTCTGGGGCGAAGCCACCGCATGGCTTGCGAGCGGCATTTTAGCAAGCAGCGCTTGGTGGATAGGCAATGGCCACTTTCTCACGCTAGATATGGGCGTCAGCGCATTTCTGACATTCAGTCTGTGCGGCTTCTTGCTGGCGCAAAGAGACGGCGCCAGCGCCAAAGAAAACCGCAATGGCATGCTTGTGGCCTGGGGTGCAATTGGTCTGGCCGTTTTATCCAAAGGCCTGATCGGTCTGGTGCTGCCGGGCATTGCGATTGTGGCCTATTCAATTATTTGCCGGGATCTTAAGCTTTGGACTAGGCTGCATTTATTCAAAGGCTTGGCGCTGGCCCTACTGATTACCGTGCCTTGGTTTTTAACCGTATCTAAAGCCAATCCTGAATTCGCACAGTTTTTCTTTATTCACGAGCACTTTGAGCGTTTTCTAAGCACCGAGCATCGCCGTGAAGGCCCGCTCTGGTATTTCTTCCCGATTCTTGCCGTCGGCCTGTTGCCTTGGACCAGCCTGCTGCCGCAAGCTTTAAAGAAAAGCTGGCAAAGCAATGAGCAATTTAAAACCAACCGTTTTCTGTTGATCTGGTCGGTATTTATTTTTGCGTTCTTCTCTAAATCCGGCTCTAAATTACCGTCTTATATTTTGCCGATTTTCCCTGCGCTGGCCATGCTGATGGCGCAAACGCTGATGGATATCAGTGGCAAAGCCCTGCGCTGGCATTTTGCGTGGATTGCCATTCCTGGCCTTGTGCTGGTTGGCGCTTATCCCTATGTCAGCACCATGGCAAGCGAGCACACGCCACAAATTTATAACGCAGCCTACGCAGCCTGGCTGGTGGCAGCAGGCCTGGTATTAGTAGGCGGAGCCATCACCAGCTTTATCCTGGCTGGCAAAGGCAAAAAAGAAGCAGCGATCGCCACGATGGCGCTGGCAGGATTAGTGGGCGGGCAATTGCCCATGATTGGGCACGAGTCTTACGCTTATACGAACTCCAGCTACCATTTGGTTGAAGCCATCAAGCCGCAGCTCACGCCGCAAAGCACACTTTATGCAGTACGTTATTACGATCAGTCTCTGCCATTTTATTTAAAACGAACCCTGCAATTTGTTGAATATATTGATGAATTTGAAATGGGCCAGAAATCAGAACCCGATAAACGCATTTCACTGGATGATTTTATCGCCCGCTGGAATAGCGATGCACAGCCTGTCGCCATTTTGCAAACTGATACTTTTAATGAATTACAAACACGCGGCCTGAAAATGAAAACCATCGCCAAAGATGCACGCAGATTAGTGATTGCCAAACCATGAAAGCACTTGAATTTGGATTGATTTTATTTGGCGTATTGCTCAATGCTGGTGCTCAGCTTTTATTAAAAGCGGGCACCCGCACTATTGGGCAATTCGATTTCTCCATGGCTAACGCATGGCCAATCGGGCTGAAAGTCGCCAGCAATCCGCATATTATTGGCGGGCTTTCCTGCTATGTCATCAGCGTGGTGGTATGGATTCTGGCGTTATCCCGCGTAGAAGTCAGCATTGCCTACCCTATGCTATCCATTGGCTATGTGGTGAATGCGGGCTTAGCCTGGTGGTTATTTGGTGAAGCAGTTACACCGATGCGTCTCGTGGGGATCGCCATCATTATGCTGGGCGTCTTACTGGTAGCAAAGAGCTGATGGCAAGGATTGCCTTTGAAAGGCTGGCATGGGTCTATGTAGCTTTTATATGGGTGATGTCTTTGATTCCGCTCACCATGCCAGCCATGCCAAACAGCGATAAGATTGGTCATTTTCTGGCCTATGGCTTGCTTGCACTTTGGTTTGGCCTTGCCCGCCAGAGAAAGCTGCCCCTTATCTGGCTGTTGGCCAGCTTAATGGGCGTTGCAATTGAGTTTGCACAGGCGCTTACGCCTTACCGCAGTTTTGACACGCACGACATGCTGGCAAATGCTGCTGGTGCACTGATTGGCACCGGCATCGCCGCAATCTTGCTTCAATTCTTGCCACATCCTTTAAAAATACAAACGGATCATTCATGAGCGATTTTCTCCCCTTTACCCGCCCAAGCATTGACGAAGAAACCATTAATGATGTGGCCAATGTATTGCGCTCGGGCTGGATTACCAGTGGCCCAAAAGTAAAAGCCTTTGAAGCCGCACTGTCTGCCTATTTTGGCGGCCGCCCTGTGCGAGTAGTCAATTCAGCAACCGGCGGGCAAGAAATCGCACTGCGACTAATTGATCTGCAGCCCGGCGATGAAGTCATCACCACGCCTATGACCTGGGTATCAACCACCAATGTGATTTTAAATACCGGCGGCAAGCTGGTATTGGTGGATGTTGATCCTGTCACCCGTAATATTGATTTAGATTTAGTCGAAGCCGCAATTACGCCGCGCACCAAAGCGATTATCCCGATTGATCTGGCGGGCCTGCCGGTCGATCGTGATCGCCTCTATGCCATTGCCAATAAACACGGCCTGCGCGTGATTGAAGACGCAGCACAGGCACAGGGCGCAACTTGGAACGGCAAAAAAGTCGGCAGTTTTGGCGATTTGTGCTCGATTTCATTTCACGCCAATAAAAACATGACCACCACCGAAGGCGGCGCCCTGGTGATGAATAATGAAGCCGAAGCGGCCCTGTTTGAAAAATGGCGACTGCAAGGCGTCACCCGCTTCCCCGATGGCAGCATGGATGTGGATTTACCCGGTGGTAAATTCAATATGACCGATGTGGCTGCGGCCATTGGACTTGGACAGCTTAAGCAGCTCGATGGCTTTAACAGCAAGCGAAAAGCGCTTGCCCAGGCTTATTTTGATTTGCTGGATGCCGATTTAGGCTTAGAATTGCCGCCCGCTGATTTTACAAACAGCAACTGGCATATGTTTCAGCCGCTCTTACCACTGGAAAAAATGAAAATCAGCCGCGGCGAGTTTATTGCGCAGATGAAAGAAAAAGGCATTGGGGTTGGTGTTCACTACCCCGCGCTGCATTTATTTAGCTACTACCGCAATCTGGGCTACACCGAAGGCATGTACCCGCACGCAGAGCATATTGGCGCAAGCACCATTACTCTGCCGCTGTTCCCTGCCATGGAAGTGGCAGATGTACAGCGTGTTTGCACCGCTTTAAGTGAAGTGCTGTCCGCCAGCCTTAAATAATGAGAAGGGGCTGGCCCCCTTCTTGCAGCACTTATGTATCAGGTTTTAAAAAGAGATATCAATGAAGCCCATCGTTTCTGTTGTCGTACCGGTTTACAACGAAGAAGACGGCCTGCAGGCCCTGTTTGACCGTCTTTATCCTGCGCTTGACGCTCTGAATACGCCGTATGAAATTTTATTTATCAATGACGGCAGCCGTGATCGCTCGGCAGGCTTGTTAAGCGCCCAGTACGAAAAGCGCCCGGATGTCACGCGGGTGATTTTATTCAACGGCAACTTTGGTCAGCACCGCGCCATTCTGGCGGGATTTGAGCACTCCAAAGGCTCACGCATTGTGACGCTTGATGCCGATCTGCAAAACCCGCCGGAAGACATCGGCACATTGCTGGCCGAAATGGATAAGGGCCACGATTATGTGGGCTCGATCCGTCGTCAGCGCAATGACAGCTGGTGGCGGCATGTGGCCAGCCGCAGCATGAATAATCTGCGCGAAAAGCTCACCAAGATCAAAATGACCGATCAGGGCTGCATGCTGCGCGCCTACAGCCGCCGCATTATCGATACCATTAATCAGTGCCAGGAAATGCACACCTTTATCCCTGCACTGGCTTATTCTTTCTCGCAAAATCCGACTGAAGTGGTGGTTGGCCATGAAGAGCGTTTTGCCGGTGAATCAAAGTATTCGATCTACAGCCTGATTCGCCTTAATTTCGATTTAATGACCGGTTTTTCGATTTTGCCTTTGCAATTATTTTCTATGCTGGGGATTTTTGTTTCCTTAGGATCAGGCGCTCTATTCTTATTACTGGTCCTGCGCCGGATCTTTATGGGGCCGGAAGTTGGCGGGCTGTTTACCTTATTTGCCATCGTCTTCTTCCTGATTGGTATTGCGCTGTTTGGGATTGGCCTCTTAGGCGAATATATCGGCCGTATTTATCATGAAGTACGCCAGCGCCCGCGTTATTTAATTGCCAGTATTTTACAGGCAGACCCGGATCAACATAAAAAGGATGGCGCGTGAAATCAGCCGTTGTTTTTGCCTACCATAATGTAGGCGTGCGCTGTATTAAAGCGCTGATGGCCGCGGGCATTGAGATCAGGCTGATTGTGACGCACGAAGACAATCCAAATGAGAACATCTGGTTTGGCTCGGTTGCCCAATTAGCAGCTGATTACGAAATCCCGTTTATTACGCCAGAAAACCCAAATACACCTGAAATTGAAGCGCAAATTGCTGCGCTGAATGTGGATTTTTTATTCTCGTTTTATTATCGCAATATGCTGAAAGCGCCTTTATTAAGTGCGCCCAGGCAGGGTGCGTTTAATATGCATGGCTCCCTGCTGCCGCAATACCGTGGCCGCGTGCCGATTAACTGGGCCATTATTAATGGCGAAACCGAAACCGGCGCCACCTTGCATGTCATGAATATCAAGCCGGACAATGGCCCGATTGTGGCTCAGCAAGCCGTGCCTGTTTTTCCTGATGACACCGCGCAGGAAGTGTTTGAAAAAGTCACCGTAGCGGCAGAGCTTTGCTTAAGTGCGGCATTACCGCGATTAATTGCAGGAAAAACTGATTTTACGCAGCAAGACTTAAGCCAGGGCGCTTATTATGGCGGCCGTACAGCCAAAGATGGGCAGATAAACTGGCAAAAAAGCGCTAAAAACATCCATAATTTGGTACGCGCTGTAACCGTGCCTTTTCCGGGCGCATTTAGTGACATCAATGGCAAGCGCCTGATTATCTGGCGCACACGGCAAATATTCACAGCAGATACAACAGCCATCGAACCCATTACCCCGCTGATGTATGCTGACGGCAATAGAATTATTTTACTTTGCAGTGATGGTGCAGCACTTTTAGTACTGCATGCAGAATTGGACGGGGAGACACTGAATGGTAGTGATTTTATTCGCCATTTTGGCGCATCCTCAATAGATTTACATTAATTAGTACCTTCGGGAAAACACAATGAAAAAAGTCCTCATCCTTGGCGTTAATGGTTTTATTGGCCATCACCTGTCTAAATACATCCTCGAAAATACCGACTGGGAAATTTTCGGTATGGATATGTATAGCGATAAAGTTTCTGAATTTATGGATAACAAACGCTTTCACTTCTTTGAAGGCGATATCACCATTAACCAGGAATGGATTGAATATCACGTTAAGAAATGCGATGTGGTATTGCCATTAGTTGCTATCGCAACACCAGCCACTTATGTACAAGCACCGTTACGCGTATTCGAGCTTGATTTTGAAGCGAATCTGCCCATTATCAAATGGTGTGTTAAATACAAAAAGCGCGTGATTTTCCCTTCTACATCCGAAGTTTATGGCATGTGTGAAGACGAAGCCTTTGATCCTGAAAACTCCAATATGGTTTACGGCCCGATCAGCAAACCACGCTGGATCTACGCCTGCTCCAAGCAACTGATGGATCGCGTGATTGCCGCTTACGGCCAGCAGGAAGGCCTGGATTACACCCTGTTCCGTCCGTTTAACTGGATTGGTGCGGGCCTGGATAATATCCACACACCTAAAGAAGGCTCCAGCCGTGTGATTACCCAGTTCCTGGGCCATATCGTTCGTGGCGAGCCAATCAAGCTGGTGGATGGCGGCGCGCAAAAACGTGCGTTCACTTACATCACCGACGGTATCGAAGCACTGGTTAAGATTATCGATAATAAAGACGGCAAAGCCACACGCCAGATTTATAACATTGGTAATCCAGTGAACAACTACTCGGTGCGTGAGCTTTCCACCATGATGCTGGATCTGGCTAAAACCTATCCTGAATACGCAGAAATGGCAGCCAAAGTAACCGTTCTGGAAACCACTTCCGGCGAATACTATGGCAAGGGTTACCAGGACGTGCAAAACCGCGTGCCAAAAATCGACAACACCAAGGCCGATCTGAACTGGGCACCAAGCACCACGATGGAAGACTCACTGCGCGGTATCTTTGATGCTTATAAAGATCAGGTTGCTGCAGCGCGCGAACTGGTTGATTAATTAAACCAGGCCGCAAAGCTTCACAAAAAAACCACGCCATGCGTGGTTTTTTTGCATCAGGGCAAGGTCATTATCCGTGGCAAACCCGCATGTGGCTGTCAGTAAAAATAAATAGTTTAAACTGGCCAGGCAATCCCTCAGTCATAAACAGGTAAGCTGATAAAATCGTCCCTCGCCCCCTGATCAGCCACTGCCATGCCCTCTTCTTTTCGCAACAAATGGCAAGGCTTAGGCCACGCTTTTCCTTTTCTGCTTTTATGCGATTTTCTGGCTGTACTCTCACTGACAACCGGCAGTGTGGCGATTAGCTGGTGGATCGTTACCCACGGCGGTGCAGCCGATTTATCTATATTTGGCATCACGGCAGCACTGACTATGCTGATTGCTTTGCCGCTGCTTTCCGCGCAGGGCGATCGTCTTGCTAAATCCAGAGTCATGGCATGGGGGCTGCTTACCGCGGTGATTACCGCGCTGGGGCTGGCCCTGATGGCCAGTTTTGGCTTTTATCATATCGGGCTCATTATTCTGATCTACGCCTTCGATGTGATTGCTTTTTCTATGGTCTTGCCCGCTGTATCCAGCATTGCGGCAGATCTGGTCAGCCCAAATCGCCTTGCCGATGCACTGAGCCTGCAAAAAAGTGCGCAATCTCTTGGAAGGCTTGCCGGGCCGGTTGCAGGCGGGGCAATAATTGCAATAAGCAACATTCCTGCAGCTTTATGGGTGTACACCGTGATTCTGCTGATTGCCGCATTCTCTGCCTTTGCCATCCCCGTTATCCGCCCCGCCCCGGCATTAAATAAAAGCCACTGGCTCGCCGAAGTGCGTGCAGGTTTACATGCAAAGTGGAATATCCCCATCGATCGGAACTGGACCCTGTTCAGCTTTTTTATCATGATTTTTTTACCCCGGCGATCGGCATGTTGCTGCCGCTGAAAATCCATTTTTTAAACCTGGGCGCCCAGTGGCTGGGGGCCACCGAAGCCGCACTGGGCATGGGCATGTTAACCGGTGCTTTATGGGGAGCGGCCAGGGTGATTCACTGGCAGGGGCGATTTAGTGCAACCCGCAGCGCAACGCTCACCCTAGCGCTGGGCATCTGCGCGACGGCCTTTAGCGACAGGGGCTGGATGCTGGTAATCAGCTTTGGCCTGACCGGATTTGCCCTGTCGGTCAGTCAGCTTGTTGGCCAGACCCACCGCCAGCTGGCTGTGCCCGACCATTTTCGTGCCCGGTTTTCTTCGGTAAATTTTATGGCCATGACTTTATCCGGCATTTTAGGCCCCGCCCTGGCAGGCATAGCTCTTGGAATATTGGATATCAATACGGTTTATGCGGCATTTGGCTCTGGCCTTTTTCTGGTGGCGATGACCTTTTCCCGCATTCTGGACATTCGTACTTTTTTAGCCTTAGATCACCATGAAGTAAAAAACTGGTATGCCACACAACGCCCCAAGCTCTTTTTATAAAAAACATAAGCAAAGGCGCACCGGCATAAGCAGGTAAATGCACCTTACAGCCCATACACCGCTTACACGAGATCACGATGTCCGCACCTTTTACTCATAAATGGCAGGGTCTGGGTTCTGCATTTCCTTTCTTACTTTTACACGATGTGCTGGCCGTGCTGTCCCTCAGCGCTGGCAGCGTTGCCATCAGCTGGTGGATTGCCACACACGGGGGCGCGGCCGATTTATCCATTTTTGGGATTTCGTCCGCCGCAACCATGCTGATTGCCCTGCCTTTACTTTCTGCGCTGGGCGATCGCCACCCCAAATCCCGTTTAATGGCATGGGGCCTGCTTGCTGCAGTGGCAACAGCGCTGGGCCTGGCAACCATGGCCAGCCTTGGCATCTACAATATTTGGCTCATCGTGCTTATCTATATTGTTGAAGTCATTGCTTTTGCAATCGTGCGCCCGGCCGCCTCAAGTATTGCCGCTGATTTAGTACCGCCAGAGCGTCTTGCAGATGCGCTGAGCTTACAAAAAAGCGCTCAGTCTGTGGGCCAGTTAGCCGGGCCGGTTGCTGGCGGAGCCATCGTTGCCCTGAGCAGTATCCCCATTGCACTCTGGATTTACACTGCCGTACTGATGATTGCCGCCCTGTCCGCATTTGCCATTCCCCCCGTCAAACCTGCCAGCCGGGCACGGGATGGGTGGCTTACTGAGGTGCGGGCGGGCTTACGCGCAAAGTGGAATATCCCGATAGATCGCAGCTGGACGCTGTACGCCTTTTTTTGCATGATGTTTTTCTCACCCGCTGTAGGGATGTTGCTGCCTTTAAAAATTCATTCGCTCAGGCTGAATGCCAGCTGGCTGGGTGCAACCGAAGCCGCCTTAGGCATGGGGATGCTGATTGGCGCTCTTTGGGGTGCAAAAAAAGTAATTCATGCTTTTGGGCGTTTTAAAGCCTGCACGGGTGCATTGATGGTTTCGGCAGTGACGATTATTGGTGTGGCGCTGAGTGCGCAAGGCTGGCTGCTGGTCCTTGGGTTTGCCATTGCCGGGTTTTCGATGTCAGTCAGCCAGCTGGTCGGCCAGACACACCGCCAGCTGGCGGTTCCCGATCACTTTCGCGGCCGTTTTTCCTCGGTCAATATGATGGTGATGCAGGTTTCCGGCATATTAGGGCCCGCCGTAGCAGGGCTGACCCTTGGATTTCTGGATATCAGTGCCGTGTATGCCTGCTTTGGCCTTTGTCTGCTGCTGATCACCATGCTTTTTCCTCTTGTTCCTGGCATTCGGCATTTTCTGGCGCTGGATCACACTGAAGTAAAAGGCTGGTATGGCAAGCAGCATCCGGAATTATTCAGTCAGCAAAGTAAGCCGCTTTCCGCTTAATAAGTACGAAAAACGCCGCAATAACAGAGGCCAATGCCTGCCTGCACAGTGTAAAGATGCGGTTTGCCACGCATCTCTGTACATATTGAACATGCACTAGCCTTTTTGCTGATTGGCGTTCTCCCTGAGGAAGCGGATAATGCGGGTCTGCCTATTTCTGCTGTCCTGGATTTGTAAAAACATGTCAATTCGATTCATTTCCCGAATCAATCACTTATTGCAAACGGCCCGTTTAGCCTGGCTTTGTCCTGCATTTATTTTGATCGTGCTGTTAGGTTTTAACCGGCATGTGGCTCTGGCTGCCTGGCTTTGTGCTTTTTTTGCATTAGAGCGGGTATGGAAGCAGCAGAAACTTTCCGCTCTTGAATATCTGGGCTTTGTTATTTCGCTTTGCACGCTGGCTGCAGGGCAAAGTTTACTGAGCTATTCGGTCATTTTATCTGCCCTGTTATTCTCTGTTGGGCTGGGTATTGGGGTTCCGCTCTGGCGTAACAAACCATGGAGCCTGATCCTGGAAGAAACAGGCATCGCCATAGAAACAGGTATCGCAGCCATCAGCGACAGCATTAAAGCGCAATTTGATCCCAGCCATACCGACGAGGCTGAGGAGACCGAAGAAGAATATGAAGAAGAAATCATAGAAGAGAGCGAGCCTGCTCCGATAGCGGCAGCAACTGCAGCCCCCACACTACGCCAGCGCATCTATCAGCCCCCTGCGCCGGTATCCGGCACACCGGTGGCTCCCCATTCTGAAGCGGCCCGCCCTGCAGTCAGCCTGGTAAAGGCTGCGGATAAGCCAGAGCCTGCCAAAGCCATTCAGAGAGATGAATTATTCCAGCAGCTGAAACAACGAAGTGCAGCACCAGCGCCTTCGGCCAGCACTTTGCCGCTGATTGATCTTTCTCAGATCAGGCAGCACTTACAAAATGATCACAGGGTAAAGCGCCATGCTGAGCGCCCGCGCCCGGCAGCACCCGCTGAATTGCCACTGATTGCCAGCGAAGAAATTCATCAGCGCTTGTCACGTATTCATGGCAAAGCACCAGAGCCTGCGCCCATTCCAGCCCGCAGCCCTAAGGCACCGGGCACACCCAGCGCGCCGATCAAATCCAGCCCCCGCTTATTTCAGCTGGAGCCCAAACCACATCCTGCGCCGCGTATCGAGCCGACTTTAAGCGCCGCAGATCTCCCCATCATCAGTACGCCCCCGGCAGAAACACCACCTGCTGTAAGTGCAGCAAACATTGTGATTCCTGACTGGGTGCCCTGCGAGACCATTACGCTGGAAGCGGTCAAAGACATTCCTGAGCCTGCAGCAGAGCCCTTGCCGCCCTTGCCCGAGCCCCGCCTTGAGCTTCCTCCGGCCACCATTGCGTCTTATCTGAGCGAGCCGCCACCTGCCGCCATCAGCAGCCCCGCTGTGCCTGTTCAGCCTGAGCCAGTCATCCCGGCAGCGCCAGCGTATCAGGAAGAACCCGCCCCACCTGAAGCACCGGTGCTGACCTGGTCTAAACCACCAGCTCCTGCGCCACTGCCGCCTGCTGAGCCTGCGCACTACAGCGCCGACTTTATGCCATCACTCGGCCTGCTGCACCCGCCAGACCCGGAAATCGAAACAATCAGCCAGGATGATTTATTAGACCGCGGTATTTTGATTGAAGAAAAACTGGCCGAGTTTAGGGTAAAAGCATCCGTACTGGATGCCTACGCCGGCCCCGTGATTACCCGCTATGAAATCGAACCTGCAATCGGCGTGCGCGGCGCGCAAATTGTAAATCTGATGAAAGATTTAGCCCGTGCTCTGGGCCTGGTATCGATTCGTGTTGTAGAAACCATTCCGGGCAAAACCTGCATGGGGCTGGAATTACCTAATCCCACACGCCAGATGATTCGCCTCTCTGAGATTTTGTCCTCAGATGTTTACCAGCAAAACCAGAGCAAGCTGACCATTGCGCTGGGCAAAGATATTACCGGCGCGCCCATCGTAACCGATCTGGCTAAAGCGCCGCATATGCTGGTAGCCGGTACCACCGGCTCGGGTAAATCAGTCGGCGTGAACGCGATGATTTTATCGCTGCTGTATAAAGCCACGCCCGAAGAAGTGCGCTTTATTATGGTGGACCCGAAGATGCTGGAATTGTCTGTCTATGACGGTATCCCGCACCTGCTGGCACCGGTTGTGACCGATATGAAGCTGGCCGCCAATGCCTTGAACTGGTGCGTTGCGGAGATGGAAAAACGCTACCGCCTGATGAGCACCTTTGGCGTGCGTAATTTAGCCGGGTTTAACCAGAAAGTGCGTGAAGCCGAGCAACGCGGCGAGCGGCTGACCAACCCGTTCACGCTGACGCCGGATGATCCGGAAGCGCTGGAACATCTGCCCTTTATTGTGGTGGTGGTCGACGAATTTGCCGACCTGATGATGGTGGCAGGCAAGAAAATTGAAGAGCTGATCGCCCGTCTGGCCCAAAAAGCCCGCGCGGCGGGGATTCACCTGATTCTGGCCACCCAGCGCCCATCGGTGGATGTGATTACCGGCCTGATTAAAGCCAATATCCCAACGCGCCTTGCCTTCCAGGTTTCCAGCAAGATCGACAGCCGTACCATTCTTGACCAGATGGGGGCCGAAGCCCTGCTTGGGCAAGGCGATATGCTGTTCCTGCCGCCAGGCACCGGCTATCCGCAGCGTATTCATGGTGCGTTTGTTGACGATAATGAAGTGCACCGGGTGGTGGAGCACCTCAAGCAATTTGGCGAGCCACGCTATATTGATGGCGTATTAAATGGTGGGTTTGATGCCGAAGCCAGCGCATCCAATATCAATAACAATAATGAAGGCAGCGAGAGCGATCCGCTCTATGACGAAGCCGTGGCCTTGGTCCTAAAAAGCCGCCGCGCATCTATCTCCGCCGTGCAGCGACAACTGAGAATCGGCTATAACCGCGCCGCCCGGTTAATCGATCAAATGGAAAACGCCGGCATCGTCAGCCAAATGGAAAGTAATGGCAACCGCACCGTATTAGCCCCGCCTGCGATGGAATCGTGATGCGCCATCTTTCGAGCAGCCCCATATGCTGACTATCCGTTTTAATATCCCCGAAACCGAAATGGAATTCTCCGCCATTCGTGCCCAGGGCTCGGGCGGACAGAATGTCAACAAGGTATCCAGTGCGGTGCATTTACGCTTTGATATCGCCGCTTCTTCCCTGCCTCTGCCACTCAAAGAGCGGCTATTGGCGCTGGGGGACCAGCGAATTAACAAAGAAGGCGTGGTGGTAATTAAGGCGCAGCAGTATCGCAGCCAGGAGCAAAACCGCGCCGATGGTATTTTACGTTTATTTGAACTGGTAGAAAGCGTCGCCACCGTCGCCGCGCCGCGCAAAGCCACCCGCCCTACCAAGGGCTCACAAACGAGACGACTGGATAGTAAAAATAAGCGGGGAAGTATTAAGGCCTTGCGGGGCAAGGTAAGCGATTAAACTTAATTTAAATAAACAGCCCGAAGAACCCTGTGAAAATTGAAACCATCCACGCCGATGACAGCAAGGCCCTTTTCTTTTTGATGACTTCAACCATCGGGACATTAGGTTTTTCGCCTGAGATGCAGCAAGAGCTCATTGAAAATACGGCAGACAATTTGCACTGGTGGTACACCAACCCGGATCAGGGCTGCCACTTAAAGTGCACCCTTGATGGCCGCATTGTTGGCGTCATTCTGGTCAAAAAATTCTGGAATCTATGCAGCCTGTTTGTCGCCCCCAGGTATCAGGGCCAGGGCTTGGGCCGGGCATTAATGCTGGCGGCTATCGATCAATGCATAGGTAAAAGTGAAAAGCAGGCGATCTGGCTTAATGCGGCCCCGAATGCAATTCCCTTTTATCAGGCGATGGGCTGCATCAGCCGCAGCAGCAAGCAAGCACTACCTAGTGGATTCAGTGCAATGCAATTTTTACTCTGAAGACTCGGGCAACAAAACCCGGGCAGGGCCTTGCCAAAAAGTGTTATCCAGCAGCCATTGCTTCTGCACGATTGCCTGCTCAGGGTTTGCCATGCGAACAGACAATTGTGCCGGGCCAGCCACTGGCGTGGCTATTTGCCAGCTGGACAATGTATGTTCTTTGCCACTGCGCCACAAACTGAGATCCGGCCCGGCCTGTTGATCCTGGCTATATACGGCAAAATCACTCAGGCTGTATGGGCCACCCGCCAGCAGGGTTCGGATTCTGTCCAGCCTTGCCAGGCTACTTTTCCCAACTTTTTGATTGCAAGCGGCTAATTCATCACTCAGATAGTGATTGGTATGCGCCAGCACGCCCTCTTTTTGCTTTTGCAGCGTATAGCGGCCATCCTTGCCAATTTCCACCTCTAAAAGCTGCTGATGATCACTAATCAGCAAAAACATGGGGGAGCTGTGACTAAAGCGTTGCGCGGCTTTGGCCACAACATCGTCAATGCTGTGATCCTCGCGCAGAATCAGCAACATTGGGCCATGCACGTCTGGCGAATCCCAATACTGCCTTGCCAAACTGCTTGCCGATGCGCTCACCACCGATAAGCCATATTCATTCACCCCAGCCTTTAAGCCTGGCGCAGAGCCGTTATCTGCGAAGAGCCCCACATAAGAGGCTCCCCGCTTTGGGTGAATCAGGCGGATTGATTGCACATGATCTGGCCGCCAGTCACGGTTTTTGGCCAGCAACGTGCCTCCGCCAGCAGCCATGCCTGCTGCACCCCATAGTGTGCAGGCTCCGGCAGGCAAGCTCAGCATCAAGGAAAACAAAGCAATCAAGCGTATACGCATCACCCACCTCAAAAATTTAATTGATTTAAACCGATCACTCCGCGCTGGAAGCAGAGGGCGCTGCAGCAGGCTTGGCCAAGTGCTTTAACACCTGCGCCGCCGCCACAAAACCAAAGCAGCCCGTTACCGCCACAGAAGCACCAAAACCCCCTTCACACCCTAGGCCCGGCGCTGCTTCACCGCTATCGGGCTTTTGACCACACACGCTGCCATCAGGCTGGGGATAGACCAGCTGCTCGGTGGAATAAACACACTCCACACCCATTTTTTTTCCCTGCTGAGCAAAGCCATATTCGCGGCGCAAGATGGATCGCACTTTAGACGCCAAGGGATCATTAATGGTTTTAGATAAATCAACCACGGCAATTTGCGTCGGATCAGTCTGCCCGCCTGCGCCACCCGTTGTTACAAGGCGAATTTTACGGCGCTTACACCAGGCAATCATAGCCGCCTTGGTTTTAACCGAATCAATCGCATCGATAATTGCGTCGTAACCCCGCCCCAGTGTTTCTTCAAAATTATCAATACTCACAAAATCTTCAACAACATCAACCACACACTCAGGATTGATCGCCTTAATGCGCTCTGCCAGAGCCACTACTTTCATTTTCCCGTAGTTTCCTTCTAAAGCAGGCAATTGGCGATTTGTATTTGAGACACAAATATCATCCAAATCAATCAGCGTAATATGGCCAACAGCAGAGCGGGCAAGTGCTTCAGCCGCCCATGAGCCCACTCCTCCCACACCAACCACACAAACATGAGCCTGCCGAAAGCGCGCTAATGCAGGCATGCCATATAAACGGGCAATGCCACCAAAACGACGTTCAAAAGATGTTTCCAAAATTCAGCCTTTAACAAATATTCTGCTTTTTACAAATCGACGGCCATTTTACCTTAGCCCAATGCAAAAACGCCCTGAAGGGCGCTTTATACCTAACTTATCCGCTAAAAAAATATCAGCTTTTAGCTGCCCGGCGACGTGGGGCAGGTTTAGCTGGCTCAGCCACAGGTTCTGCAGCTACGGGATCATCTGCTGCTTTGGATGCTGGCGGAGTGGTGGGTTTTAATTCATCCTCTGATAAAATCGCCCCATCTTTTCCGTAGCCTGGCATCCCCATTCCGGTAAATAAATGCCGGGCACGATCTTGCAACTGTTGCTGCATATCCACAAACATTGAGGTACTGCTTTCAAGATAATTATTCATCATGCTTTGCATGCCTGGCCCCTGGAACTTCATAAAATCGCCCCAAAGATTGGCATTAGAAAGCATCGGGTTTTCCCCCGTGATCACAGATTTAGCCTGTGTCTGTAAGCGACCTTGCATTTCCGCAAAGAGTTGCATGTTTTTTTCCAGGTAATTCCCCATCACACCTTGCATGGCATTCCCATAGAACCGAATGATTTGCGTCAGCACATCATAAGAAAACATAGGCATTCCGCCAGCTTCTTCTTCCATGATCACTTGTAGCAGCACGCTGCGGGTGATGTCTTCCCCCCCTTTAGCATCCACAATCTGGATATCAATATTATCCAAGACCAACTGTTTTACATCGACCAGAGTAATATAACAGCTGGTCGCCGTGTCATACAGGCGGCGATTTGGATACTTCTTGATCACGCGTTTTTCCACGCTCATAGCTGCTGCCTCGTGTGTGTATATATTGTTGTGAGATGAGGATAGTCCTGACTATCTTTTCATGCAACATGTTGCGGCGCACAATTTATTTGACAAGTACTTCATCCTCTTCCAGAATAAGTCCTGATTGTGCACTGCATCATGATTAAAGCGGCGTACAACTCGCAAGTCAAAACTCTAATTCACTGACCAAATAGAAAGGATCCTTGAAAATGACTACTGCACAACAACAATTCTCCGCGTTCGCTACCGAGCAAGTTGAAGTGGCATTGCGTTTCGCACGCATTTCCATTGATTCTGCCGAACGGATCATCAAGCTGCAAGTTGAAGTTGCAAAAAACAATTTAGAAACCAGCGCTAAAAATGCAAATGCACTGGTTGCAGTAAAAGATGCACAAGAAGCACTGACATTACGCCAGAAACTAACTGAATCATCCATTGAACAAGCTACTAATTATTCACGCAGCCTGTACGAAATCGCTTCACAAGCACAAGCTGAAGTATCGCAATTGGTTGAAGAACGTACGACTGCTTTCAACAAACACGTTGTATCTGGTTTAGACCAATTCGTTAAATCAGCACCTGCAGGTACTGATGTTGCAGTTGCTGCAGTTAAATCAACATTGCAAGCCACTGCAGCTGCAGTAGACAGCCTGACAAAAGCAGCTAAGCAAGTTGCTGATTTTGCAGACGCTTCAGTTAAAGCAGCTGGCACAGCAACAGCTGATGCAGTAAAAACAGCAACTAAGAAAACAAACGGCGCAAGTGCTGCAGCTGTTTAATTAATGAGAGGTTAAGCATTTAAATGCTGACCTGAAGCCACGACGCTGTCGTGGCTTTTTTGTATTCATCGCCAGCCCATAATGGACGATCAGCACAAGTCATTAAAAGATATTTTGCCCTTTCTATATCTGCCCGGCAAAGCTGGTATTCCCCTACTTCTGATTCTTAGACGATAAATTACAAAAAGCTTTCTAAGTATTTTTTTTGATTACAAAATAATTACCAACAAGAAAGTGGATATTCTGTTTCAGTCAAGCCCTGCAACTGATGTATTTTTGGTTTTTTTACCAGGAATGCCACAGAGTTGATGCAGTAAATGAAAGAGCCTTATACAATCTCGCCTGATTCAGTAATGGCAGCTCAGTTTTAGAATCTGCTGTTCAAACCAGAACAATATGCCCATACTGAGTCAGATCAAAAGCCCCCGATGAAGCTTAAGTTTCACACGCAAAGCTTAATCAGCATTTTGATCAATTCTTGTTAAAAAAAAATTCCAAAATGAGCACTTAGCGCTTATATATAAATGAATCACACGCAGCGCCTCAGAGACTCGCTGAGTAATCAGCCCGCGCATTACGCTATTTGCCAGCTGCAATATTTTTAATTCGCCACTGCAAGAAACCCTAAGATCAAAAAGCTGTTTTAAATACGATCTTTTGCCCGAAGCTTCTAAAGCCGGTCTTCTCGTTATGGCATTATCAAAGGCACTATGTAATTTGAAAGACTTAAATCAAAAGAAAGTTCTTCCTCACCCATCTGTACTTTTTTACAGCCCTGATGAAGTACGCCCTGAACCTGAAGCCTGGCATGTTATGCGCCAGACGGATGAAACCACACTGGCCAAAAAATTGGCCCGACAGCAGCTCAGGCGCGAAGTATGGGAAAAAATCAGAAGCCGGGCCGTACAGCTCTCGCTTGATGCAGATGATTTATATGAGTGGGTAGTAGAACAAGCGGCACTTAAAGCACAAACCAAGCAATTTCCATGGAATGCATTTTAAGCGCCACATTATTTAATTATTTATTTTCTTCATCGCCCTGCTGTAGTTGCCACATATGTGCATAATGCGCGCCCAGATCCAAAAGATCACGGTGCCGCCCCCGCTCGATGATGACGCCTTGCTCCATCACAAGGATTTCATCTGCATCGGCCACAGTAGATAATCGATGCGCCACAATTAAAGTTGTACGATTGGCTGATATTTCTTTTAATTCAGCCTGTATTGCTTTTTCTGTGCGTGAATCCAGCGCTGAAGTCGCTTCATCAAAAATTAAAATGGGTGGATTTTTTAAAATCGTGCGCGCAATAGCAACACGCTGCTTTTCTCCGCCCGATAATTTAAGACCTCGCTCCCCAACCAAGGTATCAAAACCTTCAGGCAGGGATAAAATAAAATCATAAATATGCGCTGACTTTGCCGCCTGAATTACCTCGTCACGGCTGGCACTAGGCTGCCCATAGGCAATATTGTAATAAATACTATCGTTAAACAATACCGTGTCTTGCGGCACAATCCCGATATGTGCACGTAAACTCACTTGATTCAATTGGCGTAAATCGACACCATTAATACTAATGCTTCCCTGGCTCACATCATAAAAACGATACAGCAAGCGGGATAATGTCGATTTACCTGCTCCGGAGCTGCCCACTACGGCAACCATTTTGCCTGCCGGAATATCAAAACTGACGGCATGCAATATCTTTCGGTTTGCTTCGTATGAAAAATCAACCTGATCAAAACGAATAGCCGCGGATGTGGTTGCCAGCAATTGTGCATCTTTAATATCAGTTACTTCCGCATTCTGCCCCATCAAAGTAAACATTTTCTCCATATCAGCTAAAGAATGTTTTATTTCACGATAAACAAAACCCAGAAAATTCAGTGGTGCATAAAGCTGTAATAAGAATGCATTAACTAAAACCAAATCTCCCAATGTCATTGTGCCTTTCACAACGCCATCCGCAGCCAGCCCGACCAATAAAGTAACGCCAAAAGCAATAATAATGGCCTGGCCTGCATTTAAAAATGAAAGGGATACCTGATTTTTAACTGCGGCCGTTTCCCATATTTTAAGGCTGGTATCATAACGCTCTGCTTCCCAGCGCTCATTATTAAAATATTTAACCGTTTCATAATTTAAAAGGCTGTCCACCGCACGGGTATTGGCTTTTGAATCCATATCATTCATGGTGCGACGAAAGCTCATTCGCCATTCTGTAATACCCAGCGTAAAAGCAATATATAAAACAATGGTGCCGAAAGTAATCACCGAAAACCAAATATCGTACTTTTTCAGCAAGATACCAGCTACCAATAAAATCTCGACCAGAGTAGGCAAAATATTAAACAGGGTGAAATTCAGTAAAAATGAAATCCCCTTTGTGCCACGGTCAATATCCCGGCTCATGCCCCCGGTTTGCCGCTCCAGATGAAAACGCAAACTCAGGCGGTGCAAATGCTCAAAGACCTGCATCGCCACTTTACGAATCGCCCCCTGCGTAACCTTGGCAAACACGGCATCGCGCATTTCACCAAAAACCGAGGCACAGAGGCGCAGCGCGCCATAGCCCAGCACAAGGCTCAGCGGCAGCACTAAAGGCCCGTGTCTGGGATCCAGCCCATCAACAATGCTCTTTAACACGAGCGGCACCGATACATTGGCAAACTTAGCCAGAATAAGCAGTGACAGGGCCAGAATCACGCGATTTTTATACTGCCAGAGATAAGGCAGCAAGGTCGATAAAGTCTGCCAGTCATTGCGGCGGGTTTGGCTCATAAAAATCCAGAATAAATTGAACAAAAAAAGGGCGTTAATCAACGCCCTGCTTTACGCTTACAGCAAACTCAGACTATCAGTGCAAGATACGCGGCATTGCTAAAACAAACGAGGGAATTTCTGCATCAAACTGGCTGCCGTCAGCAGCTTGCATCCGGTAATTTCCTTGCATCGAGCCAACGGGCGTTGCAATGCTGGCACTACTCATATATTCAAAATGCTGACCAGGCTCTAACACAGGCTGCTCGCCAACAACACCATCACCTTGTACTTCCTGTACACGATCTTCCATATCCCGGATGACCCAGTGCCGGCTCAAAAGCTGAGCCGCTGCCGTGCCGGTATTGGTGATGGTGATGCGGTAAGCAAACGCATAGCGATCGGCTACTTCATCCGATTGCTCTGGCAGATAAAAAGCTTCAGCGTGAACGAGCACGCTATAAACAGGGGAGTCACTCATTCTTTGCGGTTCTTTTGGTCATTGATGGAGACAATATTACCAAGCCAGAGGCTATAGAGGTAAGGTATCCGTTAAAATGAGTCATAAACCCTGACCCCGGAGGCTGTTGTGTCAAATTTTCGTATTGCACCAAGCATTCTTGCCGCTGACTTTGCCCGTTTGGGCGAAGAAGTTAAAAACGTCATTGCCGCTGGCGCAGACATAATTCACTTTGATGTGATGGATAACCATTACGTCCCTAACCTCACCATGGGCCCGATGTTTTGTGAGGCCATCCGCCCTTACACCACCGCACCAATTGATGTGCATTTAATGGTCAAGCCAGTTGATCGCATCATTCCCGATTTTGCAAAGGCCGGTGCCAACATCATCACCTTTCACCCTGAAGCATCCGAGCATATTGACCGCTCCCTCGGGCTGATTAAAGAACATGGCTGTAAGGCTGGCCTCGTATTTAATCCTGCCACACCTCTACATTATTTAGATTATGTCATGGATAAAATCGACATGATTTTGCTAATGTCGGTAAACCCGGGCTACGGCGGGCAAAGTTTTATTCCCGGCGTATTAGCAAAAGCCAAAGAGGCACGTACCCGTATTGATGCTTATACCGCGCGTACAGGTCGTGAAATCTGGCTGGAAATTGATGGTGGCGTCAACGCGGGCAATATCGCTGAAATTGCTGCGGCCGGTGTAGACACCTTTGTGGCGGGCTCAGCCATTTTTGGCAAACCAGACTACAAAACAGTAATTGATCAGATGCGCCTTGAGCTGGCCAGGGTTAAGGCATGAAGCTGCTGCATAACCCACGCTGCTCCAAAAGCCGCGAAGCCCTTGCTGCACTCACAGCCAGGGGCCTGTCGCCAGAAATCATTGATTACCTTACTCAACCACTTAATGAAGCGGCCATTCGCACCCTGATCGCTCAGCTGGGCATTGCTCCCCTTGCACTCGTGCGCACTAAAGAAGCGCTATGGCAGGAACAATTTGCCCAGGCCGCTTTAGACGACGATGCCATCATTACCGCATTAGCAGCGCATCCTAGACTGATTGAGCGTCCGATTTTAATTCACCAGAATCGCGCTGCCATTGGCAGGCCGCTTGAAAATATTTTCACCTTACTGGACACACCCGCATGAGTATCAAAGCCTTTGCTTTTGATTTAGACGGCACCCTTGCCGATTCGATCCCCGATTTAGCCCATGCAGCCAATGCTGCCCGCCGTGATGCAGGCCTTGCCCAGCTTGAAGAAGCGCTGATTGAAAGCTTTGTTGGCGATGGCACAGAAAGCTTGGTCGCCCGCGCAATGGCCGCTGATATGGCCGCCAGCTTTACTGGCACAGCGGCGCAAACAGAAGCGCTTGGCCGCTTTGATCAGCATTACCTTGAAGGCCTTACGCTTAAAACCAAGCTTTATCATGGCGTCGCCAATACGCTGAATGAATTGCATGATTGCGGCTATCGCCTGGCTATCGTCACCAATAAGCCAGAACGCTTTACCCTGCCGCTATTAAAAGAGCTGGGTATTGGCAATGTATTTGATGTGATTGTCAGTGGCGATACACTGCCTAGCCGCAAACCTAATGCTGAGCCATTGCAATATGTCATGGAAAAGCTGGCAGTAAGCGCAGATGAGTTACTGATGGTGGGCGATTCAAAGAACGATATTCTTGCGGCCCGCGCAGCAGGCTGTAAAGTGGCCCATGTAAGCTATGGCTACGGTGCGGCAGAAAGCATCCCAGAAGCAGATGTCACACTGGCACGTTTTGAAGAGCTGATGAACTGGCTGGAAGCACAGGATTAAGCCTTTTCGCAGCCAATAAAAAACCCGCAACTTTTTAAGCAGCGGGTTTTTTATTGTGCAGAAAATCAGATCCGCCGATATTCAACATAAGCGAATTCAATCCCGCTGGCGCTTAGCTGCGGCGCTCTTGCCACCTCTTGCCATTCAGCACGATCGAATGCGGGGAAGTAGGCATCACCCTCTGGGCTTAAACCTACTTCCGTTAGATACAGCGTATTCACTAAAGGGAGCGAGCGGGTGTAGATTTCGCCACCACCGATAATAAATAACGTCTCAAGGCCCGCCTTAGCCGCAGCATCTAAGGCCGCTTCTACACTTAAAAACGCTGTTGCACCTGCTGCTTGCCAGTCAGCATTGCGCGTAATCACCCAATGCGGGCGGCCCGGCAATAAACCCGGTAAGGATTCAAAAGTTTTGCGCCCCATCAGCATGGGCGAGCCCATGGTGAGGGCTTTAAAATTTTTTAAATCTTCAGGCAAAGACCAAGGCAAGCGGTTTTCTATGCCGATCACGCCGTTTTGCCCGACAGCCGCAATAATTGCAATATCCATTTTGTATCCCGTTAAACCGCAATCGGCGCTTTAATCCCCGGATAAGGGTCGTACGCTTCCAGGGTAAAGTCTTCATACTCAAAATCAAAAATATCTTTTTTAAGCGGATTAAGCTTTAGCACCGGCAGAGCGCGTGGCGTGCGGGATAATTGCTCGTGCACCTGATCGAGGTGATTGCTGTAAATGTGGCAATCACCCCCTGTCCAGACAAAATCGCCCAATTGCAAATCGCAAACCTGAGCCAGCATCATCACCAGCATGGCGTAAGACGCAATATTAAAAGGCACACCCAGGAAGATATCCGCGCTGCGCTGATAAAGCTGGCAGGAAAGCTTGCCACGCTGATCAACATCGCCAGCTGCTGCCGGAGCTACATAAAACTGAAAGAACGCATGGCAAGGCGGCAGTGCCATATTTTCGATCTCGCCCACATTCCATGCTGAAACAATAATGCGCCGGGAATCAGGATTGTTTTTTAACTGCTGAACCACCTGGCTGATCTGATCAATATGGCGGCCATCCTTCGTTGGCCAGCTGCGCCATTGCGAGCCATAGACAGGGCCCAGCTCGCCATCAGCAGCTGCCCACTCGTTCCAGATTTTAACCCCCCGCTCCTGCAGCCACTTCACATTGGTTTCGCCACGCAAAAACCACAGCAGCTCGTAAGCAATCGATTTCAGATGTGTTTTCTTAGTAGTGACCAAAGGAAAACCATCGGCCAGATTAAAACGCATCTGATGCCCGAACACGCTGAGCGTGCCCGTGCCAGTACGGTCTTCTTTCCTGACTCCGTGGTCTAAAACATGCTGAAGAAGATCAAGATATTGACGCATAAGAGGGAACCAGAATGATTTTAAACAGGGGCGAAGTTTATCAGATCAGCGTGCCAAAGGCAGTTCCACAACAAAGGTTGCCCCGCTGCCAAACTGGCTTTGGCAATAAACACGACCATGCATCACTTCCACCAGGCGCTTTACAATCGACAAACCAAGGCCGGTTGTGTGCTCCCCTCCGGTTGGAAGCGCAGAAAGCCGGCTGAATTTCAAAAACAATTTTGGAATTTCATGTGGCGCAACGCCAGGGCCCTGATCGGCCACAAGCACACGAACAAACTGACCATCAAGCTGGCTGCTTAAATGAATGGTACTTCCCTGCGGCGCATATTTAGAGGCATTAGAAAGCAAATTATCCAGCACCTGCCATAAAGCCTGCCGGTCTGCCAGCACAGGATATTCCCCCAAACCCAGAACGCAATTTTGCTGTTTGATTACCAGCCGCTCTTCCCAGCTTGACAATAATTCGGTTAATAACTGGCGTAAACAAAGCGGCTCGATATTTACTTGCACCGAGCCACTTTCCAAAGCTTCATGATCAAGCAGATTACTTAAAATACATTGGGTGCGATCAGCCAGTAAACCAATACCGGATAATCTGTCGAGGATTTTTTCTTTGGGCCATTCATTTAAGCGCAAAGCAATCAGCTGAGCCATACCCTGAATACTGGCCACAGGGTTTTTTAAATCATGGGCGGCAATAGCGAGTAATTCATTTTTTTCTGTATTTAAATGAGTTAATGAATCATTCAGCACTTCTAATTGCTGATTCCGCGTTGCAAGCTCAGCCGTTCTTTCTTCAACCAGTGTTTCCAAATGCTGCCTGTGCAGGCTGACGGTTTGCGACATTTCTGCAAAATTGCGGGCCAGATCACCCAATTCATCATCACGCTCTAAATCCAGACCCTCGCTTGATTTTCCTGCTGCAGCGGCATGAATTGCGTTTTTTAAACGTTTTAAAGGCTGCGCAACATCTTTCTTTAATACCCATGCCATTAAAGCCAGCTCAAGCAAAAGAGCCAGCATACCCAAAAAAAGAACCACACTCGTGGTTTTTGCTGCTTTGTCCTGCAATAGCTTTTTAGGGTAAACAGTCACAAACAGCCAGTTTGCGCCCTCAATCGGCGCCACGCCCAGCCAGTTCAGGCCATCCGGTGTTTCTACAAAACGCTCTCCCTGCCTGGCACTGAGCGTAGCCTCAAAAATGCCTTTTAATACGGGATCCTGCTGAACATTATAACGACCTTTACTGGCATGGATTTTATCCATCATATCGGGATGGGCTATTAATAAACCCTGGCGGGTCATCGTAATATTATATGTACCCGGAATATTTATTTTATTATTACGATCAATTAACTGATCCAATAAAACATCCTGGCCTATTCCGCCAATATATCGCCCCAGATAATCAAGCGGCGTAACCACGGACACCATCCAGCGCAGGGCCTGCCGATCAAAATAAATACCCGTCCAGAAGGTTTTTCTTTCAGGATTGATTGCGGGTGTAGCACCCAGCTCTGTATCAAGATCAATTGAGAAATCAGCGACTGATCCATTACGGGCGTAATTTAAATCCGGCAGATACATTAAACTGCCATTAGAAACATTTAAGTCAATAAAGGTATCGTAATAGCGATTTCTAAATGCGGGCCCATATTGCGATAAAACATCATAAGCCAATAAAACTTGCTGCATAAAAGCAGGGGTTTGCCTGGCATCAGGCAAGATGGCGATCGTGGCTTTGCGCTCAAAATCGTCTTTTTGTACTTTAACCCTCCACATTCCATCCTTATCCTGAGCAATCAGCGAATAAAAAGCCGGGCGGGGATCTTCACTGCCCAGCAACACATAGCGGCGCAAAAACTCATCCCGAACAATTTTCGTGTTCGCTTCGGCCTGAATAAAGAGTTCGCTTTCAAGCTGGCTGCGGGCAGTGATGTACTGGGAAAGATTGGAGAGGGCTTCTTCCTGGAAATTGACGTAACTCCAGTAATAGCTCAATGCAGAAAGCAGCACGCCAGCGATTGCAATACGCATGACCATATTGCGAAAAACGCGGCGAAAAAGGCTATCACGGGATTGACGTAAGGTATCCATAGTAAACAAGATACCGTAAGCAGATGAATGTGCAAAGTACCAATTCAGCGACTTACTTAAAAGCTGGATTGCTCGGTTTCTAAAGCCTGATAAACAACGTCAGTAATTTCAAGCTCTTCTATACCGGCAGGAGTACGCAAGACCACCACATCCCCTTCTCTGGCCTTAATCAGCGCCCGGGCCACAGGCGATGTCCAGCTGATGTAATGGCGTTTCATATCGGTTTCATCGACGCCCACAATAGATACAGTTTCGCTGCGGTTATCTTCACGTAAGTAAGTCACTGTTGCACTAAAGAAAATTTGATCAGTGGCTTCGCGCAATTCCGGATCAATCACTTCAGCTAATTCAAGGCGTTTAGTCAAAAAACGAATGCGCCGGTCGATCTCGCGCAAACGTCTTTTGCCATAAATATAATCACCATTTTCTGAGCGATCCCCATTGGAGGCCGCCCAGTTAATGAGTTGCGTCAGTTCGGGGCGCTCTTTTTGCACCAGTTGGGCAAATTCCGCCTTCATTTTCCGCCAGCCGCCCGGAGTCATATAATTTTTACTTCCTGCCGGAACACGCAGCTCAGCAGGAATTTCATCATCATCGGCTTCAGATTCCCGAACAAACGCTTTACTCATCACTTACAACCTATTCGTCCGCCTGACGGCCATTAATTTTCAGCCCTGCCCAACGCATAATGCCCAGAATTTCCAGCTCGGTCAGCTCGTGGAACTGGCCACGGCGCAAGCGGCCCGGCAGTGTCATCGAACCAAAACGAACGCGGATCAGACGGCTGACAATCAGACCAAAATGCTCAAACATCCGGCGCACTTCACGATTACGGCCTTCTTTCAGCACAACGTGGTACCAGTGGTTAAAGCCCTCGCCGCCGCGTCTTTCAAGACGGGCAAAGTGTGCCGTACCGTCTTCCAGCTCAATGCCTTTAAGCATTTCGTTGATTTGTTCCTGAGTCAGCTCGCCGAATACACGCACCGCATATTCACGCTCAACTTCAAAACTTGGGTGCATCATGCGATTGGCCAGCTCGCCCGATGTAGTGAACAGCAGCAAGCCACTGGTGTTGTAATCCAAGCGTCCTACCGCCACCCATTTACTGGACTTCAGGCGTGGCAAGCGATCAAACACAGTCACGCGGCCTTCCGGGTCATCACGACTAACCAGCTCGCCCTCTTGTTTGTGATACATCACAATACGCGGCAGACGGTCCGGCCATTTCAGCACTACTTTTTTGCCATCAAAACGAACTTCGTCACCCAAGCTGACCTTGCTGCCTAATGCCGCAATTTTGCCGTTAACCGATACCTTACCTGCGGCAATCGCGTCTTCCATTGCACGGCGTGAGCCATACCCTGTAAAGGCAAGGGCTTTTTGCAAGCGCTCGGCAGGGATTTCCGTGGTTGCAACGCGGCGCTCACGCAATTCTTTCTGCATTTGCAATTCGCGTACCGAGCCCTGGCGCAGTTGCATACGACGCGCACGGCTTACGGTTTTATATTTGGTTTTACGTACTTCGCCTTCAGGCGCCATGCCGGCACTTGCAGCAGCAACCGCTTTATACGCCTCAAATGTCGGGCGCTCTGCCTTACCACCCTGAGGATTTGGCCTGGAGCGTGGTGCGCGGGGCATGCGCGATTCCGGTGCTGCCGGGCTTGGTGCGCCCCGGCCACTGCGACCACCACGGCTTTGCTCTGGCATTGCTTCAGCAAAACCACTTGCCGCATTGCGGCCACGGGGTTTTGCACCTGTTACAGCAGACTTGCCATATGCAGGATTGCGCCCTGCTTCACCGGCAGGTTTACCACCGCGAGTATTTGCACCTGCCGCAGCAGGTTTGGCATAAGCAGGATTACGGGTAGAGAATTCTTCACCAGTGGCTTTGCCACCCGTACGTTTGCCTGCACCAGCAGCCTGCGCGCTGCGCTCGCTCGCCTTACGTTCTGCTATAGCGGGCTGGGGGCGACGTGATCGGGTGGTTTTCATGTGCGTTTCTTTCCAAAAAAACAGAGGATTATAACCTGAATACGCGCCTTACACTGCATTCATACCTCACAATAGCAAACCGCCGATAAAATTATCGGCGGCCGCTGACTCAACTTCATCGTTCTGGCACAAAAAATATAAGATTTAACAACAAGCAACCAGCTGATTTTAAAATGCTTTACTCAAAAAAAACTGCCCGGCTTCCTGATTACAACCTACAGCACTGAAAAAAACGCAACGCAACCCAAACTGGTTAAACCTAAATTAAACACCTGCCCTTCCAGTGTTTGCCCGTGGTCTAATTCTGTGCTTCGCAAGATTTCATGCATCACTTCAACTTCTTTATACCACTTCAAAAGACGCGTGTTATTGTTCAGAAAGTTTTCAATTTCCGCTTTTAAAGCATGTTCTCCGATCACATAAACTGCGCCCTTATTATCCCCCTGCAGTTGCAAGGCAGGAGGAACCGTCACCCCAATCAGTGCAAGGTGAGACTGTAAATCATCACCAAAACGCTTAAGCTCGGAAGCTGCTTTCGCGTTTAATTCTGTTAAAGAGAACCCCTCTTCTGGCGAACCATCAGATAATAACGAAGCAATCTCAAGCAAAGTACTGCCTTGTTGATCACTACTCACTGCAGCAGACTCCGACACCGTATTCACAGCTACTCCCTATTGGAAAAGCATTTATGCTTAGCAATTAATATTAGCAAACAGCATCACATTCTAGCCGGTAAAATTTACATTCTTACTATGTTTTTGGATCATGCTTAGTTAAGAAACATAAAACGCTAATAAATTTCCGGAAACTCATTAGCTCACACCCAGAATACAGTCCATATAATAAGGTAAATTAATTATAGGAACCCATAGCAAAAAACAAAGTTTTTTTGCATCTCGTTCTCATTTCAACATCAAATGCTACGAAATGCCTTCTCGAGCAATTCTAAAGCAACGCACACAGGCGATAGAGCAGATCATGCGCCTCGCGTGCGGTCAGCTCATCCGGATCAATTCCAGCAAGGGCATCCTGAAGCGGATGTGGCTCAGGCTCAATTTGCATAATGCTGGCCGTGGCAAATAAATCACCCTGCATGCCGCCTTGAACACTGTTCGATTCCAGCTCAAGCAATTTTTTCCTAGCTTGACGCACAACATCTTTTGGAACCCCTGCCAGCTGAGCCACTGCCACACCATAGCTTTGCGAAGCGGGGCCTTCCTGCACTGCATGCAAAAACACAATACGATCTTTATGCTCTACTGCATCCAGATGCACATTGGCGACAACGGGATAATCCTGCGCTAAACGAGTCAGCTCAAAATAATGAGTTGCAAACAAAGTATAAGCACGGTTTTTTTCAATCAATGCTTTCGCAATCGACCAGGCCAGCGCCAAACCATCAAAAGTAGACGTTCCGCGCCCTACTTCATCCATCAGGACCAAAGAATTTTCTGAAGCATTATTCAAAATATTGGCCGTTTCGGTCATTTCCACCATAAAGGTAGATCGCCCGCCCGCCAGATCATCCGATGCCCCGATACGGGTAAAGATGCGGTCGAGCTTACCGATGGTGGCACTCTGCGCAGGCACAAAACTCCCCACATGCGCCAGCAGCACAATCAGGGCCACCTGCCGCATATAGGTCGATTTACCGCCCATATTGGGCCCTGTAATCAAGAGCAGCTTGCGCGCCACCGAGAAATCCACACTATTGGGGATAAAGTCATCGATCTGCGCCTCGACGACCGGATGACGCCCGGCCTCGATATGCAATAGCTGGCCTTCCACAAATTGTGGCGCAATATAATTACCACGCTCAGCACGATCCGCAAGGCTGGCCAGTACATCGGCCGTTGCTAAAGCTTGCGCCGCCAGACGTAAAGCCCCCAGGTAGGGCTGCAAACGCTGCAGCAAATCATCATAAAGCGCTTTTTCCAAGACCAAGGAACGCTCTTTTGCGC
Organism: Iodobacter sp. BJB302; assembly: GCF_002735645.1. Classification (GTDB taxonomy): domain Bacteria; phylum Pseudomonadota; class Gammaproteobacteria; order Burkholderiales; family Chitinibacteraceae; genus Iodobacter. The sequence continues at coordinate 94,681 of NZ_PDZG01000001.1, forward strand.
TTAACGCCTTGTCTTCAAACAGTTTTAGCTCGGGCGTTATATAGCGCTCGGCATTTTTCATGGTCTGGCGACGGCGATAGTCGTCCGGCACGGCCCCTGCGTAGGAGTTGGTAATCTCAATAAAATAGCCTGCCACGCGGTTGTACTCGACCCGCAGTGTAGGAATACCCGTGCGCTCACGCTCGCGCGCTTCCAGCTCCAGCAAGAATTCACCACCATGAGTTTGGATGGTACGCAGCTCATCCAGCTCGCTGCTATAGCCATCGGCAATCACACCACCTTCGCGCAGCACCACAGACGGCTCGGTCTGAATAGCGGCACTCAGCAAGCTCAGGATCTGCGCATCAGGGGATAAGGCTTTACCCAGAGATGCAAAGAAATCATCCTGCGGCAATACCGCAATTAAAGCGGGCAACGCCTTGAGGCTATCTCTTAAACTGGATAAATCACGCGGCCTGGCGCTGGATAAAGCAATACGCGCCGTAATCCGCTCCACATCCGCCACACTTTCTAGGGCCGAATGAATGGGCTCAAACGATGCCGTTGCCAGCAGTGCCGCAATCGCATTTTGCCGCTGCATGATTTTGCTGCTGGATCTGAGCGGATGATGCAGCCAATGCCGCAGCAAGCGCGAACCCATGCCCGTGGCGCATTGATCGAGCAAAGAAAACAAAGTCGGCGAGCTTTCACCACGAATCGTTTCGGTAATTTCCAGATTTCGGCGCGTTGCTGCATCCAGCTCGATATACTGGCTTTGCGATTCACAACGCAGCCCGGCCAACACCGGTAACGCGCCGCCTTGCGTGCTGCGAACATACTCCAGCAAAGCCCCTGCCGGGCCAAGTGCCAGCATGCCTTCACTCACACCAAAACCTGCTAAATCGTGCGTTTCAAAATGGCGGGATAAATTGCGCACCGCAGCGGCGGCTTCAAACTGCCAGGGCGGCAATTTACGCACTACGGCGGTGGCCTGCTCAAACAAAGCCAGGCCTGCATCGTCAGCCACCAGGATTTCAGCCGGGCGCAGGCGCTCTAACTCAGAAGCCAGCTTATCTGCCGTCGTGTCCATCAGGGCAAAATCACCCGAGGCAAGCGACAGCCAAGCCATCCCCATCTTGCCGCGCGAGAAACTCAGCGCCAGCAGGCGGTTTTCGGTTTTAACATCGAGCAAAGCCGTATCAGTCAGGGTACCCGGCGTGACCACACGCATCACTTTGCGCTCTACCGGCCCCTTGCCGGTGACTTCGCCAACCTGCTCACAAATCGCCACCGATTCGCCCATTTTGACGAGGCGTGCCAGATATTGCTCGGCGGCATGATAAGGCACACCGGCCATACGAATCGGCTCACCTGCCGTCTGGCCACGGGTGGTCAGTGTGATATCGAGCAATTTGGCTGCACGAACCGCATCGTCAAAAAACAATTCGTAGAAATCCCCCATGCGATAAAACAATAATTTATCGGGATGATCACTTTTTAAACGCAGGTATTGCTGCATAAATGGCGTGTGCGTTGGTTTGGCGCTAGCGCTTGGTTTTTTTTCCGCCATTTTTGTATTCCCTTGCTGAAATATCAATTCAAAAAAAACATTTCTATATATGGCCGCCATTATCCAATCAGGGCAGCGGCAAGTCCACGAACGGTGAACGGCAAAATGCCCGTTAACCATAAAAAAAGCGTCACCTGAGATGACGCTTTTTTAAAAACGCTAAGAAATACGCGTTAATTATTTATTGTGCTGACGAATTACCGACAACATCTGACCGAATACACGCGGTGTACCACACAGAATATCGCCAGATTGCAAGAAGCCTTCTTCGCCATTTAAATCAGTTACCAAACCACCCGCCTCTTGCACCAGCAAGGAGCCCGCAGCGATATCGACTGTTTTAAGATCAAATTCAAAGAAACCATCGTAACGGCCGCAAGCCACATAGGCCAGATCCAGGGCGGCAGCGCCCGGACGACGCAAGCCAGCCGACTTTTGTGTCATATCGCGGAAAATATTGATGTAGTTTTCAAGATTATCAAAGCGGGTGTAGGGAAAACCAGTGGCAATCAAACCATCGGTTAATTCACGCACTTTAGAAACGCGGATACGGCGATCATTCAGGTAAGCACCTACACCACGCGTTGCGGTAAACAAATCATTGCGGCAAGGATCATAAACAACGGCCTGGGTAATCACGCCTTTATGTTCCAGCGCAATCGATACTGCGTACTGAGGAACGCCATGCAAGAAATTGGTGGTGCCATCCAATGGATCAATAATCCATGTGTATTCTGACTGACCGCGGTTGCCCGACTCTTCGGCCATAATAGCGTGCGTTGGATACGCTTCGAGGATGGTATCAATAATCGCTTGTTCGGCGGCACGGTCTACTTCGGAAACAAAGTCGTTATGACCTTTTTTCTCAACGGCTAAATGATCCAGATTACTGGAAGCACGTTGAATGATAGAAGCAGCGCGGCGCGCGGCGCGCACAGCGGTATTGAGCATTGGATGCATGGCTATTCCTGATTAAAAGTAAAAGATCGACCAACGGGGCAGCGCAGCTTAAAAAACGCGACACAGCATGAATCACAGTATATATTCGTGCGGATCAAAATCGCATTCCAACCCATTTCGGGCTACCCGATATAAGATTGGCCGCTATTCTACCTGTGCTCTCAAAATGAATAAACAAGTGTTCTTAAAATGACTCAAGAAACCATCAGTAATTCCTCTGCCGAATGCCTCTCCCGCATCCGGGTTGTGCTCTCCCACACCTCCCACCCCGGCAATATTGGCTCCACCGCCCGTGCCATGAAAACTATGGGAATCAACAAGCTTTACCTGATCAACCCCAAGGAATTTCCATCGGACACGGCCACCGCCCTGGCCAGCAATGCGGATGATGTGCTTAATACCGCTGTCGTTGTCAGCAGCATGGAAGAAGCCCTGGCAGGCACTACTTTGCAAATTGCCCTGACCGCACGCCGCAGAGAACTCGCTCACCCGCTGCAAACGCCAAGACAGCTTGCGCCAGAAATTATTCAAACCATCCAGGCGGGCCAGGATATTGCGCTGGTGTTTGGCACGGAAATGTCTGGCCTGACGATTGATGAAGTGCTGCTTTGCAACCGCATGGCCACCATCCCTACCAATCCGGATTACTCCAGCCTGAATCTGGCGCAAGCTGTGCAAGTATTCGCTTACGAAATCTTTGCAACCCTTGCTGACGATGTATCCTATCTTGCCGAAAGCCGTGACAGCGCCACGCACGATGCAATGGAGCATTTCTTTACCCATCTGGAAGAAACGCTTAGCACGATTGGTTTTCTTAAACCCGACGCCCCAAAGCGCCTGATGCCCAGAATGCGCCGCATGTTTACCCGCGCCAATCTGGAGCGAGAAGAAGTTGATATTTTGCGTGGCTGGCTACGCGCTACCACAACGACTGAAAGATGGCCCAAACCACCCAAATAAACCGGGCATAAAAAACGGCTTTGAGTTCATTCAAAGCCGTTTTTTCTGGATGATACTTCAGCACTTAAGCCGCTTTTTCCCCGCCAAACTCCTCATAAGCCTGCAAAGCCTCCGCCCCCGTCATCACACTGGGGCCACCGCCCATATAGATGGCGACTTGCAGCATTTCCATAAACTCCGCACGGCTCACGCCCATACTGACACACGCTTTAGCATGAAAACCTAAACAACCCTGGCAACGGGCGGCAATACCAATGGCCATTGCGATCAATTCTTTGGTTTTTTTATCCAGCGCACCATCGCTGTGAGTGGCTTTGGCCATTTGACCAAATCCCGCCATGGTTGCCGGAATCGCTTTATTCATTTGGGCAAGCTGAGCACTGATATCACTCACGACTTCTTTATAGCTGTGACTCATTTTTTCTTCCCTTTTAAAATACTTAAATACATAATATAATTTTATATATAAAAAAGCAAGAAAAAACCCGCTGGTTTTTCTACCAAGCGGGCTGTTTACCAACTTACCTTGCGTCAAAGATTACGCAAGGTTCTAACAACAGGCCTTGCCGCATCCGCGCACCATTCACTCCATGAGCCCGCATAAAGCCTTGCGCCACTCAAGCCCGCCACTTCCAGTGCCAGCAGATTATGGCAGGCAGTTACGCCCGAGCCGCATTGTTGCACGGTATGAGCGGCATCCAGACCGGCCAGCAACTGCTGCCACTCGGCCTTCAGCACGTCCGCAGGCTTAAAGCGGCCATCTTGCTGTAAATTATTTTGAAAAAAACGATTAATTGCCCCGGGGATATGCCCGCCCACCGGATCCATTGTTTCGCCCTCACCCATAAAGCGGGAAGGAGAACGAGCGTCCACCACGGTAAAAACGGCACTATGGATATTTTCCAGCACCTCTTTTACATCCACCTTTAATTCAGGGCGCAGTTCCGCAACAAATTTGGCAGCGACTGGCACGGGTAAGTCTTTAACCACCCCGCCCTGCCAGGCCGGCATCCCACCGTCCAAAACCTGCACCTGATCGTGCCCCAGCCAGCGCAGCAGCCACCACAATCTGGCCGCGTACATTCCACCCTGCGCGTCGTAAGCCACCACATGGCAATTGCTGCTTACCCCAAGACTTGCCAGCTTATCCGCCAAAACTTGCGGATCAGGCAAAGGATGGCGGCCATTCGTTCCTGTTTTACGCCCGGAAAGATCATCGTCCAGATGCAGGAAATGCGCGCCCGGCAAATGGCCTTCTGCATAAGCCAATCGCCCCGCCTGCGGATTAGCCAGATCATGACGGCAATCAATCAGCAGTACGTCGGCCAGTTGTTCTTGTAATTGCGAAGCGGAAATCAGCGGGGTCATCGGCAATCCTTGCGGTATTGATCAAAAAACAGGCCCGTACGGATACGGGCCTGCAGGGAAAAAAATGTAAAGCTCAGGTCTTAGGCAGCGTTACGCCACTCTGGCCCTGATACTTACCACCGCGATCGCGGTAAGAGGTTTCACAAACATCGTCCTCATCGGCTTCAAAGAACAAGACTTGCGCTACGCCTTCGTTGGCGTAAATCTTGGCGGGCAGCGGCGTGGTGTTAGAGAACTCCAGCGTTACATAGCCTTCCCACTCTGGCTCAAACGGGGTGACATTCACAATAATGCCGCAACGCGCGTAAGTGGACTTACCCAGGCACACCGTCAAGGCATTACGCGGAATACGGAAATATTCCACAGTGCGTGCCAGCGCGAAAGAATTTGGCGGGATAATGCAATAACCCTTACCAGAAACATTCACAAAGCTGCCTTCGTCAAAGTTTTTTGGATCGACAATGGTCGAGTTAATATTGGTAAAAACTTTAAACTCATCGGCACAGCGAATATCGTAGCCGTAGCTGGAAGTACCATAAGAAACAATACGTTCGCCGTTTACTTCCTTCACCTGGCCTGGCACAAACGGCTCGATCATGCCGTGCTCGCTGGCCATACGACGAATCCACTTATCTGATTTGATACTCATTACTGTCACATCCCCATCACATATTTGCGGCTATTGTAGCTGCGGAGCATCTGCCACGCATCTATAATCATCACAACTAAGGAGATTCTCTTGATGCCCAACAAGCTTTGTCCAGAATTAAAACTCGCCACCACATCCAATCTGCACTTCGATACCACCGCACTGAAAGGCCAGGCCTTTGTGCTCTATTTTTACCCCAAGGACAGCACCCCAGGCTGCACCACCGAAGGCGGTGATTTTCGCGATCATCATGCCGAATTTCTCGCCGCCCAATGCCTTGTTTTTGGCATTTCCAGAGACAGCCTGAAAAGCCACGAAAACTTCAAAGCCAAACAAGAATATCCTTTCGAGCTAGTTTCTGACCCGGATGAGACAGCTTGCCTGGCTTTTGATGTCATGAAGCAAAAGAAGATGTATGGTAAGGATGTAAGGGGAATTGAGCGCAGCACCTTTGTGATCAATAAGGAAGGAGAAATCGCTAAAGAATGGCGTGGCGTGAAAGTGCCGGGTCATGTAACAGAAGTACTGGAGTTTGTAAAAACGCTTTAAGTTGCATTGCAGGGTGAGGCCGCACAAGGCTCAGGTTTTGTCCACTCACCCCAGCCCACCTTTTTCCGTTCCAGGAGTTCATCATGGCAACCCGCAAGCGCAAAGCACCGAGTGTCACCAAGCTCTTCGTTCTGGATACCAATGTTTTAATGCACGACCCCACCTCGCTCTTCCGCTTTGAGGAGCACGATCTCTTTCTGCCGATGATGACTTTAGAAGAGCTCGACAACAACAAAAAAGGCACCTCCGAAGTCGCACGTAATGCCCGGCAAGCCAGCCGTTTTCTGGAAGAGCTGATTTCCGGCAAAGAATCTGACCTGCATAACGGCGTACTGCTTGATACCGCCAGCAAGGGCCAGGCGCTGGGCCGGCTGTTTATGCAAACCGAAGCCATTACCAGCGTACTGCCCGCCCAGCTCCCTATGGGCAAAGCCGACAACCAGATTCTGGGCGTGGTACACCATCTGCAGCAAATGCACACCCAGCGCCAGGTGATTCTGGTTTCCAAAGACATCAATATGCGCATCAAAGCGCGGGCGATGGGTTTGGCGGCAGAAGATTACTTTAACGACAAGGTTTTAGAAGATACTGACCTGCTTTACACCGGTATGCGCGAAATCAACCAAAAGTTTTGGGAGCGCAACGGCAAAGATCTGCAAAGCTGGCAGGAAGGCGGCCGCAGCTACTGGAAAATAAAAGGCCCGGACTGTGCCGAGCTGTACGTTAACCAGCTGCTTTATCAGGCAGGCGACACGCCTTTATCTGCTCGCGTCATCAACGTGGAAGGCAAAACGGCGCTGATTGAAAGCCTGAAAGACTACAGTCATAACAAAAATGCCATATGGGGCATTGTCGCCCGCAATCGCGAGCAAAATTTCGCCCTTAATCTGCTGATGAATCCTGATGTTGATTTTGTCTCGCTACTTGGGCAAGCAGGCACAGGTAAAACCCTGCTCACGCTTGCAGCGAGCCTTGCGCAAACGCTGGAATCCAAGATTTACAGCGAAATCATCATGACCCGCGTCACGGTGCCGGTTGGGGAAGACATCGGCTTTCTACCCGGCACCGAAGAAGAAAAAATGATGCCGTGGATGGGGGCGCTGGAAGACAATCTGGATGTACTCAACCAATCAGATGCAGAAGCAGGCGACTGGGGACGCGCCGCCACGCGCGATTTAATCCGCTCACGCATTAAAGTGAAATCGCTCAACTTTATGCGCGGCCGCACCTTTCTCAAGAAATTTCTGATCATCGACGAGGCGCAAAACTTAACGCCCAAGCAAATGAAAACCCTCATCACCCGCGCCGGCCCCGGCACCAAGGTAGTGTGCCTGGGTAATATCAGCCAGATCGACACCCCCTACCTGACGGAGGGCAGCTCAGGGCTGACTTATGTAGTCGATCGCTTTAAAACATGGGAGCACTCTGGCCACATCACCCTGACACGGGGCGAGAGATCCAGGCTGGCGGATTACGCTGCTGAGGCTCTGTAGTTCTTAGGTTTTTGTAAGGATAAGGGTCTGCGTTGGCAGACCCTTAATTTCTGGCTATAAAACCAAGCGTTCTTTTCAAACCGACTTTACCTATCGGCTGCGCACTACGCTATGCTTTGATGGCGTCCTACAAGTACATTGACATGAAGACAACAACCGATTTGAGACTGGAATACGTGACTCTATCTTGGAACTACAACTTTCCGTCAGAGATAGAAACCGCCATCGAAGATGACTATGTAGTAAATCCACATTTGTACGATGAGGAATCACTAGAGAGGGTAAAGCTCTTGCTGTTATTAGACTCACATACCCCCCCAGAGCTAGCACTCGAGGTGGCAAAATTTAAACACCCCAAAAAGCCATGAGGCAGGAGGCATAGCAAAGTTAAATCTACTTGCAACTGTGCCATAAAAAAACCAGTGATAGCTTCAATCATTCACCATGATATAAAAAGTGATACCAAGCCGGCACGGGATAAACCGTGCACCAGCATGGTATCTCAGCAGCACACTACGCTGCCCTTTGAGCGCGCCCTACGGAGCATTGAAGCTTACTGAAACGCCACCTCAGCAAAACTCCTTAACTTACGGCTATGCAGCTGGCCTTCGCCCTGATCACGCAGCAGCTCCATGGCCCGAATACCAATTCGCAAGTGCTGATCAACCCGCTCGCGGTAGAAGTGATTGGCCATACCGGGGAGTTTGATTTCGCCGTGCAGTGGCTTATCGCTTACGCACAGCAAGGTGCCGTAAGGCACTCGGAATCTGAAACCGTTGGCGGCGATGGTGGCGCTTTCCATATCCAGGGCAATGGCGCGGCTTTGGCTAAAGCGGCGCTGCGGGCGGTTGTCGGGGAGTAATTCCCAGTTGCGGTTATCGGTGCTGGCCACGGTGCCGGTACGCATAATGCTTTTTAGCTCGGCGCCTTTCATTTCGGTGATTTGTGAAACAGCCGCTTCTAAGGCCAGCTGAATTTCAGCCAGGGCAGGCACCGGCACCCAAAGTGGCAAATCTTCATCCAGCACATGATCTTCACGCACATAGCCGTGCGCCAGCACGTAATCGCCCATTTGCTGCGAATTACGAAGGCCCGCGCAATGGCCCAGCATAATCCACGCATGGGGGCGCAATACGGCAATATGGTCGGTGATGGTTTTAGCATTGGCGGGGCCAACGCCGATATTCACCATACTGATACCGGTATTGTCTGCACGAATCAAATGGTAAGCGGGCATTTGCGGCAGGCGCGGTGGTGCTGCGCCCAGCGCATCAATCGCTTCGGCATCAAGGCCAATGCGGCGGGTAATCACATTGCCCGGCTCTACAAAGGCAATGTATTCGCTATCCGGATCTTGCATGCATTCATGCCCAAGCCGCACGAACTCATCAATGTAAAACTGGTAATTGGTAAATAAAACAAAATTCTGAAAATGCTCGGGCACCGTGCCCGTGTAATGGCGCAAGCGGTGCAGGGAGTAATCAACCCGCGCTGCGGTAAACAAAGACAGCGGCTCCGGCTCGCCCGGCTTAGGCTCGTAAGTGCCATTGGCAATGCCATCATCCATGGCGGATAAGTCAGGCAGATCAAACATATCGCGCATCAGCTGGCGGCGCTCTGCTGTGAGCGTGCCTTCAATATGATCGTGCTCGGCAAAAGAGAAATGCACCGGCATGGGCTGGGTGCTTACGCCGACTTCCAGCTCATTCTGATGGCTTTGCAAGAGCAGCGTAAATTGCTCAAGATAATATTTATCGTAAAGATCAGGGCGGGTTAAGGTGGTTTCAAAGCTGCCCGGCCCCGCCACAAAGCCATAGCTTAAATGCGCACTCTCATTGGTGAGCCTTGCAACGGTATCGGTTTGAATTCTTACAAAAGGATAATAAGCCCGAACATGACCTGGCAAAGCTTCGCCAGCCACAAAACGCTGCATGGCATCACGCAAATGCGCCACACTGCTTTCATAAATCAAACGCACCTGCGCAAGGGCATCAAGCGGATCTGTATGGCGGGTTGGTGCAATAAACTCGGGCAAATAAGGCATACGTCGACGGCTCATTGGGGCGTCTCCATTTTTTTCATTGGAATTACACAGAACAAATCTTTCTACCGGACCCATTCTACTTTTAAACAGATTACGATTATCTTATTTTATTGAAATTCCGAATCAGACTTAAGCCAGTGCAAGCGGTTCAAGTGAATCGTGATAAATATGTGTGCAACTTTTTACAATATAAACACGGGCAATAGCTAAAACTATCCAGTCAGACAGCCACTCTAAAAGCAATATTCACCCAGCAAAAAAACAGCAGTACGCCCGGCAACAGCAGGTTCAGGCATAAAAAAACCGGGCACACGGCCCGGTTTTTGTCTCTGGCAAATTGATTACGCCGCCAGGTTTTGCGCCTGAATGGCAGTCAGGGCAATGGTAAACACAATGTCATCGACCAAAGCGCCGCGTGACAAATCATTTACCGGCTTACGCAAGCCTTGCAGCATTGGGCCAACACTCACCACATGGGCGCTGCGTTGTACGGCCTTGTACGTGGTATTACCTGTATTCAGATCAGGGAATACAAACACGGTTGCCTTACCTGCCACAGCGCTGCTCGGCGCTTTTTGTGCCGCCACTTCAGATACCGATGCTGCGTCGTACTGCAGCGGGCCATCCAGCACCAGATCAGGGTAGCTGCTGCGGGCCAGCTCGGTGGCTTCGCGCACTTTATCCACATCGGCACCTGCACCAGATTTACCGGTACTGTAGCTGATCATGGCTACTTTAGGATCCACACCAAATGCGCGGGCACTATCCGCACTTTGCTTCGCGATCTCGGCCAATTGCACTGCATTCGGGTTAGGATTAATCGCGCAATCGCCATAAACCAGCACCTGCTCCGGCATCAGCATAAAGAAGACCGAAGAAACAATCGACGAGCCAGGCGCAGTTTTGATCAGCTGCAACGCAGGGCGCACCGTACTTGCTGTGGTGTGGATCGCGCCAGACACCAGGCCATCTACCTTGTTCACAGCCAGCATCATGGTGCCCAGCACAACGGTGTCTTCAAGCTGTTGCAATGCCTGGCCTGGGGTAAGGCCCTTGCTCTTACGCAGCTCAACCATCGGATCTACATACTCAGCGCGGATCACATCCGGATCCAGAATCTCAAGGCTTTCTGGCAGCATCACACCCTGCGCAGCGGCAATGGCTTCGATGGTGGCGCGTTTACCCAGCAAGACGCAGTGGGCAATGCCTTTTTCTTCACAAATAATGGCGGCACGAATAGTGCGTGGCTCTTCGCCCTCAGGCAAGACCACGGTTTTACGCACTGAGCGCGCTTTCTGGATAAGCTGGTAGCGGAAAGCCGGTGGCGACATCCGTGACGACGGCGGCACTTGCACCGCATTCATCAGCATGGCCATATCGATTTGCTCGGATACGGCATCCAGCACCAGATTCATGCGTTCGCTGTCGTCGGTGGCTACCGCCGGTGGCAATTGGGTAATACGAATCGCGGTATTAAAGCTGTCGCTGTCTGTACGCATCACCGGAATGCCGCTGGTTAAGGCCTGGCGTGATAACTCCAGAATACGGCTGTCCGGCTGGCTGGAATGCGTCAGCAGCAGCCCGGCCAGTTGCACACCCTGGCTGGCGGCCAGAGCAGTTGCCAGCATCACATCATCCCTGTCCCCGGCGCTTACCACTAAAGCACCTGCTTTCAGGCGTTCGATTACTTCAGGAACAGAGCGGGCTGCCACCACGGTTTCCAGCACGCGGCGGTTTGCAATATCCCCTTCAATCAGGATTTCTGCATTCAAATGACGGGCAATATCTAAAGTGCGCGGCGCAAGCAAAGCCGGATCAAACTTAATAAAGCCCCACAATGGAATACCATCCAGCTCGTATTGCACAGAAGCTGCGTCAAACTGCGCGGTGGCTTTATTGAAAATCACACCGGCCACTTTGCAGCCTTCATTTTTCAGCTGGCTGGCCGCAAGGCGGGATTCTGCCACCGCCCCTGTTGCACGCGCATTGGCCACTAAAATCACTTCTGCCTGCAAGCTGCGGGCCACTTCATTATTCAATCTGGCGGTAAATGCATTGCTTGGATCCAAATGCATGCCTTCAACCACTAATACATCCACGCCATGCGCCGCGCCCATACACAGGCTGACAATATCTTCCAACAATTCATCATTCTGCCCTGCAGATACGCGGGCAATAACCTGCGCAATCGATAAAGACTGCGGACATTCAATCTGGCAAATTTGTGAGGCAAAATGCGTAGAGCGCTCAATCCCCTGCGGCTCTTGAGAAACCGGCTTTACAAATCCCACTTTCAGGCCCTGGTGTTGTAAAGCGCGAACCACACCTAAAGAAACCGAAGTAAGGCCGACATTTTGTCGGGTTGGAGCCACAAAAAAGGTTTGCATATATCATCCTCAGCACGTAACAAACTTTGCTACTAAAAAAACACATCAAATAAGGGGTGTAAGGCTGGCGGGCATGCATCTAAAAAAATAGGATGCCCGCGAAGGCCGTCAATGTAGAACAAAGCGCCGCGTTTAGGTCGGCAACTTTCACACCTTGAGCACGATCTTTGTTCCATGTCATAAAAAAATGCTGCAACGCACACTAAATCGGCTAAATTCAAACCCGGCGCGGGTGTTTTAATGAGTTTAGCAGCCTTGCCTGCAAAAAAAGGGCCGTTTGCCCGCCGGCTTCCAAGCGCCAGAAACCTTAGTATTTGCTTAAGTAGTCCTGTCACCCTGCTTTAAAACAGCGTTTCGAGTTAGAATCGCACAGCAACATTAAGCAGGCACTGCACAGATAGGCTTGCCCACCACTCCATTCATCACCGCGGTGAGATTTATGACGGTTATTGTCGTTTTCAATCAAAAAGGTGGCGTAGGTAAAACCACCGTCAGCGCCAACCTGGCCGCCGCCATCGCCAAAAATGGCGTAGAGCCGCTGGTGATTGATTTAGACCCGCAAGCACACCTCACCTCGCTATACGGTATTAAACCTAAAAGCAGCCAAAGCATTTATCGCTTCTTTCAGGGGGCAAGCACACTATCTGATTTAATTATTACAAGAGATGACGGCATTAACTTTGTGCCATCTCATTTAGAGCTGGGAAAAGTAGACGCGCAGCTTACCCGCCACAAAGATCATGTATGGCGGCTGAAGCTGGCACTGACAGCAGAAATGCTTTCGGGCTTTGGCCTGCCCATCATTATTGACTGCACGCCCACACTGGGTGTGTTGTCGTTTTCGGCCATGTTTGCCGCCGACATCATTCTGGCCCCCGTTGCCGCCGAATACCTGGCCCTGAACGGCGCGGTACAGCTGGCGCAAACACTGAAAGGACTTGAGAAGTTTCAGGCCAGAAAACCAAGGCGTTTTTTGATCAACCGCTACACGCCGGGGCAAATCACATCAGAAACCGTGGCAGGCCAACTGATCAAACACTTCCCCGGAGAAGTGCTTAAAACCCGCATCAGAGAGCAAGAAGCGCTATCAGCGGCGGTAGGCAGCGGTGCAAACATCTTCGACTTCGCCCCTACTTCTGGCGCAGCAGCAGATTTCACTTTCTTACTGGATGAGCTGATCGAATCAAACCTCATCTCGCTATCGCTGGATTTGCCGTTTGAGTGAGGCTTTTTGATAAAGGCAGAAAGATCTGTAGACACAGAGAACCATCAAAAACCCAAATCTTGAACCACAGAGAACACGGAGGACACAGAGTCCCACAGAGAAAATCAATCACTGGGTTTCTCTGTGGGCTCTGTGTTCTCACCACTCTCTGTGCCTACAGACTCTTTTGACCTTACTCCCCACGATCGCCACTAATACTCCACCGGCACCGGATCAAGGCTGCGCCAAAGATACCAGGTAGCGACGGTGCGCCAGGGTTGCCATTTTTGCGCCAAGTCACAAATATCGCCTCGCGGGAGTCGCTCATTGTTGTGGTAAAGCAGCGCAATCGCCTTGAGCAGGCCGATATCGTCCAGTGGCAGCACATTGGGGCGCAGCAGGTAAAAGATTAAAAACATTTCGGCGGTCCAGCGGCCTATGCCGCGGATATCGACCAGCTTGCCAATCACAGCCTCATCGTCCAGATCATGCCAAAGCGCCACATTCAGGAGCCCCGCCTGCTGATGCCTGGCTAAATCATATAGATATTCCACTTTGCGGGCGGATAAGCCGCAGGCGCGCAATTCCTCCACACTACTTTCCAGTACGCGCGCAGCTTCAATTTTTTGCACATGAGCCGCAAACCGCGCCCAGACCGAATCCGCCGCCTTAACAGAAATTTGCTGGCCGACAATGGCACGGGCCAGGGTATGAAACACTTCGCCGCGCCCTTCCAGACTGATATCGGGATAGCGGGCAATCAGCTCCGCCATCACAGGGTCAACTGCAGCCAGTGCCGCAGTGGCCTCGTCCCAATAGGCAGGCTTGCCGTAAATTGCGCTCATTTGATCCCCCTGCAGCCGTGGCGTTGCAAAGCTAAAACCCGTCTGACGGGCAAAAAAATGGCGGAACAAGGGGTGAAGCTTGCCCCCCCCTTTTCCGCCTTATTCCAGCAAATTACTCGCCCGCAACCGTCATTTTACTTACTAAAATCGAACCGACCTTACGACTAGACCAAGGCTGGCTATCGTCACCAATACCAACGATATTTTTAAAGATGTCACGCAAATTACCGGCGATGGTGATTTCCTCTACCGCGTATTGAATCACGCCGTTTTCCACCCAAAAGCCTGCAGCACCACGGGAATAATCACCCGTCACCATATTAGTGCCGTGGCCAAGCAATTCAGTGACAAATAAGCCGGTACCCAACTCTGCCAGCAATTGCGCAAAGGTATGCGTTGGCGCAACGATCAAATTGTGCGAGCCGCCCGCATTACCGGTGGTGCTCATGCCTAATTTGCGTGCGGAATAGCTGGATAAGAAATAGCCATTTAACACACCTTGGCTCACCACATCGCGCGCGACGGTAGCCACGCCTTCGGCATCAAATGCGCCGCTGCTCATGCCTTTTTTCAGGAAGGGGTCTTCTTTAATGCTGACACAAGGCGCAAAAATGGTTTGCCCTAAGCTATCAGGCAGAAAGCTTGATTTACGGTAAAGGCTGCTGCCGCTTACAGCCTGCACAAAGGTGCCAATCAAGCCGGAAGCCACCGGCGCTTCAAACAGCACCGGATATTCGCCCGTTTTTACGCGGCGGGCACCAAGGCGGCGTAAAGAGCGCTCGCCTGCCCGCTTTCCCACAGCAACAGCCGAATCCAGGTCTTCAGGTGATCTGGCCGAGCTGTACCAGTAATCGCGCTGCATCCCCGATTCATCTTCGGCAATCACCGCGGCAGAAAGGCTGTAGCGCGAGCTGCGCTCCGTCCCCATAAAACCTAAGGAATTGGCATATACAAAACGGCTTGCCCCGGTGGAAACCGACGCACCTTCCGAATTACTGATGCGCGCATCCACACCACGAGCCGCGTCTTCACACTCGGTTGCCAGCGCAATGGCGCCTTCTACCGATAAATCCCATGGATGGTATAAATCAAAATCCGGAAAAGACGTTGCCAGCCGGTCTGCATCCGGCAGGCCGGCAAATGAATCAGCGGCGGTAAAGCGGGCAATGGCCAGCGCCGCCCGGACTGTTTCTTTAATGGCATCAGCTGAGAAATCACTGCTGCTGGCATGGCCTTTTTGCTGACCCAGATAAACGGTAACGCCTACCCCTTTATCGCGGTTGTATTCGATGGTTTCTACTTCACCCAGGCGCACCGATACATTTTGCCCATAGCCCTCAGACACATCCACATCGCAGGCTGTTGCGCCTTGATTTTTCGCCTGCTCGAGCACCATGGAGGCTAAATCACATAATTCTTGCTGATCAAAACTAAATTCGGACACAGTTCATTTCCTGTTTAGCGGTTCGTTGTTATTAAACACTTTTGCGATATATAAGGCGCTTTGCCTGCCGGAACAAACGGTCAAAGCGCTCATTTTTGATCAAAACCCTGAGCCTCTGTTCTTTTTTCTATGCACTCTATGGCAGAGAAAGAGGCAGTCTTTGGTATCATACCGGTTTTGCAAGCAAGTAACCCTATCATGGCAACACCAAAACACGACCTTCCTGACGACGATATCGAGTACGTCAGCAAAACAGAAATGAAGCGCGAGATGACTGCGCTGCAACAACTCGGCGAAAAACTGATCCCGCTGGATAAAAAACAACTGGCTACGCTAAAGCTGCCGGAACGGCTGTTTGACGCCATTTTAGCGGCAAAAAAAATCACCGCTAACGGCGCAACAGCAAGGCAAAAGCAGTTTATTGGCAAACTGATGCGCGATGTGGATCCGGAGCCGATTAATGAGCTGCTGAATAAGCTGGCCGGTTTGTCCGATCGCCACAGTGCATGGCTACACCGCCTGGAACGCCTGCGTGAAGGCATGCTGGCCGACCCGAAAGTGGTTGAAAATTTCGTCAGTGAGCACCCGACTGTAGAAATTCAGCAGCTGCGCCAGCTGGTTCGTAATGCTTTAAAAGAGCGCGAGCTGCAAAAACCGGCCAAAGCGTTCCGCGAATTATTTAAATTAATCAAACAGTACATTCCGGAGCCAGCTTTACCCGGCCTTGAAGTATCTGCCCCTGAAGAAGACGAAGAATAAATGACCTGGCAAATCGAATGTGCTGCACTGCTGTTCGATATGGACGGCACCTTAGTCGATTCAACTCCTTGTATTGAAGGATTGTGGCGGCGATGGGCTGTTCGCCAGCGTTTAGATCCGGATTTTGTCATGCAGCATGTGCACGGACGGCGCGGCATCGAAACCATTGCCCTTGTTGCACCGCATCTTGATGCCGCAGCCGAAGTGGCTGTTTTATTGCAAGAAGAAGCGCGTACCTTAGATGGCACCGTGGCCATTGACGGTGCGGCGGATTTCCTGGCACAGCTTCGCCCGGATCAATGGGCTGTTGTGACCTCCGCCCCGCGCAACATTGCCTTAGCTAAATTAGCGCATGCGGGCCTGCCTGCACCAGCAAGGCTGATTTCGGCAGACGATGTTACACATGGCAAACCGCATCCCGAAGCCTTTTTAAAAGGCGCTGCACTATTTGGCTTAGATCCGCAGCAATGCGTGGCCTTTGAAGACGCGCTGAGCGGCGTGCAATCGGCACAAGCGGCGGGCATCCCGGTGATTGCACTCACCTCATCGCACACTACCCGGGAACTCAGCCACGCCGAACACATCATTACTAATTACCACTCGCTAACCCTTACTACTGGGGATCGAATGGTAATTTCAGGACTTAGCCCGCAATGAACACGCTAAAAATTGGCCTTGTTTCTATTTCTGATCGCGCCTCAAGCGGCGTGTACCAGGATCTTGGCATCCCCGCCTTAGAAGAATGGCTGGGGTGTGCGCTCAGCAGCCCGCATCACACCATTAGCCGTTTAATTGCCGACGAACAAGACCTGATCGAAGCCACGCTAAAAGACTTGGTGGATGCAGAAGGCTGCCACCTTGTATTAACCACCGGCGGAACCGGCCCTGCGCTGCGCGATGTGACGCCTGACGCTACGCTGGCGATTGCAGATCGCGTCATGCCCGGCTTTGGCGAGCAAATGCGCCAAATCAGCCTGCATTATGTGCCCACGGCCATCCTTAGCCGTCAAGTGGGCGTGATTCGCAAACAGTGTTTGATTTTAAATCTGCCCGGCCAGCCTAAATCAATCAAAGAAACGCTGGAAGGCGTGAAAGATGAAAACGGCAAAGTCTTAGTCAACGGCATCTTTGCCGCCGTGCCCTACTGCATTCAGCTGTTAGATGGCCCCTATATCGAAACCCACGCAGCCATCGTTGCCAGTTTCAGACCCAAATCCGCCATTAAAGCCCAATAAACAGCTGTTCAAATTTTAAAGCGCAGCCGGATAGCCATCGCGCGCTGATCATCTGCGGGATAACAAAAAGGAATCAAGCATGAGTACTGCTGAATTACTGCAATGTGTAGAAATTGAAACCGCCAGCCAGCCCACCGCCAGCGTGATCTGGCTGCATGGCCTTGGCGCGGACGGCAATGATTTTGCGGGCATTGTGCCTGATTTACAGCTGCCGGCTGATTTAGCCGTACGATTTGTGTTTCCGCACGCCCCCTATATGCCGATCAGCTGCAACAACGGCTATGTGATGCGGGCCTGGTACGATATTTTGCATTTTGATCAAATCAGCCGTCAGGCCGATGTGACAGGCGTTAATGCCTCAGTAGAAATGATCCGCGCCCTGATTGCGCGTGAAAACCAGCGCGGCGTGCCGAGCAATCGCATTATTCTGGCGGGTTTTTCACAAGGCGGCGCGATTGCCTATACGGCAGGCACACTACACCCGGAAAAGCTGGCCGGTATTGTGGCGCTATCCACATACCTGCCTGCGCCTGAGCTGATCCAGGCCGGGCTGAGCAACCAGGACACCCCTATCTTTGCCGCACACGGCAGCGCCGACCCTGTGGTTGGCCTCGCTCTTGGCGTGGCCGCTAAAGACACGCTCAGCGGGCTGGGCTTTACCATCAGCTGGCAAACATGGCCGATGCAGCATTCAGTCTGCATGCCGGAAATCCAGGCAATCGGGCAGTTTATTCGTCAGCGCTTAGCCTGATCCATAAGAGCAGAAAACAGTTTTAAAATTGTTTTCTGCTTTGTCATTCCCCGGCACACCGCCACGCCATCGGCAGCAAACTTTACTTTTAGCTGAAAAGTGATTATTTCATTTGGCATAAGCCTTGGTCTGAGGCATTATCCGCCACCTTGCCGCGCGCGTTTTTTGTAAGTCAGAAAATAAAATGAAGATTGGAATTATTGGTGCAATGGAGCCCGAAGTGGCCCATCTTATTGCTTCGCTGGAAAACAGCAGCAAAGAAACTGTAGCCGGGATCGATTTTTACAGCGGCACGCTGGCAGATCATCAAGTGATCGTCACCCGCTCTGGCATTGGCAAAGTCGCCGCCAGCATCGCCACCACGCTGTTGATCGCCAAATATCAGCCTGAGGCCATTATTAACACCGGCTCTGCGGGTGGCTTTGTGGATCATTTATCGATTGGCGATATCGTCATCTCATCCGAAGTACGTCACCACGATGTGGATGTCACGGCATTTGGTTATGAAATCGGCCAAATGGCTCAGCAGCCTGCCGCCTTTACGCCGGATGCAGATTTAGTTGCCGCAGCGCACCGTGCCGTAGCCAGCCTTGGTCAGGTGCAGGCGATTGATGGCTTGATTTGTACAGGCGACAGTTTTATTTGCGACAGCACCCGCACAGCGCAAATGCTCAAAAATTTCCCAACCATGGCCGCATGCGAAATGGAAGCGGCAGCAATTGCTCAGGTTTGCTATCAGCACGAAGTGCCTTTTGTGATTATCAGATCGCTGTCTGATAACGCCAATAACGATTCACCTGTCGATTTTGACCAATACATCATCAAAGCGGGCCACCATTCCGCACTGATGGTGATTGCGCTTTTAGAAGAGCTGGATGCAATGGGCGGATCGTTCCAACCCATGCATAAAAAACAAAATACACAGTCTCTGCACTAAGCGTATCTCTCAATGCGTTACAGGCCACGCGCCTGTAACACCCTCCCGCCTTTCAATTTCAATATCCCCGCAGTGAATCGATTCACCCTCTTTTATTTTCATTCAATACCAGTTCAGACAATTCCCTCGCACGCAAACATGACAAAGCAATATAAAAACAGCCATACAGCTCAATTTCTGGCAATAAAACAACGATTCGTAACCAGCGGCCGCAACAAAAAAGCTATTTTTTGCTATTACGCTCCATCCCAAACCCATACGCATAATTGCCGCAATTCACCTTAATACCAAATAAATTAAGGGGAAAATAATTGAATTGATCACTCATTTAATCAGGGCGGAAAATCATCACTCATCAGGCAGGCATTACTGCTTCAGGAGTGAGAAATGAAGTACTTATGGGCAGGAATATATATTGCATTCAGCGTGCAAATCACCAGCCACTCTCATGCAAGCGTACTTGAAATAAAGCCAGACACCGAATTAAATACAATGAGTGAAGTGAATCACTTTATTGAATCGCCAGCAAAAAAATCAAATGACATAAACAAAGTAATTCCGGAATGGAAGCAATTAAGAATTGCCGATATGGCCAGGCATTCCACCTCACCGGCGCAAAACAATGCCATGATGGCAGCGCCACATAAAACGATTCCAGAGCCAGAAACGTATTTACTGATCAGCCTTGGCGTTATCGCCTTAATCAGCAAGGGGCGCCATAGGAACAGATAAGCAAAAAGAGTTTAAGCAAGGCTTAAACTCTTTTTCTGAAGTGTCGTTCCTTTACGCCAAAGAATAAAAATGCTGGATCAGCAGCAAAGCCAAAACGGCGTAAGCACCAGCAAGAATATCATCGATCATTACCCCAATCCCACCGGGCACCCGCAGATCAAACCAGCAAATAGGCCAGGGTTTTAAAATATCAAACACCCTGAACAAGGCAAATGCCAGCGCCCAGCCTAATACCGTTACTGGTACAAAAAGCAGCACCAGCCACATGGCGACAATTTCATCAATCACAATGCCGCCATAATCATGCACCCCCAGCGTTTTACCCGTCACCTCGCTCGCCCAACAGCCAATCACAAACACCGGCAGGCAAAACCACGCAATCGCCTGCGGAGAAAGCCATTGCATTAAAAGAGCAAATAAGGGCAAAGCAGCGATCGTGCCAAAAGTACCGGGTGCTTTTTTCGCCAGGCCACTGCCAAAACCAAAAGCAATAAAATGGGCGGGGTGAACAAACAGAAAGCGCCATGTCGGGCGCACCAGGGGGGCTTGTTTATGACTCATAGGCGAAGTGATCAAATCCATGAAAGATAATCGGCAGGGGCTGGCGGGAGGCATCAAGAAGATGCACAGTGTTGCCCTGAGTAATTTTACCCACAAGAGTAAGCCCCAATTTAAGCTCATCGGCTAGGGCAATAATAGCCTTATGCTGATCGGGTGCAGCCGTAAAACACAGCTCATAATCATCCCCGCCGGCCAAAAAAGCCTCCTGCCGTAAAAGCTCAGGTAAGGCATGCAGGTCTTCTGCAACAGGTACGGCATCCAGCCAGACTTCGGCTCCGCACGCTGACTGCTCACAAATATGCCGCAGATCGGCCAGCAAGCCATCTGAAACATCCAAAGCGGCACTGGCGATGCCGCGCAAACGCAAGCCCAGCTCAATACGAGGCACGGGCATATCAAGACGCAGATCGCACCGCTCAGCCACATCAGAAGGCAACTTCACCCGCCCAGTGCGATGCATAACGGCCGCTGCAGCCGCCCCCAGCGGCCCGGACACCCACACTTCGTCTCCTGGCCTGGCCCCGCTTCTCAAAAGCGCCTGCCCGCGCGGCAGGCTGCCTGCAATCTGAATAGCTACCGTTAAAGGGCCGCATGTTGTATCGCCCCCGATCAGCGAAATATCATGCTCACCGGCCATGGCAAACAAGCCCCGGCTGAAGGCCTCCAGCCATGGCTTATCCATTTTGGGCAGCGCCAGAGAAAGCGTAAACCAGTCTGGCTTTGCGCCCATGGCAGCAAGATCAGATAAATTAACGGCCAGCACTTTGCGCCCCAGGCGCTCCGGATCAGCACCCGAAAAAAAATGCCGCCCTTCAACCAACATATCTGCAGAGATGGCCAGCTGATGCCCGGCTGCAACAGACACTAATGCCGCATCATCACCAATTCCTAAATCTGCATTTTTGGCAGGGCGCTTGAAATAATGAGCTATCAGATCAAATTCGTTCAAAGCGTTTTCAAATCCACAAAGAATAAAAGGCAACAAACAGGTGTTTTATGCAAATTGCAAGCAAAAAAAGACGGGCCAAGCCCGTCTTTTTATCAAACTAAATCTCATTAACCATGACGTTTAGCGCGTCCTGCACTCACTTCCTCGCTGCGCACCACCGCTGCTAATTTATCCAGCACACCATTAACAAACTTATGTCCATCAAGGCCGCCAAATGTTTTGGCCAGCTCGATAGCTTCGTTGATAATGACGGGATACGGTGTTTCCGGCATGGAGATAATCTCATACGCGGCCACGCACAATACAGCGGCTTCTACCATGCTGACTTCATCCATAGGACGATCAACATGAGGCGCAATCGCGTCCTGCAAGGATTTCATATCCTTGATGGCACCAAACAGGATGGAGCGAAATAATTTTTCGTCCGCACGGGCAAAGCTGGTATTGCTTTCACGCAAAAAGGCTTCGATATTGCCGACGTTATCGCCAGCCAGCAGCCATTGATAGATACCCTGCACGGCAAATTCGCGTGAGCGGCGGCGGGCTGATTTTGGTTTTGCTACTTCTTCGGTCATGCTTGTAATGCCTTTAATAAATTCGCTGTTTCTACGGCGACACGCGCAGCATCTGTGCCTTTTTCCAGCACACGCACTTCTGCCTGTTCGTCGTTTTCAGTGGTTAATATGGCGTTTGCCACGACAATACCGTAATCGAGTCCAATACGGCTTACACCGGCGCCTGATTCATTGGCAACCAGCTCAAAATGATAGGTTTCGCCCCGAATGACTGCGCCCAAAGCGATCAGTGCATCAAAACGATCGGATTCAGCCATCGCAGCCAGTACCAGCGGGATTTCCAAAGCGCCTGGCACCGTGGTAATCAGCATATCCTGCTCAGCCACGCCCAGGGCTTTAAGTTCTGCAACGCAAGCATCGCGTAAACCTTCACAAACCGGCGTATTAAAACGGCTCATTACAATACCGATACGTAAACCATTGCCAGCCAGATTAGGTGCAATAAAAGGAATATTTGCAGCGACGCTCATTATTTTTTTCCTTGAGATAGTTCAAAGCCAGTAATTTCCAAACCAAAGCCCGTCATGCTCGGAATGCGGCGCTCTGGCGACAACAGGCGCATTTTACCCACACCTAAGTCTTTTAGCATTTGTGCACCAATACCATAGGTGCGCAAATCCCATTTCTTGTTTTCATTTAAGCCTAATTCCGGCAAGGCGCGAGCTAATAAATCGTTGCCATCTTCAGCGCGATGTAAAAGCACCATCACGCCACAGCCGGCTTTAGCAATGGCTTCTAAGGAAGACTTCACATCCCATGAATGCCCGGTCTGACCTAAATCCATCCAGTCGATCACCGACAAAGGCTCGTGCACCCGCACCAATGTTTCAGTCTCTGCACTTGGCTGGCCTTTAATCAGCGCCAGATGGCTGGCTGAAGTGAGCTTATCGCGGTAAACCGCCAGCTCAAACTCACCTGCAAACGTTGTAATCATGCGGCGTCCGGCGCACTCCACCAGCGTTTCGGTACGGCTGCGATAATGAATCAGGTCGGCGATAGTACCAATTTTTAGCTGATGCTGTTCAGCAAATACTAAAAGTTCAGGTAAACGGGCCATAGTACCGTCGTCATTCATGATCTCGCAGATCACGCTGGCAGGCGTTACGCCGGCTAATGCGGCCAGATCACAGCCAGCTTCAGTATGCCCTGCCCTGACCAATACCCCGCCTGGCTGCGCCATAATCGGGAACACATGGCCAGGTTGCACGATATCGCTGGCCTTTGCATCAAAGGCAATGGCTTTTTTAATGGTTAAAGCGCGATCATGTGCAGAAATACCGGTAGTGACGCCCTCCGCCGCTTCAATCGATGCAGTAAAGTTAGTCCCAAAACTCGATCCATTTGCACGCACCATGGGCGCCAGGCCCAAATGAGCACAGCGCTCGGCATTAATCGTCAGGCAAATCAGGCCACGGCCATGTTTGGCCATAAAGTTAATCGCTTCTGGCGTTACAAAATCTGCCGCCAGCACCAGATCCCCCTCGTTTTCCCTATCTTCTTCGTCAACCAGCACCACCATGCGCCCGGCGCGTAATTCTTCGATAATTTCCTGGACTGGGGAGATATTGACACTCATAGCAGTACCTTTATTTTTTAAGATCACTTAAAGCAAATAAATTCGGCCTTACCCGCCACAACATCATTTTTTCAAACATCAAATCCTGATTGCAGCAGGCAATAAGCGGCTATTGTCCCAGATCAGCGGACGATAGACCATAAGCAAGCCACTTTTCCCATCGGCTTATCATAAGAAATAGATCAGAATTATTAAAAACAGATATGACACCAGGGCAAAGTGCTTTCTTTCAGCTGACGCCTCTGCTATTCTCGCGAACTTCAAAGCATTTGCTGGCAAAGCGAACGGGCGCGGATAAAGGAATAATGTGCGTCATTCGTTCAACGATCCGGATAAGTAAGCAGCCAGACAATCAATGATTCAATTTCAAATCTCAAATTGGGCCGCCTGGGCTCCTGGCTTGCATGACCAATCGTCATGGCTGGCTTATCTGGCCGCGCCCCATACCCCTACTGGCGATGAAACCCCCGCATTAAGTGAAATGCCGGTCATGCTGCGCCGCCGCGTAGGCCACCTAGGTAAAATGGCCTTACAGGTGGCTTATCGGAGCAGTGAAAAAGACGCGCAATGCCCGGTCATTTTTGCTTCCCGTTATGGCGATATGGCGCAATCGGTAGAGCAACTCAGTCAATTAGCGCTTAGCAACGCCGTTTCCCCGACTGCATTCAGCATGTCGGTGCATAACGCTATTTCAGCCTTATTTTCTATTGCCCGCAAAGATACCGGCAGCTATACCGCCATCGCCGCAGGCCAGGAAACCACAGAAGCCGCATTCACAGAAGCGTTGGCACTGCTGGCTGATGGCGCAGCCAGTGTGCTGCTGGTTTATTACGACGAACCCCTGCCGCAGCCTCATCATATTTTTGCCGATACGCCTGAGTTTCCACACGCCTTTGCCTGCCTGCTGGTCAAAGCAGAGCAAGGCATCAGCCTTTGCAGCAAAGCCTGCGGGCAGAGCCAAGAAAAAGACGATCTGCCGGGCAGCATTGCTGTGCTGCGTTTTTTACTTTCCAATCAGCCCGAATATCTGCATACCGTGGGCCCGCGAACCTGGGTCTGGCAGAGAAATGCTTAAGACACTGGAAAGAAGCTGGCGGATTATCGCGACTGCACTCGCTTTTTCTGCCTTTGGCCTGGGTGGTCTGGCGCTGGGCCTGGTTTTTTTTCCGCTCTTGCATTTATGCGTACGCCACAGCGCACATAAAACCCGCCTGGCACGCTTAACGGTTCACTACGCTTTTAAGTTTTTTATTGAATTAATGCGCGTGCTGGGCATTTTGCGCTATAGCATCAGGGGTCTTGAAAAACTGCACCGCCCAGGGCGATTAATTCTTGCCAATCATCCCACGCTGATCGACGTGGTATTTTTAATTTCCTTAGTTAAAAACGCGGATTGCGTCGTCAAGGCAGGATTAACCCAAAACCCTTTTACCCGCGGCCCCATAAAAGGGACTGCCTATGTTTGCAATAATTCCGGCTCGCAGCTCATCGACGACTGTATTGCTTCGGTACACGCAGGCAATGATTTAATTATTTTCCCTGAAGGCACGCGCACGGCGACAGACGGATCAATGAAGCTACAGCGCGGTGCAGCCAATATTGCCCTGCGTGGCCAGTGCGACATCACCCCTGTAACCATACGCTGCCAGCCACTCAGCCTCACCAAGGGTTTACCCTGGTGGAAAGTGCCTGCCAGCCGCATGATTTTCACCCTGGACATTGGGGACGATATTGCTGTTGCCCCTTTTTTAGAGCAGGCAGGCGGCGAAACAGCCCTTGCCGCCCGTCAGCTCACTCAATATTTGCACGACTATTTTTTACCGGAGAACACTGCCCATGCTGGCGCTTGAACAAGAAATCAAACAACTGATTATCTCGGCCCTCAACCTTGAAGACCTGAGCCCGGAAGAGATCGACTCCAGCGCCCCGCTGTTTGTGGATGGCTTGGGTCTGGATTCCATTGATGCCTTAGAGTTGGGCTTAGTGCTGCAGAAATCCTATGGAGTCAGTCTGTCTGCAGATTCAGGCGAAACCCGCGCGCATTTTGCCAGCGTGCAAGCATTAGCAACCTTTATTGCCTCAGCACGTATTAACTGACAAGTACACCCGTGTGTAGCAAGGAATACCCATGACCAAGCAAGAAATGTTTGAACGCCTCAGCGCCATTTTGCAAGAAACTTTTGATACCGAAGCCAGCAAAATCACTCCTGAAGCACGCCTTTACGAAGATCTGGATATCGACAGCATTGATGCGGTTGATCTCATCGTTAAACTTAAACCTATTGCAGGCAAACGCCTGCACCCCGATGCATTTAAAGCCGTGCGTACCTTGCAAGATGTTGTTGATGCACTCTATGAGCTGATGCAAGAAAAATCTGCAGCTTAAAATGCGTACCCTCGTTTTAGGCATCATCACCCTCGCTTACCCTGTGCTGATTTATCTTGGTTTGGGCCATTTCGAGCCAAAATGGCTGGCACTATTGCTGGTGGCCATGGCCTTGGTACGTGCCTTGCTCACAAAAGAGAAAATCTGGCTGATTGCCGCTGCGGGCGCTGCCTTGCTGGCCATGGTAAGTTTTGCAAGTAACCAGCTTTTGCCTCTCAAGCTTTACCCCGTTCTGGTTAATGGGGTGCTCTGTGCCGCCTTTGCACTGTCGCTGGCGTATCCACCCAGCGCCATAGAGCGCCTAGCGAGGCTGAGCGAACCCGATCTGCCAGAGAGCGGTGTACGGTATACGCGCCGGGTCACGCAAGTTTGGTGTGGTTTTTTTATTTTTAACGGCTGCGCGGCCTTGATCACCGCGTTTTGGTCGGACGCTGCCTGGGCCTTATACAACGGATTGATTGCCTATCTTCTGATGGGCGTACTCTTTCTGGGGGAATGGATCATCAGGCGGCGAGTCAGGGCTGCTTATGGCTAACTTTATCTCACTTGACCGCCTGCTGTTTACAGGCCGGGAATCCACTTTCCCCCTGGCAAAAAATGCCGCGCAAATGATTGATTACGGCAGCTTCAGCAGGGATGTTGCCCGCTGGCAGCATGCATTCCGCCTGCACAGCGGCAGCCGCTTTGCACTGTACTTTAATGACAGCGCCACTTTTGCCGCCGCGCTTTTAGGCGCATGGCACGCGGGTAAATGTGTCTGCCTGCCCAGTGACACCCTGCCTGCCACTTTGCAAAAACTGCAAGAAACAACGGATGGTTTTGCAGGTGATTTTCCGGCTGCACTCTCGCCCATCTCTGCGACAGAATACGCTGCAACAAGCTGGCAAGTGCTGAATTTAAATGCTGTGATGCTGGTGGTCTATACATCGGGCAGCAGCGGCGAGCCCTGTGCCATTCCTAAAAAACTCTCACAGCTGGTCAGCGAAGTCGCGGCGCTTGAAACCTGCTTTAGTAAACAAAGCGCCGGGGCCACCGTACTGGCCACCGTCTCGCATCAGCATATTTACGGGCTATTGTTCCGCATTTTATGGCCGCTCTCGGCAGGGCGTGTCTTTGATACGGAAAGGCTGGTTTTTCCTGAAGACATTGCCGCCGCGCTGAGCGATGCCTCGCCTGCCGCAACGATTCTGGTAGCCAGCCCCGCCCATTTAAAACGCCTGCCTGAGCAGCTTAACTGGCAGACAGAATCCTTACGCGCGGTGTTTTCTTCTGGCGGCCCTTTGCCTGCGGAAGCCCTGCCTGCCTGCCGCAATTTACTTGGCAGCGCCCCGTTTGAAATCTATGGCAGCTCAGAAACCGGCGGCATTGCCTGGCGGCAACGCCAGCAGGATCATCAGACCGCATGGAGAACACTGCCCGGCATTGCGATCCGCGTAGAAAACGAAACGCTCTTTTTGCGCTCACCCCATCTGAGCAATAACGACTGGCAAGCCGGCAATGATCGCGTATCGCTCACCCCGAATGGCTTTGAGCTGCTTGGGCGCAGCGACCGCATTATCAAGATCGAAGAAAAACGCGTTTCACTCAGCGCAATGGAGCAGGCGCTGCTGGCCACACAGCTGCTGGACGAAGTGCGCCTGATTGCCCTGCCCGGCTCACGGCTTTCTCTGGGTTTAATCGCCTGCCCCAATGAAGCAGGCTGGCGCTTAGTGGATGAGCAAGGCAAGAAGGCACTGAATCAGGCCTTACGCAACGCCCTGGCAGAATCAAGCGAGGCCAGTGCCCTGCCGCGCCGCTTTCGCTATATCTGGGCTTTGCCCAGCAATACCCAGAGCAAAACCACCCACGCGGCACTGCTCGCACTGTTCGATCCGCGCCGCCCCGAAGCACGCCTGATTGAGCGCAGCAAAGACGCCGCATTGCTGAATATTGATGTAAACGCCAGCTCGCCCTTTTTTGATGGCCACTTTAATACGGCCCCCATTCTGCCGGGCGTGGCTCAGACAGAGTGGGCGCTTTGCCTTGCGCGTGAGCTGTTTGAGCTGCCCGCCGTGTTTTTGCGCATGGAAGTACTGAAGTTTCAACAAGTGATCCTTCCGGGCAGCCAGATTCAGCTGGAGCTGAAAACACTCAGCAAAGACACTGAAACCTTGCTGACATTTAAATTTGTATCTGCAGCAGGCACACACGCCAGCGGCCGGATTGTTTTAGGAAATACTGCATGAATATCCACATGGTGATTCCTGCATACCAACACATGATATTCGCCTGCAGCGGTATCAGTCAGGGAAGCACAGCATGAAAATATGCGTCGTGATTCCTGTTTATAACCATGGCGAAGCCATCAGTGCGGTTGTACATGCCGTACGCGGCCATGATTTGCACTGCATTTTGGTCGACGATGGCAGCCATGCCCCTTGCGCGGCCGTATTAGATCAGCTGGATAAAGAGCTGGAGCAAAACGTAACCCTCGTGCGCCTGCTGCAAAACCAGGGCAAGGGCGGCGCGATGATTGCGGGCCTGCGCTGCGCGCTTGATCTGGGCTACAGCCATGCATTACAAATTGATGCCGATGGCCAGCACAATACCGCCGATATTCCCACTTTTATTGCGCTGGCAAAGCAAAACACCCAGGCCCTGATTTGCGGTTGCCCGGTTTACGATGAAAGCGTGCCCAAAGTGCGCCTGTATGGCCGTTATGCAACCCATATCTGGGTGTGGATTAACACCCTGTCGCTGGCAATTAAAGATTCAATGTGCGGCTTTCGCATCTACCCGCTTGCGCCCACTATTGCGCTGTTTAACAGCCGCAATATTGGCAAACGCATGGATTTTGATATTGATATTGCGGTACGTTTGTACTGGCGCGGCATGCCGGTCATCAACCAGCCTACAAAAGTAAGCTACCCCAGCGACGGCGTATCTCACTTTAAAGCCCTGCTAGATAATGTACTGATCTCACGGATGCATGCACGGCTGTTTGCAGGCATGTTGCTGCGCTCGCCGCGGCTCATCTGGAGAAAGCTGTCCTCGTGAGCTCATCCCCACAAAACAAGGAACAACCCCAGCTGCACTGGGCAGATATCAGTGAGAACACCTTTATCGCAGGCATCTGGCTGCTTTTTTGGGTGCATAAACTTCTGGGCCGCTGGCCATTCCGGCTGTGTCTTTATCCGGTCATTACCGTTCAATGGTTAAGCCGCCCGACCTTGCGTCATGCATCGATGCAATATTTGCAACGCCTGGAGGCGGCCACAGGCGCGCTGGGCCATGCTGCGTCCTGGCGTGACAGCCTGAAACACCTCGCGCTTTTTGCCGAAACCATGCTGGATAAGCTGCTGGCCGTTTCTGGCCGATATCAGTTCAGCAATGTCATAACCGAAGGGCGTGAAGCGTTTTACTCCACCGCAGAGCAGAGTTTGGGTGGCGTGATTATCACTGCCCACCTGGGGTGCCTTGAGCTTTGCCGCGCCATGGCCGAGGACACCGGCAAGATTCGCCTCAATATTCTGGTGCACACCCGCCACGCGAGGCAATTTAACCAGCTTTTAAAGCGGCTGAATCCTGATAACGACTTACAACTGATCGAAGTCTCGGAAGTCGGCCCTGCAACCGCCGTCCTGCTGGCCGAAAAGATAGCCGCCGGTGAATATATCGTGATTGCCGGAGACCGGATTCCCGTCTTTGCCAGCCAGACCGTACAAGCGAGCTTTTTAGGCCATAGCGCGCCCTTTCCCGCGGGCCCTTACGTCTTAGCCAGCCTCTTAAAATGCCCGCTCTATTTACTGGGCTGCATCCACGCAGGGCGTGGCTATCGCATTCATTTTGAAACACTGGCCAGCCGGGTGATTTTGCCGCGAGGCCAGCGCAATGAAGCAATGTCGGGCTATGCAGCGCAATACGCACAAGCCATCACCGCGCTGCTCAAACGCTCGCCCTACGACTGGTTTAACTTTTTTGCCTTTTGGGATCAGACACATGACAAACACTAAACCTGCCGTCACTTTTGATGGCACACGATTATCCATCGAAGACATTGTTGCGATCTCCCGGCAAAAATCATCCGCCTTGCTTTCCGCTGCGCCGGAATTTCGCCTGCGTATTCAAAAAGGCGCTGATTTTTTAGACCGCCTCCTGAGTGAAGACGGTGTCATTTATGGCGTCACCACCGGCTACGGCGATTCTTGCACCGTCGTTATTCCGCCTGAGCTGATCCGCGAGCTGCCGCATCATCTTTACACCTATCACGGCTGCGGTGCCGGGCGCTTTTTAACGCAGGAAGAAACCCGTGCCGTACTGGCCTCGCGGCTGGCGTCTTTATCGCAAGGCATGTCGGGCGTCAGCATTGCCCTGCTTGATCAGCTGGAAACCTTACTTAAACACGATATCCTGCCGCTGATTCCGGCCGAAGGCTCAGTCGGGGCCAGTGGTGATTTAACGCCGCTGTCTTATGTGGCCGCCGTGCTGTGTGGCGAGCGGGAAGTGATGTATCGCAATGAACGCCGCAATGCCAGCGATGTATTTGCTGAATTAAAAATCCAGCCGCTACGCCTGCGCCCGAAAGAAGGCCTTGCCATGATGAATGGCACGGCCGTGATGACCGCACTGGCCTGCCTTGCATGGCAGCGTGCTGATTACCTTTGCAAGCTCGCGGCAAGACTCACCGCCATGAATGTGGTGGCCAGCGCAGGCAATAGCAACCATTTTGATGAAACGCTGTTTGCCGTTAAACCCCACGCTGGTCAGCAAGCCGTGGCGGCCCGCATCCGCAATGATCTGGCAAGCCCGCGGCCCAGCCGTAATGACGAGCGGCTGCAGGATCGCTACTCCCTGCGCTGCGCCCCGCATGTGATTGGCGTACTGGAAGACGCACTGCCGTTTTTCAGAACCCTGATCGAAAACGAGCTGAACAGCGCCAACGACAACCCGATTATCGATGCCGAAAACGAGCGCGTTTTACACGGCGGCCACTTCTATGGCGGCCATATCGCTTTTGCCATGGACAGCCTGAAAAACACCGTGGCTAATCTGGCTGATTTACTCGACCGCCAGCTGGCGCTGCTCGTTGATACCCGTTTTAACCACGGCCTGCCGTCTAATTTGTCCGGCTGCACCGGCCCGCGCGCGGCGATTAACCATGGCTTAAAAGCACTGCAAATCAGCGTGTCCGCCTGGACTGCCGAGGCGCTGAAGCAAACCATGCCAGCCTCGGTCTTCAGCCGCTCTACCGAATGCCACAATCAGGATAAAGTCAGCATGGGTACGATTGCAGCACGCGATGCCTTACGCGTGCTGGAGCTGACCGAGCAAGTGGTCGCCGCCATGCTGATTGCTGCGCGTCAGGGTATTGCGCTGCGCCGCCGTATCGATCCAAAACTGCAGCTACCTGATGCGCTGGCCGCCATGCAGGCAGATCTGGAAGACCGGATTCCGCTGCTGGTAGAAGACCGCGCTTTAGATAAAGAGCTGCAAGCTTTAATTTTGGATATTCGTGCAGAAACCTGGATGCTCTATGCCGATTAATCAGAATCATCCGGCCCATCCCCGCCTCAGTATCGAGATTGAACTCAGCCCGGCTTTTCATGATCTGGACCCGATGGATATCGTCTGGCACGGCAATTATCCCAAATACCTGGAAATTGCCCGCTGCGCCCTGCTCAGCCAGTTTAATTACGACTATCTGCAAATGAAAGAATCGGGCTATGCGTGGCCGATTGTGGATATGCGGCTGAAATACATTAAACCGTCCCGTTTTGAGCAAAAGCTGATCGTGCGCGCCGAAATTGTGGAGTGGGAAAGCCGCTTAAAAATTAATTACCTGATTAAAGATGCGGTCAGCGGCCAGAAAATTAATCAGGCTTATACCATTCAGGTGGCTGTCGATATGAATACGGGTGAAATGCAATATGTTTGCCCGGCTATTCTTTGGGAGCGGCTGGGCGTGGAGGAGCCGCAGTGAAAATCAATTTCAGGCAATCACTTGCCGTCGTTTTGCTCAGCCTCTTCACCCTCAGCAGCCATGCCGCAGATTTAGCCGCCAGCGTAAAAGAGCGCCTGGCTCAGCCGGGGGTTTTGCGCGGTGATTTTGAGCAGAACAAACAGGTGAGCGGCTTTAAAAAGCCGTTAGTATCGCGTGGTGATTTTTTAGTTGCGCGGGATTTGGGCGTGCTTTGGCGCACCAAAACGCCTTTTGCAAGTGTACTCAGGCTAAGCCGTGATGAAATTGTCGCGACGCAAGATGGCGCCGTGGCTTTTCGCCTCAGTGCCAGTAAAGAGCCGTCGGTGCGGATGATTAATGGCCTGCTGTTTTCTTTAATGAATGGCGATGTCAGCAGTCTGGGCGAGCTGTTTAAGATTGAAGGCGGCGTCAACGGCAAAGCATGGCAGCTTACGCTTACCCCCAGGCAAGCGGCTTTGGGTAAAATCATGCGCAAGATTGAGCTCTCAGGGGACCAATTTGTGCGCCGTATTTTGCTGGATGAAGCCAATGGTGACCAAACCGCGATACAGCTGAGCGCACAAAACACCGAGCCTGCCAGACTCAGCGGCGAGGAGCGTGCTCGTTTTGAATAATCAGGCATCCATCCGGCTGCTGGCTAAAATCTGGCTACTGATCGTGCTCGCCTTTACCGGCCACAATATTTATCTGTGGTCCGGCCATTTACAGCTGGATACAGATATTCTCGCCATGCTGCCGCAGGATGAGCGCGACCCGACGGTGCAAAACGCCACGCGGCAACTCAGCGATGCGGCGGCTAAACGGGTGGTGGTGCTTATTGGCGGGCAGGATTGGGAAAGTGCGCGCACGGCTGCTGATGCTTACGCTGCCAGCTTGGAAAACAGCAGGCTACCCCTCAATTTGCGCTACAAAATGGGCGATGAAAGCGCCTGGCTGGGCTTTTTTATCCCTTACAGGAATCAGCTACTAAGCGCAGCGCAGCGCCAGCAACTGAAAAACAGCAGCAGTGATGAGCTGGCACAGCGCGCCGTTGCCGCGTTGTATCAGCCCGGCATCGGCATGCCCCGCCTTGGCCAGTGGCAGGATGACCCACTGAATTTGCTTGGTGCATGGCTGGGGGAGAGGGCTGCAGAAAGCAAAGTCCGCATCCGTGACGGGCGCCTATCGCTGAGCGCTTCATCCGCATCTGGCGAGGCACACTATATTTTGCTGACGCTGGAGCAACAAGATTCAGCATTTTCAATTAAGGCGCAGCAAGCGCTGATTCCGGTGCTGGATGCAGCCAAAGCGGCTGCGATCAAAACCCAGCCCAAAGCAGAAGTATTCAGTGTTGGCGTGCCCTTACACGCAGCAGCGGCAGCCAGCCAGGCCGAGCGTGAAGTCCACACCATCGGGATAGGCTCGATGATCGGCATTGTGCTGCTCACTGTGTTTGCCTTCAGCGCCATCAGGCCGCGCATTTTGGTCACCCTCTCGATTGCCATTGGCCTGCTCGCCGCGATTTCGGTATGCACCTTAATCTTTGGCCGTCTGCATTTAATCACGCTGGTATTTGGGGCCAGCTTAGTCGGCGTGGCGGAAAACTACGGCAGTAATTATTTCAGCAGCCGCCAGGGCCGCCCTGCTGCAGAGCGCTGGGCCATGCTTAAAACGCAGGCGCCGGTAATGTGGCTGGCGATGCTCACTACCGCCATCGGTTATTTACTGCTGGCGCTCACCCCATCTCCTGGTCTGCGGCAAATCGCCGTTTTCTCTGCTACTGGCTTACTGGCCGCTTTTGTAACCGTGCTGTGGTGGTTTCCGCTGTTTGATAAAGGGGAGATGAAGCACACCCGTTTGTCGCTCTGGATAGGCTCACGCCGCGCGCTCTGGCCCAGTCTGGGGCGCAATCGTTTAACGCTGCTGTTTGCCATCGTTGTGGCCACTGTATTGCTGGCAGGCGGCTTATCCATCAAAAGCAATGACGATGTGCGGCTCTTGCAAAGCTCGCCTCCCGCACTGATTGCCCAGCAAATTAAAGTCAGCAAGCTGCTTGATTTACCCAGCCCGGCGCAATTTTATTTAATTCGCGGCGCAAACATCGAAGCGGTTCTGCAGCAGGAAGAAGCGCTCAAAACCAGGCTTGAGCCCCTGATTGCCCAAGGCAGTATCAGCGGCTATCAGGCCATCAGCGATTGGGTTCCTTCTTTGGCTCAGCAAGCAGCAAACCAGGCACTGATCGAACGCGTGGTGTTTGGCGGGCAAGGCGTGCTGGCCAGGGCCAGCCTAGCACTGGGCGAAACGCTGATGCCAGCGTTCAAAAATCATTCACCGCTGCAACTGACGGACTGGCTGGCGGCTCCCGTTTCAGAACCGCTGCGCCATCAGTGGCTGGGGAAATTTGAAAACGGCTACGCCAGCGTGATCTTGCTGCGTGGCGTCAGCAAACCAGCGCAGCTTGCAGAGCTGGCGGCCATTGCCCCCAGCGTGGCAGGCGTGCGCTGGGTAGATAAAGTCGCCGAAGTCTCTACCGTCATGGGCCGCTACCGTGTGCTGATGGCATGGGTGATCGCACTCAGCTATCTGCTGGTTTTTGCCGCGCTCAGCTACCGCTTTGGCAGGCAGGCATGGCGGGCGCTGCTGCCCACCCTGCTCGCCAGTGGTCTGGCCTTAGCCATTCTGGCGCTGCTGGGCCAGCCCCTGCAATTATTCAATATTCTGGCGCTGCTGCTGATTCTGGGTATGGGCGTGGATTATGGGATTTTCCTGCTGGAAAACCCCGAGCGCCATGCAACAAGGCCGTTTTTATCGGTGACACTGGCAGCTGCTTCCACCCTGCTGGCCTTTGGCCTACTGGCCCTGTCTGCAACCCCCGCCCTGCACGCTTTTGGTCTGACCATGCTGCTGGGCATCGGATTATCCTGGTTTTTAACCCCGGCATTTATGCCACTAACTAAGTCAGAGCAATGATTTCAATCAGTAATCAATTTATTTTCAAACACCTGCGTACCATAGAAATGATCGGGGTGCTGATGCGTATCTTCAGCTTCAGCCTTGTCAGCTGGCTGGGCCCCGCCAGCCCGTTTATGTTTGTCTGGAGCCTGAATACCATCGACGCCATTATGCTGGCCTGGTGCTCGGCGTTAAAACGCGATTCCGCTTACACACTATTGAATGGTTTTTGGATTATTGTTGGCCTGATTGGCATTTTAAGAGCGGGGCAGTTTATTCATTGATTTGGCCGGCGCGACCCTGGCCCGCTTAGCAGAACAACAAAACCGAAAATACAGAAGAGAAATGAAATGCGCATTGAACACACAGAAATACTGATTATCGGCGCGGGCCCT
Organism: Iodobacter sp. BJB302; assembly: GCF_002735645.1. GTDB lineage: Bacteria > Pseudomonadota > Gammaproteobacteria > Burkholderiales > Chitinibacteraceae > Iodobacter. Next base: position 129,879 of record NZ_PDZG01000001.1, read on the forward strand.
TCCGGCTCTGTGGCGGCAGGTTTATTGCGTAAGCAAGGCCGTCAGGTGCTTATTATTGAGAAAGAAGTCTTCCCTCGATTTTCGATTGGTGAAAGCCTCCTGCCACAAAGCATGGAATACATTGAAGCGGCTGGCTTTTTGCAAGATGTGATTGAGGCTGGCTTTCAGTATAAAAACGGCGCGGCATTTGTGCGTGGCGAGCAAACCACCGCTTTTGATTTCAGAGATAAATTTTCAAGCGGCTGGGGCACCACATACCAGGTGCAGCGCAGCAACTTTGACCATGTGCTGGCCAAGGGGGCCGAGAAAGCAGGCGCGGTGATACGCTACCAGGAGCAAGTCACGGCCATCGACGTGGATGGCGATCAGCCTTTAATCACCGTGCAATCGGCCACAGAAACCTACCAAGTCAGCGCCCGCTTTTTACTGGATGCCAGCGGCTTTGGCCGGATTCTGCCCCGTCTGCTCAAGCTGGAAACGCAATCTGATTTCCCAGTGCGCGGCGCTTACTTTACCCATATTGAAGATCGCATTTCAAAAGAAGGCTTTGATCGCAATAAGATTCTGGTCAGCGTACACCCGGATCATCACGATGTATGGTTCTGGACGATTCCTTTTTCCAATGGCCGCTGCTCACAAGGTGTGGTCGCCAAGCCGGAATTTTTAGAACAATATCAGGGTAGCGAAACCGAGCGTTTACAAGCCATTATTGCCGAAGTGCCTACCCTGTCGGCCGTGCTTAAAAACGCCGTGTGGGATACACCGGCCCGCCAGCTGATTGGTTATTCTGCCAATGTAAGCAGTTTGCACGGCAAAGGTTTTGCCTTGCTGGGTAATGCGGGTGAATTTCTGGACCCGGTTTTCTCCAGCGGCGTAACCATCGCGGTGAAATCTGCAGCCCTTGCTGCCGCCGCGATTGAGCGCGAATTTGCAGGCGAAACAGTCAACTGGCAAAGCGATTATGCAGATCCGCTCAAAGCAGGCGTCGATGCATTCAGGGCTTTTGTGAGCAGCTGGTATGAAGGTGGGTTTCAGGATGTGATTTTCCACCAGGAGCAATCTGCGGACGTGCGCCGGATGATTTCAGCTATTCTGGCGGGCTATGCATGGGATTTAAACAATCCCTATGTGGCGCAGCCTAAGCGCTTAAAAACGCTGGAGCAATTGTGCGTGGCTTAATGGTTTTAATCCTTGCCCTGCTGAGCGCCTGTACAAACCAGGTGCCGGCAACCAGCCTGCCTCTGCTGCGCCTTGCCCCCGGCGCTTTTTCCGGAGCGATGCCGCTTAGCCTGAGCCAGAGGCTGACGGTGACGCCCCTGCCAGCCAGCCGGGGTGAAACAAACACGCCAGCCAAAAACCTGGATGCCTTACTGGAAATCAGCCCGGATCAGGTTCAGCTGGCAGGCTTTGCACTGGGACAGCGTATTTTAACGGTAAGCTGGGACGGGCAATCGCTAACAAGCAGCCGCCACGCCCTGCTGCCCAAAGAGGTAGATGAGCAGCGCGTGCTGCGTGATGTGCAACTGGTGTACTGGCCGCTCGCCACCATTCAGACAGCTTTACCTGCGGGCTGGGCACTCAATGAAGAAGGCGGCGTCAGAACACTAACGCAAGGGCTGCAAACCATCATTACCATCCGCTACCACGCCGAGCCTCGCTGGGCAGGGCAGACTGAATTAGAAAACGCCCTTGAGCACTACCGGCTGGTGATTGATTCAAAAGAAACACCATGACCCCGAAGATCTGCAGACAAAGAGGACGGTAAGAACACAAAGCACACAGAGAAAGCCTTAGAACTAGGCTTTCTTCGTGTGCTGTTTTTAAACTATGTATTCTCTGCGTCTGCAGACCTGAGGTTTCTGACAGGAATAAGTATTTTGTTACTTCATAGCCAAACACGATGAGTATTTATCTAAATCAACTGGGTATTGTTTGCGCGCTAGGTAATGGCGTTGATGACGTGCGCCGTGGGTTGTTCGCAGATGTGCCAGGCGGTGTTGCGCCTGCGGCATGTCTGGGTAAAACCCTGCATCTGGGCGTGGTGAACAGCGTACTTGCCTCGCAAGACACATTGCCAGCTAGGCTGCACAGCCGCAATAACGCACTGCTGCTTACCGCTCTGGAACAAATCCGTCCTGCTGTGGACGCGGCCATTGCCCGCTTTGGTGCAGAGCGGATTGGTTTGGTTTTAGGCACCAGCACCTCCGGCATTGGCGAGGCGCAGGCGGCCATTGCCGAACATCAGGCCACAGGCCAAATGCCGGATCAGTTTCATATTGCACAGCAAGAGCTGGGCTCTCCCACAGCCGCACTCAGCACCCTCCTGGGCCTTGCCGGCCCGGTGATAGTGATTTCCACCGCATGTTCTTCCAGCGCCAAAGCAATGGCGAGTGCAGCAAGGCTGCTCAATGCAGGAATGTGCGATGCGGTAATTTGCGGCGGCGTCGATTCGCTGTGCGATTTCACCGTTGCTGGTTTTTCGGCGCTGGAATCGGTCAGTGCTGAGCGCTGCCAGCCCATGAGCATTCATCGCAGCGGCATTAATATTGGCGAAGGCGCGGCCTTATTCTTAATGAGTAAAGAACCCGGCCCCGTCGCATTATTGGGCTGGGGAGAAAGCTCGGACGCGCATCATATTTCAGCACCCGCACCGGATGGCAAAGGGGCCAGTGCCGCCATGCAGGAAGCACTGCAGCGGGCCGCTCTGCAACCGGCAGACATTGGCTATATCAATCTGCACGGCACAGCCACATCGCAAAATGATGCAATGGAAAGCCTCGCCGTTGGTCAGCTGTTTGGCAGCCAAACGCCATGCAGCTCAACCAAGCCTTTAACCGGCCACACACTGGGTGCGGCCGGAGCCATTGAAGCGGCCATCTGCTGGCTTACCCTCAGCGGCAACCCCTCAGGACAACTGCCCCCTCACTGGTGGGATGGCGCAAGCGACCCGGCCATTACCCCTCTGGCGCTGGTAACGCCCGGGCAATGCACAGACACGCCACTGCAATATGCACTCAGTAATTCCTTTGCATTTGGCGGCAGTAATGCTGTCCTTATTTTTGGAAAAAACCATGCAGCCGATTGAATACCCAATCAGCGAGATCGTTCCGCACTCGGGCAGGATGCTTTTGCTCGATCGCGCCATCGCCGGGGACGACACGCATTTTGAATGCGAAGTGACCATCACCGCAGACAATCTGTTTTTTACCGGCACAGGCATAGGCGCATGGGTTGGTGTTGAATATATGGCGCAAACCGTTGCCGCATGGGCTGGCTGGCAAGCAAGATTAGCAGGGCAAGTACCTAAAATCGGCTTTTTACTGGGCAGCCGCCGCTATAGCTGCAGTGTGAGTGAATTTACCCTGGGCCAGGTGCTCAGCATCAGGATCAGCAGAGCCTTTCAGGCCGATAATGGCCTGGGGCAGTTCGATTGCCAGATTATGATTGAGCAGCAGGAAGTTGCCCAGGCCGCACTCACCGTATTTGAGCCACTGGATGCCGCTGCGTTTTTAGCGGAGCAAGCACAAAGTTAAAGCTGAACAAAAGCCCGGCAAAGCACAAAAACCTAAATTTTGAGCCACGGAGAAAAATGAGGGCAGGAGCACGGCGAAAGTGGATTTCTCCATGAAACTCCGTATTCTCTGTGCCATCCGTGTTTTAAGATTTGGGTTTCCCCGGGCCCGCACGTTTTTGTATGTGTATCAATAATTAAAAATAAACAAAGAGAAGCAAGCAATGAGTAACAAAACAATTCTGGTCACAGGCTCCAGCCGGGGTATTGGGCGCGCCATTGCCCTTCGGCTGGCCAAAGATGGCTTTGATATCGTGCTGCATTGCAAAAGCCGCATCGATGCCGCCGAAGCCATCGCCACCGAAATCACGGCGCTGGGCCAAACCAGCCGTATTTTGCAATTTGATGTATCCAATCGCGCCCAGGCCGCAGAAGTTTTACTCGCCGATATCGAAGCGCACGGCTGCTATTACGGTGTGGTTTGCAATGCGGGCATTGCGCTGGACAACGCCTTCCCCGCCATGCCCCCGGAAGACTGGGATGCGGTCATTCATACCAATCTGGACAGCTTTTACAATGTGCTGCACCCGCTCACCATGCCCATGGTCAGGCAGCGAAAACCCGGCCGCATTGTCACTTTATCTTCCGTTTCCGGCCTGATCGGCAACCGGGGACAAGTGAATTACAGCGCGGCCAAAGCAGGCATTATTGGCGCAAGCAAGGCGCTGGCCGTGGAATTAGCCAGCCGTGCCATCACCGTAAACTGCGTGGCGCCCGGCCTGATTGACACCGAAATGGTGGATGAGCGCGTTTTGGAAGAAGCCCTGAAAATTATCCCGGCCAAACGCATGGGAAAACCTGAAGAAGTCGCCGCAGCCGTCAGCTTTTTAATGTCAGAAGATGCCGCCTATATCACACGCCAGGTGATTTCAGTGAATGGAGGCTTGGTAGGATGAAACGCGTTGTCATTACCGGCATCGGTGCCATCAGCCCGCTTGGCCACGACTGGAAGACCGTAGAAGCAGCACTTAAAGCAGGTAAAAATGCCATTCAGGTCATGCCTGAGTGGCAGGTTTTTGAAGGGCTGAATACCCAGCTTGGCGCACCCGCCGCCGCCTTTGAGCTGCCCGCACATTACAACCGCAAAAGCACCCGCAGCATGGGCCGCGTGGCACTGATGGCCACCCGCGCCAGCGAATTGGCGCTGATCGACGCGGGGCTATTAAATGACCCCTTGGTAAAAAGCGGCCAGATGGGCATCTCTTATGGCTCATCGGCGGGTACGCCCAAAGCCATTGGTGACTTTGGCCGCATGATGGCGGAAAAATCCACCGAAGGGATTAACGCCACCACCTATATCAAAATGATGTCGCACACTGCGGCCGTGAATATCGGTGTATTTTTTGGCATTACCGGCCGCATTATCACCACCTCCAGTGCCTGCACCTCCGGCAGCCAAGGCATAGGCTATGCCTATGAGGCCATCAAATTTGGCAAACAAATGGCCATGCTGGCCGGAGGAGCTGAAGAGCTGGACGCCACCGAAGCGGCTGTTTTCGACACCCTATTTGCCACCAGCGTACAAAACGCCACCCCCGAAGCCACCCCCCGCCCCTTTGACACCAAACGCGACGGCCTTGTGATTGGCGAAGGTGCGGGCACGCTGGTGCTGGAAGAGCTGGAACACGCACTGGCGCGCGGCGCACATATCTACGCAGAAATCGTTGGCTTTGGCAGCAACAGCGATGGCACGCATGTGACGCATCCCAACTCCGCCACCATGGCCCAGGCCATCCGCCTGAGCCTTGAAGATGCAGCGCTGCAGCCCGGTGATATTGGCTATATCAATGCCCACGGCACCGCAACCGATCACGGCGATATCGCTGAATCCCACGCCACGCTGGCGGTATTTGGTGCACAGACCCCCATCAGCTCGCTCAAAAGCTACATGGGCCACACCCTTGGCGCTTGCGGCGCATTAGAAGCGTGGATCAGCATCGAAATGATGAACAGCGGCTGGTTTGCCCCTACCATCAACCTGACCGAGCCAGACGAGCGCTGCGCCCCCCTGGATTACATTACCGGCACAGGTCGGGCCATTGAATGCGATATCGTCATGAGCAATAACTTTGCTTTTGGCGGGATTAATACCTCTTTAATTTTTAAGCGCTGGGCTTAAGTCTAAAAGTTCTGTAGACACAGAGATCAATGAGTACACGGAGGGCACAGAGAAAAGCGTTAAGAAAGAGCAGATACCTTCTGAAAAATGCCTAAGACTCATAAAGGGCATTTTCTTGGTTTTCCCTCTGTAACTCCGTGTTCTCCGTGCTCTCTGTGGTTCAAAATTTGGATTTTGTTCATATACCTAGTTATTACAATCAAGAAAACACACCAAGGAATAAAAATGAAAAAATTAGCTGCATTATTCATCGCCAGTTTCTTATCCACTTCTGCTTTTGCCCGCGATACCGTATTGCAAATCCCTTTGGCCGATGTACTGGCCATGCCGGAAGCGCAGGGTAAATTGGATGGTTCGGTTAAGTTTTATTTAGCAGGGCAGAAAACACCGGCCATTAGCGAGAAATTATCTGAAGATGTTTCAAATCAAAAAACCAATGGCGTGGGCAAAAGCGATGAATTTGGCTGTAAATGGGCGGCACTATCTGCCTTAATTGCCTTTCAAAACTCCGCTAAAAAGAATGGCGCAAATGCCGTAGTCGATTTGGTGAGCTATTACAAAAAGAATGAAACAAAAAGTGACACCACCATCGAATGCCATGCAGGTGGATTTGTGATTGGCGTGGCCTTAAAAGGCAGCTATGCCAAAGTGGCTCAGTAATATGCAAGGCGTGGGCAGCGCTATATCGTGCCCGCGCACATAGATCGCAAACGAGTGGGCATTCCTTCCTGCCCACTCTGTTTAATTTGAAAAATATCTGCTGCCCGCTTAAGGCTTTTTTAAAGCCACAGGTTCGGCCAGCGCGTAAACATCCACGCCCTGCTGGGCCAGCAGGGCTTCCAGTGCGGGCATAAGCGCACCAAGTTTTTCTTCTAAGGCATCGCGTACGGTATCGACAACAACCTGTGTGGCGCGCTCGATTTCTACATTGAATACGCTGCCTACACGCTTCCCTTCAAAAATGGTCATACGGCGGGTTTCCGGAATGAGCCAGACTTCAAACCAGCATTCAGCTTTATTGGTTTCGGATACGGTTAGGCTGGCACCATCTAAGGCGATATAGCCTTTGGCAAAAATATACTTCATCCCCTCTTTAGGCACGCCAATTCTAAAGCAGCAGTTTTCCTTATCCTTACGAATATCCAGGAGCGTAGCGGTAAAATCCACATGACCTGACAGCGGATGGCCGCCGATTTCAGCGCCGTCTTTGGCCGCTCGCTCGGCATTGACATGGCTCCCAAGCTGCAATTGCCCCAGCGAGGTAATGCGCAGGCTTTGCAGCATGACATCAAAGCTCGCCTTATCATCAGCAAAAATCTCGGTGACCGTCAGGCAAACACCATCAATCGCCACGCTAGCGCCCAGCTGAATATCCTTACAAAAACTGGCGGGAAAGGCAATGCGAAATGTACGCATGCCTTCCCTGTCATCAATCGCTTCAATCTTTGCAACGCCTTGCACAATCCCCGTAAACATTTATTCAGCTTCCTTAAAGAGTTCTGGATTTGCTTCGCGCACCCGCTTCGAAGACTTAAGTAAATTGCAATGATCACAAAAATAACTAATTGAGCCACAGGCCGCGACCACATCCAGGGGCCGCTTGCAATCAGGGCAAATTGGAAGCGATTTTTGTTCGCCCGACAGTTCATCCGACATAGAATTCTCCAGCATCAGTAAAGCGCAGTGTAACACGCAAATCGTCTCCAACAAGGCGGCGCTCTACTACCTTAGCTTGTAGCTTGTGGTTTAGGTCAGTTAAATCAAGCGTGGCCATGCCTTTAGCCGTATCGCCAATCAGTACCGGTGCCTGATAAAGCAGCATTTCATCCACCAAACCCGCTTGAAACAGCGCACCAACCAGCGTCCCGCCCGCCTCAGCCGTGACTTGATTGCAGCCCCTGCGGCCTAATTCATTCAGTAAGGCGGCTAAGTCTACCCGCCCATGTGCATCGGCCAGAATCAACACTTCTGCCCCTGCGACCTCTAAAGCCTGACGCTTTGCTGCGTTATCCTGAGCGCCAACAATCAACACCCCCGGCTGATTAAATAACTTTGCATCGGGAGGGGTTCTCAGCTGGCTGTCTACCACCACACGCAGTGGCTGCCGCCCGACAGCGAATTCTCGCACCGTCAGCTGCGGATCATCCGCTAACACGGTGCCCACGCCAGTGAGCATGGCGCAGGATCGGGCGCGTAGTTTTTGCACATCAGACCTTGCCGCAGGGCCGGTAATCCACTGTGATTGCCCGTTAGCCAGCGCCGTACGGCCATCCAGGCTGGCACCCATTTTGACCGTCAGCCAGGGACGGGATCGCACCATGCGGCTGATAAAACCTTTGTGATGCTCCAGCGCATCAGCGTGTAAAACACCCGATTTCACCGTAACACCCGCAGCAGCCAGGCGCGCCAAACCTTGCCCCGCCACCAGCGGATTAGGATCGGTCAGTGCCGCGACAACGCGCACTACGCCTGCTTTCAGCAGGGCATCGGCGCAAGGCGGTGTACGGCCATGGTGACTGCAAGGCTCCAGTGTTACGTAAGCGGTAGCGCCGCGGGCCAGATCACCCGCCACACTCAGAGCCATCACCTCGGCATGTGCACCCGCCACACTCAGAGCCATCACCTCGGCATGTGCACCGGGCGCGCCTTTTACCACACCGCCACCGGATGGCTGACTAAAACCCGCGCCAACCACCACGCCCTCTTTCACCAAAACGCAGCCCACAGAAGGGTTAGGCGAAGCGCTATTTTGCCCCAAAGCGGCTTGCTGCAAAGCCAGCGGCATGTATTGATGATCAATCGCGTTCATTAGCTTCCTAAGCACGAGCACAGGCATAACAAAACCCACATCTTGAACCACAGAGGAAAAGGAGGACACAGAGTTTCACAGAGAAAACCAAACTTGGACTTTCTCTGTGAAACTCTGTGCTCTCGGTGTTCTCTGTGGTTCAAGATTTTGCAAGCGAAAATAAACTTTGAAGGTTAAACATACAGAGGTGTTTTATTCCTTACTCACTTCCCGGATCACATCGCGAAAATCGTCAACGTCTTGGAAGGAGCGGTATACGGAGGCAAAGCGGATATAGGCTACTTTATCGAGCTTGGCGAGTTCAGACATCACCATTTCGCCGATCTGGCGGCTCATGATTTCTCTGTCGCCCAGCGACAAGGCTTTTTGAATAATTCGAAGAATAGCGTCGTCCACCAGGGGCGTGGGCACCGGGCGTTTATGCAGGGCGCGCTCAAAGCTGGTACGGATTTTTTCACGATCAAAGCCAGCACGCTGACCATTTTGTTTCACCACCTGCGGCAAGCGAACTTCGGCCGTTTCAAAGGTGGTAAAGCGTTTATCACAAACAGGACAACGACGGCGACGGCGAACCAGATCGCCATCATCAGATACACGCGAGTCAGCAACCAGCGTATCAGGAGAACCACAGAAGGGGCACTTCATCACAACCCCGCAAAGAACAGGAAAAATTCTAAAAAGCGTTAACCTTAAAAAGATCTGCAGACACCAAGAGCGGGGAGAGCACAAAGCACACGGAGAAAAACATAAAAAGGTATTTCTCTGTGTGCTTCATTTACTCTGAGTGCTCTGTATCTGCAGAACTTTTATTTCACCGGCCTATTAAGCGCCGTAAACCGGGAAGCGTGCTGTCAGTTCTTTTACTTTTACTGCAACGGCAGCGATATTTGCTTCGTCATGCGGATTATCCAGCACATCTGCAATCAGATTAGCCACCTGCACCGCTTCTGCTTCTTTGAAACCACGAGTCGTGATCGCTGGGGAGCCGATACGGATACCGGAAGTTACAAACGGGCTTTCCGGGTCATTTGGGATGGCGTTTTTGTTTACAGTGATGTGCGCAAGGCCAAGCAGCGCATCAGCAGCCTTACCGGTTAAGCCTTTAGAGCGCAGATCAACCAAGAACACATGCGATTCGGTACGGCCAGAAATCACACGCAGACCACGCTCGATCAGGGCAGCAGCCATGGCTTGTGCGTTTTTCAGCACTTGCTCCTGGTATGTTTTGAATTCTGGTGTTGCCACTTCTTTAAATGCCACAGCCTTAGCTGCAATTACGTGCATTAAAGGGCCGCCTTGCAGCGTTGGGAACACATTCGAATTGATCGATTTTTCGAATTCGGCCTTAGCCAGAATCAGACCACCACGCGGGCCGCGCAGTGTTTTATGCGTTGTGGATGTTACAAAGTGAGCGTGTGGCACTGGGTTTGGATACACACCCGCGGCGATCAGGCCGGCGTAATGCGCCATATCCACCATAAAGTAAGCACCAACCTTGTCGGCGATTTCACGCATACGTGCCCAGTCAAAGCGCAGCGCGTAGGCTGAAGCACCACCGATCAGAAGCTTAGGCTTGGTTTCAAGCGCTACGCGTTCCATATCGTCGTAATCAATTTCTTCGTTTTCATTCAGGCCGTAAGCCACGATATTGAAAAGCTTACCGGAAAGATTAGCTGGCGAGCCGTGTGTCAGGTGACCACCGTGACCCAGATTCATACCCATAACGGTATCACCCGGCTTCAGGATAGAGAAATACACGGCCTGGTTGGCTTGCGAGCCGGAATGCGGTTGCACATTGGCGTACTCTGCGCCAAACAGTGCTTTCACGCGATCAATCGCCAACTGTTCAACGGTATCAACAAATTCACAACCACCATAAAAACGCTTGCCAGGATAACCTTCGGCGTATTTATTGGTCAGTTGCGAGCCCTGAGCTTCCATCACCGCTGGGCTGGTGTAGTTTTCTGACGCGATCAGCTCGATATGCTCATGCTGGCGAACAACTTCACCTGCAATGGCAGCGGCTAAATCAGGATCGTATTGGGCGATAGTGGCGGACTTGGAGAACATAGAGTTGGCGCTTCCGTAAGTCGGTTGGGAATAGGGAATGCGCAGGATTCTACCACGGACGGGGCCTTTTCCAATTGAGGAATTCGTGATTAATCATGATCTCCTTTCATAGCTTATTTCTGGCTTGCTTTTTTTTACGCCAGCTCGCTTTAATCGTTTTAAATTTATCAGAAAAATCCATGCGATCATCTGACATAAAGTCTAAAAACTCTGAAAGCATTCTTGATTTCATCAGGGAATACATCGTCAGCGCAGAAATAGGGATAAATGTGGCGAAGAAATAAAGTAGTCGCAGCCACGTTGCGTCATGTGATAAATCAAACAGATTCATCCCTAAAAACCCCGTCACGGTTGTGCCAACCAACCCCAGAATGGTCACCACTGTCAGGCGTACCACGGTATCGGCCTGACGGCGCAAATCGTCGTTTTCCAGATATTGGCTCATGCTGTGAATGGATTCCCTCACTTCATCAAACAGAGCCTCTGTACCCAAATGGCGGCGTGCCATATGAAAAATCTGATCGGCCACCACCTGATTAGATATCTCGCAAAACCAGTAGCGCTGGGTAAAGCGTAAAAACACCTCCTGTAAAACGCGTATCCCGCGCTTAAACCGCCGCGCCGAGCTGACATCGCCAATTTGCAGCCGCGACAACGCCACCGCCAGCCGGTCAGAAAAAATCAGCAGCGCAGCTTTATGAAAATGCGCAATCATCATCAGCAAGAAATACTGATGCCTGAACTGCCCTAATGCGCCCGTATAGGGATCACTAAAAAAACCATGCCCGTACTTACCCACCAGCACAAAAGCATGACCATCGCACATCATGCGGGTAGACGATGCATCGTGGCGGCGCTCTGGCACCCAGAAGCGGTCATAACAGCAGCTCGCTTCAAATTCCTGAAACACCTTGGGCGTGTAAGGTAAATCGCCTCCTTGCGAAGGCCGTGTCACCATGCCAAGGCGGTAAAAATCTTCATCCCTTAAATCAAACGGATCATCAAAAGCCAGATAGGCCATTAAGGGCATGCGGTGATATTCAATTTGCCGGTAGCGCAGCTCGCCCAATTCAGTGGAATGGTGCAAAACCAAAGGGCGCAACAACGCATCCCAGTGGTTGGCCATCGGTGCCGCCCTGAACTCGCCAACATGGGATAAAAATTTGGATTTATGGTCGTAATCAGATGCGGCAATCACGCCGCCCTTTACATCCAGCCATTTCACCTGCTGCAGGCAGCTGGCCGCGGTTTTGTCTTCGTCCCATTGCGCAGGAAAAGCGCGGCCAAAGCGAAATAATGTGTCCTGAGCCCGTTGCAAGGGCACATTATCGGCAAGGATTTCAAACGCCAGAATAACGATATCGATATCGTAAAAAAAATACAGATCGATATGCGCCACTTTAAAATCCTGCCGCGTGCCGTCTTTGTAATGCATACGCACCGTACAGATATCGTGCCGCCTGAACACATGCAGCGGCGAGCCGCCATAGCCATCCGCGCCGCCCCCCGCCTCAGCGGCACCTTCCCCGTACAAAAAGCGCTGCACATAGGGCAGAAAAGTGACAAATTCCCGGTAATGGCGCTCCTGAAAAGCCAGCGGATCCATATCAAACACCGAAGGCCGCATCTGCCATGGTGAATCTTCAGCCGTCAGCTCTTTCATCAGCTCCCAATGCCGCCCCATTACTGCGCCGCTGCCCACAGGCTGCACTAGGGGCATTAACTGCAAGGGCCAGATCAGAATCTGCCTGAAGTGACGAACCATGGTTTCTGCTGCATCCGCCATTTCGACCTCCTTATTCTTCATTACGTCAGAATAGATCAAAGTCAGAAAATAATGAGCCGCAAAGGTGTAAGCAAAAAAAAGCCCTTGTTTACATCAAGTAAACAAGGGCTTTGGCATAAATCTCACCAGAATTACATTTTACATACCATGAACAGCGTAAATCGCCAGCGTATTGCGCCAGTAGCCCTGGTAATCCATACCACAGCCAAACAGGAAGCGATCTTCAACTTGCAGACCAACGTAATCAGCAGTGACACCCACCGCCTTACGATCATGTTTTTTATCAATCAGCACGGCAACGCGCACTTCTTTTGCGCCCTGCTCACGGCAGTATTCCAGGATGGCTGCCAGTGTATGGCCTTCATCCAGGATGTCATCCACGATAACAACAACGCGGCCCTTCATGCTTTCTTGCGGCTTTACTTTCCAATCCAGCACACCACCGCTGGTTTCTTTACGATAACGCGTGGCGTGCATATAGGACACTTCAAGCGGAAAGCGTAAGCGTGGCAATAAGTGCCCTGACACAATCAAGCCACCATTCATAACGGTGTAAACAATCGGATTGGCATATTGCAAATCAGCCGTCATCGCCACAGCCATGCGATCCAGCGCAGCCAGTACTTCTGCCTCGCTGTGCAGGCAATCCGAGTTATCAATAATGGTTTGGGCTTCAGGGAGTTCTAGGGTCACGATAGCGTACCTTTTCTTCAAGTCATTCAAATAAAAACGAGGGGGCCACTACGCTGGCAGCGGCCTCCACTACACATCTTTAATGCCCGGCGTAATCGCACACGGTAAACAGAGGAATACCCTGCTCACGTACGATTTTTGATCCGCCCAGCTCTGGTAAATCAACAATGGCAGCAGCCTCTACAATGGTTGCGCCAAGGCGGTTTAACAGCTTCGCCGCAGCCACCATGGTGCCGCCCGTTGCCACCAGATCATCAATTAACAATACGCGGTCGCCCTTTTTGCAGGCATCGGTATGAATCTCTACCGTGGCCGAGCCGTATTCCAGCTCGTATTCTTCTGCCACCGTTAAAAAGGGCAATTTGCCTTTTTTACGCACCGGCACAAAGCCGAGGTTTAATTCATAAGCCACCACTGCACCCAGAATAAAACCACGCGCATCCACGCCTGCCACCATGTCTAAATCCATATCCATATAACGATGGACAAAAATATCAACCAGAACACGGAAGGTTTTTTTATCTTGCAATAAAGGCGTGATGTCACGGAACTGCACACCCGCCTGTGGCCAGTCCGGCACGGTGCGGATGCGATCGCGGATATAATCTGCGTAAGGTGGTTCTGCCTGCAATAAGCTCATCAAATCTCTTCCTTAACCAAACGCAGCAAATTTAACCAGCCACAGCGCGGTGATAATCAATACAGCAGGGCTTAAATCTTTATAGCGCCCGGCCAGCACTTTAATTGCGGCATAGCTGATAAAACCAAAGGCAATCCCGTCTGCAATCGAATAGGTAAATGGCATACCCACGGCGGTAATCACGGCAGGTGCAGCTTCGGTAATATCATCCCAGTCGATTTCTGCCAGGCCACGGGCCATCAGCACGGCCACATAGCAAAGCGCTGGCGCGGTTGCATAGGCTGGCACAGTACCTGCTAAAGGCGCCACAAACAGCGCGGCCAGAAACAATGCGGCAACCACAAGGCTGGTTAAACCAGTACGGCCACCTGCAGCCACACCAGCAGCTGATTCAACATAGGCAGTAACACTTGAAGTACCCAAGGCCGCCCCTACCATAATGGCAGAAGAATCGGCGAACAGCGCTTTCTTTAAGCGTGGCAATTTGCCATCTTTATCCAGCAAACCCGAACGATGGGATACACCGACTAAAGTACCTGTGGTATCAAACAAATCCACAAAGAAGAAAATAAACACAACACCCAGGAGGCCCGCATTCAGCGCGCCTTTAATATCCATTTGCATAAAGGTCGGTGCAATCGATGGTGGCGGTGAAAACACGCCTTTGAATTCGGTTAAACCGAATAAAATCGATAACAGCGTTACACCCAATACGCCAATAATGATTGCGCCTTTTACCTTGCGGTATTCAAGCGCCACAATTAAAAAGAAGCCAAATACAGCCAATAATGTGCTTGGCGCATGGATATCACCCAATTGCACCATGGTCACTGGCGAAGCGGTAATCAGGCCTGCACTTTTCAAACCAATAATAGCCAGAAACAGCCCCACACCAGCAGAAATAGCCAGCTTTAATGAATGCGGAATCGCATTCACCAGCACTTCACGTAATTTAAACGAGGAAACCAGCACAAAAATCACGCCAGAAATAAACACCGCACCCAATGCAGTTTGCCATGGCACGCCCATGCCTTTCACCACAGCAAAAGTGAAGTACGCATTCAAACCCATGCCCGGTGCCAGTGCAATCGGGTAATTAGCCAAGAGCGCCATCACCGCTGTACCAAATGCAGCCGCCAGGCACGTCGCCACAAATACGGCATTAAAATCCATACCGGTTTGCGCCAAAATGGCCGGATTGACAAAAATAATATAGGCCATGGTTAAAAACGTAGTAAAACCTGCAATCACTTCGGTTTTAACGCTAGTACCGTGTTCTTTTAGTTTGAACAATGCTTCGAGCATGAGCCCATTTCCCCGTTAGAAAAAACAAATAAGCCGGAGCCTGTTGTTATCTGAAAGAAAACAACAACAAACGCCGACTTTCACACGTTAAAAAAAATCAACCACCAACACCCAACAAAGCTAATACACCTAATAAGGCAAATACGGCAGCGGCTACAAAACGAACATAGCGCAGAATATGCATGCGGGCTGCAATCCACTTACCCACAAACACAGCAGGCACGTCAGCAATCATCATGCCCAGTGTGGTGCCCGCGATAACCGCCCACAAGGGCTGATATTTCAGCGCCAGCGCCACGGTGACAACCTGTGTTTTATCGCCAATTTCGGCCAAAAAGAAGGCGACGGCTGTCGCTAAAAAGGCCCCGTAAGGTTTGATTTGTGCTTCTTCTTCGCCCATTTCATCAGGCACCAGCGCCCAAGCGGCGATGGCCAAAAAGCCCAGGCCAATAATCCAGCGCAAAATAAGGGGGGAAATCATGCCTGCAACCTGCTGGCCAATCCAGCCAGCGGCAAAGTGATTGAGTACAGTCGCAACAAAGATACCCAGAATAATGGGCAGAGGACGTCGAAAACGTGCGGCAAGGATTAACGCAAGCAATTGCGTTTTATCGCCGATTTCGGCAACGGCGACAACGCCGGTAGAAATGAGAAAGGTATCAATCATCGAGTCGTGTTTCCGGGGCGGGCAGGATAGAGGTCGCGCAGCATTGCCCACCCCGGGAAATGCTGAACGAACCTCAGGTCTTGTCAGGCCGGCCTGCGTTCTGATGACAGAACACCTGCTCCAACCGAATACGCCATGAATCTATGGATTCAAGTATGTTGACGTATTCCCCGTAAAAGCTTTAAAAAGCCAATACAGGCGACTACTCCCCCGAAGACCAAAGCGCGGATTTTAACCACCCCTTATGCATGCTGCAATCCCAGATTACAAAAACCGCCCCTGCACGATACTATTTACATGCCACAAATCTGCGTTTTGATCTGTTTCAACAGGGCTGCACAGCCTGCCTCACACTGATCCAAAACGGTCTCAAACCCAGCAGCACCGCCATAGTAAGGGTCTGATACTTCTGTTTCAGCGCCTTCTGGCAATACAGATAAAAATAATTTTACACGGGGCATCAATTCAGGCGGACACAGCGACTGCAAAGCCCTTAAATGCCCCTTATCCATCGCCAAAATCAAATCAAACTCTGCAAAATCACTTTGTTTTACCACTCTGGCGCGTAAAAAAGATAAATCATAGCCCCGCTTTTTTGCATGCTTTTGCGCTCGATCATCCGGCGCTTCGCCAATGTGATAACTCTGAGTGCCTGCCGAATCAGCCTCGGCAGCATGCTCCAGTCCCTCATCAGCCAGCATCCGGCGCATCACGCCATCGGCGCTTGGGCTTCTGCAGATATTTCCTGTGCATACAAAAAGCACTTTGAATTTTTTCATGACTTACCTTTATCTAATTTGTAGCCGCCATTCATGACATTGCCATAGACGATTGCGACACGGTTTTTATTAAATATTTACGACATGCAACCTTTTCAAATGCAACACAGTTACAATTGAAAAAACTTCTCCAACGAGGACCTGACGTGATTCATCGCCTGCTCGCTATTTTACTGACTACGCTTATCAGCCATTCGCTCTTTGCAGCTGACGCCCGCCCGATCAAATGGAGCGATCTGCAGCCCGATTCGTCCAGCTTACGCGCAACAGTAGGCAATTTAAGCCCGGAACAAAAAACAAGACTCACACGCGCTTTTCAGCAGCGCCAGCAAAAAGCCATTGTAACTGCAGGCAAATTTAAACCATCCGACCTCAGCGCGGATGTCAATGCGCTGCTGAATGAAGACTTTAATGATATGGAGCCTTTAGTCGAAAAAATCAGTGCATATGAGAAAAGACGCACCAGCGAAATGCAAACCGCGCTCAACAATCAAACGGTAAAGCTCGATGGCTATTTACTGCCCCTGAAGCAAAACAATAAAAAAGTAACTGAATTTATTCTTGTCCCCGTCATTGGCGCATGTATCCATGTTCCTGCACCGCCGCCAAATCAAATGATTGTTGTGCAATACCCCAAAGGCTTTCCATCCGGAAATTTATTTGCCCCGGTCACTGTCAGCGGCAAGCTGCAGATTAAATCATCCAAATCTGATTTAGCGCTTGCTGACGGCAGCAGCAAAGTGGATGTGGGTTACGCCATGACCGCCAATGAAGTACGTGAATACCAAGCCCCTAAATAATCACCAGGAAAAGATCATGAACAAAATCCTTATCAGCGCATTACTTACTTTATCTATCAGTGGGCTGGCCTCTGCACACGGCGCTCATGTGCATGGTGTTGCAGAAATGGATGTGGCCATCGAAGGTAACAAATTAGTAATCACGCTTGAAAGCCCTGCCGACAACCTGCTTGGCTTTGAACACAAGCCTAAGAATGACACCGAAAAAGCCAAGCTTAAAGCGGTAACCGAACAATTGCAAAGTGCGGGCAATCTGTTTGCAATTGATGTATCCGCACAGTGTAAAGCCGCTACACCCAGTGTAAAAATGCCCGACTTTGCCAAGGGTGGCCACAGCGATATTGAAGCCGAATATCACTTTGAATGCGCCGCCACACCAGGGAACATCGCGCTTCCTCTTTGGAAAAACTTCCCAGGCTTTAAGAAAATCACAGCCAACCTGGCCAATGCCAATGGTCAAAAGCAAATCACACTTAAATCAGGACAGGTGCTGAATTTGAAGTAATAGCAAGGTATCTAAGCAGCAGCTTTAGCCACGAAAACACATCTCATCAATAAACATTCGCGCTAAAGCTGCTCCTGCAGCCCTCCCCCACATGAATAAGACTGGTTTCACCCCCTGTTGCATCATTAAGCCCCTGCGGCCTGTAAAACCATGGGCAATCACAATAAAGGTAAGCCGTGATTCAGATCGAAAACCTGCAGTTCACCTGGCCGGGCAGCGCACGCCCGACGCTCAGCATCCCGGAATTTAAACTCGCTAAAGCAGAGCACCTGTTTTTACACGGCCCCAGTGGCAGCGGTAAAAGCACCCTGCTTTCTTTGCTCACGGGCATTCATTTGCCACAAAGCGGCCAGATCAAAATACTGGGGCAGGATTTATCCAGGCTTTCCGGACCAGAGCGGGATCGCTTCAGAGCAGATCATTTGGGCTATGTATTCCAGCAGTTCAATTTACTGCCTTATTTATCGGTACTCGACAATGTGCTGCTGCCCTGCCAGTTTTCCAAACTGCGCCGGCAACGCGCAGGCGACGCCAAAGCACAGGCCCTGCATTTGCTTGAACGACTCGATTTGCATACACACCTGCATCAGTCAGTCAGCGCGCTGTCGGTTGGCCAGCAGCAACGCGTGGCACTGGCCCGTGCACTGATAGGTGCACCCGAAATTCTGATTGCAGACGAGCCGACTTCGGCGCTGGATGCCGAACGGCGCGGCGCGTTTATCGAGCTTTTATTTGAATGCGCCAAAGAGCATCAGACCGCCATCCTGCTGGTCAGCCACGACCCACAGCTTGCCATGCATTTTGACCGCAGCGTCAGCCTGCCTGCCATCAATAGGGTGGAGACCACCGATGTTTAAAATTGCCTTTAAAAGCTTACTCAGCCGCAGGCTCACCGTCGCCCTTTCAGTACTCACCGTAGCTTTATCTGTATTACTGCTGATCGGCGTAGAAAGGCTGCGCACAGAGGCCAGAAATAGTTTCTCCAGCACCGTAAGCGGCACCGATCTGATTGTGGGCGCGCGAACAGGCTCGGTGCAGCTTTTGCTGTACAGCGTTTTTCGCGTTGGCAATGCCACCAATAATATTGGCTGGGACAGCTATCAAAAGCTCGCCAAAGACGAGCGTGTGGCATGGACCATTCCTGTGTCGCTCGGCGACAGCCACAAAGGCTTTTCAGTATTAGGCACCAGCCGCGACTACTTTAAATACCTGCAATTTGGTGATAATCAGCATCTGCAGCTGGCTAAGGGCACGGTGTTTGCCCGCACACATGATGCGGTACTTGGTGCCAATGTCGCAAAAAAACTCGGCTATCAGCCAGGTGGGAAAATCGTTCTGACCCACGGCAGCGGTGAAGGCGCGATGTCTGAGCACAGCGATCAGCCCTTTATTATCACCGGCATTCTGGCCCCCACAGGCACCCCGGTTGATGACACCGTTCATGTTTCGCTGGATGGCTTAACCGCCATTCACGAGGGCTGGGAATCAGGCAGTGCCTCGCTGCTGTCTTCAATGGGTGTGCTTGCCGCAGATGAAAACCGCAGCATTGCACCGCCGGTGACGATTACCGCTTTTTATGTCGGGCTTAAATCACGCACCTCGCTATTTAGCTATCAGCGCGCCGTTAATCAGTTTTCTGATGAAACGCTGATGGCGATTATGCCGGGTGTGGCGCTTTCCGAGCTTTGGCAGCTGATGAAAATCGCCGAACAAGCCTTATTGGTGGTATCAGGCTTTGTGATGGTGATTGGCTTACTGGGCATGCTCACCGCCTTACTGACCGGGCTGAACGAGCGCCGCCGCGAGATGGCGATCTTGCGCTCGGTGGGCGCAAAAGCATGGCAGATATTTGTGCTGGTAATGGGTGAAACGCTGCTGCTGGTGAGCACCGGCACGGCCGCAGGCGTTGGCTTACTCTACCTGATCATCATCGCCTGCCGCCCGCTGCTGCGCGAATTTTATGGCCTGAGCCTTGCCATCAACCCCCCCACACAAACCGAGTTTTTAATGCTTGCAGCCACCTTAGCGGCAGGTGCGCTGATTGGCGCCATTCCTGCGTGGCGGGCTTACAGAATGTCTTTAAGTGATGGATTAAGTCAGCAAAGCTAACTTATGCAGGGCTAAGGGCGGCATGCATCGGTATGCCGCATATCTTTCGCAGGGCGGGTAAAACCCAATCCTATCGACAGAAAGTGAACTCGCAGGTTGGGTTAGCAGCTTTATCGCTTAACCCAACATTCTTTTACGCCAAATGTTGGGTTACGCAGGTTTATCCGCTCTTAAATCGGCTAATAAAACTTGCTAACCCAACCTGCAAAAGCGTTATTTCCCGCTGTTTATTTAAGTTAACAGGATTGGGTGAAACCCACCGTTTTTCATGTTTCAGCAAAGCTCGGTGGGTTTCACCCGCCCTAAGCGGATTCAAACACTGGCAATGATTCCGCCGCCTTACCGCTAAAAAACAGATACTCCCATCATAAATAGCCACCAATGGAACAAGCCATGAATGCCGAATCAGAACTCATCCTAAGAATCATCCTTACCGGCGTTGGCGCCACCTTGCTTATGGATCTGTGGGCCTTACTACTAAAGCATTTTTTTAATATTCAATCACTGAATTGGGCAATGGCAGGCCGCTGGATCGGCCATATGCTGAGCGGGCGCTTTAGACATGACAGCATTGCCAAAGCTTCGCCCATCAAGGGGGAATTACAGATTGGCTGGCTGGCCCACTACGCAAGCGGTATTTTCTTTGCGGCCTTGCTCACCGCCATCGCCGGGCCAGAATGGCTGACTCAGCCTGTGGCGCTGACCACCATTATATTCGGCATAGCAACCGTGATTTTTCCGTTTTTTATTATGCAACCCGGAATGGGCGCAGGGCTGGCCGCCTCTAAAACCCCCAACCCTAAGCAAGCCCGGCTTCGCAGCCTGATAACCCATACCATTTTCGGCGTGGGCATGTATGGGGCGGCCTTGGGTTTAAGTTTTTTGCGCGTCTGATTGATACATATCCAAACTCGTCCCTTCCACTTTGCACACATTAATCAGTGACTGGCGCTTGGCTAATTGGCAAAGATAAGGGCCTAAGTTTGAAAACGATAAGGGCGGTGTTTTAAAATCACTCGCCCAGTGCGATAACATAAACAAATAGTAATCACAGACCGTAATATGATCGCCAATTAAAAATGCCTTGCCTTCTAATTCTGTATTCAAAAGGCTGAACATTTCAGTAATACGGCGCTCTTGTGCCTCAGCAATGGCGGCGATGCTGTCTTGCGCCGTAGTGTGTTCAGCCGGATAAAAATAAAGCATTAACTCTGGCTGCAAACTCGCATTTAAATAAAAAAGCCACTGATAAAACTTTGCACGCAACGGGTCTGTCACAGCAGGGATTAAACCTGCCTGAGGGTTTTGCTCGCATAAATAAAGACAAATGGCCGCGCTTTCAAAAACCACTACATCGCCATGCACTAAAGTCGGAATACGCCCCGCGGGATTTAAACGCGTATATTCTGCTGATTTTTGCGCCTTAGTTTTTCGATCAACAAGTTCCAGTTCATAACCCACCCCCATTTCTTCAAGAAGCATATGGGGAACCCAGCTGGCATTTCGGGGGTAATAATAAAGTTTATACACGCCTTCAACCCCATGTTATTTCTGTATAAATTCTTATTTCACGCATAATCAGCAAATAAAATATAAATATGCCGCTTAATTCAGCACATTTCCAAGCAATATGCGCGGCAGATTATTCAACAAAAACAGCATTCTGACGCATATCTGCAGGCAGCTGAATTTTCCAGCGCGCCAGCTCATGGCGGCTAAAAACAAAAGTGCCTTCCTGCAAAAATACAGGCCAGTAAGAGCCGGGCAAACGGTCGGGGTTTTGTAATATTTTTTCTGCCATATCTGCGGCAGCTTTTCCCTGCGACGCCCCCTGCAGCACAAAGCCCCCTACTGATTTACCTTTGCCTACGGCAAAATCCCAGAATGCAAACAAGGGTTTATCCAAATGATTATTTGTCCATGCAAGCACTTCTTCCGCATCGGCATTCAGCCCTTTTTCATTTTTCAGGCTTTGATAGAGACCAATGACTACTGCATCATAATTATTACTTCCAACATCCTCAATTTCTTTCTTCCATTCCGCCAATGACTTACAAAGCTTCACATCAAATACAACATTATTTAAAACCAGCGAAGGACGCCCCATAAATGAATCATTAAAAACAATGCTTGATGTCCGGTCTCCATCAAAAAGAATCAGTACCTTTTTAGCTTTTGGCAATAGTGTTTTAATAAAATAAGATGAGCGCTGAAACAAGGGGCGCTCCAGTATCCCGCTAATATATTTAGGGTCTTTTTTAAAATAAGAGCGGGGGTTTTTATTAATACCTAAATACACGGCTGGGATGGCCCTTTCTTCAATTTTCTCTCCCAGAAACTCCAGCGCGGCATCATCCCCCAATATGACCAAGGCCGGCTTAATCTCATCAATCAGCTTTAGTGCCTTTTCTGCCATTCCAGCCACATTTTCCGGCGGCAGCCTTTTTGTATTCATCTCAAAAAATGTTAATTGATACTTTCGCCCCAGCTTATCGCTGATTTGATTTCTGTATTCTGCATCCCATTTATATTCTTTGTGATAGCTTTCTACGACAACAATTTGCTTGCCAGCCGCAAATACGTTAAAAAAAGACAGTAGTATAAAAATTAAGAAAACTTTCACAGCAAAGCTCCTTGCTCATAAAAACTTTCAGCTGACGGGCATAAACAGCGTCTGTTTCATCATAGCAGAAGCATTGAAAATCATTTCCATAGAAAATTCAGCAGGTCATTTCATTTACTTACAAAACAACCGCGAATTTCACCCTGAACTGGCCTTACATATTGGCGGGCCCTGCCTGCTTATTCATATCAAAGACCTATTCAATACATTCAGCCCGTAATATAAAAAACGATCAAAAAAATGAATTACAAGCCGGGCGCAAAACATTACATACAATCCAGAGCTACCACCATGCCTGAAAGTGATGGACGGGCCCTATTCCATGACCGACTTCCAATTGATCTGCTGCCGCAATTGCAGCCAGCAAATAATGCTTTGCCGCCTGCACCGTACTCCCCCAATCTGAATGCCGGGGACGTAAAGCGGCCAATGCGGATGACAAAGTACAACCTGTGCCATGAGTATGCTTTGTAGCGATACGTGCCGCGGCAAAGCGGGTGGCGCTGGCTGGCGTAATCAGCCAGTCCGGGCTTTCCTCCCCGCCCAAATGTCCGCCCTTCATTAATACCGCCTTTGCCCCCATTTCCAGCAATCCATATCCCTGCTCTTGCATCTCTTCTTCATTACGAGCCTCTGCCACACCCAGCAAGGCAGCCGCTTCGGGCAGGTTTGGGGTAATTAAATCGGCCAGCGGCAGAAGCTGATCGCGGATACCAGCAATCGCTTCGGGCAACAGCAGCGGATGGCCGCCTTTGGCAATCATCACGGTATCCAGCACCACGCAAGCGGGCTGGTGCTGGCGTAAGCCCTGAGCCACGGCGCTGACGATTCCGACATTGGCCAGCATGCCGATTTTGACGCTATCAACTCGAATATCGTCCAGCACGGCGCTCAGCTGTGCCAGTACGAAATCAGGCGGCACAGGGTGAACAGCATGAACCCCCTGTGTATTTTGGGCAGTAAGCGCGGTAATCACGCTCATGCCATAAGCGCCCAGCGCCGAAAAAGTTTTTAAATCAGCCTGAATACCAGCGCCACCGCCAGAATCCGAGCCTGCGATTGTGAGTGCATTAATCATCATGAATCCATAGAAGTACGCGGAGGGGTTTCATCACATACGCGTTAAGCAAATTGTTTTTTTATTAGCAAACAGCGAAAAGCATAACAACCACGCTCTTTGCACAGGGCTTTTTAAAGTCCCCTTGAAACACGCAAGCTCCGAACAAGCGGGGCGGGGGATCGCTTGGGAGCGAGGCAGCGAGCCAATCCCGCCTGCCGCCGACTGTCCGCAGCGCAGGGGCTTTCGTGGTTTGCTGTTGTCACTTGGCTTCGTTTCTTGGCGAAGCAAGAAAGGCCCCGCGGTGGCTACCGCTCCAAAATCAATGTGCCGAAGGCACTAAAAAGATCTTTTTGGCCTTGCCTGGCGCGCATGAGATTTCACCCATCATACGATTAAACATCACTGATTTCCCCTTCTAACCTCAATTCTTGCGCCGCTTGCTGCGGATCAGCCTGCCCGCAAATTGCTGAGACCACGGCCACGCCGTCGGTTCCTGCTGCGCGTAAAGCGGCCACCCGGCCAAGACCAATTCCACCGATTGCCACAGCGGGCAGCGGTTTAATCTGCATCAGGCGGGCAAATTCTTCCAAACCAATCACAGGGGAAGCATCCAGCTTGGTGCCGGTTGCAAACACCGGCCCAACGCCGATGTAATCAACAATATCCAGCGGCACGGCGGCCATTTGCCCGGCATTGGATGTTGATAAACCTAATATTTTATTCGGGCCAATCAGCTGGCGGGCCATTTCCGGCGCGATATCCTGCTGGCCCACATGCACGCCCGCCGCATCCGCCAGCAGCGCCACATCGATATGATCATTAATGATTAAGGGAATATTGAGCGGATCAAGCGCGGCTTTCAGGGCAAAAGCGGCAGAAACCCACTGGCGTTTTTTCCATTTTGGCGCACGCAATTGCACAATGGTCACGCCACCCGCCACCGCCGCCAGGGCAGTGGCCACCATACCCTCTTCACCGCCACAGAGATCAGGATCAAGAACTAAATAAAGAGACAGATTAAAAGCCGGCTTCATTCATCCACCGCCTTCAGCATGGCTGGCTGCATGATATAGAGCGCGTCTAAAAAGGCGGGCAGAAAAGTGCCGGGGCCATCGCAGGCGGATTCGGCGCGCTCACCGGCAATGGACATCACCGCACATGCCGCGGCCACTGCTGCCAAGCGATCTGTTGCCCCTGCTACAAATGCAGCCGTTACCGCCGATAAGGCGCAGCCTGTACCCACAACGCGTGTCATCAGTGCATGCCCCCATGGCACAGCCCATGTCACCTCACCATCGCTGACATAATCCACCTCGCCCGTGACCGCCACAATGGCTCCGGTTTGCCGGGCAAGCCGCTGAGCGGCAGCAATAGCCAGCGCAGAATGCGCCGTGCTGTCCACCCCCTTGCCACTTGCGTCTTCTCCGGCCAGGCACATGATTTCTGAAGCATTACCACGAATCACGGCAGGCCTTTGCTTAAGCAAATCATGCAAAGCCTCTGTGCGGTAAGCCAGCACCCCCGCTGCCACAGGATCAAGCGCCCATGGCGTGCCCGCAGTATTGGCTGCGGCAACTGCTTTTTTCATTGCAGCAAGGCGGGCCGGATAGAGCGTACCTACATTAATCAGCAGTGCATCGGCCATGGCGGCAAACTCGGCGACTTCTTCTTCGGCCACAATCATGGCGGGAGATGCACCCAGCGCCAGCAATACATTGGCAGTCACCGACTGCACTACTTCATTACTCAGGCAATGAACAAGAGGCGCAGCAGCACGCAGGCGGGCTAATTCTTCGCCCACGCGATGCAAAGGAAACTGAGGAATAAGCGCAATGGTGTGTAAATCAGACATTTGAGTTCCTTGAGCAGAAAGCCTGCGCCAAGGAGCGCCGACTTCCCTACGCTGGCATGATCCAGATCAGGTAACGGGTATTTCTCAGCCGCTGGTTATCAGCGGCACCCCGAGTCAGGCAGACATTTTGCGGATAATCAGCCGGGCAGACAAGCGTAAAAGATCAAATTTTGCGCATAAAAAACGCAAAAAACATGAATTTCA
The DNA here is from genome assembly GCF_002735645.1 of Iodobacter sp. BJB302. Lineage (GTDB taxonomy): Bacteria > Pseudomonadota > Gammaproteobacteria > Burkholderiales > Chitinibacteraceae > Iodobacter. The sequence goes on from NZ_PDZG01000001.1 coordinate 155,471, forward strand.
CCCCGGTGCATGCAAAGCCAGCTGTGCCTTTACCCGGCTGAGCAATAAAGGCAGGCAAAGCGGCTTTGCCATATAGTCGGCGGCCCCCAGCTCCATACCGCGCATTTCATCATCCGCATCAGATCTGGCCGACATAAAAATAACGGGGATATTCACCGTTCGCTCATCGGCTTTTAATCGGCGGCATACTTCATAGCCATCTATTTCCGGCATCAGAATATCCAGCAAAATCAAACGGGGCAAAGGATCTTGCGCCAGCATTTCCAGCGCTTGTGCACCATGATGCGCGACGCGGATATTGAACTCCTTACCCAGCATTCGCTCAATCAACAATAAATTCATGGGCGTATCATCCACAGCCAAAATGGTGACATCCGGCGCTTTGGCCAGCACTGCGGGCTCACTGGCGTCCGCCACATGGTTCATTCCATCGAGCGCCACAATCAAATCGACTAAAAACCCCAGCAAATTACTTGAAAAAGCCTCCAGCATCGGTTTTAACATGGCATCGCCTGGATGGTGCCGAACCAATGACTCAAGCTCAGCCGCCAAATCAGCCAGGTCAACCGCACCAATACTCGCTGCAATCGATTTACTGCTGTGCAGCAAACGCTCTGCAGTCAGCACATCTTTTTCTTCCAGCGCCACATTAATTTCTGTAATGACAGCGGATTGCCCATGAATAAATTTTCTGAGCATTTCCAGATAAAGTGTTTCTTTCCCCAACACCCGCCGTGAGCCTGCCGCCACATCCAGCCCAGGCACATCCAATGCCTCCAGTTTGCTTTTTAAGACCAGATCACTGTTTTTTCCCGGCACAGACAAAACACCGCACTGCAGATTAACCGGCCGGGGAGGAATCCAGCGCAGCAGCGCCATCCATAAATCATGCGGCTCTATGGGTTTAGCCACATGCCCGTTCATCCCTGCTGCAGCACATCGCTCCTGATCGGCCTGCATGGCATTGGCCGTCATCGCCACAATGGGCAGAGACGCAAAATCCGGCCATCCCCTGATTTTTTGCGTTGCAGCGATGCCATCCATTACAGGCATTTGCATATCCATCAGCACCAGATCATAAGAAACCTGTTGCACCTTATTGAGCGCCTGCTGGCCATTTTCAGCCAAATCAACAATAAAACCGGCATCCTGCAATAAATCCATTCCAACCTGCTGGTTTAAATCATTATCTTCAACCAATAAAATCCGGGCGCCCAAAATGCCCGATAAATCTACCTCGTGGTATTCGCGTACTAACTCATGCACCTCTTTTGCATCCAATACACGCATGGTGGTATCAAATAATTGCGAGGCATTTACGGGTTTGATCAAAATCTCGTCTACAGCGCCAGGATTGACTTCACTTAAAACTTCTTCCCGGCCATACGCCGTTACCACAATTAGGCGCGGCATCACAGGCAAGGCCATTTCCTGAATCGCCAGTGCCGTTTCCCTTCCCCCCATCTGCGGCATGCGCCAATCCAGAAAAACCACTTTAAAGGGATCGCCCGCTGCCGATGCCTGAGCCAGGGCCGCAATCGCCGCCATACCCGACAAGGTCACCACGGGGCGAAAAGTCATCGATACCAGCAGATCCGCCAGCACCCGGGCCGAATCGGAATTATCATCCACCACCAGCACCGCCTGGTGGCGCAGATCAAGGCTGGGCAGCAGCTCTCTCTGCGCCTGCTGGCTGATCGCAACTCTGGAAGTAAACCAGAACGTACTGCCCTGCCCTACAACGCTCCGTACCCCCACTTCACCCCCCATAAGATGGGCCAGCTGTTTAGAAATCGCAAGGCCAAGGCCCGTGCCGCCGTAACGGCGTGTTGTGGAGGTATCGGCCTGCTGAAAAGATTGAAATAAACGCACCAGCTGCTCTGCAGAGATGCCAATCCCTGTGTCGCTCACCTCCCAATACAGCAGCACCCCGCTTTCATCCTGCTCTTCTACCCTGCAAACTAATTTAATCACGCCTTCATCTGTGAATTTAATTGCGTTATTGGCATAATTAATTAAAATTTGCTCCAGCCTTAAAGCATCGCCACAGAGCGTGCGCGGCACATCGCTGGCAATATCAAATACCAGCTCCAGCCCCTTTGTATTTACTTTTTCAAGCAGCAAATCAGCCAGATCTTCCAGCAATTTATCGATATTAAAATCGAGCATTTCAATTTTTAAATGCCCTGATTCAATTTTAGAAAAATCCAGAATATCATTGATAATACCTAAAAGATGCTGACCTGATTTTTGAATTTTCTCAATATAATCCCTTTGCTTAAAAGTCAGATTTGATTTAAGCACCAGATAAGACATACCAATCACGGCATTCATTGGTGTGCGAATTTCATGACTCATATTGGCCAGAAAATCTGATTTCATCCGAGAGGCCTGATCCGATTGCATCCTCGCGTCTTCCAGCTCTATTTTTTGCACCTGCAAAGAATGATTCAGCAGCGCCAGCGCCTGGGTGCGCTCTGATACACGGCCTTCTAATACTTCTTCATTTCGCTTTAACACCTCAACCAGCTCTTTCTGGCTGCTTAATGCCTCTGCCTGCGCAGCAGCGCGTTGTTTTTCCTGCCTGAGCATGGCCAAAGCCAAGAGCAAGGTCAGCAAGCACTGAAACCCTGTCAGGCCACTGGCCACCAGCACCTGGCGCGTGACTTCTGTGCGGCGGGCATCAGCCAGCTCTGCGGCGGCGATAGTAGCTTTAACACCCAGCTCTCTGATCTGCCACTCCAGAGCGAACAACTTTTTATACAAAATCTGCTTAGCAGCCACATCTAAAACACGATCAGGCGCAGTGCCCAGATAATGATCCGCCTCTGCGGTAAATACATTTAAAGCCTTCATCGTGCTGGCATAAACAGGCTGTTTATCCATCAATATTTTTGACTGCCCCGCCTGGCAGCTGATAATACGGCTTACAAATAATTCGTAGCGAAATGCCAGATCATCGATACTGACTTTCTCTTCATTCATCAGATGAATATCAAATGCAAAATAAAGGCGCTGATAATCCACATTTAATTGAATCAATGCCCACATCGCGTTGTCATTTGCCCGGCCAATTGAATTATTTAAACTTTGAAACTGAGCAAACTGAACGGCAGCAATGGCCGCATAAACAGCAATCAGGCTGCTTACAATAAAAAAAAGCAGCCGTTTGCTCCGCTTCATGCCCACCCCTTACTGAACAATCATTTTTGAGAGCTGCCAAACCGATCGGGTGTAATAAACATCCTGATGCAATTCTTTATACTGGTCAAAAGGATAAACAATAAACAAAGGCCCCTTATCCCGCACCGGCATCGGCTTATCATCTAAAAGCCGGGCAATAATAATGGGATATTTAATGGCGTCCTGAAAAGGAATTTCAACACGATAATCATCAAGGGCCAGCGCTGAAATCTGCGCCCCTTTGGCTCCGGCTGCCGCCAGTACATCCCTTAAAAGAGGCCCGGTAAATTTAACAGGCTTTTCATACCATGGTGTTTTGCTGACAAAACTGTGCTGCGGAAGTTTCGTCAGCATATCCATAGTAAAAGCGGTATTTTTACCACTGTTTTGCTGACTCAATACACCAGAAACAGTAAGTACCACCTTATCATTTGAAGCATCCACAGCAAGGCAAGTAATTGAAAGCAGACTAAGGACCAGAAAGAAAGCCAGTTTCATGCTGATTTACTCCACAGACGTTTACGCAAAAAAACACTTATCCATTACACACTAGTATTGAATACCGTTTCTTGCTTCCTGTGCTGCACAAACCCGCCGACCACCTCACTAAAAAGCCCTTGATCTGCTTACTGGAAACCTACTTAATTAATGAGCCAAGCAATGCAATACCTTGCTGAATCTGCTCAAAGCTTGAATGACTGAAATTCAGCCTGATCGTGCTCGATGGATGAGGAACAGGATCAAAAGCGGAGCCTGGCATAATGGCAAGGCCAGCAGTCAGCGCCTCTTGCATCAGCTGCATCACATCCTGCTCGTTATTGAGTGTCAGCCAGAAAAACAACCCGCCCGATGGCAGCGCCCAGCTGGCTTTATCGCCCAAATGCTGCAGCAGCGCGGCCTGCATCACATCTCTTTTTTCGCGATAGAGCGGCAGGATATTTGCCACATGCTGATCCAGCGAACCATCCTGAAGCAGCTGCGTCACAATCGCCTGACTTAAGCGATTACTGTGTAAATCTGCAGCTTGTTTTAATCGTGTCATCGCCTGAATCAAATCAGGATGCACAATCAGATACCCAAGGCGTAAACCCGGCGCCAGCGTCTTAGAAAAAGACCCCTGGTAAATCCAGCGTGCCTGTTTTAAATGAGATATAATGGGTGAAGGTGCGGGGCCATCAAAAGAAAGATCACGGTAAGGATCATCTTCAAATACCACCATGGATTGTGCATCAAAGGCCCCGGCCAGCGCCTTGCGCCTTGCCTGCGAATAACACAAACCGGTTGGATTCTGAAAAGTAGGCACAAGGTATGCCAGGCGTGCATCCGCCTCTGCCACAGCCTGCGGCAGCAACCCTTCTTCGTCTTGCGCTGCGGTCACAAAATGAGCGCCCATCAGCCGGAATACCTGCAGCGCTGCCAGATAAGTCGGCGATTCGGTCAGCACGCGGGTGTCTTCTTCCACCATTAATTTACTAACTAAATCGATACCCTGCTGCGAGCCATTTACAATCAGAACCTGCTCTGCCTTGCAGGCTATACCCAGCGCTCTGGCCCGGATGGCCACTTGCTCCCGAAGGGCTGGCTCACCCTCTGTTTGCCCGTACTGCCAGATATCATCAGGCAATTGCCCCAGTACCTGAGGTGAAGCTCTGAATAAAACTTCGCTGGCAGGTAAGCCCCCTGCAAAAGAAATCACACCTGGCCGTGATGCGGCAGCTAAAATATCTCTAACCAGAGAAGAAGTAAGACGGTCAATACGTGCAGCAAACATATAACTCACCAAACAGGTCAATAGACATGACCTATTTATGCCGCAGGCACCGCCACCCTGTCAATAAAAAGTGGCGCATACGGCAACAAACTCTTTTATTACGACACACATCATGAACCAAGCCGACACACTCAATGCTGATTTGGAAAGCCTTTTTTACGGCTACCGCACATTTACATCCCTGCCGGACGAAATGCTCGCCCCTTTGCAACTGGCAAGAGTGCACCACCGGATTTTATATTTTGTGGCACGGGATCAGGGGCTGTCGGTGAATACACTGCTTGCACGGCTAGGCATTTCCAAGCAGGCCCTGAACCGGCCACTCAGAGAATTGCAAGCCAAGGGCCTGGTCATTGCCAGCACAGCCCGCCATGATGCACGGGTAAAGAGCCTTGCCCTGAGTGAATCGGGCCAGGCATTAGAAGAGCAGCTTTCCAGCAGTCAGCGCGAATTACTGCAGCAGGCCTTTACCCAAAGCCCGGAATCTGAAGCGGGCTGGAGAAAAATTATGTCTATCCTTGCCAGCAATCAGCGCGCATTCAGGCCCTCGACATGAAGCTGAGCATTGTTATCCCGTTTATGAACCCAAATAAACAGCATTTTTCTGACATGCTGGAGGGGATTGTGGCGGCTGATTTCTCATGTTTTACTGACATTGAAGTGATCTTAATTAACGATGGCAGCCACCATGATTATCAGGCAGAAATCAGCCTGTTTGCTCATGCCGCCCCCTGGCTGCGCATTCACACCATTAAATTAGCGTTTAATCGCGGCGTATCCTGCGCCCGCAATCTGGGCATGGCTGCAGCGCAGGGGGATTACATTGCCCTGCATGACGCAGACGATATCAGCCTGCCGGAACGCTTTGCCCTCTCTGCCCGTTTTCTAGCCGGGCATCCAGATGTGATCGCCGTCAGCGGGGATATGCTGGTTTTTAATGAAGAGCGCACAGAAGAATCACTACGCCTTTTTCCACTGCATCACCATGATATCTGCGTGGATAATTTGTTTTATTGCGCCATGGCCCAGCCCGCAATGATGATTAACCGTGCGCTATGGCTTAAAAGCAATATTCAGTACACAGAAAAAATGGATATGGCGCAGGATTGGGATTTTGTGATTCGCCTCAGCCAGCACGGGCAGCTTGCCAATATGGGCATCCCTTTAGTGCGTTACCGCCAGCATTTAAAACAACGCAGCGCCGGAATCAGCAGCGAATTTGCCAATATTCATGTGCGGGGCATCTGGGAAAAACAGCTGGAGCAATTAGGAGCGGATATTCATCCCGGTCTGTTACACGTACATGGCCATTTATCCCCCTACTGGCTTTGGCAGCTTTCGGATGTTCATCAGGCTTGGGCATTACACCCTGAGGATGTCACTGCATGGGCGCAGGAAATGACGAGCAAAAATAAAATCAGCCAATATGTCAGCGAGCCCATTCTCGCGCAAAAGATATACCGCCTGCAGCGCCAATGGCATGCATGGAAAGCCAGTGGCAATCCGACAACACAGATTCAGTCTTTATTATAAACACACGGCAAATTGCGATTTAATATATATCACGACAAAGGAGGCTTTATGGAAACTAAATCAACCCATGCTATTCCTGTTATTTTCACCAGCAAACAACTTTGCCTGGCTGATGTTGGCGCTTTTGCCGCGGAGCAAACGCCTTTACTCATTGCCGATATTGAGCGCAATCAGCTGGGCTTTAATGGCCCGTGTATTTTTGTGTATTATCAGGTGCCGCAGGATGCGCACAGTTTATTTACACTGGATATTTGTTTTCCGGTTTGCCGCCCGGAGGTGTATACAGGGGCTTTTGCCTGCAAAACTTTAGCCCCAATTGATTGCGCCGCCCGCCATTATCAGGGGCCGCTGACTGATTTATTTAATGATGGCTATGCGCCTTTAATTGCAGAAATCAAACAATCCGGCCGCGCTTTCAGCGGCGAAAGCCGTGAGGTTTATCATTTATGGGAATCGCCGCAATCAAGCCAGAACCAAATTGAAATTCAATTTGGTCTTCTCCCCAACTAAGCATTCCATTGATATGGAGCCCCGCCATGCATCAGCACCATAAAATTAATTATATTGAAATGCCTTCCAAAGATTTAAACAAAAGCAAAGCATCTTTCAGCGCGGTGTTTGGCTGGGCATTTACAGATTACGGCCCTGAGTATTGCGCTTTTTCTAATGAGGGTATTGATGGTGGGTTTTATCTGGCTGATTTAAGTATTTCCAGCCAGACTGGCGCGCCTTTAATTGTTTTATACAGCAGCAATTTAGAAGCCAGCCAGGCGGCCGTGCTGGCGGCGGGTGGCAGCATCATTAAACCGATATTTTCCTTCCCTGGCGGCAGGCGCTTTCAGTTTAGTGATCCAAACGGTAGTGAATTTGCAGTGTGGTCACAATGACGCCCTATGTGGCACTGCTGCCCCATATGCCACAAGCAGAGTGCGAAGCACTGACTGCTGCACTAACCAAGGCCCGCAGCTATTTGGAATATGGCATGGGCGGCAGCACGGTTCTGGCGGCGCAGCTGGGTGTGCCGCGTATTGTATCGATTGATTCAAGCGAAGAATGGGTAGCAAAGGTAGGGAAGCAGATCGCCCCGCTGCAATCCACCAGCCAGATTGAGCTGCTACATGCACCCATTGGCAAAACCATGGAATGGGGCTTTCCTGAAAATACGCACATGCAAAGCCAGTGGCCCGATTACTACAGCCAGCCTTGGCGTTTTGCCCTTGAGGTTGATCTGGTCCTGATTGACGGGCGCTTCAGAGTGCCGTGTTTTTTGTACTCGCTGCTGCAGCTTAAACCCGGTGCAATCATCCTGTGGGATGACTATCTGGAGCGCAGCGAATACCACACGATTGAGCAGCATCTTGTACCTGAAGCCAGCTTTGGCAAGATGGCAAAGTTTATTGTGCCTAGTCACAAAAAAACAGACAAAATATTAAACGCCCTGTTTCAGCATCTTTACGCAGTAGCTTAATGCCACACCCAAGGAATACCTGATGGATCAGCGCTTGAACCTCTACGCACTGGCAGCCAAATACCAGCTTGATACCGCTGCCACACAACAATTACAGCAATTAGCCGCCCCTGATGCGGCGGCGATCGCCAGCCGCCTGCCAAAAATCATAGCGGTGACGGCTGCGGCGCTGTTTGGGCTGGGGCTGGTTTTCTGGATTGCAGCCAATTGGGATACGCTGGGGCGGCTCGGGCATTTTGTGCTGCTACAAGCGCTGTGCGTTTTACTTTGCACCGCCGCCATTGTGCTGGCCAAAGCCCGTATTCCCCTTTGCCTGTTGACGCTCTTATCTGTTGGCGGTCTTTTTGCTTACTTTGGGCAGACTTATCAAACCGGCGCAGACCCGTGGCAGCTGTTTGCAATCTGGGCCGTGCTCACCCTGCCGCTGTGCCTGAGCGCCCAAAGCGATGTGCTATGGGCACCCTGGGCGCTGATCGTCAGCACGGGAATTTCATTGTGGATACACGCGCATACCGGCCACCGCTGGCGGCTTGAGCAGGCCGACACCCAGGTTTTCTTACTGGGCTGGAGTGCGGCCCTGCTGATGACGCTGCTGCTCAGCCCAAAACTGCCTTACTTAAAAGGCACCGGCCACTGGGCGTTTCGCACCTCCATTACCCTGTGCAGTGTCATGATCTGCAGCAGCGCCTTCACCGCACTGCTCGCTCAGGATGTTTTGCTGCTTTACTTTTTAGGCCTGATGCTTTTTGCTTTGGCGGCGGCGGCCATGGCTCAGCCTGCCACTTTCGATATTTATGGCTTAAGCATTATCGGCCTGTGCCTGAATATTTTGCTGATATCCGGCCTGGCCCGCTTACTGTTTAACGGGCATATCAACGACAACTTTATCGGCCAGATTCTACTGATCGGCCTTGCCGCAGCAGGCTTACTCGCCTTCACCGTCAGCAGCTTACTGCGCCTTTCCAGACGCCAGGCCAAAACATCATGAGCCATCCCCTCTTAGAAAAAGCCATCGCCGCTGGCCTTGTGCCTAGAGATGCCCACGTTGAAACGCCAGAGAGCAGGCCATGGCCTGTAGTGCTGCTCACGGCACTGGGCGCATGGCTGGCCGCCATTCCTTTGCTGATTGTGATTGGTCTGATGCTGGGCGACACCATTATTCATAGCGTGGCGGGTCCTTATTTTGTGGGGGTATTGGTTTTGGCGGTAGCCATCCTGCTGCTGCGCGGCCAGGATATTCCATTATTTGTTGAGCAACTGGCCATTCCCGCCCTGATGGTGGGGCCAGCTCTCATTGCTTATGGTCTGTTCACCCATTTACCCAGTGCCCTGGCCTGCACCCTGCTGGCTTTACTGGCAGGCGGGCTGACATGGGCCATCCCCAGACCCTGGCTGCGTGTTTTACTGGGTGCAGCCTCGGCCGCGCTCACCGGCTGCGCCATGCTGATCTGGATTAAAAATGGCCATCGCGATGCCCATTCCGAGCTTTGGCTGGCGCTGCACACCCTGCTTTTGCTGTGGCTACTTGCCAGCGCCGTGCAATACAAAATACTCGACAACGGCGCAAAAGCGCTGATCGCAGCGGCATTTGAGTCTTTTTTTACCGGCTGGCTGCTGGTGATTCTTGCCGGGCTGGCCTTTAGCTCAGGCATGACTTTTCTTGCCGGGGCCAGCCTGAGTAATAGCGTTTTTGCTGAAATCATGCAAGAAGCAGCACCACAGTCTGCAACAAGCCACAACTTGTTCGCGCTTAGCTCAACCCTGCTAGCCCTTGCAGCCGCGATGTTAACGGGGCGCAGCTGGCCAGCACTACGCAGCTACGCTTTCGCGGCGGTGATTTTAGCGGCACTGGCCTGGCTGATGCCTGCGCTGGGCGCGGTATTGCTGGCCCTCTCCATCAGCCTGATGGCCGGGCGCTGGCGCACTGCCAGCAGCGCAGGCCTGGCTTGCGCATGGATGATTGGCACGTTTTACTACCAGCTGGATTGGACGCTGGCCAACAAAGCGCTGTTGTTTATGCTGGCAGGCAGCCTGCTGGGTGCCATTGCATGGCGGGCCTTAGCCCCACCGGCAGCAGCCAGCGCCAGGACCATGATTAGCCCTCAGCAAAAATGGGGTATCGCACTGACCGCTGCATGTGTGTTACTGGCCGCCAATATTGGCATCTGGCAAAAAGAAAACCTGATCGCCCGCGGCCAGCCGCTGTATATCTCACTCGCCCCGGTCGACCCGCGCTCCTTAATGCAGGGCGATTTTATGCAGCTTAATTTTCAAATCCCCTTTAATACACCGGCAGTTGGCGATATAAGCAATCAATCCCGCCCTTTTCTCATTATGAAAAGAGACAGGCAAAACATCGGCAGCGCCCAGCGTATCGATCATGGCGAGCCACTGGCGGCGGACGAATTTAAAATCGAGCTCAGCCCCAAAAACGGCCGCTGGGTACTCGTTACCGACGCATGGTTTTTTAAAGAAGGCGAAGCCAGCCGCTGGGCGCAAGCCAGATATGGAGAATTCAGAGTCATGCCGGATGGGAAAGCCTTACTGGTGGGGCTGAGGGGCGATGGATTGAAGGAGCTGTAGCCTGCGGACACATAAGGCATAAACAAACTGGATCTTTCTTGTCTTTTTATGAAGGTAAAGATCGCCGGGCGTCCGCTAATAACAAGCGGGCTTTAGGGAAGTCAAACTGGTAAATTGCCTCATGTAATGCGGTGTATCCGGAACTTAAGGCAGCTTGTAATACCAAGCGCTGCCTGGAGAATTCTTCGAGCACCTGAGCATCCCCCTCTGCCAGATAGTAATCTATTTTTTCCAGAACACGGGCAACTTCCTGGGCCTGCTCACTATTTATATTTGCGCTGGTCGCTGCGTTTGCCTCCTCAGGAAAGACAACATCCAGCTCAGATATTAATGACTGTAATAAATGGTTAGCTGTGTTAATGAATGGGTCAAGCATTGGCTTTGGCAAATTTTCTTTTAGCGCAGCTTCCAACTCTTCTGTTGCCTGATGAAGGGGCATGGCGCCCACTGTTGCTGCCAGGCCCTTTAAGGTATGGATCAGAAACTGTGCGGTATTTAGATCCCCCTGATCAAGACTCTTACAGATCGCTTCCATTGCTTGCGATTGGGTCGATTTGAATTGCTTAAGTATGCTTATATATAAGCTTTCTTTGCCACTCATATGATGCAAACCTAAATTTAGGTTCACCCCTTCAATATGCTTGGGCAATACCTTAACCGATCGATTTTCTGCATTGTCCGCCGTGGGCTGAATAGTACTTACGTTTTGTGCAGTGCGCGGCTTAAGCCACTTTATTAAGGCTTTCCATAGTTCGTCCGGATCGATGGGCTTTGTTATAAAACCATTCATACCTGCCGCCAAACACCGCTCCTGATCCTCCAGCAATGCGTTGGCCGTCATCCCCCTGTGTCAGGATAGTTGAGATACTCCCTTTTCAGGGATTCTAACTTACTCAGGGGGCTGGTTACTTATCATGTCGCGTATTCCCAAGGCTCGTAAAGATGCCATTTTAAGCAAAATGCTTGCT
>NZ_PDZG01000197.1 GCF_002735645.1 Iodobacter sp. BJB302
TTATGGTCAGCAAATACGTGGACCATCTGCCTTTGTACCGGATTGCTCAAATCGCCGAACGGCAAGGTGTGACCTTAGCCCGCTCCACCCTTGCTAGCTGGGTAGGCGTGATTGGCTTCTGGTTGCACCCCTTGGCCGACCGGCTGGCGGAACGACTGCGAACGCAAACCATCTTGCATGCCGATGAAACACCGGTTTCGCAGCTGGATCCAGGCAAGGGTAAGACTAAAAAAGCATATTTATGGGTTTATCGCAGCAATGTGCTCGCCGCAGGCCCACCCATCGTGGTGTTTGATTACCAAATCAGCCGCTCTGGTCAGCATGTGCGGGATTTCCTTAGCGACTGGCAAGGTCGACTGATGGTTGACGGCTATGCGGGCTATAAAGCGCTGTTTAGCACGGGCGTAACCGAACTCGGCTGCTGGGCGCATGCAAGGCGCAAATTCTATGAGCTGTATGAATCGAACCAAAGCCCGATTGCCGCCGAAGCGCTGCGGCGCATCGCGGCCCTGTATGCACTGGAAAGCGAGATTAACGCACTGGATTTAACCCCAGAGGCACG
>NZ_PDZG01000198.1 GCF_002735645.1 Iodobacter sp. BJB302
CACTGAGCCACGCGCAGTAGCCACTCCCCGCGCCGCGTCTGCAAATCCCCCATAAATCCTCCTTGATAAAAACCTCAGCATGACGAAAAAAGGAAAGGGCGTTTAGATGGGAGGGCTAGGCGCTTACCTTCAATCTTTCTCCATTATTTTTAACTTCCACAAAAAACGCCAAAAATTTACAGGCAAAGTGTAAGAAAATGATTATAGGTTGAAGGCAAAAGGGGCTGGAATCGACAAAGCTGCATGATCGTATTGCAGTTTTATAGCTAACTGACAAGCATATGTAGAATATTCAATAAGTATTTACATTAAAAAAAGCACAATAACCCAAAATAACTTACACAATGATGGATGGATAATTCTGTTAATATCCGCGACTATCACACAAATATCCCGGCAGAATGGAATGGACTGGAATAACGTTCGCTACTTCCCCCCCTGTGTCAGGATAGTTGAGATACTCCCTTTTCAGGGATTCTAACTTACTCAGGGGGCTGGTTACTTATCATGTCGCGTATTCCCAAGGCTCGTAAAGATGCCATTTTAAGCAAAATGCTTG
>NZ_PDZG01000199.1 GCF_002735645.1 Iodobacter sp. BJB302
CGCAATTTGGGCATTTTCGGCATCCAATTTACAAATATAGCGATAGCAAGTTGTGCTAATCGCAAAGCTGGCGCAAGCCGCACGAATAGAAACTGCCTTGGTTTCAACGGCCCAGTGAGCCATCTCGTGACGCTGAGATGTTTCAGAGGATTATGGCCTCCTTGATGATATCCGCCTGTATTTGGGCTTTGATATACATCTTTTTAAGGCGCTTGTTTTCGTCCTCCAGCTCCTTCATGCGCGTCATCATGGAAACGTCCATGCCGCCAAATTTAGCGCGCCACTTATAGAAAGAGGCAGAACTCATACCGTGCTCGCGGCACAGATCAGGAACGGTCGAGCCGGCTTCGGCTTGCTTTAAAATCGCCATAATCTGGTGTTATCAATTGCCTTCGGCTTTCATGTAGAGCTCCTCAAAGACTGCGAGAAAATTCGTAAGCGCTCAGCCCTCCCACCTAGCCAGCTGCTTTAGCCTTCGTTATCTTGTGGGTTCTGATCTTTAACAAATGGCAGCAGCTCGTCAATTCGGCTATTGGGCCAAGTCGGGAGTTTTTCTAA
>NZ_PDZG01000200.1 GCF_002735645.1 Iodobacter sp. BJB302
GACTCGGAACTGGAGCTGGCAAGATGAAGTGCAATTGAACCCGGATCGGGTCATTGAGCCTAAAACAAGCGAGGAATTACAGGCAGCTTAAATCGTAAAAATATCTCAACTACTTTGACAATTACCGTATTTGGGGAGTTCTACATGAAAGCCGAAGGCAATTGATAACGCCAGATTATGGCGATTTTAAAGCAAGCCGAAGCCGGTTCGACCGTTCCTGATCTGTGCCGCGAGCACGGCATGAGTTCCGCCTCTTTCTATAAATGGCGCGCTAAGTTTGGCGGCATGGACGTCTCGATGATGACACGGATGAAAGAACTGGAGGACGAAAACAAGCGTCTTAAAAAGATGTATATCGAAGCCCAGATGCAAGCGGATATCATCAAGGAGGCCATAATCCTCTGAAACATCTCAGCGCCGCGAGATGGCTCACTGGGCCGTTGAAACCAAGGCAGTTTCTATTCGTGCGGCTTGCGCCAGCTTTGCGATTAGCACAACTTGCTATCGCTATATTTGTAAATTGGATGCCGAAAATGCCCAAATTGCG
>NZ_PDZG01000201.1 GCF_002735645.1 Iodobacter sp. BJB302
GGCTTGCCGCGCCATTCAATGATTTGATTCAAGCTGCGTATTACGCGCTCTGCCGGCAAAGAGAAATCAACTTCAATACCTAATCCTTCCCGATTAAAATCATCAATCACATTAAATAAGCGAATGCTGCGGCCATCGGCTAATTGATCGTGCATAAAATCCATCGACCACGTTTCATTTTTTGCCTCTGGCACTGCTAATGGCTCTGGCGTTTCGCGTTCTAAGCGCTTTTTAGGCTTAATCCGCAGATTTAATTCTAAATCGCAGTAAATCCTGTAGACCCGTTTATGATTCCAGTGCTTTTTCCTGACGTTGCGCAAATGCAAAAAGCAGAGGCCAAAGCCCCAGTTGCGATGCGTTTCCGTGAGCTGAATCAGCAGTTCCGCAATTTTTGCGTTTTCTACATCTAGCTTACGAATATAACGATAGCAAGTCGTGCTAATTGCAAAGCTGGCGCAAGCCGCACGAATGGAGACGGACTTGGTTTCAACGGCCCAGTGAGCCATCTCACGACGTTGAGATGTTTCAGATGATTTCTGACATG
>NZ_PDZG01000202.1 GCF_002735645.1 Iodobacter sp. BJB302
TGCATCATTCACCTTAACGAGAAATATTAGATGACTTCAATGCGTAAAAAGTATGATGCCAGCTTCAAATTGGAGGTCGCCCGAATGGTGGTCGATCAGGGTCTCAGTGTGGCTCAGGTCGTACAAAGCATGCAGGTTGGCGAAAGCGCATTGCGACGCTGGATTGAGCAATATCGGGCGGAACAAATGGGCCAGCCTGGCATCGGCAATCCCCTTACGGCAGAGCAGCAACGCATTCGCCAACTTGAATCTGAGAATCGCCAACTCCGCTCGGATAACGACCTCTTAAAAAAAGCATCGGCCTTCTTTGCCCGCGAACTGAAATGATTTATGCCCTGATTGGGCAAGGGCAACAGAAGGCCAATATCACGCAAGCCTGCCGTGTTTTAAGTGTGAGCCGTGCCGGATATTATGCCGCTCAAAAACGCAGCAGCGCGGCGGTCATTTGCGTAGAAAGCGTGAATTTGAAAGCGGCGTTTGAGGAGAGCGAACAGACTTCTGGCAGCCGTCGTTTGATAACGGCGATGCAA
>NZ_PDZG01000203.1 GCF_002735645.1 Iodobacter sp. BJB302
CGAGATGGCTCACTGGGCCGTTGAAACCAAGGCAGTTTCTATTCGTGCGGCTTGCGCCAGCTTTGCGATTAGCACAACTTGCTATCGCTATATTTGTAAATTGGATGCCGAAAATGCCCAAATTGCGGAATCGTTGGTCCAGCTTACGGAAACGCATCGCAACTGGGGCTTTGGCCTCTGCTTTTTGCATTTGCGCAACGTCAGGAAAAAGCACTGGAATCATAAACTGGTCTACAGGATTTACTGCGATTTAGAATTAAATCTGCGGATTAAGCCTAAAAAGCGCTTAGAACGCGAAACGCCAGCGCCATTAGCAGTGCCAGCGGCAAAAAATGAACATGGTCGATGGATTTTATGCACGATCAATTAGCCGATGGCCGCAGCATTCGCTTATTTAATGTGATTGATGATTTTAATCGGGAAGGATTGGGCATTGAAGTCGACTTCTCTTTGCCAGCAGAGCGCGTAATACGCAGCCTGAATCAAATCATTGAATGGCGCGGCAAGCC
>NZ_PDZG01000204.1 GCF_002735645.1 Iodobacter sp. BJB302
GCTATGCGGGCTATAAAGCGCTGTTTAGCACGGGCGTAACCGAACTCGGCTGCTGGGCGCATGCAAGGCGCAAATTCTATGAGCTGTATGAATCGAACCAAAGCCCGATTGCCGCCGAAGCGCTGCGGCGCATCGCGGCCCTGTATGCACTGGAAAGCGAGATTAACGCACTGGATTTAACCTCAGAGGCACGGATTGCCGAACGGGCCAGACAGCGTTTGCTCGAAGCCCGACCACTGCTGAACGAGTTCAAAATGTGGCTGGATCAAATGCTGCTCAAAGTTGCCCCCAATAGTGGCTTGGCTAAAGCACTGAATTACAGTTGCAAACGCTGGGATGCGTTGGAGCGCTATAGCGAGGACGGCCTTAGCCCGATTGATAACGGTAATTGTCAAGATAGTTGAGATGTTTTTACGATTTAAGCGACCTGTAATTCCTCGCTTGTTTTAGGCTCAATAGCCCGGTCGGGGTTCAATTGCACTTCATCTTGCCAGCTCCAGTTCCGAG
>NZ_PDZG01000020.1 GCF_002735645.1 Iodobacter sp. BJB302
TTTTGATACCTGCTTCGCCAGTTAAATATTGCTGAACGACAGAGAGCTTGAATTGCGTTGAGTACTTGGACATAAAAACACCCCAAAAATATGGACGGGTGTCCAACTTTTGGGGTGCAGTTCATTATTTAAACGGGCTTTTTTTCGCAAGGGTGAATCTTACAGCGCGGGGGAGAGCTGTAATGCCTCGGCATCACTGATTTTCCACTCTGCTTTTAAGCGCCACTGCCGGGTTGTATCACTTAACTCAACCTGCCAGCGCGGTTGGGTGAGTGCGTTTTCCAGCTTGCCCACATAAAACTGCGGCGCTTGTCTGGTCAGGATGATGGTCTGGTCTTTGCCTGCGCGGGTAGGGTGCATAAGTTTAAGCACCAGATCATCTTTAAGCGCTTTATTGAGCTGAATACGGATTGATTTACCATCTTCGCCGAGCATCAGCTGGCCGCTCAGGCCCAGCGTAGTGGCTTTGGTATCACGATGGATCTGGCTGTTGATTTCCTGGCCTTCTTTGTAATAGTCATCACTCACCAGACCGTCATCTGTTTTGACGGCCTGATAAAACATATTGATGCCACCAATAACGGCAACAACAGGAAAAAGAATCAGCAGCCATACATGGCGATGTTTATACCAGGGCTGATTTTCCATTGGGTCTTTTTGCATCTTATCGTCCTATAAAGCTGGATTTTTCGCGTGTTTGAATTGCAGGGTTGTCGCTGGCCGTAATAATGAAGTGCATTTCATGCCCGCCGGGGCCTGCTTTGCCGGGGTCTATCTGAATGCGTACGCCAATATCCTGGCTGCTGGTGGCAGGTACAAAAATTAGACCTGTGCCTTCGATAATAGTTCTTGATCCGGGCAGGCCATCCGTGGTGATGATATAGCTGTGGGCTTTTTCATCCGCGTTTTGAATTTGCAAACGGTAGCTGTTTTCCAGCCAGCCATCATCGGCCTCTCTGACCATGGCAACACGATCCCGTGAGATATTTACTTTAATCGGTTTACGCAAAACTAAAGAGCCAATGGTTGTGCCTAGTACAATGAGCAATACCAGCAGATACATGACGACTCTTGGGCGGGTGATTTTTTTGATGATGTCGCGCTCAGGGTATTTGTGCTCCAGCGCGTTTTCGGTGGTGTAGCGAATCAGCCCGCGCGGATATTGCATCTTATCCATAATTTCATCGCAGGCATCAATACAGGCAGCACAACCAATACATTCGTATTGCAAGCCATCGCGGATATCGATGCCTACAGGGCAAACCTGTACGCAGACTGTGCAATCGATGCAATCGCCTAAACCTGCCGCTTTGTAGTCTGTGCCTTTTTTGCGGCTGCCGCGTGCGTCGCCCCGCTCAGCGTCGTAAGAAATAATTAAAGTGTCTGCATCAAACATGGTGCTTTGAAAGCGGGCGTAGGGGCACATGTATTTACAGACTTGTTCGCGCATCCAGCCTGCATTGCCATAGGTGGCAAAGGCGTAGAAGAATACCCAGAAGGTTTCCCACGGGCCAAGGCCAAACTGGGTGATTTCGGTCCAGAGCGTGCGGATTGGCGTGAAGTAGCCAACAAAGGTAAAACCTGTCCAGAGGGAGAAGATAATCCAGATGCTGTGTTTAATGGCTTTTAAGCGAATTTTACGCGCGGTAGTGGGGGCGTTATCCAGCTTGATACGCGCCATCCGGTCGCCTTCTACCCATTTTTCTATCCAGAGAAAAATCTCGGTATAAACGGTTTGCGGACAGGCATAACCACACCAAAGCCGACCGCCAGCGGTGGTCCAGGCAAACAGGCCAATGGCGCTGGCGAGGAGCAGGGCGGTGAGATAAATAAAATCTTGTGGCAGAAAAACAAAGCCGTAAATATAAAAAGTGTGCTCGGTAATGTTAAAGAGCAGTGCCTGACGGCCATTCATTTGCAGCCAAGGCATGCCGTAGAAGAAAAGCTGAGTGATCACAACAAACAGAATACGCCAGCGATTAAACAAACCATTGACCCAACGCGGATAGATTTTTTTATGCTTGCTGTAAAGATGGATTTCTTCGTATTCGCCATCGTCTTTAATGACGGTGACGGGAATATCGCGTAACTTTTTACTCATTTCCTTACCTACTCCTGGCAAAACGCTTTGCATGGGCTTTTATGCAAAAGATTTCGATCAAGGAAAAACGGGCGGGATATTTCCCGCCCGTTTTAATGGTGTTTTATGGGTGTCTTTGCACTATTTTGCAAGGACATCCAGTCCATTATGTTTATTTTGCTTTCTCGTTATTTGAAAGACCATAAACGTAGCCAGCCAGTAAATGTACTTTGGCATCGCCCAGGAACTCTTTCCATGCCGGCATTACATTGCTGCGACCATTGGTAATCGTTTCAATGATCGTGGCTTCAGAACCACCATATAACCAAGTGCCATCGGTGAGATTGGGTGCGCCTAAGTCTTTATTACCTTTGCCATCTGCACCGTGACAGGCTACGCAAACCTGTTTAAATGTTTCTGCGCCACGGCTGGCACGCAGTTCATTGCGTGGTTTGCCGGCAATTTGCAGTACGTAGTTAGCGGCATCCTTCACTTTTTCTTCACCAAACACCGCGCCAAAGGCTGGCATCTGGCCATGACGACCATTTGCAATGGTTTCTAGAATTTTTTCAGGTGTGCCACCATACAACCAATCGCCATCGGTCAGGTTAGGGAAGCCTTTGGCGCCACGTGCATCTGCACCGTGACACTGAATACAATAAGTCAGAAACAGGCGTTTACCCATATCTCTGGCTTCCTGGTTCTGTGCAACCGCAGCAATCGGCATTTTGGAGTACTTATCGTACAGGCCCTGATACTTGGAATTAGCCTGTACCACTTCTTTGCCATACTGATTGTCCGAGGTCCATTTCCACAGGCCACCCCAAATGCCGGGGTAGAGTACAAGGTAAACCACACTAAATACAATGGTCATATAGAACATCATGACCCACCAGCCTGGCAGCGGGTTGTTGTATTCTTCTAAATCACCATCCCATTTGTGACCGGTTACTTCGGCGCTTTCACCTTTTTTAAGCTTAACAACGCCCTGGCTCATTAAGAGCAAAGTCATTGCCACAATACCGCCGATCACAATGATCGCGATCCAATAATCCCAAAAGATACTTTGAAAATCTGTCATTTTTTATATCCTCTAGAAATCAGGAGGTTTTGTTTGATGAGGGCAGATCATCGTCAAGGAATGGCAGCTGAGCTGCTTCATCAAAGGATGCTTTGCTGTTTTTGCTGCAGGCCCAAACGAGGATGCCTACAAAGCAGATAAAGCTGATTACGGTCGATAAAACCCGCAGATCGTTGAGCATTTCCATGATGAATTACCTTTTGTTTTTGAGCGCAAGACCCAAGCCCTGCAGGTAGAAAATCACTGCTTCCATTTCTGTTTTGCCCTCTACCGCTTTAACAGAATCAGCAATTTCTGCGTCGGTATAAGGAGTGCCCAGTGTCTTTAGTGCTTTAAGTTTGGCGGGCATAATGGCCGCGTCTACTTTATTGGCAGCAAGCCATGGGAAAGCAGGCATATTGGATTCAGGTACTACATCGCGTGGATTCATCAAGTGAGCACGATGCCATTCATCCGAGTAACGCGCACCTACACGAGCCAGATCCGGCCCTGTACGTTTAGAGCCCCATTGGAACGGACGATCGTAAACGGATTCACCTGCAACCGAGTAATGACCATAGCGCTCGGTTTCTGCACGGAAAGGGCGGATCATTTGTGAGTGGCAGTTGTAGCAGCCTTCACGAATGTAAACATCACGCCCGGCTAAAGCCAGTGCAGAGTAAGGTTTAACGCCATCAATAGGCTTGGTGGTTGAATTGCTGAACATCAGCGGTAAGATTTCAACCAGCATCGCGATACTGAGCGTAATCAGGGTAAGGATGATTAAGAACGCAACGTTTTCTTCAACCCGCTTTTGCAGCTGGTTCATAAAGTTTTTCATGGTTTTCTCTCCGTTCGATCAGGCGTGTTGAGCGATGGCCGGAATTTTGGCATCGACGGCTTGGCCCGAAAAAGCGGTACGCAGCACGTTGTAAAGCATTAATAACATGCCCGACAAGAAGCACAGGCCACCCAAGAAGCGGATAAAGTAATACGGATACGATGCTTTAACTGAATCAATAAAGGCATAAGTTAAAGTGCCGTCTGTATTCACTGCACGCCACATCAAGCCTTGCGTTACACCGGCAATCCACATGGAAGAGATGTAAAGCACGACGCCAATCGTTGCAATCCAGAAGTGGGTATCGATCAGTTTGACCGAGTACATTTCTTCTTTATTAAAGAGGCGTGGGATGAGGTAGTAAATCGAGCCGATGGTAATCATTGCCACCCAGCCCAAAGCGCCGGAGTGAACGTGACCTACAGTCCAGTCTGTGTAGTGCGACAGTGCGTTCACTGTTTTGATGGCCATCATCGGGCCTTCAAAAGTGGACATGCCGTAGAACGACAGCGCAGTAACCAAGAACTTCAGAATTGGATCGGTACGCAGCTTATGCCATGCACCAGACAGCGTCATAATCCCGTTGATCATACCGCCCCAGCTTGGTGCCAGCAGAATCAGGGAGAACACCATACCCAAAGATTGTGTCCAGTCTGGCAGTGCGGTGTAGTGCAGGTGGTGAGGGCCTGCCCACATATAGGTAAAGCACAGTGCCCAGAAGTGAACAACAGACAGGCGATAGGAGTAAACCGGACGGCCTGCTTGCTTGGGCACGAAGTAGTACATCATGCCGAGGAAACCCGCGGTCAGGAAGAAGCCTACGGCATTGTGGCCGTACCACCATTGCACCATGGCATCAATTGCGCCAGAGTAAACAGAGTAAGACTTTGTTGCCGATACAGGGATCGCCAGACCATTCACAATGTGCAGCAGCGCTACAGCAAGAATAAATGCGCCGTAGAACCAGTTGGCTACATAAATATGCTTCACTTTGCGTTTGGCAATCGTGCCAAAGAACACAATCGCGTAGGCCACCCAGATCACTGCGATTAGCCAGGTAATTGGCCATTCCAGCTCTGCGTATTCTTTACCGCGGGTTAAGCCCATCGGTAAGGTAATGGCGGCTAAAACGATCACCAGCTGCCAGCCCCAGAAATGGAAGGCGGCGAGCTTGTCGGAGATCAGACGCACATTACAGGTGCGTTGAACCACGTAATAAGACGTTGCAAATAATCCGCAGCCACCAAACGCAAAAATAACCGCGTTAGTATGCAGAGGACGTAAGCGCCCGAAGTGAAAGTAGGGGCCAAAATTAAGTTCCGGCCAGTACATCTGGGCAGCGATGATCACGCCAACCAGCATCCCGACAATCCCCCAAATGACTGTCATGATGGCAAATTGCCGCACCACTTTGTAGTTGTATGTACCTTGGTGTTCCATGCGAGCTCCGATTGATCTCCAACAGCTTGGACTTTGAAAATTTGGACTTGAAAAATGTACAACCTGTCTGCATTTAACCTGTTGTAAGGAAAAAGCTGGCTTTTTGCTGGTTGTGAATATTTCTTATGTAATTATGCCAGCTGAACTTTAGCTGCTTCAGCAGGCGGTCTTATTGACGAACATCAATGCCTTTCGTCAGATCGCGGCATTTTACACCCCGTCAGACTTTAATTCTTTGTTTTTTCTTTCGTCAGAGGAACTTTTCTCTACTAGCATGCTGTCATCATCTTGCAAAATCTGCCAGCCAGGCCCCTCCATATCATCAAATTGCCCTCCTTTAACTGACCACCAAAAAAGAATCCCAATGAAAAAAACCAGCAAAACAGATAGTGGAATAAGTAAATAAAGGCTTTCCATTTAGTTTTTTCCTCTGAGGCGCAGCGCATTAAGCACCACCAAGAGTGAGCTGCATGCCATGCCAAGGCTTGCAATCCAGGGGGTGATCAGGCCGCATACCGCCAGAGGCAGGGCGGCCAGATTATAAATAATGGCCCAGGCTAAATTCTGACGGATGATAGTGCGGGTTTTTTTTGCAAGGGCCAGCGCTTTGGGGAGCCGGTCCAGCTGATTGTTGAGTAAAACCATATCGCCGGCAGCATGAGCAACATCCACACCCGCTCCCATTGCCATCGATACATTGGCCTTTGCTAAAACGGGCGCATCGTTAACGCCATCACCAATCATTAATACACAACGGCCCTGCTGCTGAAGTGTATTGATGTAAGCGAGCTTATCCCCGGGCGTTGCTCTGCCGGCAGCGTTTTCAATATGCATCTTTAAAGCCAAAGCTTGCACGGTAGCGTTGTTATCGCCCGATACAAGGTGCAGGCGTAAGCCTGCTTTGCTTAAGGCGGCAATGGCATCCGCCGCATCGGCTCTTAAAGTATCTGCCACAATAAAAGCGCCCAGCCATTCTGTAGTGCTGGCGATTGCAACCAGACTGCCCTCCGCATGCCGGATGGCATCGGGCATCAGCATGGCGCACTGGCGGTTTACAAATTCCGGATGGCCAATGTAGTAAAGCACCCCATTCACCACACCACTTAAACCCCCGCCAGGATAGGTTTGTATCTCTTGTGCAAGTGGCGCACCGGCCTGCACAAAGGCGCGGGCCAGCGGGTGGGCCGAGGCTGATTCCAGTGACGCGGCAATCTGGCGTGCTTTTTCTTCGGTGCTCTGGCTGGCAATATAGTGCTGAACCCGCGGCTCTCCATGGGTGAGGGTGCCGGTTTTGTCGAGCATGACATCTGTGATTTGCGAAAGCGTTTCGAGCGCCGGGCTGCGTGCCACCATGAGCCCAAGCTGAGCCAGGTGACCGGTGGCCGCGGTCAGGGCAACCGGGGTGGCCAGTGCGAGTGCGCAGGGGCATGAAATCACCAGTACGGCCACCATAATCGGCAGGGCATGAACAGGATCGTGCAAATGCCAGTACAGCCATGCCAGTGCGGCGGTCACTAATAAAATACTGATAAACCAGCCCGATACCTGCTCAGCCAGCAAGGCAATACGGGGTTTTTGTGCCAGCGCCTGATCCAGCAGGCGCACAATGGCGGCAAGGCGGGTGTTTTCGCCAATTTGGGTGATTTCAATGTGTAAGGGCGCGGCCAGATTGAGCGTGCCGCCTGTTACGTTCATGCCCGCTGTTTTAGGGACAGCGAGGCTTTCGCCAGTCAGCAAAGCCTCGCTGACTTCGCCGCTGCCCTGGCGGACAATGCCGTCTGCCGGGATGGTTTCACCAGACTTAACTAAAATCTGATCGCCAATTTTCAGGCTGTTGACAGTGACTTCGCTTGTGCCTTGCTCGTCTATTTTGTGGGCAAATGCGGGAATCAGTTTGACCAGTTGCTCGGTAGCTGCACCGGCTTTACGCCTTGCACTCATCTCCAGATAGCGGCCTGTGAGCAGCAGAAAGACAAACATGGAAACCGAGTCAAAATAGATTTCGCCATGGGCAGTTATCAGTGAATAGCAACTGGCTGTAAAAGCTGCCAGCACGCCAATCGCTACCGGCAGATCCATGCCGGTGCGGCGGCGTTTTAAATCGCGCCAGCTTGAAACATAAAAAGGCGTTGCAGAATAAAGCACTACGGGCAGGGTGAGGACCAGACTCGCCCAATTCATCAGGTTGAGCCATTCAGTGGCAATTTCGCCTGCTTTAGACATATAAACGGGCACTGAAAACATCATGACCTGCATCATGGACAGGCCCGCTACCCACAGGCGGAAGAGCGCACTTTTGCGCTGCTTTTGCCAGCCTTCTTCCTGTCTGGCCTGATCATAGGGCTGGGCGCGGTAACCAATGGCCGCAATGGCTTGCAAAATGGTCGAGAGCTGAATCTGCTTTTCATCCCAACGTACGCGGGCACGATGGTTGCTGTAGTTAATGCTGGCTGAAAGCACGCCTGGCAAGGTCTGGAGATGACGCTCGTTCAGCCAGATACAGGCTGCGCAGCTGATGCCCTCCATAATCAGCGCAGCTTCTCGCTCATCGGCATCAATATTGAGAACAAAGCTTGCCTGTAAGCTGACATCATCGAATAGCTTCAGCTGGGCCAGCAGCTCGTCAGGCAGCGGTTTGGCGCGGTCGGCGGGTTTGTCGCGCTGGGTGTAATAGCTGTCCAGCCCGCTTTGGATAATGGTATTGGCTACGGCCTGGCATCCGGCACAGCAGGTGGGCTGCTCTGTCTGGCGGTAAATAATCGGGAAGGATTCGTTTGGGCTAAGCGTTTCGCCACAGTGGAAGCAGTCGGTGCGGGAGATCATGCGGCGTTGACAGCCTTAGGAATGATAAAAACATAAACTCTAAGCGCTGCAGACACAGAGAGCACTAAGGGAAATTGAGCGCACAGAGCAATGGGCGTGAATTTGACTGGCGATGCGTTGCCGCTTACAAAATAATCGCAGTGGTAAAGGCTCGCCTGCTGCACTGCCTGGTTCTTTTCTCTGTGCACCTGTGTTCTTATTTAGCGCTGTGTCTGCAGATCTTTTTTACAGATGTAAGCCATTAAATGATCGCTGACTTATACCAAGCCCTTGGGTAGCGAGAAGATGACGTTTTCTTCGATGCCATCCATCTGGCGGATATGACCCGCGCCAAAGCTTTCTACCTGAGCGATCACCTGGCGAACCAGGATATCCGGCGCTGAAGCGCCTGCTGTCACGCCGATATTGGTTTTGCCGGTAAACCATTCCGCTTTCAGCTCGCTGGCGTTATCGACCATATAAGAGTCGATGCCTAAGTTGGCGGCAACTTCGCGCAGGCGATTAGAGTTAGAGCTGTTGGGTGATCCAACCACGACCACTACATCGACTTCTTTGGCTAAATGCTTGACAGCATCCTGACGATTCTGGGTGGCGTAGCAAATATCGTCTTTCTTAGGGCCAACGATATCGGGGAAACGCGCGCGCAGGGCGTCGATCACAATTTGTGCATCATCCACAGAGAGTGTGGTCTGGGTAACATAAGCCAGCTTATCGCTCTCAACAGCCAGAGTGACAACATCGCTGACTTCTTCAACCAGATACATGCCGCCCTGAGCCTGGCCCATGGTGCCTTCTACCTCAGGATGGCCCTTATGGCCGATCATGATGATCTCAAAGCCTTGCTCTCTTAAGCGTTTCACTTCGAGATGGACTTTGGTGACCAGCGGGCAGGTGGCGTCAAAAATTGTCAGGCCCCGTTCAGCGGCTTCAGCGCGTACGGCTTGTGAAACGCCGTGCGCAGAGAAAATCAGTGTATTGCCTGCAGGTACATCGGCTAAGTCTTCAACGAAAATCGCGCCTTTTTGCTTAAGATCTTCGATCACAAATTTATTGTGAACCACTTCGTGGCGCACATAAATTGGTGCACCGAATTTCTCCAGTGCTTTTTCTACGATGGCAATTGCGCGGTCAACCCCAGCACAAAAGCCCCGTGGCTGTGCCAGAACAATATTCATGATCATACTGTTTTCTCCGATGGCGTTTCACGGCGAAATGAATCGATCACCATTAAAACTGCGCCAATACAAATGCCTGAATCGGCAATATTAAATGCCGGGTAATACCAGCGCTGCTGATAGTGAATCTGAATAAAATCGATCACATGGCCCAGCAGCATTCTGTCGATGGCATTACCCAGCGCACCGCCTAAAATCAAGGCCAATGCCAGCGCGTAACGGGTTTCGGCATGATGTTTTTTAAGCAAAAACACGATAAACGCTGAAACACCCAACGCCAGCACGGTAAAGAAATGGCGTTGCCAGCCACCTGCATCAGCCAGAAAGCTGAACGCTGCGCCGGGGTTATAGGCTAGTGTCAGATTAAAAAAGCCCGGAATGATGGCGCGCTGCTCGCCAAACTGAAACAGCGCTTCAATCGTATGTTTGCTGGCCTGATCAAGGATCAGAACCAGTAGCGCAATGGCAAGCCAGCGCCCCAGCCCGCTTTTAAGCATGAGCACGAACCTCTCCTTGCTTAAACAGATTGTCATTACAGCGGCTGCACAGTGTACTGTGTTCGTCGTGAGTGCCTACACTGGCGGTGTAATGCCAGCAGCGATCGCATTTGGCTGCCGTAGACGCGCTCACGCTGATCTTAGTCGCATCACCTTTCACCAGGCGGGCTTGTGAAGTAATCAGGACAAACTTCAGCTCGTCGCCTAAATCGGCCAGAGCCGCATAAGTGTCGCCTGCGGCGGTGATTTCCACTTCGGCTTGTAAGCTCGATCCCAGTTTGCCGTCTGCGCGTTGCAGCTCAATTTCTTTTTGTGCAGCAGCGCGTACTTCACGGATCTGCACAAAGCGGGCGTTCAGCTGCTCTGCATCGCTGACGGCAGGCACGGCGTGCCAGGCAGACAGGAATACATTTTCTTCATTATTGAGTGTGCCCCATGCTTCATGCGCGGTGAAAGACAGAATCGGCGCAAGTAAGCGCACCAGCGCCTGGCTGATATGCCAGAGCGCGGTTTGCGCCGAGCGGCGGCCCTGGCTGTCTGCGCCCATGGTATAGAGGCGGTCTTTAATGATATCCAGGTAGAAAGAACCGAGGTCTTCCGAGCAGTAAGCGTGGATTTCCTGCACGGCAAGGTGAAACTCGTATTTGCCATATAGCGCAGTGATTTTTTCCTGGAATGCAGCCAGCTCAACCAGAGCGTAGCGGTCAAGCTGCAGCAGTTCTTGGGCGGGCAGCAGATTTTGTTCAGTAAAATCAGAAATATTGGCCAGCAAAAAGCGCAGGGTATTGCGGATACGGCGGTATGAATCGGTAGTGCGTTTCAGAATTTCATCTGAAATCGACAGCTCGCCCGAGTAATCGGTTGATGCCACCCACAGGCGCAGCATATCCGCGCCAAGTTGATTAATAACAGTCTGCGGCGCAATCACATTGCCCTTGGATTTGGACATCTTCAGGCCCTTGCCATCCACGACAAAGCCGTGGGTGAGCAATTGCTTGTAGGGCGCGCGGCCTTCCGTGGCGCAGCCTGTCAGCAGGGACGACTGGAACCAGCCGCGGTGCTGATCTGAGCCTTCCAGATACAAGTCTGCAGGCCAGGTGAGCTCTTCCCTCTGGCGCAATACGGCGTAGTGGGTGGAGCCAGAGTCAAACCATACATCCAGTGTGTCTTTGAGCTTGTCGTAGTAAACCGCGTCGTCGCCCAGGAGCTCACTTGCGTCAAGCTTAAACCACGCTTCGATGCCTTCGGCTTCGATACGCTTAGCCACGATTTCGAGCAGCTCGCCCGAATTCGGGTGCAATTCACCGGTTTCTTTGTGCACAAAGAATGTCATCGGCACGCCCCAGTTACGCTGGCGGGAAACGCACCAGTCCGGGCGGTTTTTAATCATGGCTTCCAGGCGGGCACGGCCCCATGCAGGGAAGAATTCTGTTGAATCAACCGCTGTATTGGCTTGCGAGCGAAGTGTTTTACCTTCAGTGCCTGCGGTTTCCATGCCGATAAACCACTGGCTGGTGGCGCGGAAAATAATCGGTGTTTTATGGCGCCAGCAGTGCGGGTAGCTGTGTTCCAGTTTTTTGCTGGCAAACAATGCGCCGCGCTCTTCCAGAAGTGCAAGCACCAGCGGATTGGCTTCCCATACTGTTTTGCCCGCAAAGAATTCCACATTGCTGTAGAAGCGGCCATCATTACCCACTGGGTTATCCGTTGGGATTTTATATTTGCAACCGACTACATAGTCTTCCAGACCGTGAGCGGGGGCGGTGTGCACAAGGCCCGTACCGGCATCGGTCGTTACATGGTCGCCGCAAATAACCGGCACCACGCGCTCCAGGAAGGGGTGTTGCAGTTGCAGGAATTCCAGCGCTGCACCCTTGGCCTGGGCGATAACTTCGGTGGTTTCGATGTCGTAACGTTTGATGGTGGCTTCGGCCAGATCGCGGGCCAGAATCAGCAGGCCTTTCGGAGTGGCGATCAGATCGTAAACCAGCTCCGGGTGAACCGATACGGCCTGGTTGGCAGGCAGAGTCCACGGTGTGGTGGTCCAGATCAGGGCAAAAGCGGGTACATCGCCCACGCTGACACCGCCAAAGGCTTTAGACAGCGCTGCGTTGTCGCTGACACGAAAACCCACGTCGATAGCAGGGGACACTTTGTCTTCGTACTCGACTTCGGCTTCAGCCAGGGCAGACGCACAGTCTACGCACCAGTGAACCGGCTTTTGGCCTCGGATCAGATAGCCATTGGCATGCACTTTGCCTAAGGTGCGGACAATATCAGCCTCGGTTTTGAAATCCATGGTGCGGTAAGGATTGTTCCAGTCACCTAAAACGCCCAGGCGGATAAAGTCTGCTTTCTGGCGCTCAATCTGGATGGCAGCGTAATCACGGCACAGCTCGCGGGTAAATGCCGCAGGCAGGCGTGTTTCTTTAGGATCAAGGCCATTGGCCTTGCGGTATTCCTGCACGCGCTCAAAAATACCGGGGTTGGCGGCCAGCGCCTGCTTATCAAATTTAACGATTTTTTCGATCTGATGCTCAATCGGCAGGCCGTGGCAATCCCAGCCCGGCACATAGGGCGCATCAAAGCCATCCAGCGTTTTGGCTTTGATAATGATGTCTTTCAGAATTTTATTTACGGCGTGGCCGATATGGATATCGCCATTAGCGTACGGCGGGCCGTCGTGCAGCATAAATTTAGGGCGGTTTTCTTCTTTAGCTTTATTGCGAATGGCCTGGTAGAGCGCATTATCCTGCCAGTCTTTTAAAAACCCCGGTTCGCGTTTAGCTAAATCACCACGCATAGGAAATGGCGTGTCGAGTAAGTTGACGGGGTACTTATTTACAGGTTTGGTCGACATGGTGATCTCTTAAATAGCGATGTGGTTGCAAAGTAAGGGGCGATGCTTTGCAACGACCTCTGGTTTTTTATTTGTTGCGGGCGTCTTTATGACGTGAGGCATTTTTGTTTACCGCAAACCATTCTTTGGCTGCGATGCAATCTTTTTCGATTTGCGCGACTAAAGTCGGCAAATCAATATATTTTTCTTCGTCACGCAGTTTATGCAGAAAGTCTACACGCAGATGCTGACGGTATATCTGCCGGTTAAAATCAAATAAATGCGCTTCTAATTTAGGGTAGAGGTCGCCGCCGTGGATGGTGGGGCGAAATCCTAAGCTTGCTACGCCTTGATATGGCTTTTCAAGCCCGTGGATTTCCACTACAAAAATGCCAAATAAAGGCGGGCGATTATGTTTTATCTGAATATTGGCCGTTGGAAAACCAAGCGTTCTGCCAATTTTATCACCATCAACAACCCGCCCGGAAATCGAGTAAGGGCGGTTTAAATAGTGCGCGGCTAAATTCATGTCACCAGCGGCTAAGGCATTGCGTACGGCGGTGGATGAAATTCTCAGGCCACCGTCTGCAACGGTGGCAAGACTACAGGTGCTGAAATCCGGGCTGGCTTGCAGCAGAGCAAAATCGCCTGCGCGTTTTGCGCCAAAGCAAAAATCGTCGCCCACAATTACATGCCGGGCATTTAAGTCTTTAGCCAGTATCTGGTCTCTGAAATCCAGCGCGCTTAAAGATGAAAACTTGCGGTCAAAGCGTTGCACAACCACGTAGTCAATCTCTCTGGCTGCCAGCAGCTCCAGCTTTTCCCGCAGGCTGGTGAGGCGGGCGGGCGCTGAATCTGGTGCAAAAAATTCTCGCGGGTGGGGCTCAAAGGTAAGTACGCAGGTTTTGAGCCCGTGTATTGACGCTGCCGATTTTAATTCGGCCAACATGGCTTCATGGCCAGCGTGCAGACCATCAAAATTACCGATGGTGATTGCCGCAGGAGGAAGGTGCGCGTCGGAAACGTTTCTGAAAACTTGCATGCTTAAGCGCTTGGGCTGACTTTACAAAGCCGTAAATTGTAGCGGCTGGCGAGCGTTTTGTCAGTTCGCATATGAAGATGGGTGATTATTGCTGGATTTTTGCGCGGACGGGCACTCTGCTGCGTTCATTTTGCAAGCCATTTCAATGGCTCACGTCCACGCTGCCTGTTGCTGTAGCAATGCCCTGGATGATCTGCCTTGTGCCCACGCGCACACGCACTGATTGCCCTTCGGCGGCGTTATTCATGGCAATGCCTTCGTTGGCCACCTCAATGACGTCGTCGCGATAAATAACCCGCACTTTTTGGTTTTGCTGGATCACCATGGCGGCTCTGAGCATTTCGCTGCGCAGTGGTTTGCCTGATGCAACGGCGGTGTTGAGCACGCGGCCCACGGCCTGGGAAGGATCCATAATCACAGACCCGGGAAGGGTGCCCAGGTCTCCCTGCTGAGCAGACAGATCACCTATGCCAATTTCCTGATTGCCAGACAGAGGGCGTGCTGCTGTGTAATAGGTCACCAGCAGAGAAACTTTAACCGGCAGATTGATGCCCCAGCTGGCACCGTCCACACATTGAATTCTGAGCATGGTGTTGCCTAAAAGCCGGTAGCCGCTGGGAAGCCCCACATCGTATTGTTTGCAGGGGGCAAGCTGGATGCGTTTATCAATCTGGCTGAGCTGATAGCTCGGCACGCCATTGCTGTTGGCTAGGGATTGATCCAGCCATTGCTGCGCCGCACGCTGAATAGCGGCGATATCTGTGGCATGAACGGCACTGGCGGATAGTGCAAATAGTGTAAATAGCAGAGGTCTCATGGAAGTGATTATAGGCTTACTGCCGTACATCGCCTACAATCGTGGCGTTGCGGGATAAGTGGAAAGCCATGTTAGATCTATTGTTTGGAATTACAACGCTGGTGGTTCTGCTGGCGGGCGCTCTGGTGGTTGCGCGTTTGCAGCAGCTGGCACAGTCGCAAAGAGATGTGTTGGATACGCTAACGCAGGACCTAGAGGCAAAGCACAGGGAAATGCTCTCTGATTTGCATCAGGGCTTAAGCCGGCAAACAGAAAGCACCCATGCAGCCTTAACACAGCAGGCTGCACAGCTTTCTGATGCGGTCACGCGATCGGGCGAGCGCCTGCGTGACACCATGACCGAAGCATTTGAGCGGGTGCGCAGTGGCGTAGGCAGTGAATTAAAAGAAACGCGTGAATCACTGACACGCTTGCAAACCGCGCAAACTGAATCGCTCTCTACCATGCGCCTGTCTTTAACCACCACTTTGTCGGAAACGCGCGAGCTGGTGGTGAAGCAGCTGAGCGATATTTCCAGCCAGCTGTCGGGCAAGCAAGATGCTTTGCGGGAAGAAGTATTATTAAAACTTTCTCAGATGCTGGCCGAGCAATCGGTGCGTGAAATGGAGCAGATTCAAATCGCACTGGCGCTGACCACCACGCAGCTGACTGCTGCCGTGGGTGAACTAACCAAAACGGCCGATGCAAAACTAGGCGAGATTTCCGGGAAAGTCACGGAACGCCTGGACGAGGGCTTTAAAAAGACCAATGAAACGTTTGCCAGCGTGATGGCACGCCTTGCCACGATTGATGAGGCGCAAAAGAAAATTGATGGCTTAACCACCAATGTGGTGAGCCTGCAGGAATTGCTGGGTGATAAACGCAGCCGTGGCGCATTTGGTGAGGTGCAGCTGGAGCATCTGATCCGCAATGTGTTGCCCAACCAGGTCTACGAATTTCAGTCGACCTTAAGTAATGGCACACGCGCCGATTGTATTTTGCGCCTGCCGGAGCCAACAGGCACGGTGGCGGTGGATGCTAAATTCCCGCTGGAAAATTATCACCGTATGTTTGATGGCACGCTGGACAGGGCTGTGGCTTCCAAAGCTTTCAGAGGCGATATTAAAAAGCATATCGACGATATCTCCAGCAAATATATTATCCCGAATGAAACAGCCGATGGCGCGGTGATGTTTATCCCTGCAGAGGCGGTGTTCGCTGAAATTCACGCCTATCACCCCGAGCTGGTGCAGCATGCCATGGCTAAGCGGGTATGGATTGTTTCGCCCACCACCCTGATGGCGGTGCTCAATACTGCGCGGGCCGTGATTAAAGATGTGGAAACGCGTAAGCAAGTGCATATCATCAAAGAGGCATTGGGTAAGCTGGGGCAGGAATTCACCCGTTTTGATGACCGGATGAAAAAATTAGCGACGCATATTCGCCAGGTGAACGACGATGTGCAGCAGGTGAGTATCACCAGCGATAAAATCTCACGGCGCTTTGTGGAGATCGAACAGGTGAAGCTGGAAGGGGAGCCAGAGCCTGTTCTGGTGGAATAACACAATAAACGCCACGGTCAAAACGTGGCGTCCGGCTTGTACCGGCTTCAGGATGCCGGTTTGCAGAGCTCTCTGAGCCGCTGGTTATTGCTTTTCAGCCAGGGAACGATTTCATCGCCGGGCATGGGCTTGGCGGTGAGATAGCCCTGGACAATATCGCAGCCCAGTTCTTGTAAGACGGCTAGGTCTTCTACGCACTCAACGCCTTCAGCCACGCTTCTGAGGTCCAGTTTTTTAGCGATCTCAATGGCGCTGGCCAGAATGGCGCGAAGATGAGGCTTGGCATGTGCGCCATCCACAAAGGAGCGGTCCAGTTTTAGCTCGGTAAAGGGGATGCGGGAGAGCTGCTGCATCGATGAAAACCCCGTGCCGTAGTCATCAATCGATAAGCCAAAGCCTTTAAGCCTGAGTCTTGCCAGCGTGCCCAGCGCATTGCCTACATCGCCCATGACGGCTGTTTCAGTGATTTCCAGCACAATAAAACTGGGGTCGATGGTGTAACTCGCTACTTTTTGGGCGATATGCTCGGCAAAAGTGGAGTTGGATAAAGACAGCATGGATAAATTAATCGCCACAGTGATTTTTAATCCGCGTTCATGCCAGTGCCGGCACTGCTGAAGGGCCAGGTCCAGAATCTCCATCGTCAGCTCGTTAATTAATCCTTGCTCTTCTGCAATGGAAATAAATTGCGAAGGCATGACCAGCCCTTTTTCTGGGTGCTGCCAGCGAATCAGGGTTTCAACCCCTTTTATGACGCCCGTTTTGATAGAAATCTTGGGTTGGAAATAAGCAATAAACTGATGTTCAACCAGTGCTTTTGTGATTTCAGAAGCCGCCATAACGACTTCCGGCCTCGATTGCGGGCTATCTTTGTTGATGGGTTTGAAGTGATCGAGTGCTTTACTGAGCTGCTCAATAGTGAGTGGTTTTTTGATGGCACCAAGTACAGGCAGACCATAAGCCTGCAGCATGGTTTCTACCGATGAAATCAGTGCGTCTTCTTTTGCGCTGGAAACAATTACCGATACCGCAATGTTCCGGTGCGCCAATTCCTGAATCAGCTCGATTCCGTCCATTCCTGGCATTTCCAGATCAATAAGCATCACATCCGGAAGCGGGGAGTTTTGTAAAAGAAGTAAAGCCTCATTGCCATCGGATGCTTCACCCACCACGTTCAGCCCCAGTTCGGAGCAGAGTGTGGCGGCATGCATTCTTTGAATGAGACTGTCTTCTACAATAAAAACATTGAGTTCGAAGGGCATAATCATCACCGGTTGGAAAGTTTTGCAATCACGTCAGGTATTCGCTCAAGAGCAATCACTTCGTCGCTTGCTTCCAGTTTTATTGCTTCTTTAGGCATGCCAAAAACGACACAGCTGGCCTCATCCTGCGCATAGGTGCGCGCACCTGTGTCATGCAATTCTTTTAAGCCTCTGGCGCCATCATCCCCCATGCCTGTCAGAATAAAGCCGGTTGCGTTCCGGCCTGCTGCGTTGGCGACGGATCGGAATAACACATCAACAGACGGGCGGTGACGGCTCACCATCGGGCCGTCAATGACCTCTACATGGTATTGGGTGCCGTTACGCTTTACCAGCATGTGTTTTCCGCCCGGTGCAATCAGTGCCAGCCCCGGCAGAATGCGGTCATTGCTTTTGGCTTCGCGCACTTCAATTTGCGACAGACTGTTGAGCCTGGCTGCGAATGTGGCAGTAAATTTTTCGGGCATATGCTGAACAATCACAATGCCGGGTGAGGTTTTGGGTAGCTCGGGCAGAATGCTTTCCAGTGCCTGTGTGCCCCCGGTTGACGTGCCAATCGCGATGATTTTTTGTGTGGTTTGTATCGTGCTCTGGCTGCCCGCCGCCTGCAAAATCGCATCCGCCGAAAGCTTGGGCGAGCTCATTCTTTCCTGCATGATGCTGGCGGATGTTGCCGGGGCTGAAGGTGTTTTAGAGGATGTTGCCGGGGCTGAAGGTGTTTTAGAGGATGGTGCCGCGGATGGGCTGCTGTGCGGTGTTTGCAGCGGGGCGGCTGTAGCCGGGCGCAACCGTTGCAGTCTTGCCATGGATGCTGCACGAATGGCATGGATCAGATCGGCCGAGCTGTCCTGAATAAAATCACGCACTCCAAGGGAGGGCTTGGTGATAATGGCCAGCGCGCCTGCCGAAAGGGCCTGCATTGTGATCTCCGCTCCTTTTTCTGTGAGCGAGGAGCAGATCACCACGGGTGTCGGGCGCTCGGCCATGATTTTTTTTAAAAAAGTCAGCCCGTCCATGCGGGGCATTTCGATATCCAGCACGATGACATCCGGCCAGTCTTTCTCCATTTTTTCACGGGCAAAAATGGGGTCAGGGGCAGAACCGATCACCACGATGTCGCTGGCTTTTGAAAGTGTGTCGAGCATAACTTGCCGCACCACCGCAGAATCATCAACGATCATGACTTTAATGGTCATGGTTTAGCCTTGCTTAATGAGCATAATCTTAGTTATAGGGGGTTAATACAGATTGCGCTTTTGGAGTTGAGATTGCCAGCCAGTCCGGTCGTGGTTTTGTGCTATTTGGCCTGATGCAGTAAGCGGTGAACGATAATTTTGCCTGTGCTCAGGTCAAGTAATACTCTGCGGGAATGGCGTCCTCCCGTGTCTTCAAAATCAATATTGAGGGACGCATTCAGCAATATTTGCTTGGCAGCATAAATGTTGCGGCTGCCTATGGACAAGGACCTGACTTCTGCTTGTAAAATATTGCTTCCACCGTAAATGTGGTAGCGGTATTCGCTGGGGGTGGTGGCATTACGCTGCATAAACTGGCAAAGCAAATTAAAAGCATCGCTGCCGTAGCGGCCGTCTAATGCTGCATTTTGCGTGGGTTCGGGAAGCAAAAAATGGCACATGCCGCCAAGCAAGCGCTGAGGATGCCATGCAGTGATGGCAAGGCAGGAGCCCAGCAGCGTGCAAAGCTGGTCAGGGGACTGGGAGAAGCGAACTTCGCCAGGGAGTAGGACAATGCGTTTAGCCGGCATGGTTGGTATTGTGGCTCGTTTGTTTTTTTAGCGGGCATCAAAGTGGGTATGGTGTTCCAGGCTGAGGTTGACGTTTTCGTCAACAAGATCTGCCATTTCGCCCAGAGAAAGCGCATGGTTCACATCAAGAATAATGACGAATTTATCGTTGATGCTGCCGATGCCTGCAATAAACTCGCTACGTACTTTTGCCCCGAATTCGGGAGGCGGCTCTATTCGGGATGCTGGAATTTCAATGACCTCGCTGACCGAGTCAACCAACACCCCAATATCGTGATATTCCCCGGCAAAAAAGACTTCCAGGATAACGACGCAAGAGCGGCGGCCAATTTTGCTGCTGCCTTTGCCAAAACGCACCGCTAAATCAATCACCGGAACCACCGCGCCACGCATATTGATTACGCCATGCATAAATTGTGGCATAAGAGGCACTTCGGTTACGCCGGCGTATTCGATAATTTCTTTAATATTATGAATGATGACAGCAAAAAGTTCCTGATTTAAGGTAAAGGTAAGATACTGCTTTTCTTCCACGGGAGCAGTGGTAAGGGCTTCTTCTTTTTTTTTTCTCAGGTTGCTGATATTCATGGATCTGTTCCTTGGTGAGCGCCAAAAAAGCACGGCTCAGGATAGGGGTTTCTGGCTGAGTACTACCGTTTTTCCTGCGGTTTTTGTGGTGTATTCTGTGCGAAAAAAACAGATCATTTCTTGTAGGTGCGAGGCATGAATAGACAGCTCTTCTGCCGTTGAGTTGAGCTCTTCAGCGGCCGCCGCATTGCTTTGGGTGGCTTGTGAAATTTGCGTCATGGCGCTGCTGATTTGCTCTATCCCCCTTGATTGCTCTTCTGAGGCTGCTGAAATTTCTTCGACTAAATCTGCTGTTTTTTGGATTAACGGCACGATTTCTTCCAGTTGCTCACCTGCGCTGGCGGCTTGCCCTACGCTGCTGTCAGCTAGCTCGCTGATTTCTTGCGCAGCAATTTGGCTGCGTTCAGCCAGCTTACGCACTTCGGCGGCCACAACGGCAAAGCCTTTGCCATGTTCTCCCGCACGCGCAGCCTCAATGGCAGCATTAAGAGCAAGTAAATTTGTCTGATAAGCAATATCGTCGATAATTTTAATTTTGCCTGCGATCAGCTTCATGGCGCATATGGTTTCCTTTGCTGCCGATCCACCCTTGACGGCTTTGACCGATGCTTTACCTGAGATCCCTTCGGTAATTTTGGCGTTTTCATTGTTTTGTGAAATCGTTGCGGTGATTTCCTCGAGAGACGAACTGGTTTCTTCGATGCTGGCAGCCTGCTCGGAGGCGTTTTGAGATAAATTTTGTGATGAAACGCTTACTTGCCCGGAAGAGCTGGCCAGTGCATCGGACGTGGCATAAATTTCGCCCATGATTTGATTTAGCGTGCCAGCCATTTTTTTTAAAGAATAAATAATGCTGGTTTGATCGTCGTTAGCCAGTGCGACATTAATTGATAAATTGCCCGATGCCACCTGATTAGCAATATAAACCGCAAGGCTGGGCTCGCCGCCAATTTGCCGCACAATCTGCCTGCTGATAAAAAAAGCAATGAGCAGGGAAAGTAAAAACGTGGCAATAATAATGCTGCTCATCAGTAGGGTTATTTGGTCTGAAATCTCGTTGGCATGGTTGAAAAATTGTATGCTCTGCGCCTCTTTTATATCCTGCAGGGTAGATAAGGCATCGTCGAATTTTTGAAAACTGGGCCGAACTTCATTGATAATGATTTCTTTAATGTAGTCGATATCTTGCTGCTGATTAACAGCATTAATGACTTTTTTCTGTGCCAGTTTAAAGGCCTGCCAATCAGATGGTAGTGCCTGGATAAGCCTTTGTGCCTCCTCACTTTGCTGTGTGTTATTAAATCTAGTAAGAAGGTTCATCATTTTTTTTTCATAACCATCCATTTCTGTAATCAGGTCATTCTGCATTTTTTCATTGTGGGCAAAAACATAAAAATTGAGCTTCCTTGCAATATATACAGCGTGTAAATTTGCTTTGGCATTGTCTTTGATCGGAATAAGCTGATCGGTATACATGTTGTTTACAAGCTGGTTGAGTTGTTTTATTTTATAAATACTTATTGCCCCGGTTAAAAGAGAGGTTCCTGTAATAAACATAAATGAAATAAGTATTTTTTTTCCTGTTCCGGCGTTTTTAATCCAATCCATTTTATTCTCCAAAGCTGCTGTTTGTTGTCGTTAATATTTGCTTCGTGAGCTGAATTGTTTTATTAGTGAAACAATGAGAATTGTCGGATTTTTTATGTGCAAACTGGATTAACTGAGCTACATCCAGAATAAGCGAAACCTGGCCTGAGCCTAAAATAGTTGAGCCGCTGATTCCCTTCAATTCTTTAAACAGCAGGCCCAGAGGTTTGATGACGGCCTGAAATTCGCCGATTAATTTGTCAACAACTAATCCGGCCCGGTGCTGACCATATTGAATGACAACGATATTTTCTTTTTTACTTTTGTTTTCGGGGAAATCAAAGAGGCTCCGTAAGCGCACAAAAGGGAGTACTTTTCCTCGTAAATTAACAAAATTATGTTGTTCGTCGTCCGGAGTCAGCTCGGCGCATTCCAAAACCAGATCGAGTGGAATAACAAAAGTAGAATCTGCCACCATGACTTGAAAGCCATCGATAATGGCCATGGTCAGCGGAAGGCGGATTCTGAAAATACTGCCGGTACCTTCTTCGGATAAAACCTCTACTTCGCCGCGTAATTGCTCAATATTGCGTTTTACAACATCCATGCCAACACCCCGCCCAGAAAGGTGGGTAACTTTCTCTGCGGTGGAGAATCCTGCGGCAAAAATAAGCTGATAAATTTCATGCTCGCTTAAAATGGCCTCTTTGCTGATTAGATTTTTTTCCACCGCCTTGTTTAAAATTCGCTCTTTATTTAAGCCCGCGCCATCGTCGCTGATTTCAATGACCACACTGCCTGAATCATGAAAAGCATTCAGAATAATTTCGCCTGCCGCGGGTTTGCCTTTGGCGATTCTTTCTTGCGGAAACTCAATACCATGATCGACTGCATTTCTGACGATGTGCATCAGCGGATCGCTCAATTTTTCTATCATGCTTTTATCAAGCTCAGTATCGGTTCCCATCAGCTTTAGATTGATCTGTTTGTTTAAGTCTCTGGCCGAATCACGAATGACTCTTGGAAAACGTTCAAATACCTCTTTGATTTGTACCATTCTTAAATTTAAAGCGTTATCCCTGATTTGCTCAACCAGCTTGGATAAATTGGCACAGGCCTCGTTCATGGCGGGGTCGTTTGTTTTTTTAGAAATTAAATTGGCCGCGGCTCCCGCAATAACCAGCTCGCCAACCATATTAATTAAAGCATCCAGCTTGCCTGCTTCTACCTTTATATATTTTAATTCATTATTTTTTTTATCTTCGACTTGTTTCTGCTTTTGTAATGCAGCAGCAACGACCGGCGCCGCAACGATTTTTTCTTCAATAAAGATACTGCCCAATTGCCGGTCAGGCTCTGTTCTCTGAATATGCAGAATTTCTTCTAGCTCTAAAGGGGTGATTGATCCGCCTTTTAATATGATTTCTCCTAAAAGCTGCGGCGGCTCTGGCAGGTAGTAAATCAGGTCAATATATTCCTGTATTTTGGCATGCGGAGGCAGAATACGTACCGTGCTGTCTTTACGGATAAAGTCAAATGCGCCTTCAATGGTTTTTTTATCTTTATCTGATTCAAGATCAATCTCAAAGCCTAAATAGCAGTCTTCTGTGTTTATTTTATCCAGTGCGGGTATATTATCGGTCAGTGTGCAGATGTAGCTGATTTCCCCTAACGTCGTTAAATAACGAATGAATTCCAATGGGTCCATGCCATTCATTAAATTGTTTGTATTAAACCTCAGTGAAATATGCCAATGACTGTCGCCGGTTTGTTTGTGTTCATCTTTCTCGATGGAGTCTGTGGATTGTATGGTTTGCATACTGTTTGTTGAGATTAAATAGCCATCGAGCTGCCTGAGCAGGTTTGCCCGGCTTTCCGGATCCGGATCAATGCTTTCTGTTTTATTTTCAACGGCATTAATTAACAGGCTGAGATAGTCTTTACATTCGAGTAAAATAGAAATCATTTTTTCATCGATAAGGATTTCTTTGCTTCTGACCAGGTCCAGCAGGCTTTCCATGCTGTGGGTAAAAACAACTATATGCTCAAGCGAAAACAGCGCTGCGGACCCTTTTATGGTGTGCGCTGCACGAAAAAGTGAATTTATTTCTTCACTGCTGGCGTTGCTGCCTTCAATGGTAAGTAGTGCAGATTCCATCGAATTAAGTAAATCTCTCGCCTCTTCGATAAGGGCTCCTCTGGCGCTGTCTAAATCCATTTTCTACTCCCGGGTCATGCCCTGAGTTATTTCAGATTGTGCCGGGGCTAACGCTGGGTCAGTACTAATGGATCACCCAATTCGGCGGCAATATTGTAAAGATCGATAACATCAAGTAAGCACTGGCTGTGTTCCTGAAATTGCAGGGTCATTTTTTTATCGTGAGCGTATTTTTTTAAACTGATTAAAAGCTGAATGCCTGCACTGTCTATTTCATTGACTTCAGATAAATCAATATGAATGGCGTGTTCAGTCTGTAATAATTCGAGCAGGGTTTCCTGCATTAATTTGGAGGTGTAAATGGAGATTTCTCCACTGATTGAAATGGTGCATATTTCATTTTGAATTTTGTGTGCGATGGGCATTGCATTCATCCTGCGATGTTGGCCTGAGAAAGCGCACTTCAAGTTGCTGAAAGCAAAATCAGGGCTGAAAAGGATTTTGCTTTGCAGAGGATGACCAGCGTTGAGGTGTAATACTCCGCTGCTATATCTTTATGCCCTGGTTGCGGGCTGAAAATGCAGTTCCGGATTGTTTTTTTACTGCGTAATACAGGCGCACGCTTCATTTTTAAGGCTTTTATTGTCTTGATCGGTAACTTATTCATAGTCAATCTTGATCAAACTTGAAAGCCAGTAATTAAATTAGTGTCTGTTTACAAGGGTATACCAAACAGTTGGGGCTTGTCCCGATGTAATGAATGGTCTGCTTTGTTAGATTGAAAAATAGTATCAGGGATCATCAAAATATCGCGGCGGCCGGTTTAACCGGCGGGCCGTGTTTTTGTCTCTATAAGGCCCCCCTCTCCATTTTCTGGTGTATTTGCGGGAATGGGGCAGGGTGGTTGCATGCTCCCTTGGGTTGAGCGTGCGGTGATTAAAAGCCCAGTTTAAAGCGTTTTAGGTGGCTTTTTCTGAACGTACTGAATAAAAAAATAGCGCTGGTTTAAGGCGTTTTGCCGTGTTTTTCCGGCCTGATTCTGCTGCTGTAAATTGCCCGCATTGAGCGTTTTTTGTCTTTTGCGTGGCAGGCTGCCCGAGTTTAAAAGGAGTTTTGTGAATGTTGATTCGCCCGATTGAGACTGGAGATTTACCTGAGTTGCTGGCATTGGCAAAAGAAGCAGGGGTGGGTGTGACCACGCTGCAAGCTAATCCTGAACGTCTGTCTGCGCGAATTTTAGCAAGTGAAACCTCACTCAACGCTGAAGCCCCTGATACGGCAGATGCAAGTTATGTGTTTGTGCTCGAAGACGAGCTCA
This sequence comes from Iodobacter sp. BJB302, assembly GCF_002735645.1. GTDB lineage: Bacteria > Pseudomonadota > Gammaproteobacteria > Burkholderiales > Chitinibacteraceae > Iodobacter. The sequence goes on from NZ_PDZG01000020.1 coordinate 24,834, forward strand.
CCGGCAAAATTGTAGGGACATCGGCTATTGAGGCTGCGGTGGGCATGCATGAAACCTGGTACAACTACCGGGTGGGCATCAATGTGCATGCTTCGCGCGAGCTGGGCATTTATAAGCAGCTGGAAACGCTGTTTTTAAATAGTGATATGACGGGCTCCAGCGAGCTTTGCTCTCTGTTTTTGTTGCCCCATTATCGTAAAGACGGCAATGGCAGCCTTTTATCCAAAGCGCGCTTTTTGTTTATGGCCGAGCACAGTGCCCGCTTTTCACACCGCATTATTGCTGAGATGCGCGGTATTTCAGATGAAGTGGGGCGTTCTCCTTTCTGGGAGAGCTTAGGGCGCCATTTTTTCCGTATGGATTTTGCCCGTGCGGATTTTCTGTCTTATGTGGGCAGTAAATCTTTTATTGCTGAGCTGATGCCACAGCATCCGATTTACACCTGCTTTTTACCTGAAGAAGCCCGGCTTGCCATTGGCGAAGTTCATGCGGCTACACGCCCCGCCAGGGCGATGCTGGAAGCCGAAGGCTTTCATTACCAGGGTTATGTCGATATTTTTGATGCAGGCCCGACTCTGGAGTGCGAGCTGGATCAGGTGCGCGCGGTAAGGGCCAGCGGCTGCTTCGATGCGCAGCTGGTCAGTGCAGAGGCGGGTGTGCCGTGGCTGGTTTCCAACCGCCGCCTGGTTGGCTTTCGCTGCGTGATTGCCATCGGGCAGAAAACAGAAAATGGCCTGCAGCTGACTCAGTCTGTGCTGGATCGGCTGGGTATTGCAGCGGGAGATAGCGTGCGCGCAGTACCGCTGTCTGCCAGGGAGTAGCCATGCAGCTGATCGGTGGGCGTTGGTCTGTGGGCAAAGGGGAGGCGTGGACCTCCCGTAACCCGGTAAGCCAGCAGGCGGTTTGGGTGGGTAATGCAGCAAGTGGTCAGGAAATTGACGCGGCTGTTGCGGCGGCACGATCAGCGTTTCCATTGTGGCGGGATACCGAGCTGAGTAACCGGATTGCGGTGCTCCGGTGTTTTGCCGATTTATTGCAGGCCAATTCTGATGAGCTGGCTGCGACCATTGGCCTTGAAACCGGCAAACCCCGCTGGGAAGCGGTGATGGAAGTGGCCAGTATGGTGAGCAAGGTAGAGATCTCGATCCGTGCTTTTGAAGAGCGCACCTGTCGCAAAGAATCCACGCAGGGCGATGCCAGTGTGATTTTGCGCCATCGCCCGCATGGTGTGGTGGCAGTGCTTGGCCCTTATAATTTCCCGGGCCACTTGCCCAATGGCCACATTGTGCCGGCGCTGCTGGCGGGTAATGTGGTGGTTTTCAAGCCTTCTGAATACACGCCAATGACCGCGCAAAAAACGGTGGAGCTCTGGCTGGCCGCGGGCTTGCCTGCCGGGGTGATTAATTTAGTGCAGGGGGGCGCTGCAACGGGGGCCTCGCTTGCTGCTCATCCTGATTTGGATGGCGTATTTTTTACGGGCAGCTCGGCGGCGGGTTTTGCGGTGCATCAGCAGTTTTCTGGCCGCCCCGATAAAATTCTGGCTTTGGAAATGAGTGGCAATAATGCGCTGATTGTGGATGAGGTGCAGGATGTAGCGGCTGCAATCCATCATGTGATTCAGTCTGCGTTTATCTCTGCAGGCCAGCGCTGCTCCTGTGCCAGGCGTTTATTTGTGCCCAAAGGCGAGTGGGGCGATTTGTTTTTAGAGCGTCTTGTCGATGTGAGCGCCGAGCTGAGAGTTGGCCCGTGGGATGCAGAGCCAGCACCCTTTATGGGGGCCATGATTTCGATGGCTGCGGCAGATAAAATGCTGTCAGTACAGGCTTCCCTGATGGAAATGGGGGGCAAATCCTTACTGAAAATGTGCCGCTTAAACTCGGATGCTGCGATGCTAACTGCAGGGATTATTGATGTAAGTGAGATCGCCGGGCTGCCTGATGAAGAGTATTTTGGCCCCTTGCTGCAGTTGCAGCGCTATGGTCAGTTTGATGAGGCCATTCGCATGGCCAACAGCAGCCGTTTTGGTCTGGCAGCAGGTCTGCTTTCTGACAGCGGCGAGCGTTATAAAACATTCTGGCGCGAATCTCGTGCAGGCATTGTGAATTGGAATAAACCGCTGACTGGGGCCTCCAGTGCCGGGCCGTTTGGCGGAATCGGGGCCAGTGGTAATCATCGGCCCAGTGCTTACTACGCAGCAGATTATTGTGCTTACCCTGTTGCCTCTTTAGAAACAGAATTACTGGCGATGCCCACGATTTTACCGCCGGGTATGGTTATTGATTAATGGATCAGCAAACACGGTGGTGGCCGCAATGAGCCCGCTGCCTGTGTTTTGTCATCAGAAGGAAGAAAAATGTCGACCAGTTTTGAAGCTAATTTTGATGGTTTAGTCGGGCCAACCCACCATTATGGCGGCCATTCTTTTGGTAATGTGGCCTCCACATCCAATGCCAATAAGGCCGCCAATCCGCGTGAAGCGGCTAAGCAAGGCCTTGCCAAAATGAAAGCGCTGGCCGATTTGGGCTACAAGCAGGGCGTATTTGTGCCGCAAGAGCGCCCGGCCATTGGCCTGTTGCGTGATTTGGGCTTTAGCGGGGATGACGCCAGCGTGCTGGCGGCGGTAGCTAAAGCGTCTCCTGGCCTTTTGGCCAATGTGTCGTCTGCATCCAGTATGTGGACTGCCAATGCTGCAACCGTCAGCCCTTCAGCGGATACGGCGGATGGCCGGGTGCACTTTACTGCGGCCAATTTGCAAAATAAATTTCACCGCGCCATCGAGCACGCTCAGACCACCCGTTCGCTCAAAGCCATGTTTAATCATGATGCGGTCTTTGCCCATCATGACGCGCTGCCCATGCAGGCGGTATTTGGCGATGAAGGCGCGGCCAACCACACCCGCTTTTGTCACGACTATGGCCAGTCTGGCGTTGAATTTTTTGTTTATGGCCGCCAGCACTGGGGTGGCTCGGTTGAGCCACAAAAATTCCCGGCCCGCCAGACCAGAGAAGCGGGCGAGGCGATTGCCCGTTTGCATGGCTTAAGCGCGGATAAGCTGGTGTTTGCACAGCAAAACCCTGCCGTTATTGATGCCGGTGTATTTCATAATGATGTCATTTCGGTGGGTAACCAGAATGTGCTATTTACCCATGAAACGGCGTTTTTACAGCAGGCTGCCGTTTATGCTGAGCTGGACGCCAAGCTGGGTGGCGGTTTGCAAGTGATTGAAGTACCACTGGCACAGGTTAGTGTGGCTGATGCGGTGAAGTCTTATCTCTTTAACAGCCAGCTGCTGGCCCGTGCCGATGGCCGCCAGAATCTGGTGGTGCCGGATGAATGCCGTGCGACACCTGCTGTCTGGGAATATTTGCAAGGCTTACTGGCCAGTAACGGCCCGATTGCCGAGCTGATGGTGTTCGATTTAAAGCAAAGTATGCAAAACGGCGGAGGCCCGGCTTGTTTACGCTTGCGTGTGGCCTTGCAGGAGAAAGAGTTGGCCGCGGTGAACCCGCATATCTGGATGAATGATGTGCTGTTTGCCAAATTAAATACCTGGGTAGACCGGCATTACCGGGATCGCCTCACCGAGGCTGATCTGGCCGATCCTAAGCTGATTGTTGAAGTGCGCACGGCGCTGGATGAGCTGACACAGATTTTACACTTAGGCTCGATTTATCCTTGCCAGCTGGCTTGATAAGAAAATGAAACAAGGCGCTTAATGCGCCTTTTTTCATTCTGGAAACGGCTTGATTGTTATCTGTTGTGAATTTTGCTTACGCATGTCTGTCTGGTGCTTTTATAAGACTTTCTGCTGGCCCTGGGGCAATCAGCAGACGGGGACAGGCGGTAATGCCCGCTGTAACAATCTGCTAGACTAATAAACTACCCAAAAGAATCAGACCAGAAATGAGTAACTTTTCTATAGAACCGTCTTTTTTAGCACAGGCTCTCGCAGGTAAAACCTGTATTTCCTTACCCTATTGTTTACCCAATGGCACGCATGTGCAGGTGATGGATGAAGGGGTGATCCGTTTTGAGCCTAAAGATCCGGGTGACAGGCAGCTGGATGTGGTATTGAGCTGCGGCATTCATGGCAATGAAACGGCCCCCATAGAATTGCTTGATCAGCTGATCAGCCAGATCCTGGATGGCCAGCTCAGAGTGCGGGCACGGGTGCTCTTTGTGTTTGGTAATGTAGAGGCGATGCGCCAGGGTGTACGCTGTGTGGCTCAGGATATGAACCGCCTCTTTTGCCGTTTGCCGGATGTGGATGATGGCGATGAAGCCCGCCGGGCCGCCATGCTGGAAATGCAGCTGATGCGTTTTTTCTCCCGATCGATCCAAGATGGCAAGCCCCGTTTGCATTACGATCTGCATACGGCGATTCATGGCTCACTGATTGAAAAATTTGCCATCTATCCGCTGCCGCCGCATGGCCGCGATTTTGATCCTTTACAGGTTGCCCGGCTGGCCTGTGCCGGTGTGGATGCTGTGCTGTTGCAATCAACAACGTCGACGACGTTCTCGTTTTTTTCCAGCCAGCATTGTGGTGCAGCCGCATTTACCGTTGAGCTGGGGAGGGCCATGCCTTTTGGCCAGAACACCCATGTTGATTTAAGTAAAATGCAGGCCTATTTAGAGGGCTTAATCAGCGGCGAGCTGCCTGATTGCGATGTGGTGCCGGCTCACCTTGGTTTGTATAAAGTTTCCCGTGAAATCATTAAGCAAAGCGATGCTTTTGTTTTACGCGTTGACACCAAAATGGATAACTTTACGCCACTGCCCGTCGGCACTGTGCTGGCAGAAGATGGCGATATCCAGCATGTGGTGAATGAAGACAATGCCCGGATGATTTTCCCTAATCCTCATATTGAAATAGGGCAGCGGGCGGGCCTTGTGATTGTTCCGGCAAAAGGTTATTCGCGTTAAATAAGCTGGTCGAAAAAAAAAGCGAAAGCGCCATGCTTTCGCTTTTTTTTTACGTCAGTGGCATGGTGATCTGCCCTAGGGTCTGTTGACGTTTCATTCACAATTGCGCTGAGCCGGAAAACGGCCAAGCACAAGGCATGCGACGAAGGCAATAACTGGTTATTGTCGAGGAGCATAACGCAGTGAATGGCCGTTTTCCGGCTCAGCCCTTCGGGTTGACTGCATTTTTGGGGCTGCACATCGTTAAAAATCGCTAATGGTACTCGTGCCATGTCGCAATTTTTGCCTTGTTCAGCCCCAAAACTGCAGCCAACGCAGCCGTGAATGAAACGTCAACAGACCCTAGCAAATTTAGACATTACTCGCTCAAATTTCGACCGTTAGCCTGCTGAATTTTTGTGCCAATCTGATAAGGTACAGATTGCCAAGGCGCGTGCGGCCTCGCTGGCGATGGTAAAAAAAATCCCGATGTATTTCCATTGCTACTTCAGCTTCAAACCGGCGGTTTCCATTTCACTGTTTTCCTTAGTGTTTGGCCTCAGTTCGCTCAAGCGTTGCTACGTATTCAATTTGCTATAAACCCAATTCGCTTAAGCTTGGGTGGTGATCAGGCCGACGACCTTGGGGCCAATGAAATAGTCGTTCAGATTCGGCGATGGCTAAATCGTTGATACTGGCAAAGCGGCGATGCATCAAACCTTGGGCATCAAATTCCCAATTTTCATTGCCATAAGAGCGAAACCACTGGCCGCTGTGGTCTCGCCACTCATAGGCAAAACGCACCGCAATTCGATTGGCGTCAAACGCCCAGAGCTCTTTGATTAGGCGATATTCCACTTCACGCGCCCACTTGCGAGTGAGAAATTCAATGACCTCTTCACGGCCACTTGGAAATTCATGGCGGTTGCGCCAAATCGTATCAGGCGTATAGGCCATGGCGACGCGTTGCGGGTCGCGCGAATTCCAGCCATCTTCAGCCATGCGCACTTTTTGTGCTGCCGTTTCGCGGGTGAATGGGGGGAGTGGTGGGCGTAGTTCGGGGGTCATGGTTAATCCTTGATCAAAATTGAATTAATAAGCGTCGATGCCAGCCATACTCACGTAAGCATGCAAGTTTTGGATTTGTTTCATCCAAGTCACGATAGCCGGAAAGCCAAGTAGATCGACTTTGCCTTCGGTTGCGAGGGCGATATAGGGGTAGAGGGCAATATCGGCGATAGTGATATGCGTTGCCGCTAACCACGCTGATGCTGTCAGGTGTTGATTGAGCATCGCGAGCAGTTGTTCGGTAATGGTTTCGGCTTCAAGGAGATTAATCGCGCGGCCCCATTTGTGATGCAAGCGCAATGCATTTGGCCCGCGAGTTACTTCATTCGCGGCAGTGGCCAGCCATGCGACCACTTGTGCTAAAGCAGCAGGATCATTCGGCAGCCAAAAATCCGCTTGTTCCGCGCCATATTGCCGCGCCAGATAGACCAAAATCGCTTGACTATCACGCAAGATCACATCGCCATCGACTAATACCGGCACTTGGCCAAGCGGATTCCTTGCCAGATAGTCCGCCGATTTATGTTCGCGTGTCGCGCCGTTTACCATAATGGATTCATAAGGTATATCCAGCAAAGACAATAAAAGCCTGACCTTGTGGCAATTACCTGATGCGGCAAATTCATAGAGTTTGATCATGATTTTTCCTAGATGAATGATTGAAATTACAAATCGAGCTCCAGTCGCGCTGATTTTGCCCGCGACACGCAAATACACATCAGCCCGGCGCGTTCACGCTCGTTTTGATTCAGCGCGTTATCTCTATGGTCGACGTCGCCACTGAGTACTTTAACCGCACAGGTGCCACAGTTACCCACGCCACAATCCGATAGCGTATCAATGCCGGCCGCTTGTACTGCGGCTAATACGGTTTGATCTGCTGCAATCGGAATAATCCGCTGCGAGCGGCGCAGTACCACTTCAAACGGCGTATTGCCTGCGTGCGGCGCCGCAGCAAAGCGCTCAAAGTGAATTCGCCCGGCGGCCATATTGAGCATGGCGGCAGTATCTTGTACTGCGCTCATTAAACCGGATGGTCCACAGGCATACACTGGGGATGTATCGCTGGCCGATTTCAGTATTTGGGTAATATCGGGGATTTGGCCTTCGTCTTGAAAATAACTCGTCATTTGCCCCGCTAAATCGCGCAGCAAACGATCGCCATAGGCCATATCGCGGCGGCTGCGGGCGGCATAGTGCAAATGAAATGCACGACCTTGTGCTTTCAGAGTTTGTGCCATTGCTTTGATTGGCGTAATGCCGATGCCGCCCGCAATCAGAATGGCCGGAGCGTCGCTGTCACTTAGCGCAAAATCATTCTGCGGCAGGCCACAATGCAGCGTCATACCCAGCTGATAATGTTGATGTACAAAGCTTGAGCCACCTTGGCCCTCAATCTGTTGTAGCACCGCAATCTCATAAATATCGCGGCGGGTAGGGTTCGAGGCAATGGAGTAATTACGCACGCTGGTTTGGCCATTTTTCAATATTACTGGCACTTTTAAGTGCGAACCGGCCGTTACAGCGGGCAAATCTTCACCAGTTGGGTGGCGCAATTCATACGCACGCACTTGTGGCGTTAGCTGGCGAATGCCACTAATGATCAGTTCCAGCGGGCCTTCGCCCAATTTCGTGATTGGCGCAGATGCAGCAGGTTTGGCCTGCAATGCTTTCAGTTCGGCTTGCAGCGGTGCGATCAGTTGCTCGATATCGGCATCGGTGTGGCGAGGTGTAATGTGCTGTGGGCAATTCCAATCCCACGCCTCGACGGTAATCACCATTGCCCGTTCGATGCGGGCACGGTAGGCTGGATCTTCCAGTGCGGCGATGAGTTCGGGATTTTCTAACTCGTGCACAATGCGCACTCGCCCCCAGATTTTGAGACGACGACGGTTGGGATAATCCATCAAAATAATCGAAACTTTATCGTTGGCATTCAGATTACCGACTGATAAATACTGCACATTGCCACGAAAATCGGCAAAGCCCAGCGTATTGGCGTCGAGCACTTTCAAGAAACCCGCCGGTCCACCGCGATGCTGCACGTATGGCCAGCCATTTTCACCGACGGTTGCCATATAAAGACTATCGCGCGCGGCGATAAACTCAGCTTCGCGTTCTGTCATCTCACTGCGTGTATCTTCGGCCAGCTCAAAGCCACGATTGCTATCACGGCTGTGATAACGGGTCTGGGCAGCTTTAACACTGTCAGTAAAAGTAATGGCGGCAAAAGCGCGTGGCATGATGAAACTCCTCTACGTACGCAAACATCGATCTGATGTCATGAGTATGTCTTGATTAGCATCAATGGAGAATCACCACAATATTAAATTTATTGTTTCGCTAAGTGGAATGAATCAAATGAACTCATTGATAACTGCAGGGGTTTCTTCTGTGTATTTGAATGTGTCGTTTAGAAGTAAATCCCCATTGTTTTATGCGGGATCAATCTGTGCTCAACGCCCTATCGTTGATGCGTAAGCTTAACGCAGAGTGTCTGTTTTTAAGAAAAGTACTCAACAACTGTGGATACTCCGCGACCACGGCTTGCTGTACGGATGGGCGCAATGCTAAGGCTTGCCGCCAGGTTTGAATCGGCAGGAGTCCTGCCAGCAGGTCCGTATATCCAATTGCATCAAACGCATCCAAATAACGGAAAATTGGCGCAAATACGGCATCGATCATGCTGAAATTTTGGCCCGCGAAATACGGACCTTCGCCCAGTGCCGCGTTGATTTGCGAGAATTTCTGCTGTAGTTGGATCGTCTTTTGCTGCAATATCGCTTCATCTTTGGCCGAATAAAATCCGGCAATATCAGTCAAAATCGCCGAGCCTAGCTCCATCCAAGCGCGGTGCTGAGCGCGTAGCAACGGCTCACTCGGATGCAGCAGCGGCGTATGGGTTTCATCCAGATACTCACAAATGACTGCCGATTCAAAAATTGATACCTCTCCCACTTGTAATACGGGCACTTTCCCTAGTGGTGAAATTGCTAAAAACCATTCTGGTTTGTTGGCTAAATCAATATTTTTCCGCTGAAAAGAAATGCCTTTTTCTAATAAAACAATTGCAGCGCGTTGTACGTATGGGCATAGCAAATGGCTAACTAAAGTGAGTGGCTGAGACATGATGAATTCCTTGTTATCTAGGGTTTTAAGCTAGTGTAGACTTGCTAAATTGCACTGAAAATAAGCAGGGTTGCAGACTATGAATGCAAAAACGCAATATCATTTAGCTAGCCAAGATCTGGAGTTTTTACTTGCAGTCACGCGGGGCGGTACCTTGGCTGCGGCGGCAGAACGGTTGGCCGTTGATGCCTCAACCGTATTTCGTACCATCCAAAGAATCGAAAAAGGCCTTGGTCAACGCTTGTTCGAGCGTAGTAAAACGGGCTATTTCCCAACTGAAATGGCACAAATCCTAGCGGGACACGCTGAGCAACTTGAAATCGCGCTGGAATCAGCGCGCTCGGCGGCACAATTGCAGCCCGAAGACGTTGCTGGCAGCGTACGCATTACCACCACCGATTCGATTTTGCATGGTTTAGTCGCCCCCGCGCTCAATACGCTGGCAACATTACATCCACTGCTGAGTTTTGATTTGCATACCGGCAATGAGCTGGCCAATTTAAGCCGGCGCGATGCTGATATCGCTATTCGTGCCACTCGCAAACCACCACTGCATTTGGTTGGCAAGCACCTTGGTTCCCTAAAAATAGCGCTGTATGCAGCAGAGAGCAGCCCCTGGCAGGATTTGACTGCTGCCATTAGCCACCATGCTGCGTGGATTGCCCCTGACGATGCATTGCCAGATCACCCATCCGTAATTTGGCGAAAAAAACACTATCCAAAACTGATGCCGCGCTACCGTGTCAACAGCATCCTTACAGTGTTGGAATTGATTGAACGAGGAATGGGAGTGGGTTTGGTACCGACATTTTTAGCAGCGTCGCGGCCTGATTTACGTCCATTAACGGGTGTTCTGGATGAGTGTGCTACTGATCTCTGGCTGCTCACTCACCCAGAATCCCGCCATCTGCGCCGTGTCGCTGCGGTGTTTAGTCATTTGGCGCAAAACATTCAGCTTGACTGATTTATTTCGTGCCTTAGTGGGTGCTTGTCACTGAATCAGTTAAGCAGAAAATGATGACTGCGTTTGAGTGTTAACACACCATCGGCCTGCAAATAAATAACGATGGATACCAAACAAAGAAATAATGGATATTCCCAGCCACCACCCGCGCTGGTGTGAACCCAGCCATTGGGCAGATGTACCCATGTTGCAACGGCCATGATCGGCAATAACAGCAATGCAATTTGTCGCGCATAAATGCCGAGTACCAGTGCAAGCCCGCCAAAGAGTTCCATCGTAAAGATCAGATACGCAAGGTTTGCTGGCAAACCAAGACTTGCAAAATACTGCGCGGTGCCCGGCAAGGTAAATACAAATAGTTTGAGTAAGGCATGGGCAATCCACATTACGCCAAAGCTGATGCGTAACAGGCTGTTACCAAGAAGTTGTGATTGAGTATGCATTGCAAATCTCCATAGATTGGGTTTGGAGTTGCAGTATCTCATTGCACTATTGCATTAAACATAAGCAAAAAAACAACCATACATTGCAATGACGCAATCAATAACATTCAGCTTGTTTATGATCCGGCGTTGCCTTGCAATGGACTGGGTCTATTGCAAGGGTATCGATTGTCAGCGGATATCAATGGTTTCAATACGTTACTAACTTGCGAGAAAGTTAGTAACGTTATCGTTGCAGAAAGCTTAATCTGTAAGCCTTAAATTTGTGTCAATCCTCCGTCTGCACTTAGTTCAATACCGTTGACATAGCTCGCTGCTGCGGAAGCTAAAAATAATACCGCAGCAGCAATTTCATCGGGCTGCGCCATTCGCCCGGCAGGCGCTGCGTCGGCCAAATAGGCTGAAAATTGAGCTATTTGTTCATCATTCATTTTCAAACCATTTTCCATAATCGGTGTTCTGGTGACACCTGGACTGATTGCGTTGACCCGAATTTTCCTGCCTTTTAAATCATTCGCCCATGAGCGGGCAAACGAGCGCACTGCTGCTTTTGATGCACTGTACAAACTCAAATTGGGCATTCCTTTTTGTGCGGCTACTGAGGCGTTGAGTACAATATTGCCTCCGTGATTCAGCAGTGGCAGTAAGGTTTGCACGGTAAAAAATACACCTCTGACATTGGTATCAAAAATGCTGTTGAAGCTGGTTTCGTGGGTTGTGCCTAAGCTGTTGTTATGTGCCACGCCCGCGTTGGCAAAAATAACGTCAAGTGTGTCGCCGTGTTCAGCAATCGTTGTTTTAAGTTGTTCAATTTGCGCCAAATCGGCCACGTCGGCGACGACGCCAACAGCGTTTTGACCCAATACTGAAACAGCACTTGCGAGTTTATTGGCGTCGCGTCCGGTTATATACACGCGTTTGGCACCATGTGCCCAAAAGGCTTGGGCACTGGCTAAGCCAATCCCGGAAGATGCACCGGTGACCAGAATGGTTTTGTTGTGGAAAGGCTGTGCTGAGTTCATGCTGAGACCACTGAAAAGGGAAGACCGTAGTATTGCAATCTTTGATTGATGCAACAATCTGGTTAATACTCATGACACTACTGAATTTAGTTCATCAATGAAAACCGATCTGAATGATTTAAACGCTTTTGTACGCGTAGCTCAATGCGGCAGTTTTCGCCAGGCGGCGCAAGAATTGCAGCTCACGCCATCGGCATTGAGCCATACCCTGCGCAAATTAGAACAAGCTCTTGGCGTTCGTTTACTCAGTCGAACTACGCGCAGCGTGAGTCCAACGCAGGCTGGCGAGCAATTGCTGCTGCGCTTAAGCCCTGCGCTGGGCGAGATTACACAGGCGATAGAGGGGCTGAATGAGCTGCGGCAACAACCCGCCGGACGAGTAAGATTAAATGTACCGCGTGCCGCCGCACAATTACGTTTAGCGCCCAAACTCGCCGAATTCCGGCGGCAATACCCGGATATTGAGCTGGAAATTGTCTGCAATGATGCGCTCGTCGATATTGTTGCGGAACGCTTTGACGCAGGGATTCGTTTTGGTGAGCGTGTGCAGCAAGACATGATTGCGGTGCGGCTGGGGGAGGCGATTCATTTTACCGTGGCGGCAGCACCAGCTTATTTGGACGCTTATGGAGTGCCCGGGACGCCAGCGGATTTATTGACGCATCAGTGTTTGCAAATTCGCTTTCCAAGTGGCGTGCATTATCAGTGGGAATTTGAACAAGGCGGGCAAACACTCACCGTCGCAACACGGGGAGCGCTGATTAGCGATGATTTGGCTTTGCTATTGCGTGCGGCTGTTGATGGATCGGGAATGTGTTATTGCTATGACGAGATGCTGGCGCCGCTGGTCCAAGCTGGACAATTACAATACGTACTCAGTGCATGGTCGCCAGTGCCAGAATATTTTTATTTGTATTATCCGAGTGGCCGCAATATGCCTGCAGCTCTGCGCGCTGTCATTGATTTTTTTAAGTGAGCGGCTGGTTTCAGGAAAATTGAATGAATTGTCGTAATGTTCATGGACAAAGCCTGTTAGTTGAATCGCTAGTCCATCATTGTAAGCTGCAGTTTAGTAAATGCCGCCAGAGCGTTTCGCAAGTCATTGCAGCGGTGCAGATTACGCAAAATCGCTTCACGACCCTGTGATTGATGCGTCTTCAAAACATTGCGCCAACTCCATCGTTAACGCTTCACTGCGCACAGTGTAGCGTTGAACGTCACAACAGGTTTGCTTACTAGCAACTGATGCTGCCGTGCTGAAATAAAAATCCTGCCTGTAGCCATTGAACGCCTCCTGCGTTGAATCTCCCTCACAATACAACATGTCTCGCAAAGCAAGGGTGCACAGATATTTTGCAACTGCGATGTGTTTTACTTGCAAGCAATTCAATCTTCAATTAAATTATTGAACATTGTTCAATTTTAAACGTCGTCCATTAATGATGAATTCCCATACAGACATAGCAGCCCCCTCAATTGGGCGCCGCGAGCGCAAGCTGGCACAAACAATGCAGCATATCGTCACATGTGCCTGGGCGTTATTTAACAAATATGGTTTTGAGTCGGTGACGATGGATGCGATTGCCACCGCAGCCGATGTCGCGCGCGGGACGTTGTACAAACATTTTCCGGTCAAAGAAGCATTGATTGCACATCGCTTTCGTCAAGATCAGCTTCAGCATCAAGCCCTGGTGCAAGAGGCCGCATTGGCTGCGCCTTCGATTAAAGCGGCGTTTTTGACCGTATTGCAATTAGAAGCCGCGTATGCCGAAAGGATGCGATCTTTTATTGCGCCCTATGTGTTCTACCGCCTCAGTCATGCGCAAGAGAATGCCAATCCATTTGAAAACGACAGCTTTGCGCCACTGGCTCTGCAGCTGCTACAGCAGGGGCAAAGTGATGGCGTAATTTCGCGCGACATCACTGCACGCACGCTGGCCGAAAATTTGATCTTTTTGCGCTTGGCAACAATGTTGCGCTGGCTACGCGAACCGAATGCACTGCTGGCCGATTTATACGCCGAAATGCTGCACGCATTTTTTCATGGTGCGGCATCCCGTACGACGACACTTGGAGAATAATCATGGTGGCATTGGGTAAAAAATGGTTGGCTTTTAAAAATGCACTACTGCAAAAAGCCCTCAGCGCAGAAGCACTTGCGGCCGGGTTAAGCCGCAAAGAGATTCGGCTCAGCTTTGGTGAAGTGGCCTATTTTGAAAAAACAGGTACACCAAACGGGCGAACCTTGGTGTTGCTGCACGGCGCAGGTGCGGATAAAAACAGTTGGTGTCGTTTTGTCAAATACTTATCGGCAGCAGACCGGGTGATTGTTCCCGACTTGCCCGGCCACGGCGACAGCGTACAAAGCCTGTCGCTCAGCTACACCATTGCAGAGCAATCCAAATATCTGCATGAATTACTCACCCAGCTCAGCGCGCCCAAAATATACCTGGCAGGTCATTCAATGGGAGCAACAATAGCAATATGCTACACGCATATGTATCAAAATTCAGTGCAATCACTGGTTTTGATTGATGCTGGCGGTGTCGAACGTACCCCGAGTGAAATGCGGCTGAAAATCGAGCGTACCGGCATTCATCCGATGATGGCGATTGAAAACGTGGCCGATTACAAACGGCTGGTTCGCTACGGAATGAACAAGCCACCTTACATTCCCAACTTTTTTTTGAAGTTACTGGCCGCCGACAAAATCAGCCGTCGCGCTATCGAGCAGAAAGTCTTTAACGATCTGCTGATCGATTTAGACCAGACCCACATCCTGCCGGCACTACGACTGCGAACATTGATTATCTGGGGCAAACTCGACCGTATTGCGAATGTGGATGACGCCGATTTGCTGCACGAGCAAATCCAGAACAGCGAAAAAGTTATCCTCGATGACATCGGACATGTGCCAATGGTCGAAGCACCGCAAGCAACCGCTTTGCGATGTAATGCATTTTGGGCGGTGATGAATTAACAGTATCGTTCAAGCCAGCTTAAACTTTCACTCAATTTCACTCACGATCTGGAGACATCATGAACCGCCCGCTACTCCTTGCAACACTACTAGCTATTTTCACCGCCGCCTTGCATGCCTTCGGTGGCACCTTACAAATTGAAGGCCCCTTATTGCATTCGAATATGCCTCAAGAAGTGAGTCTGATGTTATTTGCATGCTGGCACTTTGTGACTGTGGCACTCACCCTGACGGCGATTGCACTCGGGCTCGCGGCAAGAAAACCAAACACAAAATCGATGGCGACAGTCACGCTGATCTCCTGTTTATGGCTCAGTTTTGGCACCATTTTTATTCTCATCGATGTGTTGTATGCGGGACCGCACATGCTATTGCAACTGCCGCAATGGATTTTATTGCTGCCAGTGGGGTTGCTGGGTTTATGGGGCGTAAGTAAGGCAAATCATCAGCAGCGCACTCCTTTGCCAACTAATATTTAAGAGTTATCAGCCATGTCTGATTCAAACCACTATCTCGTGATCAGCGTCGGCTCAACTGGCGACATTCACCCCTTTATGTCGCTCGCTCATGAATTGCAGGTATTGGGTCGAGCCGTTACCTTTATTGCGCCAAGCTACCATGCGGCGCTGGCAGAGGGGGCCGGACTACCCTTTGTTGGTTTAGGCAGCGATGAAGAATACCTGCGTTTACTGGCTAATCCAGAAATCTGGGATCCCAAAAAATGCTTCGCTGCGCTGCTTGGCAACTATAGCGATGCACTGAGGCAAATGGACGTTGCGATTCGGTCATTGGCTTTAGCAGACAACAAAGTCATCATTGCCCATCCATTTGCAATACCGGCCGCCGCTATCGCCCGTGAACAAGGCTACGTGAAATCAATCGTTGCGGTCTACTTGGCACCTTCGAATCTAAAAACTTGCCACGATCCACTGACAATTGGCCCTGTGTCAGTACCATCATGGGTGCCGATGAGTTGGCGGCGGGCGTACTGGAATTTTGTCGAAAAAGGCTGGATCGATCCCGTTTCAGTGAGCCAGATCAATGCTGTGCGTGCACCTCGGGGCTTGCCGCCGGTGAGCTCATTACTTTCGCACATCGCTGAGACTCCCGATTTATCACTCACACTGTTTCCTGCTTGGTTTGCAGCACCTGCGCCCGATTGGCCTGGCCCGTTGATAATGGGTGATTTCCCCGTCTTTGAGGCCAATGCACAAGCAGAACTATCTGCTGAATTATCGGACTTTCTCGCAAACGGCGAAAAACCGCTGGTATTCACCGCAGGTACAGCCAATCTTCACGCCGGCAAATTCTTTGCCTGTGCACTCGCCGCGACTCAGCGCCTCGGACGACGCGCTATTTTTCTTAGCAAGGACCGCCAGCAAATTCCAGCGTCTTTGCCTGATTCAGTACTGTGGCAAGTCTATGTGCCCTTAGCAAAACTGCTGCCGCATGCAGCAGTGCTGATTCATCATGGTGGGATCGGCACCACAGCGGAAGCACTTCGCGCAGGCATCCCGCAATTGATCATACCGTTTGCATGGGATCAATTTGATAATGCGGCGCGGCTTGTGGCACTCAGCGCGGGCAAAACATTGTCAGCGCGACAACTCACGCCGCGTAAACTTGCACGCAGTCTTGACGTGCTTTGTCACGCAGATCACATCAAAACACAATGCATGCAGCTGGCTAAACACTTTAATCTGCCGCACCGTCCCGTCGCGCTATGCCAGGCAATTGAGCTTTATCTGTTGCAAAAAAAATCAGAGTTAAGCGATAACTGAGCTTAAACGTCTGCAGGGCACCCAAAGCTAGGCACGGTTGGAGAAAATTGGCATCGAAAGTGCAGAACACTTATACGTTGCCGGTGCATTTGAGGTTTATGCCTGGCTGCATCAGGGGGCGAACGTTTCGCTCAGTCATGCGGCACCTGCACAGGGATGCATTGCCGCATGACTTAAAAGTTAAGCCAATGTGACTTTTGGAAAGTCGATTTCAAGGCGGCTGGCTTTACCCAATATATTGGTCAGGATATTCATGCCGACATGGGTAATGATTTCGACGATGTCGCCATCAGTAAAACCGGCATTACGCGCTTCGATCAGTTCGGCAGTAGTGATGTCACCGTTGTGTTCGGCCAGTGAGCGCGCTAATTTCACTGCGATGGCGGCTTTGGCGTCCTGGCTGGTACCGGAACGGTTGGCAGCGATTTCATCGCCATTCAACCCGGCTTTGCTACCAATTGCGGTATGGGCAGAAAGGCAATATTCGCAAGAATTTTGCTGCGCCAAAGCCAATGCAATGCGCTCCCGAGTTTGCAAATCCAAGCTGCCGCCGTTGGCGATGCCATGAAGGCCGAGGAAAGAACGAAGTGCCACCGGTGAATTGGCAAACACTTTTAAGAAGTTTGGTACGATGCCCAATTGAGCGTGAATTGCGTCGAACAATGCTTGTTGTTCGGCCGTGGCAGTTTCAGTAGTAACGACGTTAATGCGGCTCATGGTGTGTTTCCTATTTAGTTAAGTGGTTCGCTGTGTTGCCAGCGAATGAATGCATTGTGCCGAACGCCACTTGAAAGAAGAATGCTCATGCATAACAATAGATTGTTGCTAAATTTGGAATAAAAGCCATGGATCGATTTCATCAAATGAGCGTGTATGTGGCGGTGGCTGAAACGGAAAGTTTTGCTGCCGGAGCGCGCAAACTCGGCATGTCGCCACCGGCGGTGACGCGGGCTGTTGCGGCGCTGGAAGAAGATTTAGGAGTGAAGTTACTTAATCGGACCACGCGTTATGTGCGGGCAACCGATGCAGGTTTGCGCTATCTGGACGATGCACGGCGGATTTTGGCTGAAGTGCAAGAGGCCGATGAAGTTGCCGCTGGGGTGAATGCGGAGCCGCGTGGGCATTTGGTGGTCACCGCGCCTGTTTTGTTTGGCCAGCAGTTTGTGATGCCAAGTGTGGTGGGATTCTTGCGGCGTTATCCGGATGTAGACGTGTCTGCGCTGTTTCTGGATAGGGTGGTGAATATGCTGGAAGAAGGCGTGGATGTGGGTATTCGTATTGGTCCCTTACCAGATAGCTCGATGCGGGCAATACGGGTGGGGCAAGTGCGGCGTGTGTTGTGTGCATCGCCAGAATATTTAGCGCAACAGGGCATTCCCAATACGCCGAATGATTTGCTCAAACACCAAATTGTGGCGGCCAGCAGCATCAGCCCGACCATCGAATGGAAATTTGGCGACGATGACGCCAATAAGACGATTCGCATTAAACCGCGGCTAACGGTGACGAGTAACGACGGTGCGATTGCCGCAGTGCGCCATGGTGCGGGGATTACCCGTTTATTGTCGTATCAAGTGGCAGGATTACTGCAGAGTGGCGAATTAAAAACCGTGCTTGGCGAGTTTGAGGCCAAACCTTTACCGATTCATATCGTGCATCGTGTAGGTCGGCATGGTTCAGCCAAGATACGTGCCTTTGTCGATTTTATGGCGCAGGCATTGAAAGTAAATAGTGCATTGAATTGATGCGCAGCTGTAACGGCTGCAGGATGCAATCAGGTCTGATGAAGGCCACTACCTGATGGCTAACAGCCTTTTGATTTTAAAAGCCGGCATCAATAGATCCGCCATTGCAGACATACTTCAGCTTTGGTTTGAGGTGTGAAAATGCCTGCTTGCCATGGTGCCATATGAATGCAAAAGTAAACTTCATTAATATGATTAAAATCGCCGTATATATACGAAAATATAAAGCGAAAATAATGGCCCAATTAAAGATAAATTTGGCCATTATTTTTTATAGCTTATCTATTTTTCACCCTTGATAAGGTAGTGGCCTTTAGTTTTGAAGCGGCGATTAATTTACGCAGGCTGGCGTGTTGCTGCTAATACAATTTCCCGCACACACACATTTTGTGGCTGATGATAAGCATAGCTAATCGCCTCTGCGATATCTGTTGCGGCCAATACGCCGCCCATGCCGTCTTTCCATTCTTCGTAACCGGCTTTGATATCCTCATTCGTTGTATGGCTGAGCAGTTCGGTTTCAACGGCACCCGGCGCAATGGTAATCACGCGCACATCGCTGCCAGCTACTTCTTCACGCAGGTTTTCTGAGATGGCATGTACGGCAAACTTACTGCCGCAATAGGCCACATGGCTGGGGAAAGTTTTACGGCCAGCAATCGAGCTGATATTGATAATGGTGCCGTGCTTGCGTGCCACCATGCCTGCCAGCACCGCATGAATGCCATTGAGCAGGCCTTTTACGTTGACATCAAACATGCTGTCCCATTCGGCCGGGTTTTGCTTGCTCATCTCGCCTAATAACATCATGCCCGCATTATTAATGATGCCATCGGCAGGGCCAAACTGTGCTTCAGCTTCTTGCACCGCAGCCAGCAGCGCGGCGCGATCGGTAATATCCACTGCTTTGCACAGGGTGTTAGGTAAGTTTAAGGCTTGCAGGCGATCTGAGCGACGCGCCAGTAATAAGAGCGGATAGGCTACCGAAGAGGCGCGGCTTTTATATCCGCAAGCACGGCGTCTGGTTGATCAGGCTGCGGCGCTCAGCGAGCAGTTTCGTCAGCGTCAGCAGCGCATGCCGCTGGAGCTGGGAATTGATGATGATTTGGGGGAGAGCCAGATTGAGCGTTTTCTGAGCAAAGCGGCGCAAGCTTCACGGGCCATTTTGCTCAATATTCAGGCAGGTTGCTGTGGCGATGCCAGGCTGGCTGCGGAGGAGTCTCGCTGTGAAGATGAGCTGTTTTTGCCGCTGTGGGAAGAAGCTTTTGTTCTGGCGCTGCCTGGCGGGCATCCCTTACTGGCAGAGCCTTTGCTGGAAATGGCACATCTGGCGCAAGTCGGGTGGATTAGCTGCCCGACGCATTCATCGCATCAAAGGTTATTGGCTTTACATGGGGAAAACAGCCTGGGACTGAACTTTGCGGCGCAGGCGGGAAGCCTTACCCTGGCTGCCCGTATGGTTGCTGCAGGCTTAGGAGTGGCGCTCTTGCCTGAATCCTTGCTGGTGGATCATCCCCGGATCTGCATTCGCCCCCTCTCTGGCCCCTATTTAACGCGGCGTGTGGGCTTGTGCTATGCAGCGCAAGCTTTGGAAATCCCTGCGGTGCAGGCATTACACGCTTTTTTGCAAAGTGATTGATTAAAATAATAATGGCGTGCCCATGCACGCTAGGGTTGCCAGTCCTGATAGGGCTTATGGACTTTGATATAGGCTTTTTGTAGTTCACCACTGGCACGAGCGGCGGCGATAGCTTTGCTTAATGCATTGTTTACAAAATCGCCACGCTGATTGCAGGATAAAAACAGCACATCCGGATAATCATCAAAATGTGCACGGTGGATTTGATTGAGTTTGAATTTTTTAATAATGTAATCTGCTTCTTCCTGAGCCCAGATGAGTGCATCAATTCGCCCTGCATTTAGTTTTTTGAGCGATTGCTCTAAATTAACGACGCTTTTAGTTGAAAACCCCCAATTAACGGGTGGTGCTTCAATTGAGTATTTGGCGAGATTGGCTACTTTTAAAATATCTTCTTTGGTTAGTGGTTTTTTGCTGAATGTATAAAGCACAAAACTGACTTTTCCCAGCATTTCTTTTGAAAACTGATAGGGCGTATAGTTATCTGCGCCTTCACTGATTTTCATAATTGGGAATCGAAAGTCGGCATTTTTATTATTGGTATCAAGATAAACCCGTTTTACCGGCTCGATGCTGATGCTGATCTTGCCTTCCGGATAATATTTATTGATGGTTTTTAATAAACCAGGGAAAGGGCCGGTCTCTGCATTTTCTAAAATTTCGGGCAAAAAAACCGCCACGCCATGGATATCAGGATTGTTGATGGGCAGGTTGTCAGGGGTGATTGTGCCATTACAGGCAAGGGCTGATCCTGCTGCTAATCCTATTGCAAGCAGCCCTGTTTTAAATCGCATTCTAACCATGGCAGCACCCTCAGTCGTTCTCCTGATTGATCTTAGTGCATCATGCCGGTTTATTTAATTTGTCATTTTAAAAGCGGATGGTTTTCATTTTTTGCCCATAAAAAATGCGGCCTTAATAAAGGCCGCATTTTTATACTCATAAACACACTTTGCTACATGAAATGCAGCAGATGCTGTTTGCTTAGTAAGTGTAGAACATGCGTTGAATTTCTTTGCTGTCTTTGGTTTTAGTCAGCGCCAGCATCAGCAGGATGCGGGCTTTTTGTGGGGTAAGGGTATCAGATACGGTGAAGTCGGTTTTGTCATCGTCATTCTCGCCGCCACGTACAGTCGGGCCATTGCCTGTGCGGGATGAGCGATTAATGTGGATGCCTTTCTGACGCAGCTCGGTCAGGCGGGTGCGAACCGGAGTGGATAAACTGCCATCCCCTGTGCCTGCATAAACAATACCCACATCGCCAGCAGCGGCAAAGGCATCAATTGCAAGGGTGTTGGCATTGGCTGAGCCGTAAGCAATATCCACGGCAGGTAGGGTTTCCAGCTTGCTTACATCGAATTCTGTTTCGCTGGTGTGCTTACGGGTGCTGCTGCGGTAAAACTTGGCCTGACCCGATACCATATAGCCTAGGCTGCCCAGCTCCGGCGCTCTGAAGGTGTGGCCTGTGATGGTGTTGGTTTTGGTGACATCGCGTGCGCCCTGAATTTCATCATTCAAGGATACCAGGACACCCTGGCCAACGGCTTCTTTGCTGCCTGCCAGTGCCACTGCATTATAAAGATTGATCGGGCCGTCAGCGCTGATCGCTGTGGCAGGGCGCATTGCGCCAACGATCACCACAGGTTTTTTGCTTTTAACAACCAGATTCAGAAAATAAGCGGTTTCTTCGATGGTATCGGTGCCGTGGGTAATAACCACGCCGTCCACATCGGATTTTTTCAGTACTTCATTCACGCGCTTGGCAAGCTTCAGCCAGTGTTCATTGCTCATGTTTTCGCTGGCGATCTGAAAAACTTGTTCGCCTTTTACCTGCGCTACTTTTTGTAATTCCGGCACGGCTTCAATCAGGCGTTCCACACCAATTTTAGCTGCGGTGTAACCCACAGTTGTGGTGCTGGTTGCACCCGTACCTGCAATGGTGCCGCCGGTTGCAAGGATCATGACATTAGGAAGTTTGTCTGCTGCATTTGCAGTAAAAGCGGCACAAATAAGGGTAAGGGTAAGACCCGTTTTAACGCATTGATTAAGCATGCCTTTCTCCAGACTGGGGCGCAGTCAAGTGTTTGACTGCGTTGACCCATTGATAGGTTACTGCAGATTTACAGTGATTGAAGATGATGCTCTGGTAAAGAGGCAGGCGTATATGGATAGAATACCTGATGGGGAAATCCATTACTCAGCCGTTTAAAGTGTCTTTAATTTCCCCTGAAATTCCCGGATTGTTTTGTATCCCTTTTCTTGCATGATCTGGGCCAGTTCGGCTTTGAGGCGTACAAAAATTTCTGGCCCCTGCTCATACAGAGCGGTGCCTACCTGCACAATACTTGCACCCGCTAATAAATGCATAAAGACATGTTCACCGGTATTGACACCCCCGCAGCCAATAATTGACTTTTTAGGGCAGCGCTGGTGAAACGCGTTTACATTGGCCAGTGCCGTAGGTAAAACGTATTCCCCGCCTATACCACCAAAGCCTTGCTTGGGTTTGATCAGTACGGTTTCGCTTTCCATATCAATCATCAGGCCATTACCAATTGAATTAATGCAGGTAATGAAATTGACTTTTTCATAGCGGTTCAGGATATCGGCTACTTCATCAAAATGAGCGATATCAAAATAGGGTGGAAGTTTCACGCCAAATGGGCGTGAATAAGCCGAGCTGATTTCTGCCAGAATAACATCGAGTGCATCAAAATCGTAGGCAATTTGCGCCTTGCCCGGCACATTAGGGCAGCTTAAATTGAGCTCTAATAATGCGGGGGTATAGGCATCCTGTATTTGCGCAACAATGGTTAAATTATCGTCCAGCGTTAATCCGGCCACAGAAAAGAAGAGTGGTTTATTTTCATAATCATGCCGCTCGGCATAATCCAGGTAATATTGATGCCCTTCATTGGGTAGCCCCATAGAGTTAATGCTGCCCATGGTCAGGGTATGGTAGCGGGGCTCAGGGTTGCCATCGCGGCGCAATAAGGTGCAGCTTTTTGTAACCATTGCGCCAGCTTCACTCTCTGCGAGCGCATGAAGCTGACTGTTTACATTGCACCAAACGCCGGACGCGTTCATGAGCGGTGCGGTCAGTGGGCGTCCAAGGAAAAAAGTTGAGAGGTCGAGCATGGTCGGCATCCGCAGGTGTTTATGTTGGAGCAATCATAAAATAGGGATTTGATAAAGAGTGTGCGCGATATCAAGAAATGTGGCGAATTGCGCTTATTTTTAATTGGCTGCGGCTGGTTTTTTAGCTTTTTTGTTAATTGTTAACAATTAAAACAAGGGGAAGTCATTTTTATGATGTG
This sequence comes from Iodobacter sp. BJB302, assembly GCF_002735645.1. GTDB lineage: Bacteria > Pseudomonadota > Gammaproteobacteria > Burkholderiales > Chitinibacteraceae > Iodobacter. The sequence goes on from NZ_PDZG01000020.1 coordinate 47,827, forward strand.
GATCACGGTGTGATGAGGCAGGGAGATGTGGCGAAAATGGATTGAATTGATTTTGCTGAATTTAAAATGTGCGTTTCAATGTGTATGACATGGGGGTGGTGGCGGGTCTGCATTTAAGGAAGTAAGCATTTGATGTAAGAAATAACAATCGGCTTGATAAATACACTGTTAAATAAAATGAATAGGGCCAATACGCTGTTTGTGATGGCTCATTTGTGATTTATTAATCTTTATGATGGTTTGCTTATATGTTTTTCAGCTTGCGCGGATCAGACTTGGGCCGCTCTTTTGGCCTGATGCAGGATTGGCCACTTATGTGCCCGATTACATATGGGCTATTGGGCTGGATTGCATTTTTACGGGGCATTTATAAGCTTTTTAATAAACTCAGGATTAAATTAGGCATGGCATTGGCAGCGGCCAACATGGCGTTGCCAACCTGCATCAGAATTTGCGAGCGGGTAAAAGCGGCGATTTCTGCGGCCATATCCGCATCCCTGATCCTGCTGCGGGCGGCGCTGGTGGTTTCTATACTGTTATCGATATAAGCTAGGGTAAAGGCGATTCGGTTTTGAAATGCGCCAAGGCTGGAGCGCTGCTGATTGAGCGTATCCAGCGCCTTGTCGGCCATGATCATGGCTAAGGCTGCGTTTTGGGCGCTGGAGACATCGAGGCCTGAAACGGCGCTGAGTCTGGGGCTGAGCGTGCTGCCGGGCTGCAGTGTGCCGCTGCTGCCGCCGTCATACAATACGCCATTTCTGATCGACAGCGTGCTGTCGGTCTGTAAGGAATAAGCCGTGTTGCTGTTTAAAGCCACCTGCCCGGCAAAGCTAATGCTGCCTGAGCTGGATAAGTTGTAGGGCGGGCTGCCAAGTAAGGATTCCGTCATGCGCGGGCTGTTACCCAGGGATGTGGCGGGGTCGTAATTCCAGACCGAGACCGCAGCACCAAAGCCGCTGGCCGCACCAGAGTTGGATGCCAGTACAATATGATTGCCATCGCTGTTATTTAATTTAATTCCCCATGCTGCATTGCCGCTGGCGTTTTTAAATTCGGTCAGCTGAGCCAGAACACCGGTCTTTGATGATTTAGCATTAAAGGCGCTGATGGCGCTGGCGTATTCATCGCGATCAATTACGCCATTATTGTTTTCATCCCTTACATTAAAATTAACGGCGCTAAAGTTACAGGATTTTGATGCCACGGTTAATTCATAGCTGCCCGAACCCAGCGATAAAATGGTTTCAGTGCGGGCGCTGGCCGTGACGCCGGTATTGGCCTGATTGATTTTGGTCGCAATGGTTCGGGCAGAGTCAGACTCATTTAAGCTGATGCTGCGGCCGTTGAGTTGTAGTGTGCCACTGCTGAATACGGCGCCACTGACGGTGCTGATCGTGCCTGTCATGCCATCTGTGCAGCTGAGCGTGCCGGTGCTGGCCTCGCTCCATGCTGGCGTGCTGCTGCCGATGGTGTAAGCGCCATATTGATCTGTACGCAGATTAGTTAAGCGGGTGTTCAGGGTGTTCCCGGCATTGGGGCCAATCTGATAAGACATGATGGGGGATGAGCCATCGAACAACTTTTGGCCGTTAAATTCGGTGTCCCGGGCGATGCGGTCCAGCTCCTCAAGCAGCTGAGTCACTTCGGCATTCATCGCCCGCCGGTCCGATGCCGAGTTGCTGGCATTGACCGATTGCACCGCTAACTCCCGGATGCGCTGCAAAATATCGATCTGCTGGGTGAGCGCGCCTTCGCCAGTTTGCGCCATCGAAATGGCATCGCTGGCATTTCGTCTGGCCTGCGTTAAGCCCCGGATTTTGGCGCTCATTCTTTCAGAGATTAACAGCCCCGCCGGATCATCTTTGGCGCTATTGATACGCAAGCCGGATGATAAACGCTGAAGAGAAGTATTCAGCGCCGTCTGTGTTTTTTCCAGATTGCGCTGCACCATTAGCGCGGCCACATTGGTGTTGATGATTTGCAAGGCTAATCCTGAGCTTTTGGCTAAGCTTGCCTCAGGACTAATGCATCGGCATGCAATCAGAAAGCTTTAGGCTATCTGTCTGCTGTTTTAAGCATGGTACTGGCTATCTTTTAGCCTTAAGGCTGGAATCAATCCCTTGCTGTTAAAGTCTCATTGGCCGCCGCGCATTTATGAGCTGGCTGAATGAGACTGTAACGTTAATTATTCACCAAGCTGCTGATCTTCCGGGGGGCTAACAGGGCCGCCACCTGGGCATTGCCGGGAAGCTGCATTTGAAATAGTCGCAGTAAGCACCGGCGATATTCTGCCACGTCTTCGATATGGTGCAGTGTGCGATGGCTATTTTTACTTTGAATGACGCAATCATTCGAAATGGTATTGCGCCCCTCCGCCGTTGCGATTGAGCAAACTGATTTTTGCGTAAAATGTGAAGCAGGGGAGGTTTGCTGATAGATACACATTTCTGCAAAATCACTAATGTCGTATGCATTTAATGTGAATTGGTATTGCGGTTTGTATTCCTGATTACTTTTTTTCTGCATCACGGTATAGGTCTGATCGTTTTGCATGATTTGGTAAGCCGCATTATTGTTTTTTTGCGGATGAACAAGCAGAGGCGTTTGAAATGAATCGCCAAAACCAACATCGGCAATATATTGCTGCTGATCCAGGGTAATCAGCAGAAGCAGATGATCGAATGCTGGCCCATAGCTTTTACCATTAAATACTTGAGCGGAAATCAGCTGAGTGCTAAAGCCAAGCGATGCAAGCAGGGCAAGAAACAGATAATTTAGCTCATAACAAAATCCGCCCCGTTTTTTTAATATGACTTTATCAAACAGGGCGGGAAGGTTTAAATCAATAGCAATACCCAAGTGAATATCCAGATTTTCAAAAGGAATATGCCGCATATGGGCTTGATGCAGGGCGGTGAGCGTGGGCAGACCGGCGGCCATGCTGCCGGAATAATTGATTCGTTCCAGATAAAGCCTGATTTCCTGATCGTTTAGCATTCACTATCCTCGGATGGATTCTCTTTGCAGGGGTGGTGCCGTTTTGGAGCGGATCAACCCGTATAAACCAATATTCAGGCGCACAAGGATTGTGCTGGCATCCTGTCAAACTGGCAGACTGCTCGTTTAATCTATAAGTTCCTTTACGCTGCAGTGCCGGGGTAAAACCGCTGCTCATACTGAGCCGCGCAAGGCGCAGTATGAGCCTCAGGGGTTTGATACGGAGTTTGAACAAGAGGCATCATCAGTAAACACAGTGTAAGTGTACGCCCAGCGGATGACAGCCTGCTTAAAACCGGGCTTAATCGGGGTGAGTGCCTTGTTTTTTTTGCACTGCAGCAACATAAGTGTTTTCCACCGCCGTAAGTCGGGCTAAAAAGTCCGATAATGCAATGACTCACTACGGAGACTCCCATGCTTACGCCACCGATGATTATGCCTTTTTTCCCTCCGCATCGTATTTTGATGGGGCCGGGGCCTTCTGATATTTATCCTTCTGTGCTGGCGGCATTGTCTAAACCCACCGTGGGCCATTTAGACCCGCTGTTTGTGGGCATGATGGACGAGATTAAAATGCTGCTGCAATACGCATTTCAGACCCAAAACTCAGTCACCATGGCGGTTTCAGCGCCAGGCTCTGCTGGGATGGAAGCGTGTTTTGTGAATCTGGTTGAGCCGGGTGAAACCGTCATTGTTTGCCGTAACGGCGTATTTGGCGAGCGTATGCGCCAGAATGTCGAGCGCCTGGGCGCAATTGCCGTGTTGGTCGATAACGCCTGGGGCGAGCCGGTTAATCCAAATCAAGTAGAAGACGCACTTAAAGCGCATCCTGAAGCTAGGTTCCTTGCTTTTGTGCACGCAGAAACTTCGACAGGGGCTTTATCTGATGCCAAAACGCTTTGTGCGCTGGCTAAAAAATACGATTGCCTGACGATTGTGGATGCGGTGACGTCACTCGGCGGCGTTGAGCTGCGTGTGGATGATTGGGGTATTGATGCAGTGTATTCAGGCAGCCAGAAGTGTTTATCCTGCGTGCCTGGCCTCTCGCCGCTGTCTTTTTCTGATGCGGCTGTGGCTAAATTAAAGGCGCGCAAAACGCCGGTGCAAAGCTGGTTTTTAGATCAAAGCCTGGTGATGGGCTATTGGGGCGATGCCGCAGGCGGCGCAAAGCGCAGCTATCACCACACCGCGCCGGTGAATACGCTGTATGCCTTACATGAATCTTTGCGCTTGCTGGCCAATGAAGGCCTGGAAAAAGCATGGCAGCGCCACAGCGATATGCATCAGCTGCTGCGCCATGGTCTGGAATCTTTGGGCTTAGAGTTTGTGGTGGATAAAGCTTACCGCCTGCCTCAGCTCAATACCGTGCATATTCCTGCAGGCATTGATGACGCGGCGGTGCGCAAGGTGCTGCTGGAAGATTACAACCTTGAAATTGGCGCAGGCTTAGGTGCCCTGGCCGGTAAAGCATGGCGGTTCGGCCTGATGGGCTACGGCGCGCGACGCGAAAATGTTGCCGTGTGTGTACATGCTTTGGCGACAGTGCTGCGCTAAGTTGATTTGTGGGGTTTCCCCAGCTTAAAAACCGACCCTAAGCACAGGGTCGGTTTTTTTTATGCCTAAGCTTTTGGCGCTTCCGGCACTGCTTCAGATTCTGAATGCTTAGCATGCCAGTGCTTAGCCACATTCAGCCCCATAGCCATGGGGTTAAATACCGGATCTTGCTTAAGGCTGAGCTGTTGCTCGTAGTCTTTTAGCGTGGCCAGTGCCGGTTTTTGCAGCGCTAAAATGGCAATGATATTCAGCCAGGCCATCAGCCCAACCCCCATATCGCCCAAGCCCCATGCCAGCTCTGCTGTTCGGATGCAGCCGTAAAACGATACGGCGAGAATGGCTATTTTTAAAACAAAAAATAGTCCGGCAGAAGGGATTTTGCGCGCTAAAAAGGCGATATTGGTTTCGGCAATATAGTAGTAAGCCAAAATCGTGGTAAAGGCGAAAAAGAACAGGGCAATGCCGACAAACATGGAACCAAAGCCGGGCAGGGCTTGCTCTACCGCGGCCTGAGTAAAATCGCTTCCTGCCGTCATGCCTACTAAGCCTGTGAAAACAGCCTGCCCATCGGGAGTCACCACATTGTATTTGCCGGTAATTAAAATCATAAAAGCCGTGGCAGAGCAGACAAAAAGCGTATCGATATATACCGAAAACGCTTGCACCAGGCCTTGTTGGGCGGGGTGTTTAACTTCAGCGGCAGCGGCGGCATGTGGCCCGGTACCCTGGCCCGCTTCATTTGAGTAAATACCGCGTTTTACCCCCCATTGAATCGCCAGCCCCAGCATGGCCCCCATTCCCGCCTCGGTGCCAAAAGCAGAGCGGACAATCAGCATAAAGACATCAGGTAATTGCTGAATATTGAGCAGAATCACCACAAAGGCAATCAGGATATAGCCCAGTGCCATAAAGGGCACCACCACTTGCGCTACATTGGCAATGCGTTTTACTCCGCCAAAAATAATCATGCCAAGTAACAGCACCACGATGGCACCGGTTACGGATGGGCTAAGCCCAAAAGCCGTTTTTAAGCCCGCAGCAATCCCATTGGCCTGCACGCCAGGCATCAGTACCCCGCAGGCAATGACGGTGACACAGGCAAACAGCATGGAATACCATTTCCAGCCTAGGCCTTTTTCAATATAAAAAGCGGGGCCGCCCCGGTACTGGCCTTCGTGTTTTTCGTGATAAATCTGCCCGAGCACCGATTCGATATAAGCCGTGCTGGCGCCTAAGAACGCTACCACCCACATCCAGAAAATAGCGCCCGGCCCGCCAAAAGAGATAGCAGTGGCGACGCCTGCAATATTACCTGTGCCTACCCGGCCGGACAGCGATAAAGACAGCGCCTGAAACGATGAAACACCGGCCGCAGAGGCTTTGCCTTTGAACATCAGCCGAAGCATTTCGCGAATATGGCGAACTTGCATAAAGCGGGTGCGAATCGAAAAATACAGCCCCACGCCCAGACACAAATAGATCAGGGCAGAGCTCCAGATCCAGCTGTTTATCGCATTCACCCATTCTTGCATGGTGTTCTCTCCTGACGCATTTTAAATGCGAAATAGGTCAAAGGGAGGGCTATTGTTAAGCACAATGTAACACTTTGATTACTGGGGCTTCCACCTAGGTAGTCAGCCATGCGTAATGCATATGTCAAATGAGTGGGTGAAGTGGTTATTTCTTTAGCTCTTAAAATAATAATGATTCTCATTACTATTTTAAGTTTTGCGTGCTAGTCTCCGCACAGCTCATGGCGGGTTTTCCTTCTTGCTGGCAGGGCGTGGTCATGGACTTTTTTCAAGCGACTTCGTATTTCAATACATGGGAGTGATGTCTTATGGGGCAAAGAATAGTCAGAGTTGCAAAGAAGCTATCGGCAGATTTAATAGAGGAACTGATTCATGATGATATTGCTGCCGTCCTTATAGAGGGCTATTACCCGGCGCATTTATGCAATTTACTCAGTCAGAATATATTGCGCAGCCAGGATATAGATCCTTATACCCATGAAGTGATTGAAGAGGAAAAACTGCTGCAAAAGTATTTTGGTGTTGATCGTATCGGGATTCCGTTTAACAGCACTTACAATGCCGCTGATCCCGAAGCCATTGATGAATATTATCGCAATGCCAGTGTGCAAATTGAACGGTTACGCGGATATTGTGAGCATTTCTTATCGCCCATTGATAAATTGCGGCTGGAATTAGATGAGTTGTTTATTCCTGGGGCAAACGTTGCCCATTTTGAGCATAAAAAAATGCTGGCCGGTATTGTGCGCATCAGCAGGGCAGAGCAATCTTATTTAAGTGCATCAGAGCCGCATTTTGATGCATTACCCCCTGAATATGCCCAATTAGATGCCCAGCTTGCCGCCAATATTTATTTAAAAGTGCCGGATACAGGCGGTGAATTGGAAATCTGGGATATTCCTGCACTGAGCCCTTTGACCCAGGCTCCGGAGCAATGGCGGGCCCAATTACCTGATCCGGTAAAAATAAAACCCAATCTGGGTGATCTGATTATTTTTAACTGCCGTAAACCGCATGCTATTGGCGCGTTTTTGGGTGAAGACAGAATCACGACGCAAATGTTTATCGGCTATCAGCAGGAAAAATCACTCTTGCTTTGGAATTAGGGGCGATATGATGCAACAAGACTTTAAACAGGCACTGGCCGAGGTCAGCGAATGGATGAATGCGTATCAGCAGAATGTCGCTGATTATCCGGTTGTGGCCGCATTAAATGGCGGCGAGATTTTGCAGCAGATTCCTGATTTTGCCCCCAAAGAAGCTGAGCATTTCTCTGAGATTTTTGCTGATTTTAAAAAAATCATTGTGCCGGGTATCAGCCATTGGCAGCATCCGCAATTTCTTGGGTATTTTCCTTCCAATACCAGCCCGCCTTCGGTATTGGCCGAAATGCTGGTGGCCAGCCTGGGGGTGCAGTGCATGAGCTGGCTGACCTCACCTGCCGCTACAGAATTAGAAATCAGAATGATGGAATGGTTGCGTGATTTATGGGGCTTGCCTGAGGCTTTTTCGGGTGTGATTCAGGATTCCGCATCCAGCTCTACCCTGATTGCACTTTTGGTGGCAAGGGAGCGGGCCACGCAGTTTGCCATTAACCAAGCAGGTGCAGCCGGGCATAAATTAAGCGCCTATTGCTCGTCTGAAGCACATACCTCAATTGAAAAGGCGATCAAAATTGCCGGCATCGGCCTGCAAAACTTAAGAAAAATCCCTGTAGACGAGCAGCAATCCATACGTATTGATCTCTTGCAACAAGCCATTGCAGAGGATATTGAGCAAGGCTTTACGCCGTTTTTTATGGTGGGGGCCCTGGGGACAACAGGCAGTACGGCCGTTGATGATCTGGCGGCGATGGCCAAAATCGCTAAGGCACAACAGATCTGGTTTCATATCGATGCTGCCTACGCCGGATCGGCGCTGATGTTGCCCGAGGTGCGGCAATTGGCTGCGGGTTATACCGAGGCCGACAGCATGGTGGTGAACCCGCATAAATGGCTGCTTTGCAATTTTGACTGCTCAGCGTTTTTTATCCGCGATAAAGAAAGCCTGCTCAAAACATTTACGCTGGGCCTGATTCCTGAATATCTGAAATCTCCCAATAGCACAGGTCAGACTAACTTTATGAATTGGGGCGTGGGCCTTGGGCGGCGGTTCAGGGCTTTAAAACTTTGGTTTGTGCTGCGCTGGTACGGCACAAACGGCTTGAGGGATTTAATTACGCATCATCTTGATTTAAGCGCCAGGCTGGAGCAGTGGGTAAGGCAAGAGCCTCATTTTGAAGTGCTTGCTCAGCGGCATTTTAATTTGCTCTGCTTTCGCTTAAAAGCCAGCGACGAGATCAATATGGAGCTGCTGCGCCGCATCAATGCCAGTGGTAAAGTGTTTATGACGCATACCAAAATCAATCAGCAGCTGGCGCTCAGAATGGTGATTGGCCAAACTGAAGTCAATGAGCAGCATGTGCGGGAGGCCTGGCAGCTGATTAAAAACCTAGCGAAAGATTTAATGTAAATGAAAGGGGCTTTGAGTAAAACAAAGCCCCTTTTTATTGTTTTTTTGCTTCTTGCATGATGCGCTGATACTCGCCGCTCAGTTTTAATTTTTTAAGGCCTTTATTAAATTTATCGGCAATTTCTGCGCCATTTGGGGTTTTTTTAGAAATTAATAAATACACAGGTTCTTCGGCAAAATTTTTGGGGAAAAAGATGATTTTGTCTGCATCTTTAGGGGATAGTGTGGTAGAAATAAGGTATTGTCCTAATATTTTATCTGCAGTAAATAAATCAATTCGTCTGGCAATTAATTTTTTGATGTTGATTTCATCGCTGGGGGCTTCATCACATATAAACTGCTGTTTTTTTCTGGCTGTATCAAAGGCGGCACCATAGCTGTAGCCAATGCTTACGCCTACTTTGTAATTGTTTAAATTACTAAAATCCAGTTGCGTTATTTTTTTATCTTTTAAATGAAAAAAACCATATTGAACAACATCAATCGGATCGCTCAAAATAAAAAGCTGACTGCGCTCCGGTGTTTTAACCCAATAAGGGGTGAGGTCTGCCTCGCCTTTTTTTACCATATCGTATGATCTTTTCCATGGGTAATAAGCGATGGATACCGTCACATTTTCCTGCCTGAACGCTCCCCTGATAATTTTGCTGATAAACCCTTCATTCTGCAGAGATTCAGACAGATAGGGCTGAAACTCGCCACTGGCGATACGAACACGCATTTCAGCGGATTGCGCGCTGCCAGCAGAGATTATGAAAAGCAAAATGGTGAGAAAATAACGCAAGGCCCGCCCCCTTTTGAATCAATATAGCAGTAATTTCTGGTGGCATTGGTGTGTTTAAACCTCCTGCAGGATGAAGCAGGCGATTGCTGATTGATTGCATCTTGACAGGGAGAGGCTGGTTTTTGCTCTGAAAAAGCGCTGACGAGCGATATGACCAAGGAAGCAGCGGCAAGTCATTTTAAATGGCAAATGAATGCGTATTTCAATTAAAAATGGTGATTTGCATTTTAATTTAGCGATCTGTTTTTTTGTATTTTTAAAGTAATAGCTAGGAGTTGTTGGCGGGGTTTGAGCCGGATCAGCTGCGGAGCCTGAAGTGTGGCACTTTGCATCTTTGCGAAGAGAGGGGCGCATCCATGGAGGCTATTTTGAGGCGTTTGTCATTTTTATCTTTACCGGCGATTTATTTACGCCCAATATAGAACGATCGTTCTATATTGGTGTTGCCCATGTCGGATTTTTATACTTCTCAGGGTGTTAGCCTGCCAGCAGCAAGCTGCGTGCCTGTTTACCTGCCTTATAGCAGCACCCCAATTTCTGCTGGTTTTCCCAGCCCTGCAGAGGGATATTTAGAAGAGTATCTCAGCCTTGATCAGCATCTTATTCAGGATAAGGAATCAACCGTTTTGCTGCGCTGTAAGGGTGATTCGATGACCGGTGCGCATATTTGCGCGGGAGACTGGCTGATTGTGGACCGGGGCCGCCAGGCGGTATCGGGCGATATTGTTGTTGCCGCTTTGGATGGTGAATTCACATTGAAAAGGCTTATCCTGCGCGGGCAGCAGGTAATCTTGCAGCCGGAAAACCCGGCGTATCAACCCATTTTTGTGCAGCCAGAGCAGGAGCTTTCGCTGTTTGGCGTGCTCACAGGTCTGGCGAGGCGTGTGTAATGCAGCGGCAAATTGCGCTTGTGGATTGCAATAACTTTTATGCGTCTTGCGAACGGGTATTCCGGCCCGCTTTAAATCACCGGCCCATTGTGGTGCTGTCAAATAACGATGGCTGCGTGGTGGCCCGCAGCAATGAAAGCAAGGCACTGGGTATCCCTATGGGCGTGCCCTTGTTTCAGATCAGGGATGTAATTGCACAGCATGGCGTCGTGGTGCTTTCCAGTAATTACGCTTTGTATGGTGATTTAAGCCGCCGGGTGATGTCCATCCTTGGACGTTACTCTCCCCGGCAAGAAATCTATTCTATCGATGAAAGCTTCCTGGATTTAACGGGTTTCAGTAGGGTGACGGCGTATTGTCATACGCTAAAACAGGACATTAAGCAGCGCACGGGTATTCCTGTTTGTGTGGGGATTGCACCCAGTAAAACGCTAGCAAAGCTGTGCAATATGCTGGCCAAAAAAATGCAGCCATGGGCTGAAAATGGGGTGTTTAATTTTTATGAAACCGAGCCTCAGGTGTGGGATGCCATTTTGCAAAAACTGCCAGTGGGGGAGGTGTGGGGGATAGGGTACCGGCTTGCCCGCAAATTAGAATTTGATGGCATCACTACGGTTTACCATTTAAAAATGGCGTCATCCTCATTGCTGCGCCGCCGTCATGGCGTTTTAGTGGGGCAATCCATTGCTGAGCTCAATGGCGAAGCCTGTTTAGAGCTGGAAGATCTTCCGGCGGCAAGGCAGCATATTCTGGTCAGCCGTTCATTTGGCCGTAAAACCTGTTTATTCAGCGAGGTGCAGGCCGCACTGGCACTGCATATTTCCGCTGCGGCCACTAAGCTCAGGCAACAGCAGTCTCTGGCCAGCCAGCTTACTTTATTTGTACGCAGTCAGCCTTCTGATTACAGCCAGCCTCCCGTGCACCGCTCTGTTGTGTTGCCTTTAAGTGCACCGACAGACGACACCCTGCTCTTGCAAAAAGCAGCACTGGCAGGCTTGAAAATATTATTTACGGAGGGCGCTCTGTATCAAAAAGCAGGCGTTATGCTGGCAGGCGTAGAGGGGAAATCAGGGCAACAGCCTGATTTGTTTGCTGATAGTCCTGCTCCTCAGCGGGCGAAGCTGATGGCGGCACTGGATTTAATCAATCAACATTTTGGCCGGCATACCCTGCGTAGTGCCGCAGAGCTGATGAGCCACGCCAGCAACATGAATCAGCAGTGGCGTTCACCACGTTATACCACCTGCTGGAATGAGTTACTGGAAGTTTAAAAGCCTGAAAAGAGATGCAGGCTATTTCTGTTGCACGCCATTCGTACAAATTCCTTACATTTTGGTAACGTTAGGGGTAGGCTCAAAGCAGTCTCTGTGGTTTTAAAAAAACGCGATGGGCTGTTTGAAATAACTCTTTTTTATGGCCTCTTTGCAGGTGATTTTGTTTTGAATAATCATTTATCTTTAAAAGTGGCTACTTACAACATCCATAAGGGGCTGTCGCTGTTTAATCAGCGGCTGGTTGTGCATGATGTTCGTGAGGCCTTGCAGGCTTTGTCTCCTGATTTGATTTTTTTGCAGGAAGTGCAAGGCGCGCACAGTCAGCGGATACAGCGCTTTTCTAACTGGCCTGTTGCCCCGCAGCATGAGTATTTGGCAGGCGATTTACATGTGGCTTATGGCTTAAATGCCCGTTATAAGCTGGGGCACCATGGTAATGCGCTGCTATCTCGGTTTCCTATTTTGCGCTGGCATAATCACGATTTAACTCTGCATCGTTTTGAGCAGCGTGGCGTCTTGCATTGCGAGCTGGATGTGCCGGGCTGGCATCAGCCACTGCACGCGCTTTGTGTACATCTTAATTTGCGGGCAATGGACAGGCGTAAACAAGTCAGAATGCTGATTGAACGGGTACTCAGTGATGTGCCTGAAGATGCGCCTCTTGTGCTGGCTGGCGACTTTAATGACTGGCGCGGCGAGGCCACCCTGCAGTTTGCCCGCGAGCTAGGCCTGATTGAAGCCTTTAATGCCTTGCATGGTACTTCCGCTAAAAGCTTTCCTGCCCGCTTACCCATCCTGTCTCTGGATCGGGTGTATTTACGGGGGTTTACGGTGCAAGTGGCCAATGTACTGGGCGGAGTGCCCTGGTCTAATTTATCGGATCATGCGCCGCTCTATACCGTATTACACCGTAATGAGGGTGGTCTTGGGACGGCGGGTATTGAACTGTAAGTGATCCGCCGGGTCTGAGTGGCTGTCGTGTCATTTTATGGCTTGTCTTTGTGGCTTTTGAGCAGTGTGAAAAAAATACGCTCAAATAAAAGATAAAAATCAAACCCCGTACCGCGGAGCATCTTGCGTTGCCTTGGTGCTGTACTGACAGTCTGATTCAGACTGGTGTGCCGGGGCCTTGGGCGTTGCAATGGCGTGCACCGTATCGCTGAATAATGAGAAACACAAACGTTGTGCTAACGGCAGATGAGGCTGACTTATGTATGTGGCTGGAAATCGCTTTAAATTACTTTATAACGGGCAGGATTATTTTCCCGCGCTGATCGATGCGATTCATCTGGCACAACAAGAAGTTTTTTTAGAAAGCTATTTATTCGAGGCCGATGAAGTAGGCACGGCGGTGATGGAGGCTTTAATCGCTGCAGCCTTGCGCGGTGTGCGGGTTAACTTACAGATTGATGGCTTTGGAGCCGGGCATTTGCCTTTGTCATGGCGGGAGAAGCTGGCCGAATCGGGCGTGAGGGTTTTGTTTTTTAGGCCGGAAGTAAAAATGCTCTCGCTCGACAGGCAGCGTTTACGCCGTTTGCACCGAAAGCTGGCGGTTATTGACGGCAATGTGGCGTTTATTGGTGGAATCAATATTTTGTCTGATTTTGAGCCAGGACAGCCAGAATTTGCTCCGCGCTATGATTATGCAGTGCGCATGATCGGCCCGCTGGTGGCTCAGGTGCATGAATCGGCGGATCATCTGTGGCGGCATACCGCATGGGTGCAGCTTAAACAAAACTGGGCAAAAAAAAGTGTGATCAGACCATCAGACAGGGCTCTTGGGCGCGCCCGCGGCTTGTTTTTATACCGGGATAATTTGCGCCACCGGCGTGATATAGAGCGTGAATATCTGCGCGCTATTTTGCGTGCCAAAAGCGAAATCATCCTTGCTAATGCGTATTTCCTGCCCGGATATCGCTTACGTCATGCGCTGATTCATGCGGCTAAGCGCGGTGTAAATGTTGTTCTGCTGGTGCAGGGCAGGGTGGACCACGCCTTGCTGCACTATGCCAGCCGGGGTTTTTATCAGCAGTTTCTAAGTGCGGGCATCGAAATTTATGAATACCGAAAAGGCTTTATGCATGCCAAAGTGGCTGCGATTGACGGTGTTTGGGCTACGGTAGGCTCAAGCAATATTGATCCTTTCAGCCTGCTTCTGGCACGGGAAGCCAATGTCTTTGTACGTGATAAGCAGTTTGCCGGCGAGCTGCGTGCCGATCTGATGCGTGCATTGCAAAAGGACGCAGTACAAATTAAAAAAAGCGATGTTGAGCGGGATCGCTGGGTTTACCGGGTTTTACCCTGGCTTTGCCATGCTGTGGTGCGCCTGATGATGGGGGTGAGCGGCTATGGCGGACGCCGCTATCTGGAATAGCCCCGATGCTTATTCTGGCAGTGCCTGGTAGTCTTTTGCGCTGATATTGATTTTTTGATGCAGCACGCGCTGTATTCCGCCCTTATTCACATCACTGACTGAAAAATACAATTTGCTGCGCCCGCGCGCCTGAATTGGCATCGTTTGGCTGTGAACAGAGACGCCTGCAAAATCCAGATTGCCAGAATCAACAGACAGTGCAGGCTGGCCCTCTATGCGGCTGTTGGTGGCGGTAATCTGAGAGCGGTTGCTGATCACCGCCGCATCCGGGCTGCTGATCTGCACATTATCCAGCCACACGCTGGAATCGCTGATAAGCAAAGAGCGGGCACTGAGATTATACAAGTACACCTGTTTGCAGCCGTTCAGCTCAATGCGGTCATAAGCGCCGGTTAAGCGCTGATGATTACTTTTATTGCAAAGATGATTCCGGCTGCTGATGCTGGCTGCAGGCCAGGTGGTTTTTTCCGGAACAGGCGTCGTGAGCGCGCTGTTCAGGCGCTCGGCAAATTCATCCGGGCGCTCGGCCATAGGCACATGGCCTGTGTTGGCAAACAGGCTTAAACGGGCAGTTGGCATGCGCCCCGCCAGTAAATAAGCGGTTCTGAGCGGCGCAACAGGATCGCTCATTCCCCAGAAAATATCGGTTGGGGTTTGGGTATGGCTGATTGCCTCAGTGAAATCTTCGTCCAGCAGGGAAAGCGCTGCATTAAAAGTGTGCAGATTTTTAAAAAGATGCTCCCTGACCGGGGTGTTGTGCAGCAGGTAGCTTGGGTCAGGCAATACATCGTCTGCAGTTTCAATCAGGCTGGAGCGTAAGCGATTTACTTTGCGTGTGGCAAAATTAATGAGCATATTGGGTAAATTGCTTTCTGAGCGCTCAAAATTAAGTTTGCTTAAATAATCTAAATAAACCGTTTTTTGCAAAATACCTGCCGCATCAATCAGCACCAGATGGCTGACTTTTTCTGGGTGGTTATAGGTATAGCGTAAGCTGATTGCTGCACCTAAAGAATGGCCAATTAAAATGACGCGCTGATCCGCTGTGTATTGCTGAATTAAAGCATTAATAAGCTGGCCATAATGGGCGGGCGAAAGCCGCTCCACATTATTACCCGATAAACCAAATCCTGGCAGATCAAAAGCCACCACATGATAATTACGGGCGAGCCGGGGGATTTGAGTCAGCCAGTCCCGGCTGGCCCGGTTTCCAAGGCCATGCACCAGTACAATGCTTGGGTGCTGCGGGTTTCCGGCTTGCATGACAAAGACTTTGCCGTTAAAAAATGGCGCATCCTGCAAATGGTAACGCCATTCAGGCGGGTAATCTGCCGGTGCCGGAATATCTAGCGGCGTACCAGAAAGAAAGGCTGTTTCTGCATATAAAGGGTTGCTGATCAATAAAGTCAGTACAAGGCAGGCCGCGAATTTCAGCATGGAGTCAGAGAGGTGTATATAGCTTGAGGTTGAAGTAAAAACAAGCGGTGGCTGAGGCCAGCCACCGCTTGTTTTTATTTGAAATTTTTATTTGAAAGTATTGAGGTCTGCTGATTCAGTTTCTGCAAACTCTGGTTTTAACAAGGCCACATCCCGTACATTTTTTTGTACGGCAACGGACGCAAACAGGCTCAGCAAATACGACATTGCGTAAAAGCCTTTTTCGCTGGAGGTGAGTGTTGCATTCCATAACCCTGCAGCAAGTAATAACAGGGCGGCACCAATAGAAACCCAGCAAAGCCCGAAATAAAGCCCGGTGACAGGGATATCTTCTAATCGGTCGCGTACCGATTTTTGTAATGAAATAGCGGCAAACAAGCCGTATAACAGCAGGGTAAAGTAATAGCCTTTTTCATTGAGTGCCATAGTGGCATTCCAGAGGCCGATTGAATACGTCAGCGTTCCAATAAATAGGGCGAGCCATGATGCACCAATAAAGGCACCTGACGGGCCACTGTGTTTTGCTTTCATATTTGTCCTTTGCTTACTTTAAATGGCCAAGCCATGCTGAATGCCCATCATTCGGATAAAACGGGATTGGGGTTTTTATTTATGATTTTAAAAATATAAATACGCAGATCACATTGCTAAATTGATTGCTGTCAGAAAAAGTCAGCTGAAGATTAAATTAATCGCTGAGCAATAGCAAGTAAAATGGGGTTAAAAAGCTGAGCGGAGGCGGGTACGGGTAAAAGCCGCGCGATTAATGATTATTTTGCAGTGCGATCTTGCTCACGTCAGGAGAGAGATAAAACTTAAGCTTTTTAATCCTTAAATAATGCATCGTGCTTTTGCCGGTAATATGGGACTATAAAGAAACAGATTGATCAGATGGGCTGCTGTAATGGTATTGCTGCATTGCCATGCGGGTATTGACTAATAAAAGGTTTAATTCTGAAATTTGATCTGCTTTACATTGCCCTTGGGTGTTTTCAATATCAGCAAGCTGTGCAGCAATCGATTCAGCACCAATTTGTAATGCAATCCCTTTGCCTGTATGCGCAATGAGGCGGTTATGCTGAAGATTATTTTCTGTAAGCTCATGCAATAGCTCTTCAATACGGATCAGACCTTTCTGACAAAGAGATGAAAAACGCTCTGTGCTGAAATCAAGCAGTGAGCGGGCTGCCGGGTTAAATAACGGTAATGGGCGGGCTGTGGGGCTGGTGGGTTGGGCCTGCTCATTTAAATGGTGGTAAACCCTGAAAATTGAATTTACTAAATCGCGGGCCTGAAATGGTTTGCTTAGCCATGCTTTTAATCCAACCCGCTGCATTTCTTCTTCACTGGGGGGTAAACCTGCACTTACCATTAAAGAGGGTAAGAAAAATCCATTGTCCTGCATTAAAGCGATGGTTTGTAAACCATCAGGCTCCGGCATATTTCTGTCTATAATCAGGGCATTAATCAGCGGGTTTCTGAGTAGTAAATCCAGAGCAATCGAGCCGTTTTCTGCTTCAATAATATGCGCCCCGGCATCACACAGAATATAACGCATTAATTCACGGTTAATCGCCTGATCTTCTACCAGCAAAATATGTAAATGTGACAGATCGGCTTTGTTAAATTCCGGCAATGCCGGTGTTTTTTTTCCTTGACTAACCTGTACGGTGACGGTGAATTCACTGCCTGCACCACGGCTGCTGATAAAGGATAAATCACCGCCCATATGGCGGGCGTATTCCTTGCTTAAAACCAATCCTAAACCAGTGCCTCCTTTTTTTAAACCACTTTGGGTTTGAACAAAAGACTTAAAAATAAGATCCGATTCGCTTTTATCAATGCCCATTCCCTGATCTTTAACCACCGCTTTTAAATGAAAATCCCCGCCGTTTATTTGCTCAATAGAAATAAACACACTGACTTTTCCTGAATCAGAAAACTTAATGGCATTGCTGAGCAGGTTCAGCATGATCTGCCGCCATTTTCCACCGTCAAAGTACAAACACTCCGGAATAGGATCAGTGGTTTCGATAGAGAGCGTCAGCCCTTTTTTTTGTGCTAATGGCTGAAATATGGCTTCAATTTCAATGATTAAAGCGCGCAGGCTCAGATTTTCTTTGTTGTAGGAGATATGGCCCGCTTCAACCTTACTCATATCTAAAACATTGCCTAAGAGACTTTGTAAATGGCGGCTGGAATGAATAGTGTGATCCAGGTATTTGCTTTCTAATTCGGGCAATACACCTGCGTTTTTGATCAGCTCGGTGTAGCCCAGAATGGTGGTAAGTGGGGTACGCATTTCATGGCTGATACTGGCTAAAAATAAACTTTTTGCCTCGCTGGCCGCTAGCGCTTTTTGTTCTGCATTTTTTAATTGAGCCAGATTTTTTTCATTACGCCAGATGGTTCTTAAAGCGAGCAGGGCAAAACCAAGCATCAGACAAAACAGCAGGGTATTCAGCAGTACTCTGGACTGAATCATTGAAGAAAATTTATTTTTATTTTTTTCTAACAGCTCATTGTTTCTTTCGTCTAAAGCGCTCACTACTTTTCTTAAGTGCGGGGCTACTTTATTCATGGAAGATTGCAGTGCATTAATATTTATTTTTTCTTCTTTATTAAATATTTTTTTGTATTTTTCAACCCACTCTACCAAAGGAGGTAGGTTTTCCTGAAATAGCCTGTTGTTTTCAGATAAGCTTGCGTATGTGCCATTGTGATATTTCTCGATGCGTTCAGCAAAAATATGAAATTGTAATTTTATATTCTGCAAATGAGATGCATCCGGAATCTCTTCGTAATCCTGAATGGC
The DNA here is from genome assembly GCF_002735645.1 of Iodobacter sp. BJB302. Taxonomy (GTDB): domain Bacteria; phylum Pseudomonadota; class Gammaproteobacteria; order Burkholderiales; family Chitinibacteraceae; genus Iodobacter. Next base: position 65,995 of record NZ_PDZG01000020.1, read on the forward strand.
TTTTTCAATAAAGTTGAATTCTTTATTGCCAGAGCGGGCTTCTTTTAATATTTTGCGCTGCGCAGGGGAGTTAAATTCTGTAATTAATAATTGTGCCTGATGCTCAAAATTCAGGATAAGCAAAAAAACAGCAAATAAAATAATGGCAATACAGGCGCAAGATGTACGAAATTTAAGGTCATTCAATGTCATGCCCCTGCATACTAACAAGCCCCCATCGTAAATGCTTTTTTGAATGCTGACAGCATTGCCGAGGGAAAGACAAAAATCTGTTGCATATGTGTTGTACTTGAATAAGGTTTATTGCTTTTTTGTGTAAGTATTGCGCTTGTAAGACAGCAACTCAATATTTTTCCATGGCAGGTTTTATCAGACCGCTATGCAGTTATGTTTGGGCACTATCGTTTTTCTCTCCTAAGCGCCTGTGTCTTAGACTTATCTTGTATATAACTTACACGAATTGCTTGATCTTTGTTAAGAAATTGATGCGTGAGGAGGACTAAAATTTTGGCATACGGTTGAAACAGATTGTTTCAGGAGTAATCAATATTCAGACATTACCAATAATGATGTGCATAAAGTGATTGAATGATTGAGATGGCCGGCAATGCCTTTAAGAAAATAATGCTGAGCGTTGGGTAAGAGAAAGTGCAGAAGCCGGGTTTCCTGATGGATAGGAGGTGCCTCGTGTTTTCAGAAAAGTTTGAATTGGTGGTTTCGCTGGTGGTGATTGTGGTTTGGATGGTGATTACCTGCCATTTGTTTTTTCCACTCGCTTTACCTGCGTCCGCCTCAGCGGCAATACAGCTGATGTCCGGGTCGGGTTTTTAAGCTCATTTGCCCTTCATTAAAAAAGCCAGCATCATGAACTGACCCCAATTAGTTGGACAGTATAAAAGCTAGGCGCTCAAGGGCTGGGTTCTGTATTGCACAGGACTCAGCCCTTTTAACTTCAGTTTGATTCGGTCGTGGTTATAGTAATGGATGTAAT
>NZ_PDZG01000021.1 GCF_002735645.1 Iodobacter sp. BJB302
AGGACGCAGTAATCCGCGGGTTGTGAAACGACGAACTAAGCATTTTGCAAGTAGAAAAGGCACGGAAATTCTTAATCAACGGCATAACTGGGGAATAAAAATCATAAAGTGAACAGCATTGGGGTCTATTGACGTTTTATTCACGGCTGAGAATAAAACGTCAATAGACCCGGATCATTCCCGATTATTTTTACCGGGAATCCAGCCTCGTCACTCCCAAGTGCTTGTATCGGAAGAGGAATGGCGGCGTTTCTTAACGGAACATGAACACGAGCCAAGTCCTGTAGTTTTCTCCGTGGCCCTCCGTACTCTCCTGGCTCGAAGTGGTTAAAGATTTGGTTTTTCTAAAACCCACACACCCTTGATCTCGCCCTGCCATGCCCCCATGTATAACGTAAGAACCAACTTTGGAGGTGTGCGGAATGCGTTTCGATAAACTGACCACAAAATTTCAACAAGCCATAGGCGACGCGCAAAGCAGCGCCAATGCCAACGACAATCCTTATATTGAGCCGCAGCATGTCTTAGCTGCACTGCTGGCCGACGTGGATTCCGGCACGTCTGCCTTATTGGCAAGAGCTGGAGTAAATGTTAATCCGCTCAAAACCGCACTTGCTGCCGCCATTGACCGCCTGCCAAAAGTAAGCGGTGGCGATGGTGAAATCACTGTTTCTAAAGAACTGAGCAATTTACTAAATCTGACCGATAAAGCCGCACTTAAACGCAACGATCAGTTTATTTCCAGCGATCTGTTTTTATTGGCTTTAACCGCAGATAAAGGCGAGACAGGCCGTTTACTCAAAGAAAACGGCGCTAAAAAAGAAGCGGTTGCCGCAGCCATTGATGCCGTGCGCGGCGGGCAAAGCGTAGACAGCTCGGAAGCGGATCAAAACCGTGAAGCGCTGGATAAATATTGCATGGATCTGACTGAACGCGCCAAAGCGGGCAAGCTAGACCCAGTGATTGGCCGCGACGATGAAATCCGCCGCGCCATGCAAGTATTGCAGCGCCGCACCAAAAATAATCCTGTTTTAATCGGTGAGCCTGGCGTGGGTAAAACCGCAATTGTTGAAGGCCTGGCCCAGCGCATCGTCAATGGCGAAGTGCCTGAATCGCTCAAATCCAAGCGCGTTTTGGTGCTGGATTTGGCGTCTTTGCTGGCTGGCACCAAATACCGTGGCGAATTTGAAGAACGCCTAAAAGCCGTGCTGAACGAGTTGGCGAAAGACGAAGGCAACACCATTATCTTTATCGACGAGCTGCATACCCTGGTGGGCGCGGGCAAAACCGAAGGATCAATGGACGCGGGCAATATGCTCAAACCGGCGCTGGCGCGGGGAGAGCTGCATTGCATCGGCGCAACCACGCTGGATGAATACCGTAAGTATGTAGAAAAAGACCCCGCACTGGAGCGCCGCTTCCAGAAAGTATTAGTGGGAGAGCCGAGCGTTGAAGCCACCATCGCCATTTTGCGCGGCTTACAGGAAAAATACGAAATCCATCACGGTGTAGAAATCACCGATCCAGCCATTGTGGCCGCCGCCGAACTGAGCCATCGCTATATCACCGACCGCTTTTTACCCGATAAAGCCATCGACTTGATCGACGAAGCCGCCGCCCGCATCAAAATGGAAATCGATTCCAAACCTGAAGTGATGGACAAGCTGGACCGACGGATTATTCAGCTCAAAATCGAGCGCGAAGCGGTAAAACGTGAAAAAGACGATGCATCCAAAAAACGCCTCGCCCTGATCGAAGAAGAAAGTGCACGTTTAGAGAAAGAATATTCAGACTTAGAAGAAATCTGGAAAGCAGAAAAAGCCAGCGTGCTCGGCAGCCAGGCAATTCGGGAAGAAATTGAACGGGTTAAAACTGCAATGGACGCCGCCCAGCGTCGTGGCGAGTGGGACAAAGCCAGCGAATTGCAATACGGCCAGTTGCCGCAGCTGGAAGCCAAACTCAAAGCCGCTGAAGCATCCGAAGCTACGGGTGGCAAGCCCAAATTACTGCGCACGCAGGTTGGATCGGAAGAAATCGCCGAAGTGGTCAGCCGTGCTACCGGCATTCCGGTCAGCCGCATGTTGCAAGGGGAGCGCGCCAAGCTGCTGGCCATGGAAAACGCCCTGCATCAAAAAGTGGTGGGGCAATCCGAAGCCGTACGGCTGGTTTCTGATGCCATCCGCCGTTCCCGCGCAGGGCTTTCCGACCCTAACCGCCCTTACGGCAGCTTTTTATTCCTCGGCCCAACCGGCGTGGGTAAAACCGAGCTGACCAAGGCGCTGGCAGAATTCTTATTTGATTCGCCCGAGCATTTAATTCGCCTCGATATGAGCGAATTTATGGAAAAACACAGCGTATCCCGCTTAGTGGGCGCGCCTCCGGGCTATGTGGGCTATGAGGAAGGCGGCTACTTAACCGAGGCCGTTCGCCGCAAACCCTATAGCGTGATTTTGCTGGACGAAGTCGAAAAAGCGCATCCGGATGTGTTTAACATCCTGCTGCAGGTACTGGATGACGGCCGTCTTACTGATGGCCAGGGGTGTACGGTGGACTTCAGAAACACCGTGATTGTGATGACCAGCAATTTAGGCAGCTCGCAAATCCAGGCCATGGCAGGCATGGATTATCAGCTCATCAAGATGGCGGTATTGGCCGAAGTACAAGGCCATTTCCGCCCCGAATTTGTAAACCGGATTGATGAAATGGTGGTTTTCCATTCTCTGGATCAGGCGGCCATCAGAAATATTGCGCGCATTCAGCTGAATCGCTTACAAAGCCGCTTAGCTCATATGGAAATCGAATTGTGCGTAACAGACGCTGCACTGGATATCGTTGCGGCAGCAGGGTTTGATCCGGTTTATGGGGCAAGGCCTTTAAAACGCGCTATTCAAACCGAAATTGAAAACCCTCTATCCAAAGCCATATTGGAAGGCAAAGTGAGCGCAGGCCATCTGCTCACGATTGATGCCGACAATGACACGCTTTGCTTTAAGCAATCTCATTAAATCTGCAGCACTTAACGGCATTCTTCGGAATGCCGTTTTTTTATTCCCGGACAAAACCATCAGTAAGTATCTTCCTTTCAAAACAAACGGGTTTTATATGCAATTAGCTCGTCAGAAAATTGTACTTCCATAATCAAATACTCAACAATTATCAAAATAATAAGATAAGCTAAATGATCGAATTCCCAAAAAAATGTAATGAAGCAAGCACTTACATTTCTGACATCACCTAAGGCCGCCAAGGCCTTCTTGCTGCTGATCGTTTATCTGGGCATTGGTTTTCTGAGTATTCAATTTGCCATGCTACCCTCAGAAAACTTTGCCGTTATTTGGTTTGCTGCGGGCTGCGGGCTGGTTCTTATGCTGGAGCTTGGCAAAACGGGGATTCCTTTTGTTTTAGCCGGCAGCGCCATCCTGAATACCCCCACCTATTATGCTTTTTTGAGCCATGCAGGCATGAATCATGCACTGCCCCTGTCTGTTATTTTAGGTTTTATACCCGCCGCCATTGATACCTGGCAAGCCGTGATGGCCGCCAATGCATGGAAAGCTTTTAGTGAAAAGTATCATCACCCACCATTACAAACCCCCGGGGATCTTCCTTATTTCTGGCAAAAAATCTGTTTTATGCCTGCACTGATCAGCATGACGCTTTGGCATTTACTGCTGAGCTGCAGCAATACAATTCCCTACAACGGTTTTTTTTCTAATCTTCAACAAATGTTATTACTGATTCTTGGCGATACAGCGGGCATTTTTGTCATTGCCCCTATATATGCCTCGTGGAAATCAGGCGCTTTAAAAAATATAATCCGCCCTGCCTCGCCCTACTTTGCCACCATTTTACTGATTGTTGGCCTTGGATTTATGGTGCACAGTTATTTAATGATGCTGGTTTTGCCGGTTTTATTATTAATTGCCATTCATTTCAAGCTGGCGGGTACATCAATCGCTTTATTTATTGTATTTACCCTGTCGGCAATTGGAACGGTCTATCAGACAGGGCCGTTTCTCCATTCCAACTTAATGATTACTTTCATTAATTTACAGCTTTTTCTTTTTCCCCTCGGGCTGACACTGCACTATCTGGCTCTTTTACAAGAGCTGCTCAGCCAAAGCCAGATGCAACTTGAATCTGAAGTGGCCAGCAGAACGAAAGCCCTTGCCGCAGCCAATTTACGCCTCGAAGAATTAGTCACCACGGATGAGCTGACGGGTGTAGCCAACCGGAGAGAATGGCAGCGCCGCTGCGATGAAGCCATAACCTATGCCCGCCGCTACCAGCAGCCCCTGTCTATTTTATTAATTGATATTGATCACTTTAAAAATGTAAATGACCAACACGGCCATTTAGCGGGGGATTTAACCCTGAAAGAATTATGTCGGATATGCACCACAGAATTACGCGCCACTGACAGCTTTGCCCGCTGGGGAGGCGAAGAATTTGTACTGCTCTTGCCTGGCACCACACAGGCAGAAGCCATGCTGGCAGGCAATAAATTAAGGCTAGCCGTAGAAGAGCAAGCGCAAATTGAATTTGAAAACAAAAATATCCGTATCACCATCAGCATTGGTGTGGCCATGCTGGAAGACAGTGATCCCAGCCTGGATTGCCTGCTGAACCGTGCCGATCAAGCCATGTACGCAGCAAAAGCCGCAGGCAGAAATCAGGTGCAATGCGCATTAAGCAGCGCGTATTTTGCCAGCAGCTAAAATCAGCACGCCGAGGCCAAAACAGCAACAACTTACTTGAGACTTATACAGATTCCACAGAGTAAGCCATAATTAAACCCTGCCTTTTACTTGGCTAAATCATGCTTACCCGCTTTCGCCCCCGCTCCCTTGATATCCTCCACAATTACAGCAAAAGCCAGCTGATGGCCGATATCACGGCAGGAATGAGCGTGGGTATTGTCGCCCTTCCGCTTGCTATGGCCTTTGCAATCGCCAGTGGGCTGACACCCGCAGCCGGGCTGACCACAGCCATTATTGCGGGCTTTCTGATTTCGCTTCTGGGCGGATCAAAAGTCCAGATAGGCGGGCCCGCCGGGGCATTTATTGTGGTGGTTTACGCTATTGTTCAGCAATATGGCTTAGGCAATCTGCTTTTAGCGACCATGCTGGCAGGTGTATTTATGTTTTTACTTGGCCTGCTTGGCCTTGGGGCATTAGTACGCCATATTCCCGTTTCAATTGTGATTGGCTTTACCAATGGAATTGCTGCCTTAATTGCCTTATCTCAGCTTAATGATTTTTTTGGTTTAAATATTGATCATCTTCCTGCTGAATTTTTTTCAAAAACCAAAGCAATTGGGCTGGCCCTGCCTCATATTCATTTGGCCACGCTGGGTATTGGCGTATTTTCGCTGACCATTCTGATTATCTGGCCCAAAATAGCCAGGCATTTGCCCCCGGGTTTAAAACAAATCCCCGGCAGTATGATTGCCCTTTTAGCAGGGACTTTACTTTCTCAATGGCCGGAGCTGAATGTGGCCACCATAGGCAGCCGCTTTGGTGATATTCCGTCGCAGCTATCCCCGCCTGCCTTTCCTCAGTTCACCTGGCACTCCCTTGCCGCCATTATTCAGCCCGCGCTGACCATTGCTGTATTAGGCGCCATTGAATCCTTACTTTGCGCGCGCATTGCTGATGGCCTGATCAATGACCGCCACGACCCCAATCAGGAGCTGATGGCTCAGGGCATTGCCAACTTTGTTTCGCCCTTGTTTGGCGGGTTTTGCGCCACCGGCACCATTGCCCGCACCGTCACCAATATTAACAGCGGGGCCAGCAGCCCTGTTTCTGGCATGGTGCACGCCTTATCTATTTTGCTGATCATGGCTATTGCTGCGCCATTTGCCAAACTGATCCCACTTTCCACGCTCGCCGCCGTTTTACTTTATGTGGCCTGGAATATGGGGGAATGGGCCGAGTTCCGGCGCTTGCAACATTTCACCGGCAATTACCGCACCATTTTACTTTCTACTTTTATTCTCACCGTGGTAGTGGATTTAACTGTGGCAATGGAAGTGGGCTTACTGCTGGCCTGCGTTTTCTTTATTACCCGGGTATCCAGCCTGACTCACTTAAAGAAAGTGGAACTTCCTGAACATCTGCGTGGCAAAGCGGATCAAATTGAAGCATGGAGTATTCATGGCTCCTTATTTTTTGGATCGATTGCCAAAATTGAAAGCTTACTCGACCCGCATAAAATCCAGCCCGATCTGCTGATTTTAGATTTGTCATCACTCTTAAATATGGATACCACAGGGCTGGAGGCCTTAGAAACACTGCAGCAGCAATTACACCACCAGGGCGCTTGCCTGATTATTTGCGGCGCGGGCATTCAGCCTCATTCACTGATCCACAGATCCGGGTTTTATCAGCATTTAGGGGCAGAATTTTTATTGCCTGATCTGCAAAGCGCATGGCAGTGGGCAGATCATTTATCCCAAAAAAAGCATGCAGAACACCAGGAAAACAGCGGAAAAACGCATAGTCACAATGTGTGATTTAGTCACTAATTTGTACTATTTATCATTACAAACCCAGCAATCATTGTTAGAGTGCCCGTCCCGTTTCTATGCAAATAGTCTTATAAATACATGCGCATAGCACTGAAATCCGCTTTTTATCCCCAAACGGCCTCGTTTTTTTGGCCACTACAAGGAGATGCATGAATACAAGTACCCGCCTTCGCCTTCATCACACCTTAAGCATGCCGGTGTTTTTACCCAGCATGATTTTAATTGGCATATTGCTCGCCATTTGCACGCTTAATCCTCAGGCTGCTGAACAAATCTTCTCGCAAGGCCAAGCCTGGGTTACACAGAAATTCAGCTGGTTTTATATTCTTTCTGTGGCTATTTTTGTCATCACCTTAGTCGCCATAGCCTGCAGCCCTTACGGCAATACCCGCCTTGGCCCGGACGACGCCAAACCCGAATACAACTTTACCTCTTGGGTGGCCATGCTGTTTGCCGCGGGCATGGGTATTGGTCTGATGTATTTCGGTGTGGGCGAGCCGATGCAGCATTATTTATCGCCGCCACTGGCCCAAGGCAGCACCATGGCTGCCGCCCGTGAAGCCATGACCGTGACCTTTTTCCACTGGGGCTTTCATGCATGGGCGATTTACTGCCTGGTTGGCCTCGTGCTGGCCTATTTTGGCTTTCGCTACAATCTGCCGCTGACTATCCGCTCCGGCCTTTATCCCATTTTGCGCGACAAAATTAATGGCCCAATCGGCCATGCTGTCGATGTATTTGCCCTCTGTGGCACTATTTTCGGGATTGCCACCACGCTGGGCTACGGCATTTTGCAAATCAGCGCTGGTCTGCATTCACTCACCGGCTGGGAAACCTCAAACCTGCACTTTCAGTATGGCCTGATTGCCGTGGTGATTGGTCTTGCGGGCTGGTCTGCCGCATCGGGTCTGGATAAAGGCGTGCGCCGCCTGAGCGAGCTTAATTTAAGCCTCGCCATTATCCTGATGCTGTTTGTTTTATTTGCCGGGCCAACCTTGTTTTTGCTTGGCGCATTTGGCGACAATATCGGCCATTATTTTTCCAGCCTGGTTGAGCTGACTTTCCGCTCTTACACCTATGAGCCTACGCAAAAAGAAGGCTGGTTCAGTGGCTGGACACTGCTCTACTGGGCGTGGTGGATTTCATGGTCGCCATTCGTTGGGATGTTTATTGCGCGTATCTCCCGTGGCCGCACCTTACGTGAATTTATCATCGGCGTGATGCTGATTCCTGCCCTGTTTAACCTAGTATGGATGACGATTTTTGGCAATACCGCCATCTGGCTGGATATGCATACCGCCGCAGGTGCGCTGTCGCAAACGGCAGGCAATGTGGATGCGCTGCTGTTTAAATTCTTTGAATACCTGCCCTTGGTGAAAGTCACTTCATCGATCACCATCCTGCTGATTGCCGTGTTTTTTGTCACCTCGGCGGATTCGGGTGCTTTTGTGCTCAACACCATTGCCACCCGTGGTGCAGAAAAATCGCCCGCCTGGCAAAGCCTGTTTTGGGCAGGCTTACTTGGCGCTACGGCCGCTATTTTGCTGACTGCCGGTGGTTTAAAAGCGCTGCAGGCCGTCACCTTAATTGCTGCACTGCCCTTCACTGTGATTATGCTGCTGCTTTGCTTCAGCCTGTGCAAAGGCCTGGCGGCAGACAGACAGCACTTTTCACAGAAGTTTTCCCCCAGCACTACCTTCTGGACAGGCCAGCACTGGCGGACTCGTCTTGCGCAAATTCTGCATGAGCCGCGCTTGAGTGATGTCGAAAAATTCATCACCAAAAGTGTTGAACCTGCACTGAATGAAGTCGCCACCGAGCTACAAAAGCAAGGCCTGAGTGCCTCGGTATTACACGGGGAAGGTGGCGCGGTTTCTTTGGTGGTGCCACAAGCTAATCTGCGTGACTTTGTTTACGGCGTGCGGCCATTAAAGCAGCCGGTGGCTACTTTTGCGCTGCGTGACGCTTCGCTCCCCATGTCGAGCAGGCCGCATCACTATGTGCCCATCACCTTCTTTGAAGATGGCCGCCAAGGCTACGATGTGCAATATATGATTCAGCAAGAGCTGATTGCCGATGTGCTCAAGCAATACGAGCGTTATTTAAGCCTGGTGCAAAATCAAGATACGCATCTGCTCAATAGCGCGCCGGGCCATACGTAACCTCACCCAATAGCTTGGTAATTTAAGTAGAAGTTCAGCCGAGATCTGAGCTTCTACTTTTTCAAAAAAAAATGCTCATAAGTAAACACCCAAAAGTTTTATGGCAAGGCGTCGAAGGCGCAAGCAGTACAAGTAGTACGACAAGGCGAGACAACGATGCAAGAAAACTTTTGCTTAAGCACTTATTTATGCTGCAAAAGCAAACTAGTTTGCAATTTGAATCTCTGTAACAAGCAGCTTGCCATTCTCACTCACCGCTTTAAATTTCACCTTATCGCCCGCTTGTAAAGGCTCCAGCTGATTCAGGTTTTTAGCAGTAAAAACCATGGTCATGCCAGGCATATCCAGATTTTTAAGTTCACCGTGTTTTAGCGTTATTTTTCCGGAAGATTTGTCGATTTTCTTGATTTCGCCATCACTCAGCTCATCGCTATTAGCAAAAGAAGTATTTAAAGCAAAAGCCATTGCCAGCACGGCGATTAATCGTGTGTTTTTCATGATCTGAACTCCAAATATTGAATTGTTTATTTAGCGACCGTTTTTACGGTAACAAAGCCTTTCATGCCTGCCTCATAATGGCCAGGACTCAGGCAAGAAAAGTTGATTTTGCCAAGCTGAGTAAATTGCCAAATCACTTCACCACTTTTACCCGCTGCTAAAGACAGCATATTCGGTTCGTCATGCTCCATTTCTGGATGCTTTTTCATCTCTAAGAGATGCTCTTTGATTTCTTTCTCAGAATTAAGAATAAATTCATGCTTCACTTTTCCCGTGTTTTTTACGGCAAAACGAACTGTTTCCCCCTGTTTAACTTCAATATTTTCCGGGCTAAAACGCATGGTATCGGCCATTTCAACGGTGACCGTGCGTGTGACTTTACTGGCAACACCGGGCTTGCCAATATTGTCACCGTGACCACCTGCATGATCGCCACTGGCCAAGGTCAAAGAAGAAAGAAACAGGGTCGTGATGGCAAGTAAAGGAATGGTTTTCATGGGATCTCCAGGGTCTATTTATCATTAATGGCCGGATTGGCCTTTCGGTTTACGGACTTGCACCTCTACTGCGGTTTTCTGTTTACGAGGCATACTGGCATCCCCCTCGGCTTTAAAGCGGGCGGGCTCGGCAAGCGGGCCTTGGTATTCATAAGCCACCGTACCTGCAGGATGCTTGTACCAGCCAGGATTTTTGTAATCCCCCGCTTTTTGATCGCGCCTGACTTTCAGCATGCTAAACATGCCGCCCATTTCGACCGAGCCAAAAGGGCCTTCGCCAGTCATCATCGGCACGGTGTTATCAGGAATTGGCATTTCCATTTCGGCCATATCGGCCATACCGCGCTCGCCCATCACCATATAGTCGGGAATCAGCTCGGTGATTTTTTTGACGAGTCCACGATGCTCTACGCCAATCATGGTTGGCAAATCGTGGCCCATGGCATTCATGGTGTGGTGGCTCTTATGGCAATGAAAGGCCCAATCGCCTTCTTCATCGGCTAAAAACTCTATCTGGCGCATTTGCCCTACGGCCACATCGGTGGTGACTTCCGGCCAGCGCGTGCTTTTAGGCGTGGGGCCACCATCGGTGCCGGTCACCATAAACTCGTGCCCATGCAAATGGATAGGGTGATTGGTCATGGTTAAGTTGCCGATACGGATCCGCACCTTATCGTTTAAGCGCACATTTAAAGAATCAATACCGGGGAAAATGCGGCTATTCCAAGACCACAAATTAAAATCGGTCATGGTCATGATTTTGGGCGTGTAGCTGCCCGGGTCGATATCGTAGGCATTGAGTAAAAATACGAAGTCCCGATCGACTTCTGCAATGAGTGGATGCTTGGTTTTAGGGTGGGTAATCCAAAAGCCCATCATGCCCATCGCCATTTGCGTCATTTCATCGGCATGGGGGTGATACATAAACGTACCGGGCCGCCGCGCCACAAATTCATAAACAAAGGTTTTGCCAGGACCAATCGCTTTTTGCGTGAGCCCTGAAACGCCGTCCATGCCATTAGGCAGACGCTGGCCATGCCAATGCACGCTGGTGTGCTCAGGGAGTTTATTGCTTACAAAAATACGCACCCGATCACCCTCGACCACTTCGATGGTTGGGCCCGGCGATTGGCCGTTATAGCCCCATAAATGCGCCTTAAAACCGGGAGCCATTTCCCTAACGACCGGCTCGGCCACAAGGTGAAACTCTTTAACGCCCTGATTCATACGCCAAGGCAGGGTCCAGCCATTTAAAGTCACCACGGGGTTGTAAGGGCGGCCATTTTCTGGAACTAAGGGCGGCATGGTGTCCGGCAAAGTTTGGCTCACCGGCTCCGGCAAGGCCGCCATCGCCACTTTACTCACACTGGCGGCAATCACTGCACCGGCCATACCGGCCGTTCTTAAAAAATCTCGTCTTGAATTCATCACTGCTGCCTTTTTAATGAATGAGCTTAATGCCCTGCATCTGCACTGGCACTTCCCGCTGTCACTGAGCTGATCATTGATGCACTGGGTTTGCCCATCAGTTCGGCTTGCAAGGCCGCGTCACTAAGCCAGAACTGCTGCTCTGCCGCGATGGCTGAAATAACACTGCTAATTTGCTCACGAGAATCTGCTAATAGCTCAAAGACACTAAGGAGCATGCCGTTGTAACGCAGGGTATTTTCTTCTGCGATGACTTTTCGTAAAGGCAGCACTTCATCTCGGTAGTGACGGCTCATATCGTAGGCCGTTCGATAGGCGGAATAACTGCTGCGTAAATTTGAACCCGCTGCCCGCACAGTGGCTTCCAAGCGATTGGCCGCCACTAATGTTTGGGCATTCATGGCATCGCGTTGGCCACCGCCCCAGTCAAATAGCGGTAAACGCAGCGCAATTTCATATCCCTTGCGATTCTTTTTGATTCCTTCTGCATTGACGGTGTCATGGCGAATGCCTAGCTCGATATCAATTAAACTGGTCAGCCCATTCAGCCCCTGCGCCTTTGCTGAAGCATCAAATGTGGCCTTAGCTAATTTAATGTCTAGCCGTTCTTTGCTGGCCAGCTGACTAATTTCTTCTGCACTACGGGGGCTCTTAGGGAGATCAGGTAATTTATTGGGCAATTGGAGTTGGGCCGCTTGGGCATCATTTAAGCCCAGCACTCGAACTAACTCTTCACGGCTAGCAAGGGCTGAATGTTGTGCAGCAGCCCATTGCGTAGCAGATTCAGCATAAAAAACCTGCTGTTTTGCATGGGCTAAACGGCTGTAATTGCCCACGGCTAGTAATCGCCGAGCGAGTTCGGCACTGGCTTCTGCTGTATCAAAAACTTGCTTGGCATATGCCAAGCTCTGCTGCGCTGCAACCGCCTTTACCCACACTTGACGTATCTGAGTCACTTGCTCAATCGTATCTAAGCTCAGTTGCAGCTGAGCCTGTCCGATACGACGCTGTGCTATATCGTAGCGCTGTGGCAAGGTGAGCAAATCCAGCAGGCCAAAAGACAATAAACGGCCCAATTCAAGCTCACTCCCTAGGGTGACTCGCTCAAAAGTGAATAGCGGATTAGTGATACGCCCAGATTGCGCGGCACTTGCAGCATCGGCCCAGTTTTGCGCCAACATCGCTTGTACGTTGGGGCTATTGAGCAAGGCCAAATGAACCGCACTATTTTGGTCTAATGGCTTTTGCAGTAAATCAGTTGCCGCTTTGTCCATTTCAGTGCGCTGTGCTGTCGTCGTCGCCAGCGCCAGCTTGCCTTGGGTAAAAGAGACGGCCGTTTGATTACTTTGTGCGAGCGAGCGATCAAAATCGACACTGGCACACGCTGTTAATCCCAGAACAGACAGACTAAGGACGATAAGCCTCATTCTCGACCCCCGAAATAGTTCACTCATGAGCGGCTCCATGACGTGCATCGGGTTGAGCCTGAGGCTCAGAAGCTTGCCTTGCCTCTTTGGCATACACGCGCCAGCCCCCTATTTTGGCGACCGTATCATTTGATTCACGCCAAGGAATAAGCACCTGCTCGCGATATGGCTGATATTGAACCAGCACTGAGTGGTATTCCAAACGTGTCATAGGCGCTGGGGCGCTGCTTTCATCTGATTGGGCAGCAGCAGTCGTCAAAAGAAAACTGATAAAAAACAGGGATATAGATGGTTTCATGGCGACCTCTACCCAATGATTGCTTAAGCGGACTAAGCCAGCAGTATAGGCACGCCATACCCATTGCAAAGATGACCCAAACATTACAAATTTGTCATAAACCAAAGCAAGAGAAGATTCAGGATAGAATTTAAGCAACAAAGGGGAATAGAAATGCGCATCTTAATTATTGAAGATGAGAGCAAAACAGCGGCTTATTTAAAGCAAGGCTTAAGTGAGAGCGGCTATGTCATTGATATTGCCAGCAATGGCATCGATGGCTTACATAAAGCACTAGAAGAAGAGTTTGATTTAATCATCTTGGATGTGATGTTGCCCCTGCTCGATGGTTGGGGGGTGCTTGATGGCCTGCGACGCAGCAAACAAACACCGGTGCTGATGCTCACTGCGCGTAGCCGGATTGATGATCGGGTGCGTGGGCTAGAATCGGGCGCAGATGATTATTTGCCTAAGCCCTTTGCCTTTCCTGAGCTGCTGGCCCGCATTAAGGTACTGCTTAAAAGAAATAATAAAGTGAGCCCCGTCGAGACTTTGCAACTGGCAGGGCTAGAGTTAGATCCTGTTAAACATAAGGCCTACCGTCATCAACAACAGATTGATCTCACCGCCCGTGAATTTGCCCTGCTGCATTTGCTGATGCGCCGCCATGGCGAAGTGCTGACACGCACTCTGATTGCCTCTAATGTATGGGATGTTAATTTTGATACTGACACTAATATTGTGGATGTAGCGATTCGCCGTCTAAGAGGCAAAGTAGATGATGGCTTTAGCCCTAAGCTCATTCATACCGTGCGTGGTGTGGGCTATGTTTTTGAAGCAAGGGATGAAGAATGATCGCCGCGCTCAGTAATCATGCGAGATATCAAACATGAAAGTGCCAAAATCTTTAGCTTGGCGGGTGGGCGGCATGGTGGGGGTCTTTTGTGCGGTCTTGGTTTTTTTGATTGCGATGGGCACAGATCACTTATTACGTTTGGCTTTAGATCAACGGGCTAAAACTGAATTAATCGGTAAGATGGAAGCTTTACAGCAAGTGCTTAATGCCAATACAAGCGCCGATGAATCCAAGTTATCTGCACAACTAGTCGGCCATCCTTATTTACACTGGGCCCTTGTTTCAGACTCAACCGTTTTAAAAAGCTCGGATCCTTTTGCCAGAGAGCAAGCCCTTGCCCAGGCTCATTTCCAATCTAAATGGGTCGCCGGTGTATTCACTAGAAAAAACAACCTAGGTGATCCTGTCTTACTAGGCATTCAAGCACACCCTATACAAGCGCAATGGTTGCTGGTCTTTTTAGAAAGGGAAAGTGATCAAAAACTGCTGCTCCTATTTCGCCAATCTCAGGCTTTAGCGCTACCATTTGCCGTGTTATTTATTGCGCTAGGCTCATGGCTGGTTGCTAAGCGCGCTTTGCAGCCCTTGCAAACCTTTAATGCTTTGGTGAGCTCTGTGACCGCAGCATCATTACATGCCCGATTAGGTATTGAAGCGGTACCCACTGAATTACAAGAACTAGCAATCAGCTTTAACGGCATGTTGCAGCGCTTAGAGAATAGCGTTGAACGGCTATCCCAATTCTCTGCCGATCTAGCGCATGAAATGCGCACACCCTTAAGTAATGTATTGGGCGATATTCAGGTCAATCTAAGTAAAACCCGTGAGGTGGCAGATTATCAGCGCGTATTGGCCTCGGCCGAAGAAGAGCTACTACGGCTAAATCGTTTAATTAATGATCTCTTATTTTTAGCCAATGCAGAGCAAGCCGAACAGGCTTTAAATTTGGAAGAAATTGATTTAAAGCCGCTGATTGAAATGCTATTTGATTTTTTTGATGCACTGGCTGAAAGCAAAAACATCCAATTGCTTATAAGTGGTAGCGGTCAAATATTAGCTGACAAATCCATGCTGCAACGCGCCCTGACCAATTTACTCTCTAATGCCATTCGGCATGCCGATCTTGCCAGTAAGATTATGGTAGACATAGAGCAAGATGCACACAGCATCTCCATCTCCGTCAGCAACCAAGGCGAAGTTATTGCAGCAGATCACTTGGCGCATCTATTTGAGCGTTTCTACCGAGTAGACCCCGCCCGTAGTCGTAACGATGGCGGCTCAGGCTTGGGCCTCGCCATTATTTCTTCGATTATGCAACTGCATCATGGCGAGATCGATGTAAACAGTCATTCAAACATATCTAGCTTTAAACTTAAATTCAAAACAAGCCAGCAGAACCAAGCATAAAAAAAGGCAGAAACGCCTAATGTAAAAATTGACAAGCACCGTCTAAGTGGTTAAATTCCGACCACTAAAGAGGAGAGAGCACCTAGGGAAAACCCTTGGTGCCGCCGAAGGCGCAACGCCCGCGAACGCTCAGGCAAAAGGACTCTTTGGCATCAACACTCTGGAGAGCGGCGTGAAATCGCCCACCGAAGGGGCTAACAAAACGGATCGTCATGAGCCGTTTTGGAATCTCTCAGGTACCAAGGACAGAGGGGCCGCTGCACAAACCAGCCAGACTTGGCTTGCAGCGCTATGCCCGGGAGCGCCATGTCCGCCCAACTCCACACTACCCCACTCAATGCTGCCCATCGTATTGCCAACGCCCGTATGGTCGATTTTGGCGGCTGGGACATGCCTGTAAACTATGGCTCGCAAATCGAAGAACACCACGCCGTTCGGACCGATGCGGGCATGTTTGATGTTAGCCATATGCGTGTGGTGGATATCAAAGGCGGGCAAGTTCGCGCCTTCCTGACCCGCGCCATTGCCAATAATGTGGCCAAGCTTAAAGTTTCCGGCAAGGCGCTCTACTCCTGCCTGCTTAACCCACAAGCTACGGTGATCGACGATTTAATCGTTTATTTCTTCACCGAAGATTACTTCCGCCTTGTGGTTAACGCAGGCACAGCAGATAAAGACATCGCATGGCTGCAACAGCTCAATAGCGATTGGAATACCGGCCTTACCATTACTTCCCGCAATGATTTAGCCATTCTGGCCGTACAAGGCCCCAATGCCCGCGCTAAAGTTTGGCAAGTTCTGCCAGAAACCCAGGCCGCCAGCGAAGAGCTCAAGCCTTTTAATGCCGCTCAAATTGGTGAGGTGATGATTGCCCGCACGGGTTACACCGGCGAAGATGGCTTTGAAGTAGTGCTGCCTGCTACGCAAATTGAAAACTTCTGGAATCAACTGATCGCCGCAGGCGTTCGTCCTTGTGGTTTGGGTGCTCGCGACACGCTTCGCTTAGAAGCCGGTATGAATTTATACGGCCAGGATATGGACGAAACCATCAACCCACTGAACGCAGGTTTAGCCTGGACGATTGATTTGGTTTCCGAGCGCGATTTCGTCGGCAAAGAAGCCCTCATCGCCCAAGGCCAGACTCAACAATTCCTTGGCCTATTACTGCTGGATAAAGGCGGCGTACTGCGCGGCCATCAGGTGGTGCATACCGAACACGGTGATGGTGAAATCACCAGCGGCACGTTCTCGCCAAGCCTGCAACAATCCATCGCTATGGCGCGTTTACCACTGGGCGTGGCCATTGGCGACACCGTACACGTGGCCATCCGCGACAAAAAACTCGCCGCCCGCGTCGTAAAAATGCCTTTTGTACGCAACGGCAAATCACAAATTAACGCTTAATATTGCAAAGTCTTGAGCCACAGAGGACACGGAGTACACAGAGGGCCACAGAGAAAATCTAATTAAGCCATTCAATCGTTAGTGAGGTCAGCCTTACTGAAAAATGCTTTTTTATACGTTTTCCTCTGTGAAACTCTGTGTGCTCTGTGCTCTCTGTGGTGTAAGGTTTAGCACACATAACAACACACCCTATACCGGAGCACTTTTATGTCTATCCCTGCAAATTTAAAATTCACTGACACGCACGAATGGCTTCGTCTTGAAGCAGATGGCAGCATCACCATCGGCATTACCAACCATGCGCAAGAAGCGCTGGGCGATATCGTGTTTTTGGAATTGCCAGCAGCCGGCACTCGCTACGCTAAAAACGACGCTTGTGGTGTGGTTGAGTCGGTAAAAGCTGCCAGCGATATCTACGCGCCACTGGCGGGTGTGATTCTGGAAAGCAACGACGACTTGACCAATGCTCCAGAGCAAGTCAACACCGACGCTTACGGCGCATGGTTATTCAAAATCACCCCAGACAACGCCGCCGACCTCGATGCCATGCTGAGCGCCGCCGATTACGAAAAAGCCATCGGCTAATTCTTCTGCTTAATAAATTCTAAAACCCAAATCTTGAACCACGGAGACCACTGAGAACACGGAGTTTCACGGAGAAAACCTCCGAGAGTTTATTTTTCTCCGTGACCCTCCGTGTTCTCCTAAACTCCGTGGTTCAAGGTTTGGGTTTGATGAGTTTTGACCTTTTGCCTCGTCCCCTTTTACGGTTGCCGCCATGACCACTGCATCTCTTAGCCATCTTGAAGATCACGCCGCTTTTGTGGCCCGCCATATCGGCCCTAATGCTGCGGAAGAAGCCGCCATGCTGGCCCTGCTTGGCTACACTAGCCGCGCTGATTTGATTAAAAATATCGTTCCTGCGGCGATTGCCCGTCAGGATGCTTTGCCGCTGGGTGAATTCACTCAGGCCAAAAGCGAAGCAGAGGCTTTAGCCACGCTGAAAGCCATTGCAGGCAAGAATGTGCTCAAAAAGAGCATGATTGGTCAGGGCTATTACGGCACCCATACCCCAAGCGTCATTTTACGCAATATCCTGGAAAATCCGGCCTGGTACACGGCTTACACTCCATACCAGCCAGAAATCAGCCAGGGCCGTCTGGAAGCCATTATTAACTTCCAGCAAATGATTACCGATATGACTGGCATGGCGATTGCCAATGCATCCATGCTGGATGAAGGCACGGCAGCTGCCGAAGCGATGACGCTCTTACTGCGTATGAGCAAAAGCAAATCGACCATTTTCTATGTGGCCGCCGATGTGCTGCCACAAACCCGCGAAGTGATTGCTACCCGCGCGGCACCGCTGGGCGTTGAAGTACGCACCGGTCTTGGCGAAGCAGGCGATGGTTTTGGTGTACTGCTGCAATACCCGGGGGTCAACGGCGATGTGCCGGATTACCGCGCACTTGTTGCTGATTTACACACCAAGGGCACTTTAGTAGTGGTCGCCGCTGATTTGCTGGCACTTACTTTATTAGAAGCGCCGGGCACTTGGGGTGCTGATGTAGTGGTGGGTAATAGCCAGCGCTTTGGTGTGCCGCTTGGCTTTGGTGGCCCGCACGCTGGCTTCTTAGCCACACGCGATGAATTCAAGCGCTCGATGCCAGGCCGTCTGGTTGGGATTACCATCGATGCGCAAGGCAAGAGCGCTTACCGCCTGGCCCTGCAAACCCGCGAGCAGCATATCCGCCGCGAAAAAGCGACTTCCAATATCTGTACCGCGCAAGTATTGCTCGCTGTGATGGCCAGCATGTATGCCGTTTACCACGGCCCAAGCGGCTTAAAACGCATCGCGCACCGCGTGCACCGTTTGACCAGCATTCTGGCTGCGGGCCTGAAGCAGCTTGACGTAAAAGTCCTGAACGAAAACTGGTTTGATACCCTTACCATTTCAGTAAAAGACGCCGCGGCGATTCATACTCTTGCCCATGCTCAGGGCATTAACTTACGCCAAATCGATGCTGCAACGCTTGGCGTTTCTCTGGATGAAACCAGCACCCGCAAAGATGTTGCGACCTTATGGAGCATCTTTGCTGCTGGCAAAACATTGCCAGCGGTAGACGCCATCGATGCAGAAATCGCAGGCGCATTACCTGGCGAGCTGCTGCGCCAGACAGATTTTCTGACGCACCCAACATTTAACCGCTATCACTCTGAAACAGAGATGATGCGCTATCTGCGTAGCTTGGCAGATAAAGACCTAGCGCTAGATCGCACCATGATTCCGCTCGGCTCTTGCACCATGAAGCTCAACGCCGCCAGCGAAATGATGCCGGTCACCTGGCCGGAATTTGCCAATGTCCACCCGTTTGCGCCAAATGCTCAAACTGCGGGCTACCGCGAAATGATCGCTCAGTTGGAAGCCATGCTGTGCGCGGCAACGGGTTATGCGGGCGTGAGCCTGCAGCCTAATGCAGGCAGCCAGGGTGAATACGCGGGTCTCTTGATTATCAAGGCTTACCACGCATCGCGTAACGATAATGCCCGCAATATCGTGCTGATCCCGGCATCCGCACACGGCACCAATCCAGCCTCTGCGCAAATGGCAGGCCTCACCGTGGTGGTAGTGGCATGCGACGAAGCCGGTAATATCGATCTGGCCGATTTACGCGCCAAGGCGGATAAACACAGCCAGAATATTGCCGCGATTATGATCACTTACCCAAGCACGCACGGCGTGTTTGAAGAATCGGTTAAGGAAGTCTGCGAAATCGTGCACAGCCACGGCGGCCAGGTATATATCGACGGCGCAAATATGAATGCCATGGTGGGCCTGTGCGCACCCGGCCAGTTTGGCGGCGATGTCAGCCACTTAAATCTGCACAAAACATTCTGCATTCCTCACGGCGGCGGCGGCCCGGGTGTTGGCCCGGTGGCAGTAGCTGCACACTTAGTACCGTTTTTGCCTAATCAAGAAAGCAGCGGCTATGTACGTGGCGAGCAGGGTATTGGCGCGGTCAGTGCAGCGCCTTATGGCTCGGCAGCGATCTTGCCTATCTCATGGATGTATATCGCCATGATGGGCGCGGAAGGCCTGAAAAGCGCAACGGAAGTGGCGATTCTTAACGCCAACTACATCGCCAAACGCCTGGCGCCTTTCTACCCTGTGCTTTACAGCGGTCATGATGGCTTGGTTGCGCACGAATGTATTCTTGACCTGCGCCCACTGAAAGACACCAGCGGCATCAGCAATGAAGATGTAGCTAAACGCCTGATGGATTACGGTTTCCACGCACCAACCATGAGCTTCCCGGTACCGGGCACACTGATGGTAGAGCCTACCGAAAGCGAATCCAAAGCAGAGCTTGATCGCTTTATCGACGCCATGATTGCCATCCGCAGCGAGATCGACCGCGTGGTGAGTGGTGAGTGGACACTGGCAGATAATCCGCTGGTGAACGCACCGCACACGGTAGAAGTATTAACCGCTGAAACGTGGGAACACGGCTATAGCCGTGCGACTGCAGCATTCCCGCTGGAGAGCCTGAAGCGTAATAAATACTGGCCACCAGTGGGCCGTGCAGACAATGTCTACGGCGATCGCAATTTATTCTGCGCTTGCTTACCGATGTCTGATTACGAATAAGCTTTTAAATGCATAAAGCAAAGGCCATCCGCAGGGGTGGCCTTTTTTTATTTAAATCCGTGCCTGCATGAATAAAATAAACACCAGCACAGCTGGTGCAAGCCGCCAGGCAGCAGATTCAACCGCATACCATTAATTAGCTATATTGCTAGAAATTAAGCATGTAAGTGGAGTACGAAATGCGATTAATGCGTCTTCTGTTGTTTGCGATGGCCCTTCAATTCACTTGCGCTGCAACAGCAGCCCCGCATAAGGCTATTTTTATCCCCAAAGGGGCGACACAAATTTTCTGGAAAGAAATGGCGCGTGGCGCTGAAGAAACGGCAAAAAATCTGCATATTGAAATGGTCTGGCGAGGGCCCAGCCAAGAAGATGGTGTTGATGCCCAAGCCCGTATTATTGATTTTTATATTCAGCAAAAATACTCAGGGATTATTTTAGCGCCCAATTCTATGGCACAACTCGATAAACCCATTCGGGAAGCCATCAATAAGGGCATTAAAGTTGTGATTGTGGATTCTCCATTAACAGGACAAAACACCCTGCCCTATGTAGGCACCAATAATAAAGAAGCTGGCGCTCTGGCGGCGGCGCAGGCCGCTAAAGATTTTCCGCAGACAAAAAAAATATTACTACTGCGGTATTCAGCGCAACATGGCTCGACTGCAGAGCGGGAAAAAGGTTTTTTAGACAGCATCCATAAACTACTGCCCAATGCAGAGGTAATTGATACGCAATATGCCGGTATTACAATGCAAGCCGCCGAATCCAGTGCAAGTGCTCTTCTGAGCCGAATCCCGGATATTGATCTTATTTTCACCCCCAATGAATCAAGCACAGAGGGTACAGTGCGTGCGCTTAAAGCCAAAAACCTTGCAGGAAAAACACACCATTATGGCTTTGATTTTAATCACAAAATCAATGAAGCAATAAAAGACGGCAGCCTGAATGGTGCAGTCATTCAAGACCCTTTTTTAATGGGGCAAAAAGCCATGCGTACCCTGTTTGAATTACTGAAAAACAAACAAACCCCTGCTCTGTTGGAAACGCCCGCTATTATGATTACCAAAAAAAATATAAATAATCCGGATATCCGATTAAAAACCGCCCCATTTCTAAAACTTTATCCAAGATAATAACGATTGCAATAAGCAAGTATCTGCAGCCAGTCTGATCCGCTTAAGGAGCTGCACTTAATTTGATCAGACTGAGGCAAACCCCAGGAATACTGAAAATAAAACCCGGGCGTCTTCCAAATCAGCCATTAGGACTTAAATATCGGTGTGCGGTTTGCCGCTTTGCTGCGACCGTCTAATTCTGCAATCAATACCGGCAATTTGGCTTTAGCAGCCTGCTTCAACTGATCACTGGCTTCGGTATACACTTTAGTACTGCGAAACCAATCTGCGCTGATGCTGTCACCCAGGCGATCAGAAATCAAATGCCATGCATAGGCATCCACCAGATTATTTTCTTGCAGATAAAGCTCGGCAATAATCCCTGCAGAGCGGATATTTCCCGCCACTAATGCATCTTTAAAGGTAGATTTAGCCTGATTGGCATAGTCAGTTTGCGGATCATAATCAGGGTTTTCCGGGTTTTTATTTAATTCAAAATAATACTTCTCACCCAAATGCACCATGGCATAAGCATCCCCCGATTTCGCCAGCTTTTTTAAGCTTTGCAAATCTTTCGTTAAATAATCGGCGGGCACCATATAGCCTAAAGCTTCCATCTTTTTACGGCGGGCAGCTTCTTCTGGGCTGATCACTTCTTTATCCGGTGTATTCATGGCGGTATTCGGAAGCGGGTCGGTTTTTACCTCATCGCTGCTTAAATCAATACTTTTGTTTTTAGCAAAAGGGGAAGCTTGCAGCATGGCAGACTGGCTGATATTTTTATCTTTTGCCTGTAAAGCAGCTACAGATATTGTGTCAGCCCGATCAGGCCCCGCTGGTGATTTCACGGCCGCAACTAGGCTGGATAAAACAGCAGCAGGTGATTGCCAGAAAGAGAGAATCACGCCACCGACTAATACCAGCATGAGCAACAGAATTGGTTTTTTCATATTTCGCCTCACTCCATTCTCTCTGATACCTAGCATCAGATATCAGAGAGATTATTTTAATTAATTATTTTGGCAAATTATTAAAACACTTCAGCAAATCACCCTGAGCATAGCCCCAGCGTGTAAACGCATCGCGCTGGGCTGGCGTGCCATGCGTGCTGTAATCCGCTGCCGCCCGGGCGCTACTTACAGCGGCTTCCAGGAAAGACTGATAGCCCAGCATATTCACGGCATAGCGAATAAATGATCCGCCATTACAATCTGCTTGCAACTCCATATAAGGCGCTTGCAAGCGGATATTATTAGCAAACTGAATGGAATGACCCCATTCATGGGCCAATACCATTTTGGCAGCGTAATTGCCGTGCTGGCTTTCCTGAGTCTGCAGAAATTGTGTACCCACGCTGATAATAGAAGGTCCGCAGGCCATCGCTTTCGGGCTGGGTTCGCCACATGCACGTTGGTCGGTATAAATGGTTGGCTGTGCATAGCGGCCTTTTTCCTGACTGATTTCATAGCCGGTTTTATTGATGTAAGTCTGATTTACCGTAACTGCATTTACAGCTTGAGTCAGGCCTAAGCCCATTACAAGTGCAAAAGCCATGCGAGCTTGCTTTGTCATCGTTATCTCCATTTTTGCTGGTTGCTTATTGCTCACGTTCCGTTTTGAAAGCAATTAACAATTAAGAATCAATCACTTTCTGCCACAGATCATCAACTCCATGACATTGACATGTCAAGACGCAACAAAAAAACACACAACAAACACAACATTAAAGCAACACAAATATTACCAATACATGCACGAACCTTTTTATACACCTCAGACATTCCCCTCTACCGCCAAAAAAAACTTACAATAAATTTACTTTTAATTTGATACGTAAAAAGCTAATCCACTTAAAATCTAATGTTCGCCCCATCTGCGGTCCATTACATCAGCCAGCCAACCTCTTATCCGCAACATTTTTTAACTCTATACAATCTGCAGCCCTCTTCTGCTTCACGGCGCACAGGCAGCGGGCTCATTGATCTAAAACAAGCTATCCCCTTAGAAAAAAAACACACAGAAAGAACATAACCAACTGTTTTAATTAAATAAAAAAATTAAACATCAAAAAAAAACATCCATAAAGCTTTAATTTTCGACAAAAAAACGACACTATCAATACTCTTGATATTTATGAAAAAACAATACCAAGGCCATAAAATACACATGCAAATGATTAAAAAGCTCTAAAAAATAAACTCTTATATCAATTTTATTCTGTATTGTTTTTGGGGCTAGCCTTCTTCATTAGTCAGTAAAAAGCAATAAAAATGAATAAATATGCGATCATTTCTGACGAAATACACGGTTTTTTAGCGGATAATTCGCCGCACGCCGAACCATGCCCCTGCCCTGGCGACTGGAAGACGTGGTTCAGGGCTTACGCCAATCACGCGAGCACGCACAAAAAACATGCTTTCATAGAGAGGTTCGAGAACGACCCTCAAGAGGAGTGATGGGGCAGATTATGGAAGGGCTGGCGGCGGTGCTGTTCCCCACGCATTACGGCAGACCGGATTTATCCGAAGAAAGTATCGATTATTCTGTGGGCACCACGCTGGCACAGCTGCTTGAGCAGGTCCGGCGCGGCCTGCTGTTTAAGGCAGCCCCCGGCGTCCCTCCGATCACAAGCACGCCGCCCATGAAATCACCCGCCGGTTTCCCCGCCAGCGGCCTGATATCCACGCCATTCTGGAGGCCGATTTACACGCAGCCCAGCAGGGGGATCCGGCGGCCAGAAGCATTTCTGAGCTTTTGCTTTGCTACCCTGGCTTTCGCGCCGTACTGAACTACCGCCTGGCCAATAGACTGTATTTACTGAGCGCACCCTTTTTAGCGCGGATTATTTCCAATCTGGCTTATGCCTCAACGGGCATTGATATTCATCCTGGCGCACAAATTGAGCCCTGAGTTTTTTATTGATCATGGCAGCGGCAGCGTGATCGGTGAGACCCGCATTATTGGCAAGCGGGTACGTATTTATCAGGCAGTCATACTTCCTTGTGCACAGCCTGTTTTGCGCCGTTTTGGGCTGGAAGTCACCGTGCAGCCGCCATTGGCTTTTTATAATCATTGCGGCGATATTGATACGCTGATTGCCACTCTCGTTAAAATCCAGAGAGGCCGCAGCAGGCTGTAATGCATTAAGCGGCACCCGCAGCCACGGGTACCGTTTTATTCCAAACTTTTGGCCAGCATCAGCAGCATTCCCGCCGTTGCCCCCCACACCACACGGCCATCATGCTCTAAAAAATTGGTGAAGCCGCGCTGGCCGTTGCGCTCTATCATCCTGCGCTCAAAACGGCGCGCATCAAGTAAAACGGAGAGCGGCAGCTCAAAAACATCCGCCACTTCATTAGGATCTGGCGTTAAATCAAAGCCCGGCTGCAACACCCCCACTACGGGCGTTACCCTGAAACGGCTGATGGTGAAGTATTCAGCCAGACTGCCCATCACCGCCACCCGCTCGGGCGAGAGGCCAATTTCTTCCTGCGTTTCACGCAAAGCCGTAGCGATTAAATCTGCATCCAGCGTTTCATACGCACCGCCCGGAAAACTAACCTGCCCGGCATGGGTAGAAAGATGCGCCGCACGCTCAGTGAACAAAACGGTGGGGCCATCAGGATGCAGTACCAGAGGAATCAGCACCGCAGCCTTACGGCTTTCCGGCATGGCCTCTCCACCCAAATCACCAGCGGTTATATGTGTTGCTGCATCCAGTTTGGACTGCAGCCATGGGATCATTAAACCCGAGCTTGGCAAAATCACGACAGTACCTGTTATTTTTGTTATTCATATTCTGAAAATACCGCTTAGCGCATCAGCGCACGCGTAAGCGCTGCCCGACAGCACTGCCTAAAGACATAATCTTCGCATGATATGGCCAAGCATTATCCAATGCTTTTTCACGCGCTGTCTGCTCTACTTTTTTGCATAAATCGGCCAGTGTATGCGCCCCCAGCTGAGCGGCCGCACCTTTCAATTTATGGGCACAGCTCACCACTGCATCTCCGTCGCCCGACTCAATCACCGGGCCCAGATTAGCCAGGCACTCATCCAGTGTAGGCAGAAACAATTTAATTAGCTCATCCGTCATATCCATACCCAGCATGGTTTTTAAATCTTCAAAGGTATGGTTAATGCTGGCCATTTCTTTATCCAGCTCTTCATTACCCGCAGGCGAAGTCATATGATCTCCATTCAGAGCATTTACAGTCTGCCCCTGTGACTGATTGAAAAAAAACCGCGATAAAACACGAATCAATTGCTCAGCACTAACGGGCTTGGCAATAAAATCATCCATGCCCGCCTCATAACAACGACCTTCATCGGCTTTAAACGCATTAGCGGTTAAAGCAATTACAGGCACCCGGCTTTTCGGCCCCGCCAATGCACGAATCAGCGCAACCGAGGTATAGCCATCCATTTCCGGCATCTGGCAATCCATAAAAACCAAATCGTAATTGCCTTTCTGAACCTGATTAAGCGCTTCTAATCCATTATTTGCGACATCTACTTTACAACCCAGTTTTTGTAGCATCATCATGGCCACTTTCTGATTAATCAGATTATCTTCAGCCACCAGAATATGTAAAGCCATACCTTCTAATTCATCTACCGATAATCTGTCTTCCCGAACCGTAGCACATTCACCGCACTGTAAAGCCTCTTCAATACAATACCGCAACTGTTTTTCCTCTGTAAACTTTGCTAAATAAAAATTCAGCGAATTAACTTTTCGATGAATCTCTTTTGCCCGGCTTAAAATTAAATGAATAATTGGCAAGGCAACTCCATGTAAATGAGCGTGAATACGGCGGCTTAAATCAACAGCTTCAAAACGCTCATCCATCATCACAAAGGCAAATTCTGTCCCGTCCTGATTTAAAGCGGCCATGCCCTCCTCAGGATCAGTATAATAATGCGCATGCAGACCAAGCCTTGCCAGAGTAATCGCAAGGGATTCGGCGTATGCAAGAAAAGGCTCAAATACCAGCACTTTACGCCGCTGACTATATACAGGCACCAGAGGCTCTGCAGAAACAACAGTAAAAGGCACTTCAATCCAGAAATTAGCCCCTTCACCGGGCTGGCTTTCCACGCCAATTTGTCCTTCCATTGCATCAATCAGGCGTTTACAGATAGATAAGCCCAAGCCAGTGCCCCCAAATTTGCGAGTTGTTGAATTATCTGCCTGGGTAAACGGGCTGAATAATTCGTTTTTCACCTGCTCAGACAAACCCAGCCCCGAATCTTTTATTTCAATCCGAATCATAACGCGCTGTGAATCAAGCACCTCACACAATACACGGGCAATAATATTTCCCTCCCCCGTAAATTTAATGGCGTTACTCATTATATTAACTAATACCTGACGCAAACGGGCAGGATCCCCCATTAAATGCTCAGGTACATCAGGGGAAACAAGGCATGCAATTTCTAATTTTTTTTCATACGCCCTTGGTGCAGAAAAAATAAACAACTCTTCTATAATATGACGCAAATTAAATTCAATACACTCTAACTCCAGCCTGCCCGCTTCTATTTTTGCAAAATCCAGCAAATCATTCAAAAGTGATAATAAAGAGTGTCCTGCAGTATGAATTGAATCTACCAATTCCCGCTGCTGCGGGCTCAGCTCGCTTTCAAGCACTAAAGATGAAAACCCCAATACCGCATTTAACGGGGTACGAATTTCATGACTCATATTGGCTAAAAAATCACTTTTAGCCCGGCTTGCTGCTTCCGCCATTAAAATGGCTGCTTGTAAGGCTGCCTCATTAATTTTCCTTTCATGAATATCAATATTCACCCCAAGCATGCGCAAAGGCTTGCCATCCTGACTAAAAGAACTTACCCGCCCCACGCTTAAAATCCAGCGCCAGTTTCCTTCCCTATTTTTTACTCTGAATTCAGCGGCACAAATAGCCAGCTCGCCACTAAAGTGCGCCTGCAATAATTTTCGGGCGGCAAGCACATCGTCAGGATGCGTTAATTCAGACCAGCTGTCTAAGTGAGCCGGCATTTCTGCCGGATCATAACCCAGTATTTCTGCCCATTGCCCGCCAAATAAAACCTCATTATTACTGATATTCCAATCCCATATTCCGAGACCCGCACATTGAATGGTTAAATCCATTCTTTTTCTACTTTCATTCAAAGCTTCTTCATGCTTCAGAATCTCAGTAATATCTTCATGCGATCCTACCATTCTGACCACTTCGCCTGATTCATTTTTCAAATGAACAGCCCGGCTGCGTACACTGACCCAATGCCCTGATTTATGTTTAAATCGGAGTGTCACCTCAAAGCGATCCATTGCCCCATGATTAAATTCATGGGTTAAATGCAAGAACCGCTTTCGGTCTTCCGGTTCAATCAGCCTGTCCCATGTGGCTAAATTGTTTTCTAATTCATCATCTGCATAACCAAAATTTTCTTTCCACTGGGAAGAAAACCACACCTCGCCCGTTTGCATATCCCAATCCCAAATCCCTTCTTTAGCGGCCTGTGCGGCCAGAGAAAAACGCTCGCCTGATTCACGCAGTGCATATTCAGCCTCAATCACACGGCTCATATCAAAATCAATACCAATAACCCTTTCCGGAAAGCCTTTATCATCCAGAATTAATTTTCCATGCGTAGAGATATAACGCATTGATCCATCAGGAAAAATAATTTTCAATATTTCACTAAGCGATTCACCACCATGCAGCATGGCATGCATTGCACCATCAAACTGAATAATATCTTCCCGGCTGATTCGGGCTGACCAGCTGGCGTAATCAAGATAAAACGATACGGGGTCCAAACCATAAAGGGCATACATGGCATCATCCCAGCTGATCTTATTTTTATCTAAATGCCATTCCCATGTCGCTAATTTTGCAGATTCAATAGCCAGTCTTAGCTTCTCTTTGATTAATTTCCCCTCCTCTGAAACGGAGGTGGCATTGAGCAGACACATTATTTTTTGATGATTACAAAAGTAAAAAGCATTGAATTCAACACCAAAATCAAGTCCATTCAGATCAAGCCCTTTCAGAACAAGGGCAGGATTTGTTACGCCAGGCGATTGATTTTTTTCCGCACTCAAAATATAGGATTCAAAATCATCATAATTAAAATCAAAAAACAACCTGAACACAGGCTGACCACACACATCCGCAGCCACCTGCTTAAAAAGTGCAAGTGCATAGTGATTGATGCTGAGCACCATGCCCTGTCTGTCCAAAATAAAAGCGGCCCCGGGCATGGCATTCAACATAAGCTCTATTTCTTTATCCTGAATTTTCGTTTTATTTTCTTTATCAATTTTATTTTTATTAACGATTTTTTTATTTAAAAACATAAAATAAACGGCTGCACACAGCAAGCTCATCAGCACACCCAAAGCCATGATCCATATATAATCATTTTTCAGATATAACTGATCAAAAGCCTGCTGACTGGACATTTTTAAAGTGAGCTGTTTTCCTCCATAAGCAAACACTACTTTGCGATGATATAAAGAAATGGCATTATCCGGAGAAGTCAGATCACTCTGATATAAATTAACAGGCGCAGTTTTATTGTCTGAAATGCTTAACTCACATTTAAATAAATTCGCGTATTCACAATCAATATTCCCCATCATTTTTTTTACGCTAACCGGAATATAAACATAGCCCTGAAGCAAACCATGTCTGTCAAATGGTTTGTTGCTTTTTTTATCCATAAAATACCATGGGGAGAAAATTAAAAAATCAGCCTTGTGTAATTCTGATAAACGCTTTGAAACAATTAGCAACACTTGGTCTTTACCTGCGACTGATTTCAAATCATTAACCAAATCTGTATATACAGAGAAGTCATAGCCGCGAATTTCTTCTTTAAAAAGGCCAGGCTCCAGTGCTTCAACAATATAAGCATCTGTATTTGTGCCGGAGATATCAGCCATTTTTAAAGGAATGCTTGCAAATTCATTGGCCCATTTTGCCTGGTAATTGGCCCGGTCTTTATCAGCCACCCATCTGAGCAGGCCAACAGACAAAGCACCTGCTTGTGTAGCGGGCAAATCTAACAGCTGTACAGCATATAAAAAACCGGGTTGTGCGCCCCCTTTTCCGGTAAATGCGCCTGCGCGCTGCAAGCCCTCACCAAATGCATTCATGTGATTTTGTACAGCAGAAACATAGCGGGCGCTCATTTGCAAAAACGCAGCTTCTGCCCGCTCCGCATCCAGACTATAGGAAAAAAAAGCCAAGATAACGCTGATAAGCATTCCGGCCAGCACGAGTAATACAGGCCCTAGCATTGTAGTTTTATTCCAATTTAGCCGATGCAAAAATGACTTCATTACTCGCTGACTCTGTAAATGTTTGTTTTACAAACTGCACCCAAGATGAGAAATCAAGGAAAAAATCGGCCATTTCTGCCCAAGGCAGCTTAGCAGCGCACTGAATGCAGCAAAGCCAGCTGAGGAGCACAACAATTTATGACTTATCAATATAGAGAGCACCGGGGCGGCTTGCCAGATAAAGGCCAAAACTCATGACAAAAGCATTGCGGTTCCCGTAATAAAAGCCCGAATCAGCGGGCCTGTTTATTTTCACTTCAGCAAACACCTTGATTTATGCGTGTTTACACGGGCTTTTCACTGCAACACCACAAATATCTATGTATTCACCTCGCAGTCGAAGCAAATATTGGGGATAATTCCCTATTCTCTTTATTCCTTGGTTTTCGCCACGATGCCGCGCAAGATTCTCGTTACCTCAGCCCTTCCCTACGCCAATGGTGCGATTCACCTTGGCCACCTTGTTGAATATATCCAAACTGATATCTGGGTGCGTTTTCAAAAGCAGCGGGGCAATCAATGTCATTACGTCTGTGCGGATGACACCCACGGCACGCCGATTATGCTGCGCGCTGAAAAAGAAGGCCTGACACCAGAAGCACTGATCGCACGCGTACACGGTGAGCACACCCGTGATTTCGCAGGTTTCCATGTAAATTTTGATAATTTTTACTCGACCAATTCGCCAGAAAATCGCGAGCTGGCTTACCGTATTTACGGCAAATTAAAAGAAGATGGCAAGATTGCCAGCCGCACTATTAATCAGCTTTACGATCCAGTTAAGAATATGTTTTTGCCTGATCGCTTCGTAAAAGGCGAATGCCCAAAGTGCGCGGCTAAAGACCAATACGGCGATAACTGCGAAGTTTGCGGCGCAACTTACAGCCCAACCGAACTCAAAAACCCGTACTCGGCCGTTTCGGGTGCCACGCCAGAACTGCGCGAATCAGAACACTATTTCTTTAAGCTGGG
Source organism: Iodobacter sp. BJB302 (assembly GCF_002735645.1). Taxonomy (GTDB): domain Bacteria; phylum Pseudomonadota; class Gammaproteobacteria; order Burkholderiales; family Chitinibacteraceae; genus Iodobacter. Next base: position 30,566 of record NZ_PDZG01000021.1, read on the forward strand.
CGAGTGCGAAGACTTCCTTAAAGAATGGACCACAACGCCAGGCAAGCTGCAAAAAGAAGCCTCCAACAAGATGCAGGAATGGTTTGAAGCCGGTCTTTCCGACTGGGATATCAGCCGCGATGCGCCTTACTTTGGTTTTGAGATTCCGGATGCGCCGGGCAAGTATTTCTATGTGTGGCTGGACGCGCCGGTAGGCTATATGGCAAGCCATAAAAACCTGTGCGATCAGCTTGGCTTAGATTTTGACAGCTATTGGAATAAAGATTCTGATGCCGAGCTGTATCACTTTATTGGTAAAGATATTCTGTATTTTCACGCGCTATTTTGGCCTGCGATGCTGGAATACGCAGGCTACCGCACGCCAACTGCCATCCACGCCCACGGCTTTTTAACCGTAGACGGCGCAAAAATGAGCAAATCGCGCGGCACCTTTATTACCGCCGAATCCTACCTCAAGCATCTGAACCCAGAATGGCTGCGTTATTACTTCGCGGCTAAATTGGGCAGCGGCGTGGATGATCTGGATTTAAATCTGGAAGACTTCAGCGCCCGGGTTAATTCTGATCTGATCGGCAAGTACGTTAATATCGCCAGCCGTGCAGCAGGCTTTATCAGCAAGCGTTTTGAAGGCCGTCTGCACGATGGCATTTTCACCGCCAGCGATTACCCGCTGATGGATCGCATCGTTGCACTGCAAGGCCAGTTACAAGGCGCGGGTGAAAAACTGGCGGCACTGTATGAAGCGCGTGAGTATGGCCGGGCCATTCGCGAAATCATGACGCTGACCGATGAAGTAAATCAGTACGTCGATAGCGTAAAACCTTGGGCGATGGCCAAAGACCCTGAGCAGAGCCTGCATCTGCATGTGGTTTGCAGCTTTTTGATCAACGCTTTCCGTATTCTGACTATTTACCTCAAGCCGGTACTGCCTAAGCTGGCGGCAGATGTAGAGCAATTTTTGAATGTGGCCCCGTTTACCTGGAGCGATGCACAGGTCTTGCTGCTCGATCACACCATCGAAACTTACCAGCACTTAATGACCCGCATCGATCCAAAAGACATTGCCGCCATGGTTGAAGAAAACAAACAAAACCTAGAAGCCACCGCCCCTGTCGCCAAGCCGGATTATGAAATTCCGCCGATTGCGGAAACCATCAGCATCGATGACTTTATGAAAATCGATCTGCGCGTGGCCATGATTACCGAAGCCAAAGCGGTAGAAGGCGCGGATAAGCTGGTGTCTTTAACGCTGGATATCGGTAGCGAAACCCGCCATGTGTTTGCAGGCATTAAGGCTGCGTATAAGCCTGAAGACCTGCAAGGCCGCATGACCGTGATGGTGGCGAATCTTGCCCCGCGCAAAATGAAATTTGGCGTATCAGAAGGCATGGTACTGGCGGCTGGTGGTGACGGTGGCTTGTATATCCTTAGCCCGGACACCGGTGCCAAGCCTGGTATGCGCGTAAAATAAAACGAGCAACCGCCATTCGTGGCGGTTTTTTTTGCTGACTTTTTGTAAAGAATCAGGCCTAAATACCTTGCCCCCCCTGGGTGATCAACAGCATGACATGCACCTGACCTTACTTTTTAAAAGAGCCCTATGCTAAAACGCCTCCTCTCCATCAGCCTATTACTAAGCAGCCAAGCTTACGCCGAATCCAGTGATGCACTCATTCAAAAACCTGCGGCATTTAAGCTAGGGTTTGAAACCATTACCCTACCCAATGATGAAAGCATGGGCATGGTGGGTGGCAGCTATTTAATCGAGACACTGCCCGGCCTCTATCTGGGCCCTGCGGCCTATGGTGCGATCACGGGCGAGCGTGGTGGTTTCTTTACCGGTGGCGCTGAAATCACTTACCGCCTTCCTGTGAGCAAAGAAATCAGCGTGGATACCGGCTTTTACCTGGGCGGTGGCGGTGGCGGCGCGGCAGGTGTGGGCGGCGGGCTGATGCTGCGCCCGCATATCGATTTGCTCTGGGATTTTGGCGGCATTCGCGCTGGGCTTTCCGCATCAGAAGTACGTTTTCCAAGCGGCAACTTCAGCAGCCGCCAGCTGGGGGTAATGATTTCTGTAGACGATACATTCAGCTACAGCGATGCCAGCCGCATCGGTCAATACCTCACGGCCACCCGCCGTGGTGGCGTAGGTTTTGATCGCATCGCCATTGTTGCCGCGCAATCTAGGCCACAGGGCAGCAGTGTCAAAACGACCACTAGCGCAGCTGCGCCGGATAGCACCTCTTACGCGGGCTTTTTAATGACGCAATCCTTGAATAATGGCTGGCTGTGGGGTGTGGAAGCCGCAGGTGCAGTGAAAGGATCATCTGACGGCTACGCCGAAGTATTGGGCACTTTCGGCTGGGAATACGCGTTTAACTCTGCCCTGCGTGCAGGCACGCGCGTATCGCTTGGCATGGGCGGTGGCGGAGCAGTGGATACAGGTGGCGGCGCTTTGGGAAAAGCAGCTGTCTTTGGCACTTATCAAATCAGCCGTGATCTGGATTTAACATTAGAAACCGGCTTATCCAAAGCCTTTGATGGCAGTTTTAATGCCCGCTATGCCAGCCTGCAACTTGGCATGGCACTGGACCACCCCCATGCAAGCAGCGACATTCTGAACCGGATTGAAGGCTGGGAATGGGATGCCAGCATGCAGCACTACACCAGTGCCGCACGCCGCGATGGCAGCAAGCGCAGCATGCAAAATATTGGCTTTAAATTAAACCGTAAAATTGATGATGGTTTTTATCTCAGCGGCCAGGCGCACAGCGCATTAGGTGGCGGAGCCGGTGGCTACTCAGTTGGCTTGATTGGCGCAGGCTGGGAAAGCCAGGAAATCATCGGCAAATTACGCCTGAGTGCAGAAATGCTGGTCGGCGCAGCCGGTGGGGGAGGTGTTGATTCAGATGGCGGCGCCATCATGCAGCCCATGGCTTATGCCAGCTACCCCATCAGCAATAACTGGCAACTAAAAGCCGGTGCAGGTGTGGTTAAATCACTCAAAGGCGATCTAAACAGCCCCGTGCTTGATTTATCAATCGGCTACCGTTTTGGGGTACCACGGCGCTAATAAGCTGCAACTGATGTGTGCAACGACAAACCCAAATCTTGAACCACGGAGTTCACAGAGGACACGGAGTTTCACAGAGAAAACCTATTTGTGTTTTTCTCCGTGCCCCTCTGTGTTCTCCTTTCCTCCGTGGTTCAAGACCTGGGTTTTGTTAAGCAATATTAAAACAAGCCACCATCCTGGCTAAATATGCCTCACAGCCCAGCTCGCCCTCGCTCGGTGCCCAGCTGGCTTTTTCGCTATCCTTCAGTGGCACATAAGGGCCGGCCTTACTTTCAAAAAAGACTGAGCCACTTTCCAGCGCCACCATGCTGTGAAACGCGCCTGCAGGAATATTAATCCCCAGATTACCATCGGCAGCAAGCACCACCTGCTCGGTGATCTCGCCTGCTTCATCAAATATCAGCACGCCAAAACGCCCGCTCAGCGCAATCATGGTTTCGTCTTTCTCCAGATCAGAATGGCGATGCGGCTGCACATAGGTGCCCGGCTCCAGCGCATTTAAAAGGCGGTGACAGGCCGATTCATTACTGGCATGAAAATTCAGATTTTTACGCAGCCTTGGGCTGGTTTTTGCAGCCGCAGATAAATCAGCCAGCGTGCCCTTATTAATTAAACTCACCATATAATTTATTTATCTCAATTTAAAATTAATCAGGGCACAGCAGTTGCCGCGCGACTAAACGGCCTGCCACCCTGGCAGGGGGAATACTTTATCGTAAGCCCAGTTATATACAAAGGCATAAACCAGATAAAAAGTGGCAAAGCCCAAATCCATAATAAAGGCTTCCCAAATCCCGATATTCAGCCACCATGCTACCAGCGGCAGGCTGACAAATAATAAGCCGCCTTCAAAACCAAAGGCGTGCACAACGCGCTCCAGCGTATTTTTCTTTACGCGCTGTTTCCAGCGCGCAAGTAAATGATCAAAACCTAAGTTGTAAAGGTAATTCCAAGCCGCAGCAATCACCGACATCGTCACGGCCAGCACCCCCAGTTGCTGTACCGAAAAGCCAAACGCCCAATGCGCCAGCGGTACAAAGAGTAAAAAACCGATCACCTCAAAACCAATGGTCTGGCGGATACGGTCTGCCCGATTTCTCATTTGTACTTTCATGCTGCTCTCTCATTTAAGGATAGCCACCATAGTAAACTGCTTCTATGATGGTTGTTAGTTAGAAACCATCATAAAAACAGATAGATGAAATATTCATTAGATCAGCTCAGCGCATTTAAAGCAGCGGCCGAATGCGGATCTTTCTCTGCCGCTGCCCGCCGCCTGGGCAAGGCGCAATCTTTGATCAGCACAGCGATTGCCAATTTAGAGATTGATTTAGGCGTCAGCTTATTCAATCGCGAAGGCCGCTACCCACAGCTCAGCGCAGAAGGTATGCGGCTTTTGCCTGAAGCCATCGCGATTTTGCAGCGCTGCGATCAGCTGAGCGGCATCGCCCATGGGCTGACTGCAGGGCAGGAGGCCAAGCTGCGCTTAGCCGTGGATGATTCTGCCCAAATGCCATGGCTTGGCGACTTGCTGCAACAGCTTGCGGCAAAATTCCCACAACTGGAAATAGAGCTGTTATTCCCGATTATGGAAGACCTCTACAAACTGCTGCTCTCGGGCCGGGTTGATCTTGGCATCAGCTACGAGGCAGCCGAACATCCCAAAGAGCTGGCTTTTCATGCTTTAAGAGAGTGTGAAATGCAATTTGTGGTATCCCGCCAACACCCTTTAGCCCTGGAAAAAACCCTTACTTTAGAAATGCTGCAAGACCACAGGCAGCTGATGGTCACTGGCCGCCACAGTGGCGCGGAAAAAGAGCGCTTCAGATACTCACCCTCAGTCTGGTGGGTGGAGGGTGACTGGGCTGTACTGGAGCTGGTACGCCGCGGCCTGGGCTGGGCCTGCCTGCCTAATCACTTTGCAGATCTGGCTTTAGAACAGGATATTGTGCAACTGCCAATCCGGCATTTTGAAAGCAGCCTGCAGCTGGGCGTACAACTGGTCTGGCACCCTGCTCACCCCCTGGGCCTGGCCGGGCAATGGCTGAAAGAAACTTTAATTCACAATTCAAACCAAATAAGCGGCAAACCGGGGTGAAATAAACCCCTGTTCAAGTTGTGGATTAGCCAAATAATTCAAACAGCCAGACTCTCGGTATAATCACCCCTTTGTCACCTTTCGTTCAGGCCAGCCATGTACCTGCCAGATCCTCGCCTCTACGCCAGAGTTAACGCACAAAACCCAATTATCCGGCTTTTGATGTCGCTGCTGACGGAATCGTCCAGCGCCCTCGTCAGCCAAAAACGCGAAGAGCTCACACGCCTGCTCGCCGACACCCTGGCCATCAATGATCACGCCGGTTTAAACGCCGCCTTGACGCAAGCACCGTCTTTAGATGCCTATCTGGAGCTGTGGAGCCTGCTGCGCGCTGCGGTTGAAACTGCACCCAAAGATGCAGAGCAATACGCCATTCCTTTTGCCATCCCGGTTATTTTAGTAGCGGGCTTTAAAGGCACAACCGAGCTGGCAGGCCAGCTTAAAGATATAGACGCCGTGCTGGCCCTCTTAAAGCAGCACGAAGTCATCGCACCCGATGCTGATGTCTGGCTGTCTGCCAAGCTGGTACATGCTGAAACCCTGGCAGGAGTGAACCCATCACAGCTCTGCCAGTGGCGCGATCAGTTGCAATACGCCTCAGGCGGCTTGCCGGTCGACTTAAACACCTCGCCGATGCCGCTGAAAGACGAAGCCGTTTTTCTGCGCTATCTGGTGGGCGTGGCCATGCAAAAGAAAGATGCAGCACCCGCAATCAAGCTGGGCGGCAATCTGGGCGCATGGGGCATGCAGCTGGCTAATTTAATTGGCGAGCAGCTTAAAACCAATGGCGTGACTTTATTCCCGATTCCCCGCACGCCAATGCCGTGGCTGACTGCCGGTGAAGCAGGCCGCGAAACCCAGCTGGAAACCCGCTTGCAACTGATGACCAGCAATGCGCTGCGCAGCATCCGCAGCAAAGGCCGCACGCCGGTGATCTGTATTGCCGCGCACGAAAACGCCGAAATCCGCATTACCTTTTCGACCGTCGAAGATGCTGAGCGCTGGGAAGGCTTTGTCTGGCCGCTGTCGGCCTGGGACCATGTGGAAAAAATCCACCAATACGCAGTCGAATTATTCCGCGAGTGTATGGTGACGGATATTCGCATTATCGAAAACGTACAGCCTGATATGGATAGTGATCAGTTACCGTTTTTTGTGACAGCGCATATTAAGGCAGTTGTGCAGCATTAATTGATTTTAGGCGGGTGTAATCACATCTGAGCTAAGCCTTTTTTGCATTAGCAAACAACAAAAAGACGTCATAACAGCGCTCTCGGCACAGGGCTTAGAAGTCCCCTTGAAACACGCCGGAGCGAGGAACAAGCGGGGCGGGGGATCGCTTGGGAGCGAGGAACGAGCCAATCCCGCCTGCCGCCGACTCGATTGTCCGCAGCGCAGGGGCTTTCGTGTTTCGTGGGGCGGCCTTCTTTGCTTCCTTTCTTGGCCGTTCAAGAAAGGGAGTCCCCTGCGGGGGATTCCCGCACCTGAATCAAGGTGCCGAAGGCACTAAAAAAGTCTTTTTGACTTTGGTTAGCGTACATGGAGCAACCCGCCAATAATGAGACGATATTAAGCACGGCGGGTTGCCCCACCCAAAGATAAATTTCAACTTCCCATTTCGAGGCCACCATGAGCCATTACCAGCACCACGTATTTTTTTGCCTGAACCAGCGCGAGCCTGGTGAGCGTCAGAGTTGCGCCAGCTGTGGCGCGGTGGAGATGTGGGAACACGCCAAGGGCCGCATCAAAAAGCTAGGGCTAAGCCAGCCAGGCAAAGTGCGTATCAATAAAGCAGGCTGTCTGGAGCGCTGTGAAGAAGGCCCTGTACTGGTCGTTTATCCTGAGGCCGTTTGGTATACCTATATTGATAAAAGCGATATCGACGAAATTATCGACGAGCATATCGTCAACGGCCGCGTCGTTGAGCGTTTAAAAATTTAAGCGCCTTCCGGCCTGCACCGGGGCAATCCGCCTGATTGCCCGTTTTTTTATATCCATTCATCAGGCGGGCCCGCCCCGCAAAGCCACACGCTATGAGCACACCCCGTAAAGCCCCCTCTTTTGAACTCATTGAGATTGATGGTCCGGCAGGTAAACTCGAATGTTTACGCCTCTCATCCGCGCTCGAAACCACCGTCGGCATTGTGCTTGTCGCCCACCCCAACCCCACCGAAGGTGGCACGTTCAGCAATAAAATTGTGCATACCCTCGCAAAAACCCTCAGCCGCTTAGGCTATGTGGCCTACTGCCCCAATTTACGCGGCGTGGGCAATTCGGCGGGTGAGTTTGAGAACGGCGTTGGCGAAGTCGACGACATGGCCGCCGTGCTGGCTTTTGCTCAAAGCGAGCATCCAGCGCTTAGCCGCCTGACACTGGCAGGTTTTTCCTTTGGCACCTTTGTGCAAAGCCAGCTCTGTGAGCGCATGGGCAGCGATCAAGTGGAAGGCCTGATTTTGATTGGCCCGGCGGTCAGCCGGCATAATTTCCCTGCTGTGCCCGTCAGCAAAACGCTGCTGATTCACGGCGAAGAAGATGAAGTCATCAGCTTAGACACCGTACTGAACTGGGCCAGACCGCAATCGCTGCCGGTCGTGATATTCCCGGGCGTAGGACACTATTTCCACGGCAAGCTTACCCAGCTTAGCGATTGGGTAAATAAAGAATGGCGTATTAAATGAACCTGCACGCCGGGCCATTTGCAAACTGGCTGCTGCTGACTTCATTTCTCATCAGCGGTGGCCTGATTTTGCACGCAGCTTTGCGTATCCCATGGTTTGCCCTCACTCAGGAGCGCCTTACTGGCTGGTTTGGTGCAAGCGTTTTTGTCTTGTGCTTCTGGCAAATGAAAGCCAGTATTCAGCCGGGGCTGTCGTTTCACTTACTTGGTGCCAGCGCACTCACCATGATTGCCGGGCGAGATAAAGCCCTGCTGGGGCTGGCTGCCGTGCTGGTTGCAGATACGGCCTATGGGCATTCGGCATGGGCAAGCATGGGCTTGTCCTGGCTGATAATTGCTTTTTTGCCCGTTACGCTCACTCATGCCCTGTTTACCTGGGCGCAGCGCGCTTTGCCCGCTAATTATTTTATTTATATTTTTGTCAATTGCTTTGCCGCAAGCATGCTTTCCATGTGGTGCACCGGCCTTTTTACCTGTGGCCTGCTTGCAGCCAGTGGTGCCTATCCTGTCGATTTTCTGATAGAAGAACAGCTACCCTATTACTTCCTTATGGGCTGGCCAGAGGGCTTTACAAGTGGCGTCTATTTATCTTTATTAGTGATCTGGCGCCCCCAGTGGGTCAGTACCTTTAATGATGCGTTTTATCTAACGCGCAAAAATTAGCCAGTTACGCCGCCCCGCTTACAAAGCATTGCATCAAAAAATACATCACTTCTTATTTATGCAAGACAAGCACAGGACTTAACTTGCCCTTTAATTACATTGAGGGCTATTGTTAAGCAAACATCTACAGCATAAACCGCATGCACAGCATCCGCTTCCGCCTGAATATGATTTTCTTAGCCATCGTGACGCTGTTTTTAGCGACATCGGGCGTGATTTCCTATTGGCAAACGCAGCAAGAGCTTGAAAACAATATGCGGCTTTCGGCCCTAGCGCTGCAAAAACGTTTGCAAACCGTTTTGCCAGGCATACTCTGGAATTTCGACAGCACCCAGATGGGCTTAGTGGTCGAGGCCGAAATGCAGTCTGCTGATTTAGCACTGCTTTTAGTTTTTAACAATGAAGAGCAAGTAGACGGGCGGATCAACGACCGCGGCAAAATGACTGCCATACACAAAAGTATTGTGTCCCCTAATGCACAGACTTTCCCTATTTACTATCCCGCCAATGAAGTGTCCAAACCGATGGGAAAAGTGGTTTATGTTTTCTCACGGGAAAAAATCGCCGCCCGCTTAAACCAGATGGTGGTAGCTAAAATTATCGAAGTTGTTTTACTGGATCTGCTTCTCTTTATGGCGCTTTCACACAGCCTGCTGCTGGTTGTGATACGCCCCTTGGGGCAGCTCCGAGAAGCCCTTGCCCATGCCGCTGACGCCAAAGACTTTGATTTTAATGACATCAAGCTGGCCCACCAGACCAAAGATGAATTTGCCGATGTGGCCGATGCAGTACACAGCATTACCCGCAGGTTGTGTGATGATTTAGAAAGCCGCAAAGCTGCAGAGCACGCCATGCGCGTAACCAGAGATCTCACCGAAAGCGCTTATAAGCAGTTGAATGAAACCAAAAATAATTTAGTTCAGGCCGAAAAAATGGCCTCACTGGGGGGGCTGGTTGCCGGGGTTGCCCATGAGGTCAACACCCCTGTTGGCGTTATTTTAACCAGCGCATCGGTTTTATTTGAGGATACGCAAGCCTTCAAAACTAATCTGGATGCCGGTGCCATCAAAAAATCAGAAGTGTTGCGCTATTCCGAAATGGCTATTGAATCCAGCCGTCTGATTTTGGCTAATGCAGAACGCGCCGCCCAGCTGATACAAAGTTTTAAACAAGTCGCTGTAGACCAGACCTCTGAAGCCAGGCGCAGTTTTGAGCTTGGGGAATACATTGACGAAGTCATTATGAGTTTAAAGCCCACACTAAAACGCACCTCGGTACGCATTGAAACCAGCTGCGACGAAAAGATCAACCTCGATGGCTACCCAGGCGCTATTTCCCAAATTATTACCAACTTTCTGACCAATGCCTTGGCCCATGCTTTTGCTGAGGGACAGGAAGGACTAATTTCACTTCAAGCCATAAAAATAGGCGATAACGTCACTCTGCGTTTTGAAGACAACGGTATGGGCATTCCCAGCGAGCACTTGAATAAGATTTTCGACCCTTTTTTTACCACCAAAAGAGGCAGCGGCGGCAGTGGCTTAGGGCTGAATGTTGTCTTTAATTTGGTCACTCAAACCTTAGGCGGCACGCTGGTGGTGAATTCGGAATCAGGCAAAGGAACCACATTTATTGCCTGCTTCCCCCTGATTGCCCCCCAGGGCAAGGAAGGCAAGCACGCCTAAAATCACCCGTATTCTGGTATCCTTACGCCCATGACACATGCCATTCTTTTTTATTGCCGCCCCGGTTTCGAAGCCGATGTGGAGGCCGAGTTCTCCTTTAAAGCAGATATCCCGGGCAAATGGGAAACTGGCCAGGGGTTTTGCATCTTTTTGCCTAAGCGCCCTGCCGACTGGGACAAGCTTTACCGCACATTGGAATGTGGCGACTGGGTTTTCCCGCGCCAGATTATTTTTGTGGCCGAAATGCTTGATTTACCACCTAAAGATCGTCTTACACCTATCCTGACTGCGCTCGATCAGTTACACGAAGCACATAAGGGCCCATGGCGTGATGTATGGATTGAATATCCTGACACCAACGATGGTAAGGAAATCTCTTCATTCAGCCGTAAATTTGGTGCGCTGCTCGAAGCAAAACTCGCCACCAAAGGTTTAGCCAGCGAGGCCAGTGCCAAAGCACGCCTGCATTTATTTTTTCCAACCCTAGAGCGTGTTTATATCGGCTTTACCCGCCCTGATTTTTCTGTGAACTGGCCGCTGGGCATTCCGCGCCTGCGTATGCCAACCGATGCCCCAAGCCGCTCAACCTTAAAGCTGGCCGAAGCGTTTATGATTTTGGTGCCCGAATCAGCCCAGGTGAAGCCCGGCATGAGCGCCGTAGATTTAGGCGCAGCACCCGGTGGCTGGACCTGGCAAATGGTTAGCCGTGGCTGCACCAAGATTTTTGCCATTGATAACGGCCCCATGAAAGGCAGTATGGCCATTCACCCCAGCGTAAAACATCTGCGCGAAGATGGCTTCAGATACCGCCCTAAAAGCCCGGTGGACTGGCTGGTTTGCGATATGGTTGAGCAGCCTGCGCGTATTGCTGCGCTGATTTCAGACTGGCTGGTGAAAGGCCATGCCCGTCAGGCTATTTTTAACTTTAAACTGCCCATGAAAAAACGCTGGAATGAACTGCAGCGCTGCCTTGATATTATTGATGATGCACTCGATGGTGCAGGTATCCGCTACCAGATCCGCGCCCGCCATCTTTATCACGACCGCGAAGAAGTCACCTGTTATTTAACCAAAATTAAGCGCTGATTATTGCATTGCGTGAGGGGCAGCCACGCCCCTTGCGCAAAATCCGTCTATTTTTAAAAGAGAATTGGTCCATTGTTCATCACTAAGCAACAGGGGTATCGCATGTTTAAAGAATTCAAAGAATTTGCAATGCGCGGTAATGTGATCGACCTGGCCGTCGGTATTATCATTGGTGCGGCATTCGGTAAGATTGTTGATTCACTGGTAAAAGACATCATCATGCCGCCCATTGCCATGCTGATGGGCAAGGTGGATTTTGCTAATTTGTATTTTTTATTATCCGAAGGTAAAACCCCTGCGCCTTACGCCACCTTAGATGCGGCTCAAAAAGCCGGAGCGGTCACATTAAACTACGGCGTATTTATTAATGTGCTGATCAGCTTTGTCATCGTGACCTTTGCCGTATTCTTAGTGATTAAAGGCCTGAACAAACTGAAGCGTGAAGAAGCAAGCGCGCCTGCCGCACCTGCTGCCACACCTGAAGATATCGAGCTATTGCGCGAGATTCGTGATTTACTTAAAAAATAAACGCTTACTTTTCAAATTGAAAGCATGGGCTTTTGCCCATGCTTGTACGACGTCCTGATTCTTACTCACTTTTCACCCGCACTTCCTGCCATATCACCGCATCCGGCTTATTGGGTAAAGCCACCTCTGGTTTCAGCAGACTGGCTACAGATAAATCCACCGCATGAATGGGCAAGTCTGCCCCTTTGCCTGCAATACACACTTTATTTCTGCCGGTCCGCTTGGCCTCTAATAAAGCCATGTCTGCAATATGTACTAACTCGCTAAAATCAACCGGCCCAAAAGCAGCAGCCAGGCCAAAACTCGCCGTAAACACAGGCAAGCCCGCCACAGCAATCCGCCCTTCCAGCGCGGCCCTTACACGCTCAAGACCACATAAGCCGCCTGCCTCATCAGTGTTTGGAAACACCACCACAAATTCTTCACCACCAAATCGCCCCACCAAATCACCTGGGCGTAAAGCTTCTTTCAACACACGGGCAAATAACCGCAAAGCCCGGTCGCCCGTATCATGCCCATGGCTGTCATTTAAGCGCTTAAAGTGATCAATATCGGCAAAAGCAATACACGCAGGCTCGGGCATTGCCAACACTCTGGCCGCCTGATTTTCTAAGCTGCGGCGGTTAAGCAAGCCTGTAAGCGGATCAGTGCGGGCCTGCAGCTGTGATTCGCTCATCACCCGCAGCACCCCTAAACGCATCCCCGCATGAGCGGCAATGGCTGTTGCCCTGAGCATTTCGTCTTCATCCGGCAAATGCCGCGCAGGGCCTACAATATGCATAATGCCGACGGCCTGCCCTATGCTGGTCAGCGGGATACACACGGCCGAGCATTCGCCTCCCGCTCTGCCGCGCATATAGCGGCATACATCCAAAGCGCTGGCATCTTCAAATTTCTGCACCTGCCCGCGGCGAAAAGCCAGGCATTGCACGGGCGATTTCACCCCGCAGCCAGACTCTGCCGAATAATTTTCACTGCGGGACATCACAGATAAATGCGCGGTACTGGAATCGGACATCAGCAGAGCCGTCGATCGCTGAGGCAGACCCAGCTCAATGGCTTCAGAAACAATTCCGGCGGCATCACTGTCATTTTCGGCCAGCTCCAGCGCGCGATGCACCTCAGATGTAAAATCCTGCAATGCGGCATCCCGGATCAGGGCCTGCTCACGCTGCAGGGTAATTCTCTGAAACCGCCCGCTCATCATCAACGCCAGCCATATCACCATGGGAATGGCAATCAGCAGGGAAAACAGCACAATACGGCCCAACTCTCTTACCGAAGCAAATGCTTCCCCGGTATCCTGCCGGACGACCACGCCCCAGCCATAGGCAGCAAAGCCCAGCGCTCCTTTTGAGGAAGAAAAAGCCACCAGCTCTTCATCTCCATGGTTTATTTCTGTAAGCACCCCGTTATTACCACTGATCAGGGCCTGCACTGCAGGCGAGCGCTTAACCAATTCAAGCGAGCCAAAGGGCTCGCCTGATGAATCGCTCAGCACTCGCCCCTGCTTATCCACCACTTGTAAATGAACCTGCTTGTAGCCACTTTGATTCAGATGCGCTTTAGCCGAGCTGACAATGGCATCCACTACTCTTTCATAAGAGGCAAAATTAGCCCATACGCGCACTATTTTGCCCTGAGCATTAAAAACCGGGGCCGCAAACAACAGGCTGACTTCCGGCTGCCCCAGCGCCTGTGCAAGTAAAGGGTCTTTTTGGGCATCTGCATAATATGTTTGCCCGGCGCCCAAAGCACCGGCACTAATTTTTTTAAACCAGTCTGTTTCCGCCACACTCTGGCCCATCAGTTTTTCAACTTCAATGCGCCGCCCGTCTCCGCTCACCGTATTGCTGGCAACAATCCTGCCCTGCATATCCGCCGCAATCATCAAGTCATAAAAACCATAGGCACGGACATAGGCATCCGCAGCCTGTGCAGTGATTCCGGTGGAGCCACGCACATTGGGATTTAATGCAATCATTTGCACATCGCCATAGCGTTCAAACAAATTCCGATCGATTTTATCGATGATGGCATCGGCTTGTGCCGCCAGATAAACGCCAGTTTTTTCTCTGAGGCTTAACTCACTGCGCTGATAGGCCAAACCACCAGTCAGCAAAAGAGGCAGCAAGCCCAGCAGCAACAGCCCCCATAAAAGCTGCCTGCTCAGGCTGTGTAGTGCGGTATGCTGCCCTGTAACAACTGTTTTTGCCTTATGCCCGCTAAACCATGCCGTGCTCATCAAATACCTCCGGCTCATATTTCTTACAAATAACTTAAAATATATACCTAAATTTATTTAATGTAGACCAAGATAATTAATACATAAATCTTACCAATGTAAACAGGGCGCTCAGCGTATTAGCTGACGGCCTGCCTCATCCTCACAGCTCACGCTACAATAACGATATGAACAAACCCATCCACTTACGTATCCGCCAATTTATTCTGGAAGGCATACGCGAACGCCGCTTTTTGCCAGGCGCAAAAATCCCCACCGAAGCCGAGCTGGTTTTGCAATTTGGCGTATCCAGAATGACCGTCAATAAAGCCGTGCGTGATTTAGCCAGCGAAGGCGTGCTAATCCGCTTTGCAGGGGACGGCACCTATGTGGCCGAGCGCAAAGCCGAATCGCCACTGCTGGATATCAATAATATTGCTGAAGAAATCGCCTGCCGTGGCCACCGCTACCGCGCATCGGTGGAGCTGCTGCGCGCCGAGCCGGCTCAGGATGAAATCGCACTCTGGCTGGGCCTCGTGACCGGCGAAACGCTGTTTCACTCGCTGATTGTGCATTTTGAAAACGATAAAGCAATCCAGATTGAAGATCGCTACGTCAACCCCGCCTTTGCGCCGGATTATCTGCTGCAAGATTTCACTATCGAAACACCGAACGCCTACCTGATGAAAAGCTGCCCGCTCACCGATATCGAGCACACGGTAGAAGCCGTGCTGCCCAATGTGGCCGAGCAAGTTTTACTTAACATCGCCGCCACCGAGCCCTGCCTGCGCGTACTGCGCCGCACCTGGTCGCATAAGCATTTAGTCAGCTTCAGCAGGCTGTTACACCCTGGCAGCAGCTACAAACTGCGCTCGCAGACCAGGGTAAAAAAGTAAGCACTTCTCAGAAAACTCAAGCCATTCAGCCATCCTGATCCCCAAGCTCAATAAAGCCATGCCGTTGTTAAGCTATGGTAAATAAACGTTGTTTGCAGCAGGCTGAGCCAACCCTAGCCCTGGCACCCTCTTTAGCAAAAAAGCATGCGAAGCAGGCTCTGAAGACAATGCCCATCCTGTTTTCACATGGTTTCTCGTTCAAAACCTGCCCCATAAATATTGACGCGAACCAAGCAAAAACAAACCAGATACCAGTGGATGGCTGGAAACCATACTTTGGGGTGCGCAAGGTGCAAAAACGAGTCTGCATGGCTGTTTTATTGTTTAAATCGCTGCTGTTTACCCCGCAGGGCGCGGAGGCTGGCGAGCTTGTTTTTGGGAATGTGCGCTCAGGGCTGGGCGAGGGAATTAAAGTTGATTCAGGCAATGTTCAAATCGAATTGAAGGGTGCTTTAGGAATCAGCACCATCATCAGGGCAGAAAGCCCTGACACCGCACTCACCAGTGGCAAGGGCATGTCCACTCACAATGATGGAGATCTGAATTACGAACAGGGTGATGTGGTATCTCAGGTACTGGACGCCTATCTGCAAGCCAATCTGTCGACTGGCAATTATGGGCTGCTGCTCAGTGGCAAAGCATGGTATGACCAAAGCCAGTTAAATCATTCGGTTCCGCACGGGCATGTCAGCAATGATTATACTGCCGGCCCGTTAAATGATTCGGGCTTTGCCACGCTCAGCCAGTTTAGTGGTGTTCAGCTGCACGATGCATATGTGTACGGCCACTTTACAGTCTTTCAAAAAGCGCTCGAGCTTCGGGCCGGTCAGCAAGTTATTCCCTGGCGCACCCCCACGACCATCCTAGGCGGCATACAACAAGTCAACGCACTGGATTTTGCAGGTCTTCGCCGGGGCAACCCGCTGCCAGAAACCATGAGCATCCCCGTTTCCGCACTCTATGCCAGGCTCAGGATGAATGAGCAGCTGTCTCTTGACGCTTACTACCAGTTTGATTTTCTACCCAACGCCTACCCCGGCTGCGGAACCTTTTACTCAAGCAACGATTATGCACAGGCTGGCTGCAATAAATTAACCTTAAACGGGGCCATGCTCAGCGTCTTAAACAATAAACCCATCTCCACCAACGACCAGCAATCCAGCACTAACGCTCTGGATTATATTGCCCGAACCACCGATCTCATTCCGAACGAAGAACAGTTTGGCTTCAGCTTTAATTACAAAATAACGGAGATGTCCTCACTAGGCGTTTTTTACGCCCAGTACACCAGCCGTAATGCCGTGATTCAGGCAGAACGCAGTGGCCTAGGCGTATTTCTGCCCAATAAGGCGGAGCCCGTAAGTATCGCAGGGCAATACAGACAGGCCTACCCTGCCCACCGTCATTTGTTTGGACTGAACCTGAGCCAGAGACTGGAAGGCGGCGCAGGCCTTTATCTGGAATACAGCTATCGCCCCAATCAGCCTTTACCATGGAATGGCGCAGATTTTCTGAATGGCATATTGCTTGGCATTGGCCCCCTGAAACAACTTGCTGACACAGCAACAGGCTATATTGCACAGGGCTATGATGATTTTCAGATGAGCCAATGGATCTTGGGCGCAAAATCCCCTTTACCTGCGGCTTGGGGAGCAAATGCAACGCTTGCTGGCGAACTAGGCATACGACATGTCCATAATCTGCCTGATCCTTACGAGAAACGCTATGGCCGCAGTGGCTTTGGTATGGCGCCCAGCTCCGCCTTTCCTGCTTGCACTGGCCCGCAGGCCACATGTGACGTAGCTGGCTTTGTCTCCGCCACGGCCTGGGGATGGCGGCTAAAATACGAAAACGATGTTCCCGTACCATCCGGCAACTGGGTATTGCGGCCTTCTCTGTCCTTTGCTTACGATGCAAAAGGCTATTCTGAAGATGGCCAATTTTCAGAAGGCCGCTACCTGTCTGTGGCCGGCATCAGCGCCATCTTTCAAAAAAACCACCAACTGGATTTCCGATATATCAAAACAGGCGGTGGCCTGTATAACCTGCAAAAAGACCGCAGCAGCTTTATGCTCAGTGCACGCACCACCTTTTAATCAAATTAAGATCTCCACACGGCTTATCTGCCTGCAATTCAAGCAAATGACTTTTTAAATCCTGCATGCCCGCCCCTGCTGGCAAAGCAGGCGCGACACTTACCCATATCAAATATGTCTATACAATAAGCACCATACCATCCTGCTTTCTAGCGACAAATCAACTCTTATTAGACTTTTCCCTGCTTGACATCAACAGCAAAATGCGTAAATGTATATACAATTACACAGCCGACTGCCGATGATGACCCACACTCCAGAATCGCTTTGGATTAACGCCCGCCTTGCTACCCTGTCCCCTGAGCACAATGCCGCTTACGGCGCGCTCCATGGTCATGCTTTATGGATTAAGGGTGAAGAAATCTATGCGATTTTGCCGCAGGCTGAAGCCCTGGCCGGGTTTGCAGGCAGAGGAGAAATCATTGATGTGGCAGGCGCCTGGATTACGCCGGGGCTGATCGATTGCCATACCCATCTGGTTTATGGCGGCAACCGTGCGACGGAATGGGAAAAACGCCTGACGGGCGTGCCTTACCAGCAAATTGCCGCGGAAGGCGGTGGCATTGTTTCCACGGTGAACGCCACACGGGGTTTATCGCCAGCTGACCTGGCAGCGCAAAGCCTGCCGCGCCTCTTGGCCCTGATGAATGAGGGCGTCACCACGCTGGAGATTAAATCTGGCTATGGCCTGCGCCTTTATGACGAATTAAAACAACTGCGCGTAGCCCGCCAGTTTGGTGAAAATTATCCGGTAGAAATAATTCCCACTCTGCTCGCAGCCCACGCCCTGCCGCCTGAATTTGCCGGCCGCAGCGACGAGTATATTGATGAAGTGATTTCACGCATCCTGCCTGCCGCCGCCAGCGAAGACTTGGCTGAAGCGGTGGATGTGTTCTGTGAAGGCGTCGGCTTTAGCCCGGCGCAAACCCGCCGTGTATTTGATGCCGCAAAAAAGCACGGCCTGAAAGTAAAAGGCCACGTAGAGCAACTCTCTAATTTGCACGGCGCGGCGCTGGTAGCCGAGTTTAATGGCCTGTCTGCCGACCATATCGAACACCTCGACGACGCAGGCATTGCCGCGATGCAAGCCGCTGGCACGGTGGCGGTGCTGCTGCCCGGCGCGTTTTACTTTTTGCGCGAAACACAAAAACCCCCTGTTGCAGCGCTACGGGCTGCGGGTGTGCCGATGGCGGTTTCCACCGACCTCAACCCCGGCACCAGCCCCTTTGCCTCCATCCGTTTGGCGATGAACCAGGCCTGTGTGCTGTTTGCCTTAACCCCAGAAGAAGCCCTCACCGGCACTACCCGTCACGCAGCCCAGGCACTGGGGCGTGCAGCAACTCACGGCCAGCTGGCAGCCGGATTTGTCGCAGACTTTTTAGTCTGGAATATCGATCATCCGGCAGAAATCATCTACAGCCTGGGCGCGCCCCTGCTCAGGCAACGTGTATTTAGAGGCTCTTTTTAACGAAAACCTAAATCTTGAACCACGGAGGACACAGAGAACACTGAGTTTCACGGAGAAAAACTGACTTGTAATGCTTTTCTCCGTGATCCTCCGTGTCCTCCCAATCTCCGTGGTTCAAGGTTTGGGTTTACTGATTAGGATTAAAAACCATGACCGTCTGGACTGGCCGTATTGATGCTGCTGAAGGCGATGCAGCGCGGCGCTGGCATCAGGTCGTGCAGCCCTTAGCTGCAAATCAGCCTGCAGGCATTGCCCTACTGGGCTTTGCCTGTGATGAAGGCGTGCGCCGCAATCAGGGGCGGGTGGGGGCGGTGGCGGGGCCGGTGGCTTTGCGTAAAGCACTGGCGAATCTGGCTTATCACCCTACTCTGCCGCTTTACGATGCAGGGGATGTGGCCTGTGAGGATGGCGATTTAGATGCAGCCCACCAGCGCCTTGCCGCTGCGGTGAGCCAAAATATTCAGGCCGGTCATTTGTCGCTGGTACTTGGTGGTGGGCATGAAACGGCTTTCGGCCACTGGCTGGGCATTGCCAACGCTCACCCAAACCAGCGCATTGGCATTGTCAATTTCGACGCGCACTTTGATTTGCGTGAAGCCACAGAGGCCACCTCCGGCACGCCCTTTGCCCAGATCGCGGTTGCATGCGCCCAGCGTAGCCAGGATTTTCAATACCTCTGCATGGGCGTGGCAGAAACAGCCAATACCCAGGCTCTGTTTGCTACAGCAGAACGGCTCAAAGCCGCGTGGCGGCTCGATACAGAGATGACACCATGGCAGCTGACAGAAACCGAGGCGCAGTTGCAAACCTTTATCGATCAGGTCGACGTGGTTTACCTGACGATTGATTTGGATGTATTGCCCGCCGCGCAAATGCCTGCAGTCTCCGCCCCAGCCGGTTTCGGGGTAGAAATCAGCGTGATCGAACACCTTAGCCGACTACTTGCCGCCAGCGGAAAACTTGTCGCAGCTGATTTAGTGGAATTCAACCCGCTGTTTGATACCGACAACCACGGCGCAAAAGCCGCAGCCAGACTGGCGTGGGCGATTACCAGAAGCTTTAAACCTTTAGTTTCAAAAAATTAAAGAACCCACACCTTAAAACACGGAGGACACAGAGAACACAGAGTCTCACGGAGAAAAGCGACAAGTACTTGTAGGGCGGGCGAAACCCGTCGATTGAGTAGCGTTTCATACCAAGCTCGGCGGGTTTCACCCGCCCTAGAAAAAATAAGCTTTAACGCCCAATCTAACGCTTGGTTTTCTCCGTGTAGCTCCGTGTTCTCTATGCTCTCCGTGGTTCAAGATTTAGGTTTTTTGTATACACACCAACCCGGAGCCTGAAAATGACTGACCCACGCCATGATCCTTCCCGCGTTATCCGCGCGCCACGCGGTAGCGAGCTGACTTGTAAAAGCTGGCTGACTGAAGCCGCTTTTCGCATGATTCAGAACAATCTCGACGCCGAAGTGGCCGAGTATCCGCAATCCTTAGTGGTTTACGGCGGTATTGGCCGTGCGGCGCGCAATTGGGAATGCTTTGATAAGATTCTGGAAGTGCTCACCCGCTTGGAAGACGATCAAACGCTGCTGATTCAATCAGGCAAACCGGTTGGCGTGTTTCCATCGCACCCCGATGCACCGCGTGTGCTGCTAGCCAATTCCAATTTGGTGCCGCACTGGGCCAATTGGGAGCACTTCAACGAGTTAGATAAAAAAGGTCTGATGATGTACGGCCAGATGACCGCAGGCAGCTGGATTTACATCGGCAGCCAAGGCATTGTGCAAGGCACTTACGAGACTTTTGTGGCCATGGCCAAGCAGCATTTTGGCGGTGTAGCCAAGGGGCGTTGGGTGTTGACTGGTGGCTTGGGCGGCATGGGCGGCGCGCAGCCACTGGCTGCAACGATGGCTGGTTTTTCGATGATTGCAGTGGAATGCGATGAAACTCGCATCGATTTCCGCCTGAAGACGCGCTATGTAGACCGCAAAGCGACCACCTTGAACGAAGCGCTGGCCATCGTCGCCGATGCAAAAGAAACCGGCAAGCCGGTATCTGTTGGCCTCTTGGGCAATGCGGCCGATGTGTTTGCCGAGCTGGTCGCCCGTGGCATTACCCCAGATTGCGTCACCGACCAAACTTCGGCGCACGACCCCGTACACGGCTACCTACCTCAGGGTTGGAATATTGCCAAATGGCGTGAGGCACAGAAATCCGATCCGGCTGGCGTGACCAAGGCCGCCAAACAATCGATGGCCAAGCAAGTGCAAGCGATGCTGGATTTACAAGCGCGTGGCGCGGCAACGGTGGATTACGGCAATAACATCCGCCAAATGGCGCTGGAAGAAGGCGTCACCAACGCATTCGACTTCCCAGGCTTTGTACCCGCCTATGTACGCCCATTATTTTGCGAAGGCATTGGCCCTTTCCGCTGGGTAGCACTATCTGGTGACCCGGAAGACATCTACAAAACCGATGCAAAAGTCAAAGAGCTGATCCCGGACAACCCACATCTGCACAACTGGCTGGATATGGCGCGTGAACGCATCGCCTTCCAAGGCTTGCCAGCGCGTATTTGCTGGGTAGGCCTAAAAGATCGCGCCCGCCTTGCGCTGGCTTTTAATGAGATGGTTAAAAACGGCGAGCTGAAAGCCCCGATCGTGATAGGTCGTGATCACCTCGACTCTGGCTCGGTGGCCTCGCCCAACCGTGAAACCGAAGCCATGCTGGATGGCTCGGATGCCGTATCCGACTGGCCACTCTTGAACGCGCTGCTTAATACCGCTGGTGGCGCGACTTGGGTGTCGCTGCACCACGGCGGCGGCGTAGGCATGGGCTTTTCTCAGCATTCAGGCGTGGTGATTGTGGCCGACGGCACAGACGCCGCTGCCAAACGCTTGGGCCGCGTATTGTGGAACGACCCCGGCACCGGCGTCATGCGCCACGCCGACGCAGGCTACGACATCGCCAAAAACTGCGCCAAAGAACAGGGCTTAGATTTGCCAATGTTGAAGTGACATAGCAGTAGTTTGCAGCAAAACCCAAACCTTGAAACACAGAGGACACGGAGAACACAGGGTTCCACAGAGGAAAACAGAGTTTAAGCTGCGGCTTTCTTAATATGTTTTGAGTATTTTCAAATCTAGAGCGCTTTAGAGTCGGCCGCAACATAAGGAGCAGGGACTAAGTCTGATTACATTAGCCCAATCATTGGTTTTCTCCATGTAACTCCATGTTCTCTGTGTCCTCCGTGGTTAAAGATTTGGGTTCTACGCAGCACCCCATAAAAACACATACTGGATCACACAATGAGCACATTCAATATCAAGCCGGGCCAATTAACGCTTGCAGACTTACGCAAGATTGCCCGTGATGAAAGCATCACCCTTAGCCTGGATGCGTCATCCCATGCAGGCATCGACGCAGCCGCCGCTACCGTGGCGCGAGTTTTGACTGAAGGGCGTACGGTTTATGGCATTAACACGGGCTTTGGCCTCTTAGCCAGCACCAAAATCGCTACAGAAGAGCTGGAGCTGCTGCAACGCTCCATCGTGCTTTCCCACGCAGCAGGCATTGGCAAGCCAATGGAAAATGGCACGGTGCGTTTGTTGATGGCGCTGAAAATCAACTCGCTGGCACGCGGTTTCTCTGGCATTCGCCGCTCGGTCATCGAAGCGCTGATTACCCTGTTTAACCATCAGATTTACCCGGTTATTCCACAAAAAGGCTCGGTCGGCGCATCGGGCGATTTAGCCCCGCTCTCGCATATGAGTGCGGTTTTAATTGGTGAAGGCGAAGCCTTTGTGGATGGCAAACGCGTGACTGGCGCGGCAGCCATGCAAGCGGCGGGCTTAGAGCCTATCGTGCTGGCCCCCAAAGAAGGCCTGGCGCTATTGAATGGCACACAGGCATCCACCGCTTTTGCGCTGGAAGGCTTATTTGCCGCTGAAGACTTATTTATCGCCGCCTCCGTTGCAGGCAGCTTATCAGTGGAAGCCGCCATGGGCAGCCGCACACCCTTTGACGCCCGCATTCATGCTGTGCGCGGCCATGTAGGGCAAATTGATTCGGCGGCGTTTTACCGTGACTTGTTGGGAGAAACGAGTGAAATCGCCCAAGCCCATGCCAACTGCGGCAAGGTGCAAGACCCGTATTCATTGCGCTGCCAGCCACAGGTGATGGGCGCATGCCTGACGCAAATCCGCAATTCGGCAGAAACATTATTAGTAGAAGCCAATGCCGTATCGGATAACCCGCTGGTTTTCTCTGACGACAATGTGATTTTATCTGGCGGCAATTTCCACGCCGAGCCAGTGGCCTTTGCAGCGGACAATCTGGCACTGGCCATTGCCGAAATCGGCTCCTTGTCTGAGCGCCGTATGGCTCTGCTGATTGACAATAATCTGTCTAAATTGCCAGCCTTCCTCGTGAATAACGGCGGCGTGAATTCGGGCTTTATGATCGCCCAGGTAACGGGCGCTGCGCTGGCCTCTGAAAACAAATCGCTTGCTCATCCCGCATCGGTAGACAGCCTGCCAACATCGGCCAATCAGGAAGATCATGTTTCCATGGCCACTTTTGCTGCGCGCCGCCTTAAAGACATGAGCGAAAACACCGCAGGCATTCTGGCGGTGGAATTACTCGCAGCTTGCCAGGGGATAGATTTCAGAGCGCCAAACAAGGCCTCCGATAAGCTGGAAGCCGCTAAAGCGCTGCTGCGTGCCGAGGTGACTTTCTACGATAAAGACCGCTACTTTGCGCCCGATATCGAAAAAGCAGCGGCCCTGATCAGCCGCGCGGCTTACAACCACTTCAGCCTGCTAGGTCTGTTACCTTCGGTGTAATTGCATTTAAAGCCACCACAAAAAAAAGCCCGCTTTGCATCTGCGGGCTTTTTTTGTTCGACTAAAAAACTAAAATCATCAGCGAATTGAAATCTCAACCCGTCTGTTTCTTGGCTCCAGTGTTTCATCAGGCGTCATCACCAGCAAATTGCGCTCGCCATGCGATTCAACCGTCAGGGCGTGATATTCAAGCCCTTTTTGCTTTAACCACTCTGCTACTAAATTCGCCCTTACAAGAGCCAGCTCTTCATTAATGGCCGCACTTCCCAAGGTATCTGTATGCCCCACCACAGAAATATCTACCGCCGGCCATTTTTTGGCTTCAGCAATGATTTCCGGCAGCAGCATTTCAGATTCTTCTGTCAGCATGGTATCAACCTGAAAATACAATAAGAAATGCTTAGGAATTTTAGGCCGCGCCGCCATTGCATCGCCAAAGTCTTCCTGAATCTTTTCTGCATCAACCGCAGCTGGCGTTTCTGATCCATCCAGAGCCGCGCCATAGCCTGCGATATTAATCAGCTGTTCACCCTGCTCACCCTTTACCTGCACCGCTCCTGTGTGCCCATTTGGGTTTTCCAGCAGCACAATATAAGAGTTTGAAGCACAGCCCTGTAGCAAAACCGCCACAAACAATAAAACAGAGCCCGTAAATCCCTTCAGCTGATTCAAGCGCATACATTATTCCTCGACTTTAACTACAAATTGCGTACCCCGCACACCGATAATACCGGCGGGTGTTTTAATAGCAACGGCATCTGGCTGCAATTTTGCAATCACACCAGAGACATAGTTCATGGTTCCTCTTGCCATCATGCTGACTAGGCTAAGCTTGCCCTGAGCAGGTGCATAGAGGTATTCATCCACGGTCAGCTGGGTATCCGGGCCAAAAGACATAATGGTTTCGTCTTTAAAAGTAAGCCCCATACTGCTTTTAGCCCCGGTTTTTAATACACTGCCCTGCATAATGGCTGTGCCCACCTCGGCTTTCACCACCTTACCCCCCGTCGTCACAGAAGCCTCGCCACTCACATTTTTAACATAAGCAATCGGCGTTTCAGCCGCCCATAAAGCAGAGGATAATAACAACCCGCAGATAAAAGTGAATTTAAACATGACTTTTTCCTCCTTCTCTGATGGAAAAGCTTTAAATACCATAAGCTTAACATGCATTTGTAAGCATTGATTGTCCATATTCCCTCAGTGCTGACAGCCGTATTCCATCGGATCTGAGCAGCATTACTTCGTCGCAGCCCTATCTGTTTTCTACAAATAAAATTCAGGATAAAGAAAGGCCAGTACTAATCTGAATTACTAGGGCAGCAGCACTTTTATTGTGCCACTCTACTAAAAACCAAGCGATTAGCGTAAGAAAAACACTATCAGGCTTATATGAACAATAGATCACTTCTGCGCCTCAGCGTTTTTCTTCCGCTTGCAGCAGCCCTGTTGGGCTTAACCCTGCTGTTAGCAGACCCAGCCCTTTTGCAATCGCTGCGCAACAATATGTTTGATCAGTACCAGCGCTGGTCGCCCAGAGAAAATACGGATGATTCAGTCCGCATTATTGATATCGACGATGAAAGCCTTGCCCGCCTGGGCCAATGGCCCTGGCCACGAAAACAAGTGGCCGAAATAACAGACCGCCTGCATGGCGCGGGCGCAGCCGCCATTGGCTTTGATGTGGTGTTTGCAGAAGCAGACCGCACTACACCCCGCGCCATGGCCAATCTCTGGGCGCTTAATGGCCCCTTACGCAGCGAGCTTGAAGCCCTTCCCGATCATGATCAGATGTTTGCACAAAGCATCAGAAAAGCCCCGGTTGTGCTTGGCTTTACGGTACAGCGCGAGCAGCCGCCTCAGGAAGAAATACACTTACCTGCCCGCCCTTTTCGCTATGTTTACGCCGGGCCGCAGCCAGAGCGCTGGCTGCATTCATTTCAAAGCGCCATCCTGGCCCGCACAGAGTTTGAAAGCGCCGCCAGTGGCAATGGCGCGCTTAATTTTGTGCCCGACAGCGATGGTGTGGTTCGCCGTATTCCACTTTTGCTGCGTGTTGCCAACGAATCTGTCCCCTCACTGGATGCAGAAATCCTGCGCGTGGCTCAGGGCGAAAAAAACTATATTTTAAAATCGCGGGAAAATGGCCAGGGTATCAGCGAAATACGAATTGGCCGCTATACCATCCCCACCACCGAAAATGGTGAAGTCTGGATGCACTACGCCCCCTATAGCCCCAGCCGCTATTTACCTGCATGGAAGCTGTTTTCCGGGCAAATTCCTAAAGAGCAGTTACAAGGCAAAATAGTGCTGGTGGGCAGCTCGGCCCAAGGGCTGATGGATCTGCGTTTTAGCCCGCTTGGCCGTATCCTTCCCGGCGTAGAGGCCCATGCTCAGCTCCTGGAGCAAATCAGCTCCGGCCATATTTTGCAACGCCCTGCATGGGCCAGGGTGGCCGAGATACTGGCCACTATGGCGGGATGCCTTGCCATCGGTCTGATGGCCGTCAGAACCCGTGCACTGCATGCCGCCAGCATCACGGCAGCCTTACTTTTATGCCTGCAGCTGGGCGCATGGTATGCGTTTACCGAATACGCACTACTGATTAACGCGGTGACACCTTCACTGGTTTTTGCTGCCACATTTATTGTGGGCAGCCTATTGCACCACTGGATGAGCGAGCGGGAACAGCGCTGGGTTAAGCAGGCATTTTCCCGCTATGTATCGCCAAACCGCGTCAGCCATCTGATTGAACATCCGGATTCAATGGCTTTAGGCGGGCGGCGGCAGGAATGCAGCTTTATTTTTACCGATCTTGCCGATTTTACTTCGCTGATGGAAAGCATCGATCCCGCTCAGGCCGTGGTCTTACTCAATGATTATTTAGACCAGATGATTGCCATCGCGTTTAAACATGAGGGCACGCTGGACCGGATTGTGGGCGATGCAGTTGCCATTATGTTTTCTGCCCCCGTGCCGCAGGCCGACCACCGCGCCCGCGCCTTAAGCTGTGCA
Organism: Iodobacter sp. BJB302; assembly: GCF_002735645.1. GTDB lineage: Bacteria > Pseudomonadota > Gammaproteobacteria > Burkholderiales > Chitinibacteraceae > Iodobacter. The sequence continues at coordinate 56,921 of NZ_PDZG01000021.1, forward strand.
TTAGAAATGGATGAATTTGCCAGTGATTACTCCAAAACACTCAACGCCAAAGGGCTGCGCTTTGGCCTGACCCGCATCGGCATTCACTCTGGCGAGGTGATTGTGGGCAACTTTGGTGGCTCAACGATTTTTGACTATCGCGCTCTGGGTGATCCAGTTAACACCGCAGCTCGTTTAGAAAGTGTAAACAAACATCTGGGCACGCATATCTGCCTGTCCGAGGCCACCTTATCCGGCTGCCCGGATGCGCAAACCCGCCCGGTTGGACGTTTAGTCCTTAAAGGAAAAAACAAGGCATTGCAGGTTTTTGAGCCACTCACCCCGACACGCGTCTCAGACTATGCCGGGCTTGAAGCTTACGAAAACGCTTATCAGGCAATGGCTCAAAAATCCCCGGATGCAATCAGCCAGTTTAACGAGATGGCCCGGCGCTACCCCAACGATCCCTTAGTCCTGCTGCATCAGCAAAGGCTAAACCGGGGAGAGCATGGCGATTTAATTGTTATGACAGAAAAATAGAGGTCTATATGAGCACCGCAAAAATCAACCGTTTTATTCAAATTTTCAGCGATGCTTTTACCCGGCTGGGTGCTGATGTGCCCATGCCGCATATAGAGCGGCTGGCGATTTTAATCCACCGCGCCATGGAAAACAGAACCCGCAAATATCACACCTCCATGCATATTTTCGAGCTTTGTGAAGGCCTGAGTGCAAGGCCCAAACTGGCCGCGCTGTTTCATGATTTAGTCTATTACCAGCTGGATGGCTGCTTTCCCCAGCAAACCCATTCTTTGCTCAGCAAAGTGTGCCACCTCGAAAATGGCGGGTTTATTCTGCAAGAAATGAGCCATGACCCGCTTGCCACCCTGTGCGCGGAAATTTTTAATTTCAAGCCCTATCAGGCCCTGCCTCTCTATGGCGGTATGAATGAATTTTTAAGCGCGGTGGTGGCCGTCAGGCTGTTAAAACCCTATCTGCCTCTGAGTGATTTAATCGCCATTGTGGCCTGTATTGAAGCAACCATTCCTTTTCGGAAAACAGACGCCAATGGCTGCGGGCTGCTGGAAGATAAAATCAGGCAGCAATGCAAAAAACGGCTTGAGATAAAGGATGACGAACAATGCGATGCATATGTGGCTGAAGTAATGCATGAAGCGATCAGATTAAGCAATGTGGATGTAGGCGGCTTTGCCGAAGCCAACCCCAGCAAGTTTTTATCATCTACATGGCTGCTGATTGAGGAATCAAATACCCCGCTCAACGCGGTTGGTGTTTACACCCTGCAAGACTATCGGATGGCCTTACTCAGAATGGAAAAATTTCTGCACGGCTTAAAAGCTGACGTTGTATTTCACCAGTATGCCGGCATTCCGGACACCGAAGAATATCAGCGCCTGAGTAAAGCTGCGCATAACAATATTATGTTTTCCTGCGATTTTCTGGCGGCAAAACTCACCTCTATTGCCCTGATTGAGGCAATGGCCGTCGAAACAGGCGGAGATTGCCCTGTATCCATGTTTTTGGGCGATATTCACAGCAGCAGTGGCACTAAACCAGAGCGTGCAGAAGATTATCTGCCCCCGCCGCACAATGCGCTTGATATCAGGCCAGAGCTGCTGCAGGTTTTTGAGCAGGGCCGCTCAGAAGAAACCGAGCTGGATCTCAATGCCTCCCCCCTTACGGCCTTTCTTTACCGCAGCTTAGGGCATCAGGGCACATTCCAGGCGTGGAAACAGGCACAGCGCTTTTTCTCCGGCGAGCTGTCCTCGCTTGATTTTCTTAAAAGCCTAGACCCTAAGCTGGTCATCGCAATGACAGAAGCCTGCATGCATATTGCCATTTCCAGAAAAGAAGAGCTGCAGCATCTGCATAGCAGCTTATCTGCAGCGGCCGCTTAATCCACCCGATAAACTGCGGCAAAATATACCTTGTTTCTAGGGTCTGCTTATCAGCTGCGCCTGAACAAAACATCAAAACACACGGATTAAGTCGTGTGAATAAGAGCAAGGACGGCTGCAAAGGGATTAAAAAATCAGCACATTAAAAACAATGCAAGCCATTTGAAATAAATTCATACGTCATTTCGCCTGTTTGTAAGTTAAACAGTAATGTTCTTAATTTATATACAAGAGCATACTTACAGCGATATAAAGCACCCTCGTGCAAATTATGCCATCAAGATTGCGGTGTGACGTTTGGCAAGCCATTGTTTTTTGCAGTACAACAGCCCGCCCCACAGGGCCGCGCGTTCGTCTCCAAAAAACCTGTTGCTCCCCTCATCATCCATCGCGCTGTATCAATGCCTGCCCGATTGCAAAACAATTGCTTCGGGCAATGCACCAAATTTTAACGAAGGAAGTATTAAATGAAATTGCGCTCTATCGCCCTTACCGGCCTGTTTACCTGTTTATTAGCCCCTGCTGCCTCTGCTTTTGATATTGGCGGCCTGATCAAGGCGGGTGAGCAAGCTTTGCAAGCCGCTACCCTTTCAGACACAGATGTTAAATCACTGGCGAACCAGGCTTGCGTACAAAGCGATTCAGAATCAAAAATTGCACCGGCTAAAAACAAATACAGCAAGCGCATGGATGCGATTGCCAAAAAACTGGGCACAGAGATCAACGGCCAGCCTGTTAATTACAAAGTGTATTTAACAAACGATGTCAACGCATGGGCGATGGCCAATGGCTGTATCCGCGTATACAGCGGCCTGATGGATCTAATGACAGACGATGAAGTTATCGGTGTAGTGGGCCACGAAATGGGCCATGTGGCCCTGGGCCACTCCAAGAAAGCCATGCAAACCGCCTACGCGGTTGCTGCAGCACGCACCGCAGCGGGCTCATCCGGCAATGCCACCGTGGCCCAGCTCAATGGCTCTGATTTAGGCGAATTTACTGAAGGCCTGATCAATGCTCAATTCTCGCAATCGCAAGAATCAGACGCAGATAATTTCTCTTTTGATGTGTTAACACAGAAAAAACTAAACCGCGAAGCCTTAGCCACTGCCTTCCAAAAGCTGGAAAAACTGGGTGGCGGCGAGCACAGCATGCTGAGCTCGCACCCGGCATCTGCTGATCGCGCTAAGAACATTCAAAACCGCATCGCCAGCGGTAAATAAAAGCTAAAAGCTTAAAATGCAGAGGGGCTTTGCTTTCTTTTTTCAAAGAAGCAAAGCCCCTTTTCACTCGCCCTTCCCCGCGATCAATCATTGCCTGCATCCATCTGAAGATACACGCTTAAAAATCGCTGCCGTTTTATTTTCAACTCAATTAATATACATGTATGCCGTGCGTCAGCCCGCAATAAAACCGCACAAACTACACTCAGGAAATCCCCCCTTGCAGATCAAACCACTCTGTCTTTGCCTTGCCATTGTTCTGCTTTGTGCCTGCGGTAAAAAAGAAGAAATGGGCGACATGCCTGCCGAAGCAAGCGCGACCGAATCAGCGGCAGAAAGCTCCCCGGTCAGCAGCAAAGAACAACTTAGCTCCAGCGCAAACACCTATAGCGACAGCACCCGCCAGTTTATCCGCACGGCCGATGCTAAGTTTCAAGTGAAAGATGTATATAAATCTGCGCTGATTATTGAAGATATCACCGCTCAGCTGGGTGGTTTTGTTGAAAAAAATGCCATCAAATCTGAAATTGCCCAAATTCACTTTGAAGAGATTGGCGATAATAAAAAGCTAAAACTCACTGAATACACCGTAAATGGCGCATTGATTATTCGAGTGCCCAGCGAAAAAACCCAGGATTTTCTGCGCCAGATTGCCGGGCAAATCACCTTTTTAAATGAGCGTACTTTCCTCGCACAAGATGCACAATTTGAGCTGTTAAAACAAAGGTTGGGCATTCGCCGCAATCAGGAAACGCAAAGCCAAATGGGCAAAGCAGCCAAAAGCAGTGGCAATGCAGAAGACAAAGCCATTGCAATTGATGCACAAGACAGCAGCAAACAAGCCAGAGACCATGCCATTATTCTGGAAAAAGAATTTGCCGATCAGGTGGCATTCAGCAAAATCACTTTATTTTTGGATCAGCCCTCACAGATCAATCAAACCGAAGTCAGCGATACAGCAGCCATCATCAAACAAGCCCGCCCAAACTTTTTCTACCGTCTGGGTAAAGCGATTCAATCAGGCTGGTATTGGGGGCTGGACGCCAGTATCGAGCTGACGAAAATCTGGCCTTTATGGCTGATTATTGCCGGGATTGTTTTATTGATACGCAAGTTTAGAAAAACTAAAAAAGTATCTGAAATAATATCAAAGCAGGAAACAAAAATAAGCGATGTAGAATAATAAGCAAGCCACCTTGCCATTTAATCTGCTCAGCTTAATACCCCTTTCTACTGGCGTGGCTTTAGCTGCAAAACGGTATCCACACTGCTGCCGCAGCTAAAGCCACTTATGTAAAGAACACTTACTTTTCGATTTTTTTCCTTGCCTGGCCCCCTTGGCAAGGCTTTATGAATTCAAACAGCCAGCACAAACATACACTTTTCAATCTAAAAACAAAGGCTCCGCCCTAGCCTTTTGCCGGGCTAAATCGTCCACAGTTTCCTCCGCCCGCCTGAGCGATTGTGCCAAACGCCCGTCTGCAAATTCATCATATTCAACCGCCACGCTCTCTGTGTGGGTAATGCCGATATATGCAAATGCTGTTTTCACAGCGGCCTCCACATGATTACTTGCTGCTAATCGCCCGCCTGAATCGTAGCCAAAATCACCACGGGCAGATAACAACACGAGCCGCTTAGCTTGCCCGCTCAGCATGGGCCAGTAGGGCTGGCCTTTACGGCTGCGATCAAAACCAAAAGTCACACCCACCCGTACAATATTGTCGATATACGCCTTAAATTGCGCAGGCGGGCCAAAGTTATACATCGGCACACCCGCCACAATGATATCGGCGGCGAGCAACTCACTGATCAACAGATCGCTTTCCGCCAACACATCGCGCATCCACGCCTCACGAGCTTCCGCTGGCGTAAACGCTGCATGTATCCATTGCCCCGTAATAAACGCAGGCGGCGTGGCCCCAAGGTCGCGGTAAATTACTCGCCCCTGAGGATGCTGGCTTTGCCATTGCTTCACAAACCGGGCACTGAGGCGCCGGGTGTGCGAGCCATGAGCATCTTCCCCGGAAAAACCACTGCGCGCACTTGAATCAAGGTGTAATAGGGTCGGCATGTTTAAAACTCCAATCAGTGATTAAATTCATTCATGCCTTAGTTTGTTTCAATTAATCCGGCGCTACAAACGAGTAATTTTGCTGCTATAGCTGATTTATATTCATGTATTATTTAAAGATGAGACCCAGACTCCCCTCCCTTTCTGCCCTGCGGGCCTTTGAGGCTGCAGCACGTTTAAAAAGCTTTAAGCTGGCAGCAGAAGCGCTTTCCGTCAGCCCTACAGCGATCAGCCATCAAATTCGGATACTGGAAGACAGCTTGTCTTGCGTACTTTTTGTACGCCAAACGCGCAAAGTTGATTTAAGCCCCGAAGGTGAATTACTCTACGCCGCCACAAAAGAAGGCTTTGATTGCATTGCGGCGGGCGTTGAGCGCTTGAGGGCAAGGCAGCGCAGCACTGTGACGCTTTCAGCAACGCCTGCCTTTACCACAAAATGGCTGGTTGCAGGGACCGATAACGTTGACATCTTGTTCCGATTAAGTTGAGCCACCCCGCTGATTAGAAAGGCCACCTGTTCCGGTTAAGTTGAGCCAGTGTGCTGGTTAGAATAGTCCGGCACTTTAGTCAGGTATTTAGACCCACGAAAATAGCACTTCCTCTGGCCATTTGGGGAATAAAAAATGCCGCCCACTTTATTTAGTGAACGGCATATTCAAGCGATTTAATTGCTATTTATTGCTATCTACTGACTTTCGCATCGATTCCCCTGCTAGTTGTATTTGATGAGCTTGATGAACAATACGATCGAGTATTGCTTCTGCTAGAGTGGTTTCCGAAAACAATCCATACCAATGATCACTCGATAGTTGGCTCGTAATAATGAGTGACCCTGCTTGCATGCGTGTATCGACAATATCAAGCAGCGTATAGCCAATTGTCGGTTCAATGGGAGCAAGCCCAAAATCATCAATAATTAGCAATCGTACCTTAGCTAATGCACTTCGATATCGAGGTAAAGAACCATCACCCATTGCAATATGTAGCTCTTCATAAAGTTTAGAAGCACGTTTGAAACTAACAGAAAAACCTTGTCTGCAAGCCTGACTTCCAAACGCGCAAGCAAGCCAGCTTTTCCCTGTCCCTGTTGCACCCGTTATGAATATGTTTTGATTCCGCTCAATCCATCCACAACCATAAAGATTACTGATCAGTTGCCGATCTAGCCGGCGAGTGCTGCTGTAATCAATGTCCTCTAAGTGGGCAGGGTATTGTAATTTAGCGTTGTTAAGTAGACGCTGGCTTTTCTTATTTTCTCGTTCAATCAGCTCCCGATCTAACATTAGCCCTAAACGTTCATCAAATGAGAGCGCTTGTAACGTGGGTGTTGTTAATTGCTCCCGATAATTTTTCGCCATCCCATGGAGTTTCAGAAGCTCAAAATTATTCAGTGTCTGCTGGTTTAGCATGCTTGACCTCGGCGGAAGAAAAATATTCAGCGCCACGCAAATTGGCGTGAACGACAGGAATAGAGCTTGTTAATAATTGTTGATTGGGACGTTTATCAGGCTGCTCACGTAAGATTGACTGCAGGCTTTTTAATGCAAAGGTTTTGAGCGTAATTGCGTATGCACATGCTTCCTCCAATCTAGAGTTCCCATGTTGCTGTGCAGCTCGACGTAGCGCACTGGCCGCTTTTTGTCCGTTTACTGGATCAGGACGTTCATGAAGGTGATAATGAATGTGAGTAGTGACAGCGGGCCCCACTGTTAGCGCCCATTTTGTAAGTGCTTCAGGTGTACTATCTGCATGAAACTGATGATTGAGTGGTTGGTGCTCCTTCTGTACGCTAAAGCCTGGGGTATTGTCCTTACGTTCGTGACTGGCAACGCGGAGGTGGTTATGAAAGATTTCAATAACGCATCTTGTTGCCCTAATATCGACCTTTTGCTGAACTAGTCTATTGGGCACAGAATAATAGTGTCCTGCATATTCAACGGCGTAGTCACTGCGAACACGTATATGAAAACGCCAGTCTGCATGGTAAGCGCTCAGCCCTCCCACCTAGCCAGCTGCTTTAGCCTTCGTTATCTTGTGGGTTCTGATCTTTAACAAAGGGCAGCAGCTCGTCAATTCGGCTATTGGGCCAAGTCGGGAGTTTTTCTAATGTTTCTGTCAGCCACATCAGCGGCTCAATCCCGTTTAGTTGGGCGGTGCCGAGTAAGGTTTGGATCGCGGCGGCACGGTGGCCACTCTGTTCGCTGCCGGTAAATAGCCAGTTCTTCTTGCCAATGGCAATCGGGCGGATGGCATTTTCAACGGGGTTGTTGTCGATCGGGCTGAGGCCGTCCTCGCTATAGCGCTCCAATGCATCCCAGCGTTTGCAACTGTAATTCAGCGCTTTAGCCAAGCCACTATTGGGGGCAACTTTGAGCAGCATTTGATCCAGCCACATTTTGAACTCGTTCAGCAGTGGTCGGGCTTCGAGCAAACGCTGTCTGGCCCGTTCGGCAATCCGTGCCTCTGGGGTTAAATCCAGTGCGTTAATCTCGCTTTCCAGTGCATACAGGGCCGCGATGCGCCGCAGCGCTTCGGCGGCAATCGGGCTTTGGTTCGATTCATACAGCTCATAGAATTTGCGCCTTGCATGCGCCCAGCAGCCGAGTTCGGTTACGCCCGTGCTAAACAGCGCTTTATAGCCCGCATAGCCGTCAACCATCAGCCGACCTTGCCAGTCGCTAAGGAAATCCCGCACATGCTGACCAGAGCGG
>NZ_PDZG01000022.1 GCF_002735645.1 Iodobacter sp. BJB302
TAAAGTCTGGCGACCATAGCGAGGTGGTCCCACTCCTTCCCATCCCGAACAGGACAGTGAAACACCTTAGCGCCGATGATAGTGCAGATTACCTGTGTGAAAGTAGGTCATTGCCAGACACCCCATAGAAAACCCCGATATCAAGCGATATCGGGGTTTTTGCTTTGCGCGGGAGAAAAGTGGTTGCAAGAACCATTAGTGGTTTGCGTGTTGGGTTACGCGATTATCGCTGGGCGAGGTAAACCTCGCACGCAGACTGCTAACTCAACTTACAAAAGCTATGTCACCAAGAGTTATTTAAGGCCTGCTAGTTTTGCTTTTTCCCAGTCTATGGCTTGATCTAGCGCGTCACTCAGGCGGTCGATTTCTTGCTCAAGCAGCTGCTGGTGGTCGACGACTTCTGCGACTTGGTGGCCAGCCCACGCGAGTAGTGATTTTAATGCTGCGCTGGAATCAAATAAGCCGTGCAGATAGCAGCCAAGCACTTGTTCTGTGATGATGCCATCGTGTTCATTGGCATATTTAATCAGTGGAATGGCGGTTGAATCGAGGATTTGGGTTTCGCCATGATGGATTTCGTAGCCTGTTACGGCTTCACCATTGGCGATGAGTTGCCCTGATAAATTGCGCAGCTGTTTGTCTTGTTCCAGCGATGTACTAATGGGCAGCCAGCCTAATCCTTTTGAGTTTCCCGCCTCGCCTTCCAGCCCGAGTGGATCGGCGATGGTTTGGCCCAGCATTTGGTAGCCGCCACAGATGCCGATGACTTTGCCGCCATAGCGCAGGTGTTTCTCAATTTGTTTATCCCAACCCTGCTGGCGCAGCCATGCCAGATCGCCACGGGTGTTTTTGCTGCCGGGGATGATCAGCAGATCGGCTGCTGGCAAGGGCTGGTTAGGAGTGGCATAGCTGCAATCGACGCCAGTAATGCGGCGCAGCGGGTCGAAATCGGTGTGGTTGGAAATATGCGGCAGGGTGGCGATAACGATTTTAAAGTCACCACCATTACCTGCTGTGCGGGGCACGGCGTCTTCAGCTGCGATATCTAGGCCATGCAAATAGGGAACAACCGCGATGATGGGTTTGCCGGTGGTTTGCTCAAGCCAGTCTATGCCGCCTTGTAATAATTTGATATCACCACGAAAGCGATTAATGATAAAGCCCGTGACCCTTGCTTGCTCGCTGGCAGACAAGCAAGATAGTGTGCCGACAAAGTGGGCAAACACGCCACCCCGATCGATATCGGCAACCAGCCAGACAGGGCAGTCTGCTTCTTCAGCAAAGCCCATATTGGCGATATCACCCTCCCGCAGATTAATTTCGGCGGGGCTACCAGCCCCTTCGACGATCACCCATTCGTATTGATTTTGTAAGCGCCCCCATGACTCAAACACGGCTTTTTTGGCGGTTTGCTTGTAGGCGTGGTAATCCACAGCATCTAAATTACCGATGCTTTTCCCTTGAATAATGACTTGGGCGCAGCAATCGCTGGAAGGCTTGAGGAGTACGGGGTTGAAATCGGTATGCGGGGCAATACCTGCAGCAACGGCTTGCATGGCTTGGGCGCGGCCAATTTCGCCTGCATCGCTGGTGACCGCGCTATTGAGCGCCATATTTTGTGGCTTGAACGGTGCAACTTTAATGCCACGGCGCAAGAGAATGCGGCAGAGCGCGGCTACGATGGTAGTCTTGCCTGCATCGGAGGTGCAGCCTTGAATCATAAGAGTGGGCATGGTTTTGCCTTGTGCAATATTGGGAGTTAGAAATGCTCAAATCTAAGATCTGTAGGCACTGAGAACGGGGAGATTAAAAGCTGAACACTGAGAAAACCTTGAGAGGTGTTTCAATACTGAGGGTGTGATTTCAATTACTTCCCACTTCGGGTCTGGAAATCCAGTGCCACAGCTGGATTCCCGATAAAAACACTCGGGAATGACGGTCGTGGCATTGGGGGAGATTATTTTTTAACCGCTCAGTTTGTCTCCGTGAAACTCCGTGTTCTCTGTGTCCTCCGTGGTTCAAGATTTGGGTTCTAGCGGGGCAGAGGGATAAACCACTCTTGCCCTTCGATGCTGGCGCTGCGGATTTCGCTGCGATAGAGCGCGCTGAGGTTCTGGCTATTCATGATTTCGGATCTGGGCCCTGCAAGCCATTGCCCATTGCCAAACATCAGCAGCACATGGCTTGCCCATTGATGGGCGTGGTTTGGGTCGTGGCTGATCATCAGCAGGGTTCGGCCCGCTTGGTTTTCTTCGCGCAGTACCGAAAGGGCTTGTTGCTGGTGGCGCAGATCGAGCTGTGACAAGGGCTCGTCGAGCAGGATTAGCGGGGCTTGTTGAGCGAGCGTCGCTGCAAGGCTGGCCCGACGGCGCTCGCCACCTGATAGCGTGGCCAGATCGCGGTGTTTCAGATCGCTTAAATCCAGCCTTGCTAATTGCTCATCGGCAAGGTGCAGATCATCCTGGCTTTCCCAATCCCATGGCCCTTGGTGCGGGTGACGGCCGCTGAGGACTTTTTCGATAACGGAGAGTGGAAAAGGGCAGTCATCCTGCTGGCTAAGCCACGCGATTTCTTTAGCCCGCTCATGGCCTGCCCATTTTTTTAATGGTCGTTGATTGAGCAGGATCTTGCCTGCTGCAGGCTTAAGCCATGCCGCCAAGGTGGCGAGCAGGGTGCTTTTGCCACAGCCATTTTCGCCCAAAATAAGCCAGCTTTCGCCTTTATTAATTTCAAGATTCAGATTTTTGCAAAGCAGGCGCTCGCCCTGTTGAATGGCTAAGGAGTTCAGCGATAAATGGCTCATCGTGCGACTCCCCGATGTTGTAATAACCATAAAAAAACGGGCACACCGGCCAGTGCGGTGATCACCCCAACGGGGAGTTGTTGCGGGGCCAGAATAATACGCGAAGCGATATCCGCAGCGAGTAAAACCGTACCGCCTGTGAGTGCGACCGCAGGTAAGAGCAGGCGCTGATCGTGGCCTAAAACCAGCCGCAAGGCGTGAGGAACGATTAGGCCGATAAAGCCGATCATGCCTGCTGTGGTTACCGCGATGGCCGTTGCCGCTGCGGCCACAAAGTAGAGTAGCCATTGCAATTTACGCGTATTGGCCCCGAGTGCATGGGCGGTTTGTGCGCCCTGGCTAAGCACATTCAGCTGCCGTGCCAGTGGCCAGACGAGTAAAAGCAGCACTACCAGCAGGGGCAAAGCGAGCTGCCAGCGTGCTCCGGCCAAATCACCCAACATCCAGAACACCATGCCGCGCAAGAGGCCATCGGGAGCAAGGCTGAGTAATAAGCTGGAAAGAGCCCCACAGAAAGAGGCAATCGCCACCCCGGTTAAGAGTAATCGTGCCTGGCTGCTGGATTGATCTTTGCGCGCCAAAATAAACACCAGGGTAATACTGAGCAAGGCTCCACAGCAGGCTGCGAAGTTGACGGTGCCGGCTCCCGCACCCAAGAGCATCGCCAGCAAAGCGCCGACACTGGCCCCTCCCGAGGTGCCGAGAATATAAGGATCAGCAAGCGGGTTTCTGAGTAAAACCTGCTGCAATGCACCGGCCAGCGCCAGCAAACCACCAACGGAAATCGCCGCCAAGGTGCGCGGCAGGCGTAGCTCAAGCACTACATCACGGGCGAGCGCGGCATCGGGGCCATTGCCCAGTAATTGCCATGGGCGATAGCTGGTACTGCCAAAGCAGAGGCTAAGGATGGCGGTGATCAAGAGCAGGCCGCTTAGCACAAGTAGTGTAAGGGTGAGTCTGGCCGGGGTAAGGCGGGAATGCTTCATAATTACTTTGCCTGAAAAACCAAATCTTGAATTGCTGAGAGTAATAAATAAAACCCAAATCTTGAAACACGGAGGACACAGAGAGCATGGAGTTTCACGGAGAAGATCAGAAATTTTAGGTTTTCGGCCTTCTCAATAGCGGTGGGCTACGCATTTAGCGCCCCATCATTAGCGCTTTTGCTTTTCTCTGTGTAACTCCGTGTTTCAAAATCTGGGTTTGGTTTGGGTTTAGCGCGCTTTATCAATCGCTTCGCAGAGCTTTTCTGTGCCTTCTACCAATCTTGGCCCCATGCGGCTAAGCAGGTCTTTGGGTAGGATGTAGAGGTGTTTATTGGCTTTTAGATTAGGCCAGCGTTTCCAGCGGTCTAGCCCGCTGTCTTTCACACCCGGCTCGCCGCTGGTGATGATCACATCCGGATTGGCGGCGAGTACCGCTTCATCGTCGATGGTGGGTACCAGTGCAGGCAGGTCGGCAAAGACATTGACGCCGCCACAAAGGCGCATTGCATCGGTAGTAATTTGCTCGCGGTTAATTGTCATCAAGGGCCTGTCCCATACCTGATAAAAAACACGCACTGGCTTTCTGCCCGCGTATTTTTTCTCCAGTGCGGCAAGGCTGTTGCGGTATTTGCTGGCGGCTGCCTGAGCTTCGCCCTCTTTGGCGGTTAACACGCCTAAACGTTCCATCACCGTGGGTACGTCTTCCAGTTTTTTAGAAAAGGTATAAAAAACCGGCAAGCCCAGCGTTTCGATTTGTGTCAGCTGCTTGGCGGGGTTGCCACTTTGCCATGCCACGATCAGATCCGGCTTTAAGGCGCGGATGCGTTCCAGATCAAAGCCGTTATAGCCGCCGATACGCTCGATTTTATTGGCTTCTGGCGGGTAGTCGCTGTAACTCACCGCGCCAACAATGAGTTTGCCTGCGCCGATGGCAAACAAGTCTTCGGTGGCGTGCGGGGCCAGGCTGATGATGCGTTGTGCGGGGTTGGCTAAGGTAATTTCCTGGCCTCGATCGTCTTTTACACTGACGCTGGCGATGGCGGCATGGGCCAGTAGTAGGCTGGCAAAAGTCGCATAGCGGATGTGTTTCATGCTGTCGTTCCAAAAAGGGCCGCGCTGGCAGCGGGGTTACTCATCATCCATGCATGCACATAGCTAGCGGTGAGGCTGCCCTGGCGATAGATTGCTTCACCTTGGCTGCCCAAGCGGCAAGGCGTGGCATGGCGTAATGGGTGCAGCGTGCTTTGCAATGTTGAGTAGTGAAAAGTGTGGCCACGTAGTTCGCCCGCACCTAAGTCGAAAGCTTGCATGCCAAGGGCCGAAAGGCGTTTTTGCATGGTCGCTGTGGCGTCTAAAATCCCCCACATTTTATGGGAGGTGCCATCGCTAAGTGTTAACGATGAGCAAAGCGCTAGCATACCGCCGCATTCGGCAAATACCGGCTTATCTGCTGCCAGCCAATGGCGTAAATCGTCGGCGATGCTCGGATGAGCCGCGAGTGTTGCCGCGTGTAGCTCTGGATAACCACCGGGTAAGTAGAGCGCGTCGGCATCCGGCAGGGCTTCATGGGCAAGCGGGGAGAAAAACACCAGCTCCGCGCCCATTTCGCTCAGGCAAGTTAAATTGGCTGGGTAAATAAAACAAAATGCCGCGTCGCGGGCGATGGCGATGCGTTTGCCTGTGAGCAGCGGGGCTAAAGCCGGGCGTGCAGAGGCGCTGTAATCGATGACTGGCGGCAAAGCCGCAATCGGCTGACTGGCTAAGGCATCGGCCAGTGCGTCGAGTTTTTGATCCAAATCGGGGATTTCATTCGGCAGCACCAAGCCTAAATGGCGCTCGGGCAGGGCTTCATGCTTGCCCAGCCAGCCTTGCCAATGCTCGGGCCTTGCTGATTCTTGCAGCATTTGTGCGTGGCGATCGCCTGCTACTTTATTAGCCAGTACGCCATAAAACGGCAGATCATTTTTATAGTGCGCCAGCCCGAAAGCCAGTGCGCCAAAGGTTTGCGCCATGGCGCTGGCGTCGATAATCGCTAGCACCGGCAGGCCCAAGCGGGTGGCCAGCTCGGCAGCGGAAGGCTCACCATCAAAGAGGCCCATCACCGCTTCGATCAGGATGATATCGGCGTCTTGTGCCGCATCGGCCAGCATTTGACGGCATAAATCCTCGCCTACCATCCATAAATCCAGATTGTTGACTGGTGCACCGCTGGCGTAGGCAAGCAGCATGGGATCTAGAAAATCTGGCCCACACTTAAATACCCGTACTCTGCGGCCCAAGCTGCGATGATGCCAAGCTAAGGCCGCAGTAATCGTGGTTTTGCCGCTGCCAGAAGAAGGGGCTGCGATTAGCAGGGTGGCGGTGCTTACCATTCCAAACCCTTTTGCGCCCTGATGCCTGCTTTATATGCGTGTTTTTCGTCGGCCAGTACTGTCACTGTATCGGCAATCTCGTGTAATTCTTTGACGGCGGCGCGGCCGGTGACCACTACGTGCTGCATTTCTGGACGGGATTCGATGTCTTTAATGATGATGTCTTTATCCAGATAGTTGTAGCTGAGGCAGTAGGTCAGCTCGTCCAGGACCACCACGTCGTAGCTGGCGTCGTTCAGCATGCACGCGGCGATGGCCCAGGCTTGTTCAGATTTGAGTTTGTCGGCTTCAAAATTCTGCGTTTCCCAGGTAAAGCCATCGCCCATCACATGCCATTCGCAATGCTTGCCGAGCAGGGCTTCTTCGCCGGTATCGGTACGGTTTTTAATAAACTGCACCACGCCTACTTTTAGCCCGTGACCAATGGCGCGCGCCACCATGCCAAAGGCGGATGATGATTTACCTTTGCCATTGCCAGTGAGCAAAATCATGATGCCGGTGTCGATATTGGCTTCGGCGATATGCGCATCGATAACGGCTTTTTTACGCGCCATACGGGCGGCGTGGCGGGCATTGCGTTCGGTGTTGATGGTCATGGTGATGGCTCTCCGGTCATTCGCTAACTTAAAAATATTATTTAAATAGTGCCTGCGGCACGGTGTTTTGGTGCGGTAGCCACCGCGGGGGCGTTCTTTTCTTGACGGCCAAGAAAAGAACCAAAAGAAGGCCGCCCCGGCGTCTGCGCCCCGCTGCGCGGGGTTCCCTCTCTGCGGACAATCGGCATGGCGTCAATTCAACTCGCTTCGCTCAAACACGAATTGACGACTTCCCCATGCCGCTTGTTCCTCGATCGGCTGGTCTCAGGGGGAGGTAAAAGCCCCGTGCGAAGAGCGTAGAACTTACGTTTTTTCTTTGTGTGCTACTCAAAAAGCAAATTACTTAGTACTGCTGAAGCCTTAAAGGATTACTTAATTTTCTGGTGATTTTTGATTGATATTTAGTTTTCTCCGTGAAACCCCGTGTTCTCTGTGTCCTCCGTGTTTCAAGAAGTGGGTTTTATATGCAACGGCCAATCAGCAATAATTTTTTGGATTTGCCCTAAGCCATCCCGAATCGCGGCGATGCCGGGGACGAGGAGGTCGTGGCTGGCTATTTCGAATAGCTGATTATTGGCAATAGCGGGGATGGACTGCCAGTCTGGCCTTGCCCGTACGGCATCGGCATCGAAGGGCTGGCCGCACCAGCTGCCGATGATGATATCCGGCTGTGCTGCAATAATTTGCTCAGGGCTAACGGTGCGATCTTTGGCGCGTGTTGCGTGGGATAGCTCGCTAAAAATATCGTCGCCACCGGCAATTTCGACTAGCTCGGAAACCCAGCGGATGCCGGTATAGAGCGGATCGTGCCATTCTTCAAAATAGACTTTAGGCCGCGATTTATAGCTGGCGGCTTGGGCGCGGGCGGCGTCGATATGGGACTGTAAATCGGTAATCAGAGCGGTGGCGGCTGGCTGGCAATCGAGTAGCCGCCCCAGCGTAGCGATCATGTTGAAAATGCCAGCAATGCTTTTTTGGTTGAAAAAATGTACTTCCAAACCGGCCAGCACGCATTCTTTCACCATTTCGCCTTGCAGGCTGGAATAAGCCAGTACCAGATCGGGTTTTACCGCGAGGATTTTCTCGACTTTGGCGCTGGAAAAGCCACAAATAATCGGGTGCTGTTTGGTTACGCCTTCCGGGTGACGCGAAAAAGCGCTGATGCCCGCGATGCAATGCTGCTGGCCGAGTGCATATAAAACATCAACGGTTTCGCTGGAAAGACAGGCGATTTTTGTGGGGGTGTTCATGTTTAATCCTTGTTGCACAATGCCGTCATTAATCGGGTTTTAAATTGTGCTTGCTGATGCTCTGCCACCGGCCCAAAGCGCAGGCCCTGGTGATTGTATTGATCGAACAGGCGGCACCATATTTTTTGTTTAGCGAGTTGGCGATGCAGAGCTTTGGCATTGAGCGTCGGGCACCAGTGCAGCAGCGGCAGGCTTCCGCTGGGCGTTAAATCTGCCTCGCTGAGCGTGTCTATCATCCACGCCTGATTGGCCAGCAAACGCTGTTGTTGCGCAGCTTGCCAGGCTGTATCGCTTAAGGCGATTTGCCCTGCCCACTGGGCCGGGCCGCTGATATGCCAGGGGCCGAGGGCTTGTTTTATTTCTTCTAAAAGCCGCTTTTCACAGGCGATAAAGCCCAAGCGAATACCTGCCAGCCCAAAAAATTTACCAATAGAGCGCAGAATAATTAGCCCTGTTTTACCTGCGTGTGGCAGCAGGCTAGCAGTGGGGGCGCAATCGGCAAAGGCTTCGTCCACAATCAGCCAGCCACCCTGTGCAGCTAATTTTTTATGCCACGCCAGTAGGGTTGCAGCACTAATTTGCTGGCCGCTGGGGTTGTTTGGATTGACCACGATCAGCACATCAATGGCGCTGCTTTCTAAGTATTCATCCACTTGCCCGCTGCTGATTGCGCTGACCTCATGCCCAGCCTGCTGCCACTGCCAATGATGCTCAGCATAGGTTGGGCTGATGATGGCCACGCGGCAAGCAGGGCGTAGTTTGGGCAGCAGGGCGATGCCAACCTGGCTGCCAGCCAGGGCCAGCAGGTGCTCGCAGCCGTAATACTTTTGCGCCGCAATCAGCAGGGCGTGATCTTGGTCGGGCAGACGTTGCCAGATGTGATCGGGCACGGCAGGCAAGGGATAGGCCCAAGGGGCAATGCCGCTGGAGCAGTCGATCCAGTCGGCTAAATCTCCGCCAAAGGCCGCCACTGCACGCTGGAGATCGCCTCCGTGCTGGGGCTGATTTACAGCATCCACAGCGCGCCTCCTGATAAAAGGGCGATCCACAGGGCCAGCGTTTTTTGCACCAGCATTATCCCGCGTTGCAAGTCATGGGCGTTTGGTACGGGGCCGCAGCCCAGTTGCGGGCGGGCATGCATTTCGCCGTGATACGTTGCCTCACCGCCTAAAGAAACCTGCAAAGCACCCGCACCGCTTGCCATTACCGGGCCTGCATTGGGGCTGTCCCAAAGTGGTGCCTGGCTCTGCCAGCAGGAAAACGCACTGCGGCAGTGGCCGAGCAGGGCGTAGCTGAGTGCTGTGAGGCGGGCTGGGATAAAGTTGAGTACATCGTCGGCCCGCGCTGCAATGCGGCCAAAGTGAAATAAACGCGCGGTTTTATAGCCCCACATGGCGTCCAGCGTATTGGCAAGGCGATGCAGCAGCACGCCATAGCCACCAAACAGCGCAAAGAAAAACAGGCTGGCAAAAATCGCATCTGCGCCGTTTTCTAAGGTGGATTCAAGGCCCGCTTTCGCGACGCCTGTTTCATCGAGCTGGCGGCAGTCACGGCTAACAATCCGGCTAACGGCGCTGCGGGCAGCGGCTAAATCTCCTTTACTTAAGGGGCGGGCGATGGCGAGCACATGCTCAAACAGGCTGCGTGCGCCAAGGGCAAACCACAGCGCCAAAGCGTCGGCCCACCAGCCTGTAAAATGTTTTAGTAAGGCAAAGGCGGCGAGTGATGCACCTGTCAGGAACAGCAATGCCAGCGCACCGCGCAAGATATTGTGCAGATTGGATTGGCCTGCTGTTTGCGAAAGATGGTCCAGATTAAAGCGCCGCTCCAGCTTGGACGCCAGCCAGCCAAAGCCCACCAGCGGATGAAAGCGCTTAGGCTCTCCCAGGCAAAGCTCCAGCAGCAGGCCAAGGGCGAAGGCGAATAGCCAGTGAGTTGGGTTCAGAGTCAACATCCGCTGCGCTTCACCGGCATAGGGATGCCGGCGACCACCAGCGTGACATTGGCGGCTTGCCTGGCGATATCCTGATGTAAGCGGCCAGCCTTATCGCGGAATAATCTGGCCAGGGCATTATCCGGCACGATGCCAAAGCCCACTTCATTGCTCACCAATAACAGCGTGCCACAATGTGCCGCTGCTGCTGCGATAAAGGCCTGTTTTTCTTGCGCCCAACCGCTCAGATCATCCTTGCACAGCCAGTTGGAAACCCAGAGCGTCAGGCAGTCAATCACACAAAATTGATCCTGGCTTTGGGTGAGTGCCGCAGCCAGCTGCAAGGGGGCTTCCAGCGTTTGCCAATGCGCGGGGCGTTCAGCCTTGTGCCGGATAATGCGCTCCTGCATTTCCTCGTCAAAAGCCTGAGCCGTTGCCAGCCAAAACACCGGCCCGTCGTGGGCCAGTGCTTTTGCCAGCGCGTAGCTGCTTTTGCCGCTGCGCGCCCCACCTAAAATGAGCTCGGTGCTCATTGTTGCCAGCGCAAATTAAGCATGGCGTTGCGCCCTAGCGTGCCGTAATCCTTAACCTGCTCGTATTCTTGATCAAAGAGGTTGTTAACACGCGCTTGCAAGGACCAGTCTTTATTGATTTTCCAGCTGGCAGAGAGGTTAGTCAGCGCATATCCGGCCAGCTCTTTTTTATTAGCAGCGTCATCAAAGCGGTGCCCCTGTGCTTGTATTTCTGTGCGCAGCGTCCAGGCATCTAAGGCCATGCCTGCATAGATCAGGCCAGAGTGCTTGGCGCGGCGGGCCAAACGGTTGCCGTGGTTGGCTCCTGCTGATTCATCACTTGCATCTGAATAATCGTAGCTAAAGCCTGCTAAGTAATCGCCTTGTTGCCAATCAGTCGTGAGCGTGATGCCGCGAAGCTGCGCTTCTCCCACATTCATAGGCTGAGAAAAATAAGGGCGGCTTTCTGCCCACTGAATCAAGTTGGTGACTTTATTGTTGTAGGCGGTTAAAGAAGCATTGATCGTGCCCGCGCTATAGCGAATAAAGATCTCTTTATTATTGGATTCCTCAGGACTCAAATTGGCGTTACCACTGCTGTATGGATCTTCCGGCCAATATAAATCATTGAAAGTGGGCGCTTTGAAGGCGGTGCCTGCAGTGCCGCCTAACTGCCAATCATCATTGAATTGCCAAGTTAAACCTGCACTGCCGGTGTTGTGGCGGCCAAATTGGGAGTTATCATCACTACGTGCATTTATTTGTAGCGAAACGTCGCCAAAATGCGCTAAATAACCTGCTTGCAGGCTGTTAATCCGGCGTTGATCTACGGCATAAGCCACATCACCACTGACCTTTTGTTCCAGGGTTTCTGCCCCTAATTGAAAGGTGCCCAAGCCAGTTTTTATATCATTAAGCCAGGATAATTGCGTTTGTTCGGTTTGGATACGGCTCGTTTTATCGCTGTAATCGGAGGCCGACTGAGGGGTGAATGAGGTGTTTTTATCGCTGCTGTGGCCCAGTTTGATCAGGCTGCTCCAGTTGGTCGTCAGGCGATTTTTGCTCCAGATATTGGCGCTACTATTGCGTGTTTCATCCCGATAGTCATAGTTTTGTGCGACCGGTGCGTAGTTGTCATCAAATACATAACCATCCAGCTGGTTTTTCCCCCATGCAGAAATCAGGCTGGCGCCCAGCTCATTGCCCTCGTTGATTTTATGCGTGAGAGAAAAAGACAGGCTGTTGTTTTCGTAGCCATCATCATCAGGATAAAAACCGGGGTTGCTGCTGTTTTTAATGGCACTGATGCCATCTGTTTTTGAGTGGGCTAAATTCAGCGCGTAGCGGGTGTCGTCATCGCCGCCTGAAATTCCCGCTTTAGCTTCTACGCTGTTTTGGCTGCCGTAGCCGATTTCGGCCGAAGGGTGAAAGCCTTTTTTCCCTGTTTTAGTAAAGATTTGAATCACGCCACCGATGGCATCAGAGCCATACAGGCTGGCGGCTGGCCCGCGCAGTATTTCAATACGATCAATCTGACTGAGCGGGAAATGCTGAAATGCCGCCGCACCCAGCGTGGCCGAGCCAACACGAATCCCGTCGATTAAGACCAGGGTGTGCTGGCTATTATTGCCGCGCAAAAACACGCTGCTTGGTTTGCCTGCTCCGCCGTTGCTGGAGATTTGCAGGCCAGGCTGGCGGGCCAGCAAATCGGGCAGGCTGATGGCCGCGGATTCTTGAATGCTGGCCTGATCAATCAGGGTTACGTCACCAATCACTTCGCGTGGCGATTGGGGCTGGCGTGCGGCCGTGGTAATCACAGGGGGAAGCAGGATTGTTTCGGCTTGAGCACAAAGGCTGGCGGCAAGCGTCGTCAGCATAAAGAGGGATGTACTGCGGAACAACATGATTGATCTCCTGAGCGCCATCACCCAAGAGGGGTAATGATGACAAGGAGGAGGCAGAGAGGAAACAAGGCGCAAAAGCACGATGAATCAAGCTCGCTTCGGCTACCCTGCCGCGCGTGGTTGACCTTTGCCCTGAGGGCGAAGGTTTTAAGGCCGGTCTCCGGGCTTACAAGCAGATCTGTTAATGTGAGCGCGCTCAATTTACAGACCCAATACATCACCTTCCCATCTTGCTCAGACAGTGGTTTACACGATGTATTTTTACTTGCTTACCGTTGCAGGGGCAGCACAGGATTTAAACCTGTTTCCCGTTTTACTCTTTCGAGCACCTTAGAATGGGCGGATTGTATACCTCCTCAGCACAAATTGCCTATGTACTCAATGCATGGCTGGCTGAAGGGCTTCTGTTCTGCTTATGGTTTTTGAACATAAAAGATAACGGCGATGTCATGCGGCTCGTTCCTTGTAAGTTCAGACTGCATTCTTAAAAAATGATTGGCATGAGGCAAGGCTTTTTGTCGGCGTTGTATTTTAAATTGCTCACTTTTTAGCCGCTTAATTCTTAGCTCATCACCGTTTCTCCTCCCTTCGGCTTTACACATTCTGCTGGCTAATCCATTGCCTTACGGCCTTATTGTTCCCCGCTTCCGCAAAAAATGCTTCCTTTTCTGTTGTGTAAATTTGCACGTAAATTGTTGCCGATTTTTGATAGTGGCTTTTTTGAGTGGCGAATTAGTATGCGGTCTGAATCAGCAATTCATACGGCAGGCTGGCATGGAAAAGGAAAGAATCATTCAGGAGTTTGTGCCCGGTAAGCAAGTGACGCTGGCGCATTTGATTTCACATCCAACCGAAGAGCTGGCCAAAAAAATTGGCGTGCCAACGGCTGAGGCGATTGGAATCATGACGCTCACACCGGGTGAAACCGCCATGATCGCCGGTGATTTTGCCAGCAAGGCTGCCAATATTCATATCGGTTTTTTAGACCGCTTTTCTGGGGCTCTGGTGATTTACGGATCAACCGGGTCGGTAGAAGAAGCCTTAAATCAAACCATTCTTGGCCTGCAACGTGTGCTTGGCTACACCATTTGCGTACAGACGCGCAGCTAATGCAGAAGACGATTCATTACGCCATGGTGGGCTCCGTTGCCGCAGGTAAATCAACCTTATTTCACGCCTTGCAGGGCGATGGGCTGGTGGCACAAAAAACCCAGGCATTGGAATTCGATGGCAAGGGCGGGGTGGATACGCCGGGTGAATTTTTTAATCATCCTCGTCTCTATAGCGCCTTGATCAATACCGTGAATGATGTGGATGTCCTGGTCTACGTGCATGCCGCTAATGATATGCAGTACCGGATGCCGCCGGGTTTGCTGAGTGTATATGGCGGTAAGCGGGTGCTGGGTGTGATTAGCCAAATTGATTTAGAAGATGCTGATCCTGATGCCGTTGAAGCCATGCTGCGCGAACACGGGTTTGTGGGCGAAATTTTCCAGGTTTCCAGTTATTGGCCTGAAACGGTGGCCGTACTGAAATCCTCTCTCATGGGTAGTACGGATAAAGACTGCCTACCGCAAGGAGTTATTAGAGTATGAAGCAATTGATCACCGCCGACGCCCTTCGTGCAGCACACGCCGAAGGTAAAACCCGAATCGAAATTACCCTGCCCGATTGCATTTTGACGGCAGAGGCACGCATGGTTGCTGAGCGCTTAGGGGTTGAGATTATTGAAGTGCTTGCGGGTAAAACAACTGCTTCGATGGCTGGCTCTGCACCGGTGACTTCAGCCGCCACGCCTGCAACTGAGCATGAAGCCTCACTCGCGGCGATTCGTCAGGCCGTATTGGCGCAGTTGCCCGCAGGCAGCGTGCCGGAAAACGTGATTGATCAATTGGTACGTAAAGTGGCGGCAGAGCAGGCCACTGCGGCCACGACAACGACTGCTTCGGCAGTGGCTGGCTATGAATCAATTACCTTAAAAAGCGGCATTAAGCGTGTAACAGGCAGCTCGGTAAAAATGGGCTTGCTTGAGGGGGCAGGAGCGAATCAGATCGGGATTGCCGATGTGATTACCGGTGCCGACGGCAGCACGATGGCGGCTGGTTTTATGCAATGGGAAAACAGCTTTTTCCCATGGACGCTGCGTTACGACGAGATTGATATCGTGCTGGATGGCGAGCTGCATATTCGTTGCGATGGCGAAACCGCCATCGCCAAGGCTGGCGACGTGATTTTTATTCCTAAGAATTCCAGTATCGAATTTGGCACGCCAGGCAAAGTGTCCTTTTTATACGTGGCTTATCCGGCGAATTGGCAAGAGTGCTAAGCATGATGACCTTCATTACTGAAGACTGGCTGCGTGAGCACTTTGGCCGCGCCACAGGCACCGAGATTCAACTTCCCGCACATGCGCGGCTGACGCCTGCGGCGCGCTCTTTAATTGAAGACCGCCATTTAACAGTGAAGTTTATCAATGCGGACGGCAGTGTGTTTGTAGAGCAGGCCGGTGCAGATGGTGAAGTCGTCCTTGCGCCGGTGCATGTATTGACGGGCGATGCAGAGCACCACGCCGCGCATTGCGCCCTATGCCAGCAAGTTGTTGCACGTAAATCTGCCGCGATGACGCATCTGAATGCCGGCACGATGGTGGCCAAAAATGATGAGCGTATCCGTTTACGGGGCTTACTTGATAGCACCATCGCCCTAGCGATTTGGGCACAAACAGAGTTTGATCCTCAGGGTAGGCGCAAGGCGCTGGCACATATGCTCGCGGATATTCGCTCATGGCTAGGCAATGTTTTACGTGCTGAGGTGAGTGGTGAGCCAATGCCGGCTATTACTATGGGTGATTTAGATGAAGCGCGCATTCACGCTCTGTCGCACCAGCCATTAAAAGAGCTGGGCCACGATCATATCGTTCCTGCGCTTGAGCATGGGGCAAGCATCGCCAGGCTTAATTTACTGCGTGCGCGGATTCGTGAATGCGAAGTTCAGGCCGCAGATCTTTATATTGATCGTGATTTTGATCTGGTCCGGCCTGATATTTTGCAAGCCCTTAACCGGCTTTCCAGTGCAGTTTATGTGCTGATGATTTTGGTGCTGCTGCAAGAAGCAGGCAAACCTTTGCCTAATTTGGGAGGCCATTGATGACTTTGTTAGACCAATGTCGCACCGCAGCCTTAGCTTGTCCTGCGCGTTTGGTATTTCCAGACAGCCTTGACGCCAGAAGCGTGCGTGCAGCGTTTTATTTAGCCGAAGCAGGCTATGCACAGCCGGTATTGCTGGGTAATCCCTTTGAAATGCGAGCGTTTTGCCATCAGGAGCATTTGCCGCTTGGGCGGGTGCCAATGATTGATCCGCAAACATCGGCCAGATTACCCGCGTATATCGCAGCCCTTGCGGAGCGTATGCCAGGCAAGAGCGAAGAAGAGTTAGCAGCATTATTGAAAGACCCTTTGTGGTTTGCCGGAGCGATGCTCATGGCGGGGGATGTGGATTGCGTGGTGGGCGGTAATCATTCCCCAACCAGTAATGTATTGCGTGCGGCTTTACGTGTAGTGGGTTTGGCTGAAGGCAATAAAACGGTGTCGTCGATCTTTTTTATGTTGCCGCCAGATGATGGCCAGCCTTTGGTCTTTACCGATTGTGGTGTGGTGCCTCATCCAACGCCAGCACAACTCTCTGATATTGCCATTAGCGCCGCTGATAGCTATCGGCGTGTGACGGGCTTAGAGCCGCATATTGCCATGCTGTCATTTTCGACTTTAGGCAGTGCGCGCCATGCCTCGGTGGATGCGGTACGGGAAGCCACCCGTTTGGTGCGTGAGCGCCGGCCTGATTTAAGCGTCGATGGTGAGCTGCAATTTGATGCCGCCATGGTGCCGGAAGTGGCCGCGCAAAAAGCCAAAGACAGCCCGGTGGCCGGGCGTGCCAATGTGCTGGTTTTTCCAAGCTTAGAAGCAGGCAATATTGGCTACAAAATTGCTCAGCGTATGGGCGCATATACGGCACTAGGCCCAATGATTCAGGGGCTGTGCCTGCCTTACCACGATTTGTCGCGTGGCTGTACCGCAGAAGATATGGTGCAAGTCAGCCTGCTGGCAATGAAGATGGCCCCATCGGGTGACGCACGATCACAGCCAGATTTGGCCGTGGCCGGGCTGACCCGAAGTTAATTTGTTTTAGATTTAACCACCCTTAAGGAGTTTGAAAATGGAAGCACTTGGCATGATTGAAACACGCGGTATGGTCGCTCTGATTGAAGCTTCCGATGCGATGGTCAAAGCGGCTCGTGTAAAGCTGGTCGGTGTGAAAAGCATCGGTGGCGGCTTAGTGACAGCCATGGTTCGTGGTGATGTGGCTGCATGTAAAGCGGCGACAGATGCAGGTGCAGCAGCGGCTCAGCGTATTGGTGAGTTAGTTTCTGTGCACGTTATCCCACGTCCGCATTCTGATTTGGAAGATGTTTTTCCAATCAAGATGGATAGCAAGGATTTCGACTGATCTGGTAGTACCCCTGCCGGTGCGCTGAGGCGCGTCGGCTCACCTTGCTGTTGATTTCCCTCTGAATTCTGGAAATGCCGAAATAGCAGGCAGGGAATTGCTTTGCCTGAATTTTATGAATTGGAGCTCGTTATGAGGCTGGGTGTGGTTGTTGGACAGGTTGTTTCAACCGTTAAACATGCGGCTTTAACGCGTGAACGTTTGTTGTTAGTAAAGATGATTGATGCCAGTGGTGTGCCCAGTGGCGAGATGCATGTTGCGGCAGACAGTATCGGCGGAGGCAATGGCGAATGGGTGCTGCTGGTTTCTGGTAGCTCGGCTCGTGAATCGACCAGCGAAGGTGCTCCGGTCGATCTGTGTGTCGTGGGCATTATTGATGAAGTCGTACTCGATGGTGCTGTGGCTTATCACAAGTAAGCCCGTGTTTGAGTACAGAACAGGAGACAGATTGTGGATTTGAAAGCGAAGGAAATAGAACAGGTTGTTCGGGCGGTGATTGCCTCGATGCAGCCAGCCTCTGCCGTAGCAGCGGCCCCTGTAGCAAAGCTGCCAGCTGGCGTGTTTGCTGAACTTGACGACGCTGTTGCCGCCGCAATCGAAGCCCAAAAAGCATTATCTTCCGTTTCGATGCGCCGCTTAGTTGTGGCTGCGATTCGCAGCGCTGGCGAAGCCTGTGCAAAAGAGCTGGCCGAAATGGCTGTGGCTGAAACCGGCATGGGCCGTGTTGATGACAAGATTACCAAGAATATTTCTCAAGCCCGCCTCACTCCAGGCGTGGAATGTTTAGAAGCCAAAGTGCTGACTGGCGATGACGGCCTCACCATTATCGAAAACGCTGCATGGGGGGTGATTGCTTCTGTAACGCCATCCACCAACCCCGCCGCCACCGTGATTAACAACGCGATCAGCATGATTTCTGCGGGCAATACCGTGGTGTTCGCCCCGCATCCAGCCGCTAAGAAAACCTCGCAACGTGCCATTACCGTTTTGAATGAAGCCATTGTGGCGGCGGGCGGCCCGGCCAATACGCTGGTGACGATTGCCAAGCCAACACTGGAAGCCGCTCAGCGCTTATTTAAATATCCGGGCATTCATTTATTGGTGGTGACCGGGGGTGAGGCGGTGGTTGATGCCGCACGCTCGAATACCGATAAACGCTTGATTGCGGCAGGTGCAGGTAATCCACCTGTGGTGGTGGATGAAACGGCTGATCTTGCCCGCGCAGGTAAGAGCATTGTTTGGGGCGCCTCGTTTGATAACAACATGATCTGCGTGCTGGAAAAAGAAGTGATCGTGGTGGACAGCGTGTGCGACGCGCTAAAAAGCGAGATGAAAAAAAATAAAGCCGTTGAATTGACGGCCGAGCAAGCAGAGCGTTTGCAAAAAATATTGCTGACCAAGGTCGATGAAAGCGGCCACGGCACGGTGAGCCGCGATTGGGTGGGCCGTGACGCCACCAAGATTGCTGCAGCGATTGGTCTGGATGTACCCGCCGATACGCGTTTGCTCTTTGTAGAAACCCCCGCCAGTCATCCCTTTGCAGTGACCGAGCTGATGATGCCTGTGCTGCCGGTGATTCGCGCGCCAAACGTGAATGTCGCAATTGATCTGGCCGTGAAATTAGAAGGCGGCTGCCGTCATACCGCAGGGATGCACTCACGCAATATCGACAATCTGGATCGCATGGCCAATGCCGTGAATACCAGCATCTTTGTCAAAAATGGCCCCCATTTGGCTGGTTTAGGTTTTGGTGGTGAAGGCTGGACCACGATGACGATTTCTACCCCAACCGGTGAAGGCGTTACCTCGGCGCGCAGCTTTGTTCGTCTGCGCCGCTGTGTGATGGCCGGCAACTTCCGCATCGTGTGATGAGATGACCACCATGATTCCTCGTGATATTCAAAGCTGGTTACAGCCTCGTTTAGATTTAGCGCATGCATTACTAAACGATGCAACGCCTGCCGGGGCAGAGCCTGTGATGGCCCTGGGGATTGATTTAGGTACCAGCGACGTGGTGTCTATGGTGGTCGATCAAAACGCCCAGCCTTTGGCCGTGTGCCTCGATTGGGCAGATGTGGTGCGGGACGGCATTGTTTGGGATTTCTTTGGCGCAGTGACCATCTTGCGCCGTCATCTGGATACCTTAGAAACCATCTTTGGCCAGTGTTTCAGCCATGCTGCCACCTCGTTTCCACCGGGTACGGATCCGCGAATTTCGGTCAATGTGCTGGAAGCCGCCGGGCTGAATGTGATTGGTGTTTGTGATGAGCCCTCAGCGGTGGCGCATCTGTTGCAGCTCGATCGCGCTGCGGTGGTGGATATTGGTGGCGGCACCACGGGGATTGCGGTGGTGGAAGGCGGGCGGGTGATTTACTCGGGTGACGAGCCTACGGGTGGCCATCATATTTCGCTGACGCTCGCAGGTAGTTTGCGCATGGCCTTAGAAGACGTCGATGTGATTAAAAAAATGCAGGGTAAAGACATCTGGCCGGTGGTAAAGCCGGTATTCGAAAAGATGAGCGATATCGTGCGTGATCATCTGGCGGGGCATGAGGTTGCAGATCTTTATCTGTCGGGCGGCTCTTGCACCATGCCGGGCGTGCAATCGCTCTTTGCCCATGAGTTTCCCAATCACCGGGTTCATCTGCCCCGGCACCCTATTTATTTGACGCCACTGGCGATCGCTGCTTACGCCTTAAGTATCGTTGCAGAGGATGGAAATGCCCATGTTTAATCAAAATGAGATGAATAGCGCGATTTATCAAACGATTGATTTGATTAACGCACAAGCAGTGAGCACTTTTAATGTGCCACCGACCACCTTAATGGGGGCAGGAGCCGTTGCCAAAGCGGGGGCCGCTTTAAGCCAGCGTGGCATCGTGCGCGCCTTTGTTTTGATTGATGAGTTCTTATTAAAAAATGGCCTGGCCGATGGCTTGTTCCGCTCGCTGGAGCGGCAAGGCATTGCATGGGAAGCAATGGCTTATCCACAGGGCGAGCCAGATAGCGCAAAAGTGGAAGCCGCATGTGCACAGCTGCGCGCCAGTGTTTGTGATGCGGTGATTGCATTTGGCGGCGGCTCGGTATTGGACACCGCCAAGGCGATTGCGGTGCTGGCTTTGCATCCCGGGCTGGCGGTGGCTCAGTTGGTTGATCCGGCCAATATCAGCCGTGGTCGTTTGCCGCTTGTTGCGATACCAACGACCGCAGGTACAGGGTCAGAAGCCAGTAATGTTTCGGTGATTACGGATTCTGTTACCCACATCAAGCAGCTGATCCTGCATGAAACCATGTTGCCTGATTTGGCCATTATTGATGCCAGCTTAACGCTTGCCGTGCCTGCATCGCTAACGGCAGCAACTGGTGTAGATGCGCTGACGCATGCCATCGAAGCGTATGTGGCGCTTGGCACTAATCCGCTGACACAGGCGCTGGCCTATCGGGCGATTGGCCTGATTGGGGAAGCTTTGCCGGTTGCGGTTGGGCAGGGGAATAACGCCGCCGCGCGTGAAGCCATGATGCTGGGCTCTTATCTTGCGGGGATGGCGTTTTCCAATGCGGGCCTTGGTTTAACCCATGCGATGGCGCATCAGATTGGCGCTCGTTATGGCATTCCTCATGGCGTGGCTAATGCCTTACTGCTGCCTTCGGTTATGCACTTTAACCGCTTAGTTTGCAAAAAATCCTATGGCGAATTGGGCTTGGCCTTGCTTGGGCATGTGCTTTCAGACATCGAGCTGATCGCTGCCGTGCAAGCGCTGATTATTGAAGTCGGCCTGCCCGCCAACTTACAAATTGCCAGTGTAAACCCCGGTGATTTTGCAGAAATGGCCGATGCCGCGCTGATCGATGTGTGCGCCGCCAGCAATCCAAGGAGCGCAACACGCGCGCAAATTATTGAGATTTATATGCACGCCTGGCAACGCTAAGGCATCGATAAATATTGAGATTTATAAAGACGCCTTGCAACGCTAGGGTCTGTTGACGTTTCATTCACAATTGCGCTGAGCCGGAAAACGGCCAAGCACAAGGCATGCGACGAAGGCAATAACTGGTTATTGTCGAGGAGCATAACGCAGTGAATGGCCGTTTTCCGGCTCAGCCCCATCGCTGAGCGAGGAAAACCCCTCGCACGCAGAGGGTTGACTGCATTTTTGGGGCTGCACATCGTTAAAAATCGCTAATGGTACTCGTGCCATGTCGCAATTTTTGCCTTGTTCAGCCCCAAAACTGCAGCCAACGCAGCCGTGCATGAAACGTCAACAGACCCTAAGGCATCGATAAATATTGAGATTTATAAAGACGCCTTGCAACGCTAAGGCATCGATAAATATTGAGATTTATAAAGACGCCTTGCAGCGCTAATACATCGATAAATCTTGAGATTTATAAGGATGTTTGGCAGCGCTAAGGCATCGATAAAAGGGCATCGCAGCCATGGTGGCTGTTAGGGCTTTGATCTAGAGGGGAAGTAAGCATGGGTATCAACGACATAATCATGTGGTTCATGATGATCTTTATGATCATTGCCGCGTTTGACCGAATGCTGGCGCAGTTTGGTGGCTCGGAGGCCGTCTTGGGAAAGATTGGCCTTGGCTCGGTGGGGCGACAAATTGGTGGGTCGGGTGCTCAATTTGATGAAGGCTTTATGGCGATGGGCGCTTTGGGCCTGGCCATGATCGGGGTGATTGCTTTAGCGCCGGTGTTGGCCACTTTGCTTGGCCCCGTGGTGATTCCGCTTTATGAAGCGGTGGGCGCAAATCCCGCCATGTTTGCCGGAACTTTGCTGGCTAACGATATGGGTGGCTATTTCTTAGCTAAAGAATTAGCTAATGGCGATACTGCGGCCTATCTGTATTCCGGCTTATTGCTGGGCGGAATGATGGGGGCAACCGTGGTGTTCCACATCCCGGTTGCGCTGGGCATTATCGAAAAAGAAGATCGTCGTTTTCTGGCGCTGGGCATTATGGCCGGCATTATCACGATTCCCCTTGGCTGTATTGCGGGCGGTTTGGTGGCCATGGGAATGGGCGTTGCTGTGAATGGCCAAGTGGCTGATTTCAATGTGGCGATGCTGCTGAAAAATATGATTCCAGTGATTATTGTGGCGGCATTGCTGGCGCTGGGCCTGAAGTTTATGCAAGAGAAAATGGTTGCTGGCTTTCAGATTTTTGCCAAATGCCTCGTGGTGGTGATTACCTTTGGCTTGGTTTTGGCTGTACTTGAAGTGACCGTTGGCTGGACCATTATTCCTGGTATGTCGCCTATTTTCTCCAGCTCCGGCCAGGGCGGTGAGATGCTGGGTATTGAGAATATCGGCTTTATTGCCTGCGTATTGCTGGGCGCTTACCCGATGGTCTTTATGCTCACACGCTGGTTTGATAAGCCCTTAATGCGCGTGGGTAGCTTGCTGGGTATGAACGATACCGCTGCGGCAGGTTTGGTGGCGACACTGGCAAATTCAATCCCGATGTTTGGCATGCTGGCCAGGATGGATAACCGTGGCAAGGTCATTAACGTGGCCTTTGCAGTGTCTGCCGCCTTTACGCTTGGCGATCATTTGGGTTTTACCGCAGGCAATATGTCGGCAATGATTTTGCCGGTGATCG
Organism: Iodobacter sp. BJB302; assembly: GCF_002735645.1. GTDB lineage: Bacteria > Pseudomonadota > Gammaproteobacteria > Burkholderiales > Chitinibacteraceae > Iodobacter. The sequence continues at coordinate 22,469 of NZ_PDZG01000022.1, forward strand.
TGGGTAAATTATTTGGTGGTTTTACTGCCGTCGCCCTGGCAATGAAACTGGCTCCTAAAGATGATGTGACTCCAGCGGCTAAGCCCGTGAGTCAGTTGTCACATGCTTAAGGAGCAGCAGATGTCACGCCGGCAAATTCAAAGTGTGGGTATCGATATCGGGACCACCACCACCCAAGTGATTTTCTCGAGACTCGAGTTGATTAATCGGGCCGGTGTCTCGCAGGTGCCGCGTTATGAGTTTTCTAAGCGTGACATCGTGTACGTCAGCCCCGTTGTGTTTACCCCCATCGATTTTGAAGGGCGGCTTCGTGAGGATGAACTCGCAGCCTTTATCCGTGAGCAGTACGCTGCGGCGGAGATGGATCAGCAGCGTGTTGAGTCCGGCGCGATCATCATTACAGGTGAAACGTCAAAGGCCAAAAACGCCCGCGCTGCGGTACTGGCTTTGGCCGAAGAGCTAGGCAATTTTGTGGTGGCCAGTGCCGGGCCGCATCTTGAATCGGTGATTGCTGGCCACGGCTCAGGCGCGGGTGAGCTGTCTAGCAGGGAAACCAGCCGGGTCGTCAATATTGATATTGGCGGTGGTACATCGAACTATGTGGTGTTTGAGGCGGGCAGAGTGATTGATAGCGCCTGCCTTAATGTGGGTGGCCGCCTTATCGAGCTGGATGAGCAGGGGCGTGTGCGGCAGGTGCATGCACCCGCACGCCTGATTTGCACCGAGCTATTTGGTGCGGGCTTTGACTCTCTTAAATTAGATCGTGCGGGCATAGAGCGCGTGGTTTATCGCATGAGCGAGCTTTTATTTGAAGTGCTGATTGGCGAGCCATCGCCCTTAGCGCGTGCGCTTTTAATGACCGATTGCCTGCACCCAAGCAAGGCTTACGACAGCGTGATGTTTTCGGGCGGCGTGGGCGAGTGCTATTACCACCCCGCCGCCGATGTGCATGCCTTTGGTGATATTGGCCCATTGCTGGCACTGGCAATGGATGGGCATGTGGCTTTATCTAAGCAGCCTATTCAGCGGCCTGCACAAACCCTCCGGGCAACGGTAATTGGCGCTGGTGCTCATACCTTGTCCTTATCGGGCAGCACCATTTGGCTGAATCACCGGCATTTACCGGTGCGCAATATTCCTGTTGTTCATCCTTTGATTGAATGGAGCGAAGTCACGCCGGGAGCCTTGGCTACCGAGTGGGCACACGTCGCCATGCTGATGGATATCGATCTGCAACACGATTTTTTTGCTTTATCCCTGCCTCGGGATTTGCCGCTGTCTTATTTGCAAATTGAGGCCTGTGTGGATGAATTAGCGGCATTCGGGCGGCTTTATCCCAATGCAAACCATCCCCTCCTTGTGACTGCCCGTCAGGATTTGGGCAAGGTTTTAGGGATGCTGTTACAGCCGCATCTTGTTGGCCGCGAATTGGCCGTGATTGATGAAGTGGAAACTTGTGATGGTGATTACATCGATATCGGTGAGCCTTTATTTGGCGGCGATATCGTTCCGGTCACCATTAAATCTCTGGCATTTCCTTCTTAGTTCAGGTGATAGATATGAAATTGAAGACCCAGTTGTTTGGTAAGACATACCAGTTTCGGGATGTCAAAGATGTGCTGGCGAAAGCCAATGATCCCCGCTCCGGCGATATTTTAGCTGGCGTGAGTGCGGCCAGCTCGCAAGAGCGTGTGGCTGCCAAGCATGTGCTTTCTGAAATGTCGGTGGCGGATCTGCGCAACAACCCCGTGATTCCTTATGAAGACGACTGTGTGACGCGGATTATTCAGGACGATATTAATGTCGCCGCTTACAACAGCATTCGCAGTAAAACTATTGCTGAATTGCGCGAATATATTTTGTCGGACACCACCAGCGTGGCAGACATTGATTTTATGCGTAAGGGCCTGAGCTCTGAAACGGTGGCTGCGGTTGCAAAGCTCTGCTCAAACGCAGATTTGATCTACGGCGCAAAGAAAATGCCGGTGATTAAACATGCCAATACCACGATAGGTTTGTCTGGCCATTTTAGTGCGCGTTTGCAGCCAAACGATACGCGTGACGATGTGCGCAGTATTGCGGCGCAGATGTATGAAGGTTTGTCTTATGGCTTAGGCGATGCCGTGATCGGGATTAACCCTGTAACCGATAATGTCGAAAACGTCACACGGATGCTCAATACCGTATACGAGGCGATTGATAAGTTTGCCATTCCTACCCAAGGCTGCGTGCTGGCGCATATGTCGACCCAGATCGAGGCGATTCGTAAGGGCGCGCCGGGAGGGCTGATTTTCCAAAGTATTTGCGGTAGCGAAAAAGGCTTAAAAGAATTTGGCGTAACTCTGGAGCTGATGGATGAGGCGCTGGAAGTGGGCCGCCAATACAACCGGCTTGCTGGGCCAAACTGCCTGTATTTTGAAACAGGGCAGGGCTCGGCACTTTCGGCCAATGCGCATAACGGTGCAGATCAGGTCACGATGGAAGCTCGTAATTACGGCCTTGCCCGTCATTACGACCCATTTTTGGTGAATACGGTGGTGGGCTTTATTGGGCCTGAGTATCTCTATAACGATCGCCAAATTATGCGTGCCGGCTTAGAAGACCATTTTATGGGCAAACTGAGCGGTATCTCGATGGGGGTGGATTGTTGTTACACCAACCATGCCGATTCTAATCAGAGCGCGAATGAATCTTTGGCTATTTTGCTGGCCACTGCAGGCTGCAATTTCATTATGGGGATGTCGATGGGCGACGACATTATGCTGAATTATCAAACCATGGCATTCCACGATACCGCCACAATTCGTCAGTTGCTTAATTTACGCCCAGCGCCAGAGTTTGAAGCATGGATGGAGAAAATGGGCCTGATGGAAAACGGTATCTTGACGCCGCGTGCTGGTGACTCGTCAATCTTCTTTTAATTTCAGGGTGTAAAAATGGACAAGATGCAAATTGATGAGATTGTACGTGCCGTAATGAGGCAGCTTGCTGCAGAGCCTGCTGGCACAGAGGCTGAAGTGTGTCAGAGCAATATGGATCAGGCCAGCTTGCCTGATTTGGGTGGCGAAGCGTTTCGTACCTATATGGGCGTAGAAAATGCGCATCGCCCTGAAGTGCTGCAAGAGTTTCGTAATTGCACTGCTGCCCGGGTGAATACAGGCCGTGCCGGGCCACGGCCTCGCACTACCGCTTTGCTGCGTTTTCTGGCGGATCACTCGCGCTCAAAAGACACGGTATTAAAAGAAGTGCCGCAAGAATGGGTAGAAAAGAAAGGTTTGCTGGCACTGCAAAGTGAAATCAGCAGCAAAGATCAGTATTTAACACGCCCAGATTTAGGCCGCCGCCTTTGCGCTGAATCGCTGGCGCTTTTGAAAAGCAGCTGTAAGCAGCAGCCTGATATACAGGTTGTGATTTCGGATGGTTTATCGACCGATGCCATTACCGTCAACCTGGATGAAATTTTGCCGCCGCTGTTAAAGGGCTTGGAAAGCGCAAACCTGAATGTGGGGACGCCGCTCTTTGTACGCTATGGCCGCGTTAAAGTACAAGACCAGGTGGGGGAAATTTTAGGCGCAAAAGTAGTGATTTTATTAGTCGGAGAGCGCCCCGGCCTAGGGCAATCCGAAAGTATGTCTTGCTACATGATCTACAACCCAACGGCAGAAACGGTTGAGGCGGATCGAACTTGTTTTTCTAATATTCACCGGGGGGGCACTCCGCCCGTTGAGGCTGCCGCTGTCATCGTTGATTTAGCGAAGCAGATGCTGGCAAAAAAAGCGTCTGGCATGTCCCTCAGCCGTTCTGCATAAGGAGTACATCATGGCAATGCTCGATCTTATTAAACCCAGTGTGAAAGCGATGCGTTTGATTGCGTCGGTTCAGAGTGATTTTAAAAAAACACTCAAGTTGCCTGAGCATATTAATTGCTTGGGGCTGCTCACCGCTGATTCAGATGATGTGGCGTATATCGCTGCAGATGAAGTGACCAAACAGGCGCAGGTTGAAGTGGTATTTGGTCGCTCGCTGTATGCGGGGGCGGCGCATAGCTCCTCTCCAACTGCCGGTGAAGTCATGATTATGCTTGGCGGCAGCTCGCCTGCTGAAGTGCGTGCGGGTTTGGATTCGATGGTGGCAACCATAGAATCAGGGCCTGCTTTTCGCTGGGCGAATGATGATGAAACCATCGCATTTTTAGCACATGTGGTGTCTCGTACCGGCTCGTATTTATCTGCACAAACCGGTATTCGCTTAGGTGATCCACTGGCGTATTTGATCGCTCCGCCGCTGGAAGCCACTTATGGTATTGATGCGGCACTGAAGGCGGCTGATGTGGAGTTGGTGAGTTATGTGGCTCCGCCATCAGAAACAAACTATTCAGGGGCTTTTCTTACGGGCAGCCAAGCCGCTTGTGATGCGGCCTGCCAGGCATTTACCGCTGCGGTATTAGAAGTTGCACGCCAGCCTGTGGGCCGGATTTAACAGAGGTCGTGATGATTAATTCCTTGGGTTTACTTGAAGTCCGTGGGTTTGTAACCGCTCTTGAGGCGGCGGATGCCATGCTGAAATCGGCGAGTGTGCGTTTGATTCGCCAGTATGAGACAAACCCAGGTTGGATCTCGCTCGTGGTGGAAGGCGATATTGCTTCTTGCCGGGCGGCGGTTGATGCAGGTGTTGCTGCGGCGGCAAGGTTGGGTGAAGTGGTGAGCCGACAAGAAATTGGCCGGCCAGACCCTGATGTTGAGCGCATGATACTCAAAATGCTCGCACCTAAACCTAAAAAGCAGCGCGTTGCCAAGCCCGCTCCCGTCGGGATTCCGGCTGAAGTGGTGGTCGTTGCCAAGGCTGAGGCTGAGGTGGAAGCACCTGTAGCGCTGGCTTCTGCTGATGAGGAAAAAACAGTGGGGATGGGGTGTGATGAGCTTGCTATTTTAGCGGCAGTGGCCGCTTCTGATAGTGGCCTCACGCTTGCAGAGTTGCTTGTTGCATTACCCGAAGCGGGGGTAACTCGCCGAGCACTTGAAAATATGTGCAAAGCAAAACGACTTGCCAAAGTCATGGGGCGCTATTGCAAGCTTGTCTAAATAAACTGCTCTTTTTTGCTTTACCCTAACCGGCACAGAGGCTAACGCTGTGCCGGTTTTTTTGTTTTTCAGTATTTGATGACTGCCAGTCATAGTGATGAAATTTAGCACGATCTATCCCTTATTTAATGCCGTGAAAATGCCTGTGGAATAATTTGGTAATAATGATTTTTGTGCTTGTAAGATTTAAATATCCGATTGATTTGTATCAATAATTTATCTCTGATAGCCGCTATTGTTGAGTTTGGATGTTATGTGGGTGGCGAGTAAATCAACGGCAAAGCGGATGCATGAGAAGGGATAATGAGAAAAGGAAAAAGTGGTTTTAGCGCCGTTTACATAAATGGCTGGAGGACGTTCTCGCAGGCAATAGCAGCACGTAATCTCCCATACTTTGTACTGAGTATTTTACAATGACAGGGGTTTTGCCGGGCTTAGGATGGTCTGTGGCAGAGCCCGCTGGCATGCATCACTTAGTGAGTTTAGCTCAGGGGCCTCAGCGTGATCCGCTGGGGCGTGATGGTCAGTTGCATGTAGTAGAAAGTGTTGATGTCTGCCAGCAGGCCCGCAGTATCACTGCCTGGCAGCAGCTTTATGATCAGCTTAAACCGGGGCAGTTTCATGGTTATTTGGCCGAGACCTGGCTGGATGGAATGCAATGCTTTGAGGAACACACCAGCCATGCTTTACGTCAATCCTGCATGGTATGGCCCGGTTCTGTATGGGTAGGTATTCCTACTTCAAGCGAGCATTTTGCGCGAATTGGCACTACAAGCATTGAGGCGGATACGGTTGCAATCCGCAGAGGGGGGGTAGAGTTTGAGCTGGGTACGCCTGATGATTTCCAAATCATGGGTTTGGTGCTCGCCCAAAGCGAGCTGGAAAGCTATACCACCATTTTACAAGGTGAGTCTTTGCCTTTAGATAACACGATGGTGCTGCACGTGGGCTCTGAGCGGATGCGTAAATTTACGCATTTTATGCGGGCCATGTTACAGGTGGCGGGAAATGGATCGGGGCAATTGCTTGAGCAGGTTTGCCGAAAACAGTTACGGCATGAGCTGCTCGATGGCTTTATCGGCTTGATTGATGACGCCAAGCCCAATCGGCAAACCATACGCCGGGTCGATAGTGCCTGGCAGGCGGTCGCCAAAACCCGCGAGTATGTGCTGGATCGTGCTGGGGAGCCGATAAGCATTGTTGAGCTTTGCGAGTATTTGGGTATTAGCCGGCGCACTTTACAAAATATCTTTCATCAAACTTTAGATGTTTGTCCCTTGGCCTATTTGAAAGCGATTCGCTTAAATGCAGTTCGCCGAGAGTTGCTGGCCCCTTATTCGCAATATGACTCGGTACAGCAAGCTGCAGCGGCTATGGGGTTTTGGCATATGAGCCAGTTTTCTCAGGATTTTAAAAAACTATTTGGTGAGCTGCCGTCTGCAGCTCTTGCCCGGCGCGCACCTTTAGCAAGGTGCAGCTCTGTAAGTGAATCGCATATTGAGTCGCTAATCATAAAAGCCCCACATCGATAATCTGATACATGTGAGGCTTTTATTTATTCATATGATCTTAATGTTGCCAGCGCAGGTTCAGCATGGCATTACGGCCCAGCGTGCTGTAATCTTTTGCCAGCTCGTATTCGGTATCGAATACATTGTTGACACGGACGCTGGCTTGCCAGTCTTTAGCAAACTGCCAGCTCACACTCAGATTAGCGAGGGCGTAGCCTGCTAGACGGGCGCGTGGACCACCGTAAATATCTTCTTCACGATGCGCTTGCGCTTGTACTTCGCCGCGTGCGGTCCATTGCCCCTGAGTTACACCCACATAGGCTGAGCCAAATTGTTTGGCGCGGCGCGTGAGTTGCTTGCCATCCGTTGACCCACCACCGGAAGTATCTTTGGCATCCAGTAAATCAAAGCTACCTCCGGCTTGAAACATCTCGCCTTGCCAGTCTGCGGTGAAGGTAATGCCTTTTAACTTTGCATTACCAATCACGGTTGTGGTGGTTTTGCCTGTTTCCAGCATGCCATCGATTTCGTTGTGGTAAGCCGTTGCGCTCAGTTGGATATTGTTTGCTTCAAAGCGAACAAAAACTTCTGTATTTTTGGAGGTCTCTGGTTGCAATGTTGGCGTGCCGTAGTTTGGGTAATAGAGCTGATTAAACGTGGGTGCACGGTAGCCAGTACCAAAGCTGCCGCCTACTTTCCAAGCATCCGCAAGCTGCCAAGATGCTCCGATGCTGCCATTGGTGTTGTCTCCAAACTGGCTATTGTTGTCATTGCGCAGGTTCACCTGCAATGCAATATCGTCAAAATGAGCAAGATAACCCGCCAGCAGGCTGTTAATGCGGCGCTGGTCGACATCAAATTTGGTGGTGCTGCTAACGGCTTGCTCTAGTGTTTCTGCACCTACAGTCATAATGCCTGGGCCAACTTTAATTTCATTGAGCCAGGATAATTGAGTTTGTTTTGTTTTAAAGTGGCTTTCACCATAAGCGGTGTAATTGGTGCTGTCATCAATACTGACGCCTGCTTGTAATTTGCTGGTCCAGTTTTTGGTAAAGCTATTATTCATCCAAAAGGTAGCGCTACCATTTGTGCCATCATCCCTATCGTCATAATTGCTTGAGGCCGATGAATCGTAATGGTTTTCTACTTTTGCTTGTAACAGGCTTGCGCCAAATTCATGAGATTCATTAATGCGATGGCTGGCATTAATTGACAAGCTGGTATTTTCATAACCATCGTTATCTGCACTGAAAGTACCAGCTTTAGGATTGGATCGAGCGCTAATTCCATCTGTTTTATTGTGTGCTATGCCAACTGCAAAGCGGGTACCATCTGCACCACCCGCAAGGTGTGCACTCACGGCCTGGCTGTTTTCTGTACCAAAGCCCACTTCCACAGAGGGGTGAAGCCCCTTATCTCCCTGGCGGGTAAAGATCTGAATGACCCCGCCAATTGCATCCGAGCCATACAGGCTGGCCGCTGGACCACGCAGAATTTCGATGCGCTCAATTTGTGCTAATGGTATGTGCTGTAATGCTGCGCCACCGGCAGTGGCCGAACCAAAACGAATCCCATCAATCAGGTACACTGTTTGTTGGCCACTACTGCCGCGTAAAAACACACTTGTAGTTTTACCCGCACCACCATTGTTGGTGATTTGCACGCCTGGCTGGCGGGCAAGTAATTCAGGCAGACTGATCGTGCCCGCAGCCTGAATGGCTTTTTGATCCAGTACGGTGACATCACCGATGACTTCTTTGGCGGTTTGCGGCAGGCGGGCGGCCGTGGTGACGACGGCGGGCAGCTGAACAACTTCAGCCTGTGCACAGATGCTGGCGATTAAAATGCTTAATGGGGCGATACGAAATAACATTACTCTCTCCTGAGTGTCACACCCGCTGTGTGGCGATGATAGCAGCAGGGGGAGCAGGAGATGATGCACGGCCAAAGCGCGATGAATCTCACCCGCTTCGTGCACCCTGCCGCGCGTTGGTTGCCTTGGCTGAGTGTCAGCAAAGGTCTAAGGCCGGTCTCCGGGCTTGCAAGAGTCGCTATCGGTTTGGAAAAACCGACAGATCAATACACCGCCTTCCCATCTTTGTCAGACAGTGGCTGTGGGTGTATTTACGCTTGCTTACCGTTGCAGGGGCAGCGCAGGATTTGAACCTGCTTCCCGTTTCACTCGTGTTGAGCACCTTATAAGGGGCGGATTGTATACTGCCTTGGCATTTCTTGCCTTTCGGCTTTAAGACATATTCATGTTAGCTTTGGTAAGTAATTGGAATATAGCAAAACACAGGCAAAAAAACGCCACGCAAAGGGCGTGGCGTTGATTGAAGCGTGTTGTGCTTAGTGCTGCAAAATCTTGGATAAAAATAGTTGCGCACGCTCGGAGCGGGTCTGGTTAAAGAACTCGTCCTTACTGGCGTCTTCCACAATATGGCCCTGATCCATAAAGATGACGCGCGTGGCCACTTTGCGGGCAAAGCCCATTTCGTGGGTGACGCACATCATGGTCATGCCTTCCTGTGCCAGCTCAACCATTACATCCAATACTTCATTGACCATTTCTGGATCAAGTGCGGAGGTGGGCTCGTCAAACAGCATGGCGATCGGGTCCATTGCCAGCGCACGGGCGATGGCTACGCGCTGCTGCTGGCCGCCTGACAGCTGGCCTGGATATTTATTGGCATGGGCTTTCAGGCCAACACGGTCCAGCAGTTTCAGGCCTTTTTCCATGGCTTCATCAGTGCTGCGGCCAAGCACGCGCTGCTGAGCGAGGCACAGATTATCGGTGATAGACAGGTGTGGAAACAGCTCAAAATTCTGGAAAACCATGCCGACTTTAGAGCGCAGTTTTGGCAGATCGGTTTTTGGGTCGCCCACCGAAGTGTCGCCAATCAGGATGGTGCCTTTCTGAAATGGCTCCAGCCCATTCACGCATTTGATCAGTGTGGACTTACCCGAGCCTGATGGGCCGCAAACCACAATCACTTCGCCTTTTTTTACTTCGGTGCTGCAGTCGGTCAAAACTTGAAAGCTGCCATACCATTTATTGACATTCTGTATTGAAATCATACTGCTAACCTCTTTTGCAAACAGCGTAGAAGCAGTGCTTCTGCGCGATATTGTTTGGTTAAAGCTACCGTGTAAGCGTTCTTTACACAGCCAGTTTTTTTTGTAAGCGCTTCACCAGCATGGAAGCACTAAAGCTAATCAGGAAATATACAGCACCCGCCAGCAGCAGGAACTCATGAGGTTGGCCAACAATATCGCCTTTTGAGCGGGCGGTATTCAGAAAATCCATTATGCCAACTGCATAAACCAAAGATGTGTCCTGAAACAAGATAATGCTTTGCATTAAGAGCAAAGGCATCATTTTGCGAAAGGCTTGCGGCAAAATAATTAAGCGCATGGCCTGGCTGTAATTCATGCCCAGAGCATAAGCGGCATTTACCTGGCCTTTGGATATAGCCTGAATACCGGCACGCACAATTTCACAGTAATAAGCCGCTTCAAACATCATAAAAGCGATTAAGCAGGAGGTAAATGCACCAATGGGTGTGGGGCGTCCTGTTACCCAGCCAATAATAAAGGGCACCATAAAGTAAAACCAGGTGATGACCAGTAGTAATGGAATAGAGCGGAAGTAATTAACATAAAAGCCGGCTAATTTGGATAACACCGGATTACTGGACATCCGTGCCAGCGCCAGTAAAGTGCCTAATGCTACACCGCCAATAACTGCAAAAAAAAGCAGCTCAAGCGTGAGTGCCATGCCTTCCAGAAGCCCCGGCAGGGCCGGGCCAATATTTGATAAATCCATCTTATTTTCCTCCCAGCGACATCAGGCCAGGCACGCTGGTTTTCTTTTCTACCCAGCGCATAATCATCATCAGGCTCATATTGAGGGTGAAATAGATGATGGTGGCAAGAGTAAAGGCTTCAAACAAATTGGCGGTGAATTCTGCAGTTTGTTTGGTTTGTGCCAGCAATTCCATTAGCCCAATTAATGAGGCGACGGATGAATTTTTAAATACATTTAAAAATTCAGAGGTGAGAGGCGGAATGATAATACGGAAAGCTTGTGGCAATAATACGTGGCGGTAAGTTTGGGCGATATTAAGGCCTAAAGCATAGCCAGCATTGATTTGCCCTTTGGGTAAGGCCTGAATACCTGTGCGTACTTGTTCGCAAACACGGGCAGAGGTAAATAAGCCTAAGCAAACCACCACACTGATAAATGCAGAGGTTGAAGGTTTAATATCTTGTTTAAACCAAATTTCTAAAGGCTCTGGTAAAAAGTCGGGTACCAGGAAATACCAGATAAACAATTGCACTAAGAGTGGAATATTACGAAATAATTCTACATAAGCACTGGCAAAACCGGAAACAAAACGATTTGGCAATGTACGCGCCACACCCATGATGGTGCCTAAAATAAGCGCAATAATCCAGGCAGATAAAGCCAGTGCAAGTGTCCAGCCCAGTCCGGAAATAAACCAGTCTAAATAAACTTCACTACCAATACCGGTGGACTTAAAAAAAACGCCCCAATCCCAGTTGTAATTCATATTTTCTCCCCGAAGGTAAAAGGGAGGCCTGATAGCCTGCTGGATTTAAGACGGGCCATTTTCAGAAGTGCCGGATTGGCTTGGATTTCCCGTTTTTTAATTGGGGAAATCTATACAAACCGGCTTTTCTTGTTACGGGCCTTGCTTAAGTCCAACAGACTACCTGGCCTCCCTGATGATGTGTAAACCTGAAAAGGTTTTTTTACATCTGTTCTGCAGATTTATCTGTCGGGCTGGCAATCAGCTTTTTCAGATCATCGCTCATAGGGAAATTCAGGTTTAAGCCTTTTGGTGGAATAGGCTGAGTAAACCAGCGTGCATATACGGCCTTGATGCGGCCGCTCTTGTAAAGATCAACGATGGAATCATCAACCAGTTTTTTAAACTGGGCGTCATCTTTACGCAGCATGCAGCCGTAAATTTCATTCGATTGTGGTGTGCCAACAATGGCCCAGTCTGCTGGTGATTTGGCTTTAGCAATTTCACCGGCTAATAAAGCATCGTCCATCATAAATGCAGCGGCACGATTTGATTCCAGCATCAGGAAGGATTCACCGTGATCTTTGGCGCTGATGATGTTCATATTCATTTTCTTTTCTTCGTTCATCTTTTTAATCAGACGTTCCGAAGTGGTGCCAGCCGTTGTAACTACGTTTTTGCCCGCTAAATCAGCAAAGTCTTTAATGCCGGATTTTTTATTGGCGAGAAGTCGTGTGCCAATTTCAAAAATGCCGTTAGAAAAAGCAACTTGTTTCTGGCGTTCAACATTATTGGTCGTGGAGCCACATTCCAAATCTACGGTGCCGTTTTGTACCAGCGGAATACGTGTTTGCGATGTAACCAGGTTATAACGAACCTGAATAAATGGCATATTCAGTTTTTTCTTAATGGCTTCAGCAATGTGATTAGCTACTTCTACAGAGTAACCAATTGGCCGCTGACCATTGTCTAAATAGGAGAAGGGAATAGAAGAATCCCGGTGGCCTAATACCAGGGTTTTTGTTTCTTGAATCTTTTTGAGCGTGCCGCTTAATTCTTCAGCTTGCACGTTTGCGGTAAAAAGAGAGGATACAGCCAAAACAAGTAACAATTTCTTCACGGGTGTTCTCCTAAAATAGCGGGGGATCTGTATTTGTTTCAGTATAGACTGACTGAAAAAATAAGACTTTGGGGATAATCCTTAGTGTTTCAAACAAAAACGGCCCATAAGGGCCGTTTTTGATGTTAGCTTACAAATATTACTGCTGCATGGGGGCTAGAATCTGACGTAAGAATTGCTTAGCCCTATCGTGCTGTGGGTTGGTAAAGAAGTCTTCCGGATGAGAATCTTCTAAAATAACGCCCTGATCCAGAAATAACACCCGGTCTGCTACTTCGCGGGCAAAGCCCATTTCATGGGTGACGACCATCATGGTCATGCCTGATTCAGCCAGCGTTTTCATCACTTGCAACACTTCACCAATCATTTCCGGATCGAGTGCTGAAGTGGGCTCGTCAAACAGCATTACGCCCGGGTTCATGGCTAGGCCACGGGCAATGGCTACGCGCTGCTGCTGGCCACCGGATAAGTTTGACGGATAAGCATTTTTTTTGTCGGCAAGGCCAACGCGCTCGAGCAGTTTTAAGCCAAGCGCTTCCGCTTCTTCCTGTTTCATGCCTTTTACACGGATCGGGGCCAGCGTGATGTTTTCCAGTACCGATAAATGCGGGTAAAGATTGAAATGCTGGAAAACAAAGCCTACTTCAGCACGCAGTTTGTTGATATCTGTTTTGGGGCTGTTGACCTGCACATCACCAATCCAGATTTCACCATCGTTGACGGGTTCCAGCTGATTGATGGTGCGGATCATGGTGGATTTACCCGAGCCAGAAGGCCCGCAAACCACGACCACTTCACCTTGTTTGACTTCAAGACAAATGTCTTTCAGTACATGATGGTCTGGGCCATACCATTTATTGACGTGATTAAATTTGATCATTGGCTTGGATTGGGGCATGACAAGAGACCTGATTCTGTTAAATATTGTGCAATGTTGGCAAGGCGGGGAAACCCTAGGCTACCCGTATATAGTAAACAAAAGCCAAAAGCTGTTGTTAGTGCCTTCGGCACAGTGTTTAGGTGCGGGCGTCCCGCTGGACCTTCCTTTCTTGCGTCGCCAAGAAACGAAGCCAAAGAAGGCGACCCCTAAAACACGAAGGCCCCTCGCTGTGGACAATCGAGGCGGCGTCAATTCAACTCGCTTCGCTCAAACACGAATTGACGACTACCCCGCCCCGCTTGTTCCTCGCTCGGCGTGTTTTCAGGGGGATTTAAAAAGCCCCGTGCTGACTGAGTGATTTGTGGCTTACTACTTTGGTTTTCATGAAAGGATTTTATTATCGGCCAGCGGCAACAAGGTAGTTGCTGAGCGCTACATATTGCTCCAGCGTGACGTTTTCCGGGCGGCAGCTTGGGGAAATCGCCAGCGCTTCCAGCTCGGCATCGCTCACCAGGCTTTTTACATTGTTACGCAGGGTTTTGCGGCGCTGGCCAAAGCTTTGGGCTACTAGCTTTTGCAGGTGATTGTAATCGCTGGCAGGTGCGGGCAGCTCTGGCCACGGCACCATGCGTACGATGGATGAATCAACTTTGGGCGGCGGGAAAAAGGCCTCTGGCGGTACGTCAAACACGCGTTCCATATTGAAGCGGTATTGCAGCATGATGCTGAGGCGGCCGTAATCCGATGTCGATGGCTCGGCCACCATGCGGTCAACCACTTCTTTTTGTAGCATAAAATGCATATCAAAAATCGAGTCGCCAAAGCTTGCCAGGTGGAATAACAACGGCGTGGAAATATTGTAAGGCAGATTGCCGATCAGGCGAATTTTGCTGCCCGGTGCAATCTCTGCAGCTAAGGCGCCAAAATCAAAATTCAGCGCGTCCACATTGTGGATCACGAGTTTTTCCGGAGAAAACTTTTCGGATAAATGCGCCACGATATCGCGGTCGATCTCTACTACGTGCAGCGTTTCTGTGCGATCCATCAGCGGCATGGTCAGGGCAGCAAGGCCCGGCCCAATCTCAACCAGTACATCGCCTTTGCGCGGGCTGACGGAGTTGATAATGTCGGAAATCACACTTTGGTCTTGTAAAAAGTTTTGCCCGAAGCGTTTACGAGGGATATGCGAAGTCATTTTTTTTCCAGCGAGTTCTGTCGCGGCGTGTGCCACGGTCATTATGTGTGCGCTGTGCCAGGGGGCCCGGCGCAGCGCTTTGAAATGGTTTTCATGCAGCTTGGGTTAGCAGTCTGCGTGCGAGGTTTACCTCGCTCAGTGATCATTGCGTAACCCAATAGTCATCACTACAGATGTTTTATCAACCGACGATTTACGGGTTCAAATCGTATTGTTTGCCAACTCAACCGCAAGTTGTGTGGCTGCCAGCAGGCTGCCAGCGTCTGCTTTGCCTGTACCCGCCAGATCAAGGGCGGTGCCATGATCCACCGAGGTGCGAATAATCGGCAGCCCCAGCGTGATATTGATGCCGTGGCCAAAGCTGGCGTACTTGAGTACCGGCAGGCCCTGATCATGATACATGACAAGTACCGCATCGCCAGAGGCGAGGATATTACGATTAAACAGGGTGTCAGCTGGCAATGGCCCGATCAGCGTCATGCCTGTCTGGCGTAATGCATCTAACACGGGGCTGATAATTTCTATTTCTTCACGCCCTAAATGGCCGGATTCGCCTGCGTGGGGGTTCAGCCCCGCCACAATAATCCTTGGCCTAGCGATGCCGAATTTTGTTTGTAAATCATGGTGCAAAATATTGAGTGTGGTGGTGAGCGATTCAGCTGTAATGGCGGCTGCCACGTCTTTTAGCGGCAAATGAGTAGTCGCCAGCGCCACGCGCATTTCGCTGCAAGCCAGCATCATGACGACTTGCTGGGTCTGCGTTCGTTCAGCTAAATACTCGGTATGCCCGTAGAAAAACCGTCCTAAATTCGCGCCTTCGTTAATCACGCCCTTATGAATTGGCGCGGTTACGATGGCAGCAAACTCGCCACTCTGGCAGCCGTCTGTGGCTCTGTCCAGCAAATCCAGCACATAGCGGGCGTTGCCGGTATTGAGCTGGCCGGCGGTGCAAGGCGCGGTGAGCGGGATATGCAAGATGGAGATGGGCGCGTTATTTTCCGGCGAGTAATCGGGCCAGCTGGCATCAATCTGGCTGGCGTTTGCCCGTTCTGCAAGCAGGGTTTTATCGCAGACAATAACCAGCTGGCAATTTTGCGGGCCGGTGGCTGCCAGCATGGCGCTGATTTCAGGGCCTATGCCTGCAGGCTCGCCGCTGGTGAGGGCGATGCGGGGCAGTGTGGGTTTGTTCATTGATTTTCACACGGCTTGAGAGGTTATGGCTGCAGGTCTGCAAAGTGACAGCGCGGGCATGGTGCCCGCGCTGTCAGAATTGCTTTACTCGTCTTTTAAACGTAATTCAACAAAAGCGCGGTCTCTTTGCTGGCGCAGCCAGTCTTCAAACTGCTCTTCGCTCTTACGTTGTTTTAGTTCATTTCTTACACGGAAGCGCTCACGCTCTTTGGTCATATCTTTTGAGCGGCGTTCCAGTACCTGAATAATGTGCAGGCCAAACGGCGATTGAATGACCTGGCTGGTTTCGCCTGGCTTGAGTGCGTTCATCGCGGTTTCAAACTCTGGCACGGTTTCGCCGGGTGTGAGCCAGCCTAAATCGCCGCCTTTGCTGGCGCTGCCATCGTCGGAATAGAGGCGGGCCAGCTCTTCAAATTTGCTGCCGTTTTTCAGCCGGTCGGCCAGCTGATTCAGGCGCTGGCGTGCATCGCCTTCTGAAACCAGCTCGTTCGTGCGGATCAGAATATGGCGGGCGTGGGTTTGCTCAACCACGGTTTTTTGTTCCTGGCTGCGTTTTTCAAGCAGCTTCACAATATGAAAACCACCAGGGCTGCGCACTAAATCGGTGATTTCACCTGGGTTTAGTTTTTCCAGCAGTTGGGTAAACGCAGGGGGAAGTGAGCCTGCCGCGCGCCAGCCTAAGCTGCCGCCGCTGGTGGCATCCGGTGCGCTGGAATAAACCGCAGCAATCGAGGCAAAGTCTTTACCGGATTTAATTTCTTCAATGGCGGCAAGCGCACGGGTGCGTTTGGCGGTGATTTGTTCCGGGCTGGCGTTTTCCGGCAGCGGAATCAAAATATGTGCAAGGCGGAATTCTTGCTGTTCTTTGCCGGTGTTCAGCTTGATGTATTCGTCGATTTCGCTGTCGCTGATCACAATACGGTTGTCGATTTCGCGCTCTTTCAGGCGGGTAAGGGTGATTTCGCGGCGGATATCTTCACGAAATGATTTCCAGCTCATGCCTTGTTTGGCAAGGGTTTCGCGAAACTGTGGCAAGGACATTTTATTTTGCTCTGCCATCCGGCCAATCGCGCGCTCCAGCTGGCTGTCATCAACCCGGATCCCTATCTGATCGGCGTACTGCACCTGTACCAGCTCCAGAATCATCCGGTCCAGTACCTGCTGCTTAAGCACGGCAGCGGGTGGCAGGGTGATGCGCTGGCTTTCCATGTTTTTCTGGACGCTGCTGATCCGTGCATCAAGCTCTTGCTGGGTGACGGCACTTTTATTCACTACGGCAACAATGCGATCAATCGTTTCAACCGATGCGCTTGCAAGTTGGGATGTGCCGATCAGGGCAACGAGCGCTAAGGCGCGGGAAATGTGGCGCAGCTTCATATAATCAGTGGACCTTGCTGTAGGTATCGGTATAACCAGGAATAGTTTGGCGCAATACATCAATCGGATTGCTGCCTAAGCCGCCTAGCCCGCCCAGCTCAAGCAGGGCGAAGAAGTTGGTATTAAAGGTGCCATCGTTGTTAATGTAGCGTTGGGCGGCAAAGCGCAGTGCCCAGCAGCCGGCATTATATTCAACGCCACTCAGAGTTTCCAAAGCCTTATTGTCACGCAGCGAATAGTTGGCGCGCCCAATCGCGTACCAGCCCCCGCCAAGTGGCCACTGGCCAGAGAAATCAAGCTGTTCGATATTATTGTTACGGCTTTGTACATAACGCATATTCAGCGCACGGTAAGCACCCGGGCTCCAGCCCAGATTAATATCGGAGCGGATGGTGCTGTCGTCGCGGGCGTTGTACTGCAGGCTGTAACCTACCATAAAATCGCGCCAGACCTGCCCGCTTACCGATAGTAATAAATCGGATGACGTTGCTTCTTCGGGCCTGCCCGGAGCATCCAGGGTGACTTTTTGATCGGTAAAGTAAAAGCGCTGGCCTATTGTGGCCCGGACACGCTCAATCCCGGTTGATGATTCGTACAGGCGGGAAGAGAGCGCCAGGGTCAGCTGATTGGCATCATTAATTCGGTCGTTTCCTGAAAACTGGTTTTCAGAAAACATTTGTGCAAACGAGAAGTCAGTAATGGCCGAATCAAAATTAGGCAGTTTGGATTGATCACGGTAAGGCACATAGGCGTAATAAGCCCGTGGCTCTAAAGTTTGCGTGTATTCCTCGCCACCAAAGCGGCTTTCTTTTTCAAAATACAGGCCACTGTCGATGCTGAAAATAGGTAAAACGCGATTTTCGGTGCTGCTGACTTGATCCGGGCCATTGGCGCGTAGCTGATAGCTGGAGGCGTGTACGCTGACCTTTGGCTTAATAAAGCCATAAGAGCCTATAAAAGGCATACTGATCTCAGGCTTTACCCAGACGCGCGTGCCGTTTATTTTGGTCGAGTGATTAAACTCGGTGGCTTCTGCCGCAACGCTCAGTTGTACGCCTTTAATCCAGTCTGGCGAGGCAGAAAAACCAACTTGCGGTACACGGGCATAGGGCTCGTCAACCGGGTTGGTTGTACTTTGAATGGTTTGAAAGCGCTGCCAGCGGCCAAAAGTCTGCCAGTTATCGCCGCGATAACTCAGCACGGCTTCACGCGGTAAATTAGTTTGCGAGGCCACGCTTAAGCGATCACCAAAATCGTTAAAGTAATCGTTATCTGATATTTTTTGCACATTTAAGCTCAGCGACAGGCGATCGGTCAGTGATTGCTGGTGCTGAAATACAATACTGCTGCGGCTGTTGTCTGAAACCGTATCGTTGCTTAAGCCTTCCACTTTCAGCGAGCCTGCGTAATCAGGCTGCATATAGCGAAATTCGCCACCCAGCATCACCCCCCGGCGTGACATATAGCGTGGCGTTAGAGTGAAGTCATAATTGGGCGCTATATTCCAATAGAAAGGCGTGCTGAATTCAAAACCATTACGGTTGTTGGTGCTGAAAGAGGGCGCTAAAAAGCCGGTTTGCCGATTGCTGTTGAGCGGGAAATTCATCCACGGCATATACATAATTGGCGCGCCTTTGAACTCCAGCCAGGCATTGTGGGCTACGCCTTTATTGGTGACGTAATCCAGCTCCAGCTCATTGGCGTGCAAAAACCATGCATTGTCACCAGGCTTGCAGGTGGTAAAGCGGCCATCTTCCAGGCGATATTTATCATCCCCCTCAAAGAGCAGCTTTACCGCATCGCCTCGGCCTAAACCTTGGGCGATGGCATAGTCTGGATTGGTGAGCGTGCCATATTTGGTATCGAGCAAATAATCGAGCTGATTGCCTTTTAAGACATCCCCCTGGCGTGTCATCTCGACCTGATCACCGGCGGTCACCTTATTCGACTTCTGATCGAAGGTGGCCCACTCGGCATTGACGTCAAGATCGCCTCTGTGGAGTTGAACATCGCCTCTGGCCTCAGTGGTCCCGGTTGTGGTGCCAACAACGTTGTCGGCTTCCACATTGATGGGAAGAGGCTCAGCCGAATGCGCCATCGCACAGAGGAGTGCAGCGGCAATTGCGGTGAGACGGAAATGAAATGGTGTGTGGGTCGCGGACATGCGGCCATCAGGAGCTGATAGAATTTGCAGATTCTACTGCATTGCTGGCACCTAAGACCATGACTAGAACAGATTCACTGAATTCCTGGCTGACCGAAACACAGGGTCAAGCCCCAAAAACACTGGAAATTGCGGCTGCTGACGCCAGCGTTCGCTCGTATTGGCGCGCTGTTTTTAGTGACCGAAGCCTGATTATTATGGATGCAAATCCAGCAGATTTTGATTGCCAGCCTTTCTTACAACAGCAGCAACGCCTTGCCACTGCGGGCTTGCCGGTGCCTGCTGTACTGGCACAAAACCTTGAGCAGGGCTGGGTTGTGCTTGAAGATCTGGGTACAAAAACACTCGCCAGTCTGATTGATGCAGACAACGCCGCCAATTATTACCGTCAGGCTATTTCTTTGTTGGTGAAAATGCAGGTGAGCACGCCCGTCGATGGCTTAGCGCCTTTTGATGGTGCATTTATGCAACGCGAAATGGATATTTGCCGCGAATGGTATTTTGGCAAAGCCTATGGCGTGACGCTGGAAGGCAAAGATTTGGGCGTGTGGGAGCGCAGCTGTGCGCTGATCGTTGCACATAATCTGGCTCAGCCAACCCTCTATATGCATCGTGATTTTCACTCCCGCAATATCATGGTGCAGGGCAATGAACTGCGCCTGATTGATTTTCAGGATGCGGTGCTTGGCCCCATTACTTACGATCTGGTGTCTTTGCTTAAAGATGCTTACCTCGCATGGGATGAAGCCTTTGTGCTCGATTTGGCGATTCGTTACTGGGAACAGGCCCGTGCTGCCGGCTTGCCGGTGCACGAAGACTTTGGCGATTTTTATCGCGCATTCGAATGGCAAGGGCTGCAACGCCATCTTAAAATCCTGGGCCTGTTTGCTCGCCTGAAGCACCGCGATGGTAAAGAGCAATACCAGGCTGATATTCCGCGTGTATTTGAATACGTACGCAAAGTTTGCCTGCGTTACAGCGAATTAACGCCGCTGGGCCGCTTGCTGCTTAATTTACACGGCGAGCCTGTGGCAACAGGATTCACCTTCTGATGAAAGCCATGATTCTTGCTGCAGGGCGCGGCGAGCGCATGCGCCCCCTTACCGATGCCTGCCCCAAACCCCTGCTGGAAGTGGGCGGTACGCCGCTCATAGGCTGGCATTTACGCCGTCTTGCTGCTGCGGGGATTAGCGATGTAGTGATCAACCACGCCTGGCTGGGCGCCATGATAGAAGAGCGCCTGGGCGACGGCAGTGCCTGCGGGGTGCGCATCCAATATTCGGCGGAAGAAACCGCGCTGGAAACAGCAGGGGGGATTGCTAAAGCCTTGCCGCTATTGGGGGATGAGCCATTTGCCGTGATCAATGGCGATATTTTTACTGACTATGATTTTGCCAGGTTGCCAGCGATTGCCCGGAATTTGGGTGAAAACCTGGGGCATTTAGTCATGGTAAAAAAAGCGGATTACCCTACTGGCCGTGATTTAGCGATTAATGCCCATGGCAAGGCAAAGCTGTGCGAAGAGGGTGATCAGGCCATGACGTTTGCAGGTGTGGCGGTATATCGTCCCGCGTTTTTTGCAGATATCGCAACAGGGCAAGCCGCAGCGCTTCTTCCTTCATTTATGCGTGGAATGGAAAAATCTCAGCTGCAGGCAGAGTCATTTTCCGGGCTGTGGCTGGATGTGGGGACGGTGGAAAGGCTCAATCAGGCCGATGCCATGCTCAAGGCGGGTTTGGTCTGAATAAATACCGGATAATCCCGCCCTGCGTCTTTATTAACTATGGCGGAGGGGGGGGTACCATCCAGTAATCGTCGTGCGTTTTTTGATTTAGATCAATAAAACGCATTTACCTGCTTTCATCGTAAATAGAACCTTTTTAAGTTACAGCGATAGGAATAATATTGATAGTGGTTCGTATTCAATAATGAATATGACATATATCGCTGTTTTCCTTAGCTTAAAGGTATGTTTATGAAATATCTGGTCCCCGCGATTGCGCTCGCGCTGTCTGCTCAAGCCTACGCTGCAGAATATCCGATTGGTAAGCCAACGATTAAAAATGGCATGGAGCTGGCGGCAGTTTATTTGCAGCCGGTTAAGATGGATCCGGATGGCATGATGCGTAAGGCGGAAGCTTCGGATATTCACCTTGAAGCCGATATTCATGCGGCCAAAGGCAACCCGAATGGCTTTGGCGAAGGTGAATGGGTGCCTTATTTACTGATTAAGTACGAGCTGCAAAAAGTGGGCAGCAAGAATGTGATCAAGGGTGATTTTATGGCCATGGTAGCGAGCGACGGCCCGCATTATGGTGACAATATCAAGCTGGAAGGCCCAGGTAAGTACAAACTGAAATACACCATCTTGCCGCCATCAGAAAATCCACACGCCCACTTTGGCCGCCATGTGGATAAAGAAACTGGCGTTGCGCCCTGGTTTAAGCCTTTTGATCTGAACTATGAATTTACCTACGCCGGAACCGGTAAGAAGGGCGGTTATTAATATCGCCTGATTCAAGGCCCTCAGCTTTGCAGCCGACTGATATTCAGTTCAACAGGCTGCTGGCTGGGGGCTTTGTGCTTTCTTTTGGCTTAAATGTTGTTGGTCTATTGAAGGGATTTTTTGATGCGACGTATTGTGGTGGCTTTGTTAAGCACATGCAGCCTGATGGCGGGTGCGGATGATTTGCTGACTTTCAGGGTGGAGCTTAACGATGGCAAGGTCACGCCAACGCGCATCGAAGCCCCGGCAAAAACCAAATTTAAGCTGATTTTAGTGAATAAGGGCAAGTCGCCTGCCGAATTTGAAAGCCTGCCGCTGCGTAAAGAAAAAGTCCTCGCCCCTGGTGTTGAATCCTTTGTAGTGATTCAGGGGGTATCGGCTGGTGAATATATCTTCTTTGATGATTTCCATCCGCAGGCGCGGGGAGTGATTGTGGTGAAGTAAGGGGGCATTATTTTAGTGCCTTCGGCACGTTGATTTAGGTGCGGGATCCCCGCGAAGTATGTGATTTCTGCTTCGCCAAGAAAGTAAGCAAAGAAGGCGACCCCACGAAGCACGAAGGCCCCTCCGCTGCGGACAATCGGGTCGGCGGCGGGCGGGATTGGCTCGTTCCTCGCTCCCTTGCCGAAACCCCGCCCCGCTTGTTCCTCGCTTCGGCGTGCTTCAAGGGGATTTTTAAGCCCCGTACTACGAGTAGAGATAACAATTCAGATTTGTGGGATAGCAATTGTTTTGAACCCAAAGCAAGCGCCTTAATTCAATTCTTGGTTTTTCTCCGTGAAACTCCGCGTTCTCTGTGTCCTCCGTGGTTCAGGATTTAGGTTTTTGTCTCATATGTTATTGCAATTTTTAAAGGTTAAAGACTATGGAACAAGTCGCATTTATTGTCTGGCGTGAAAGTGTGGAAGCGCTGCTGGTGGTGGGGATTTTATATGCGTGGTTGCGTGCCAATCCGGTGGCGGGGCAGCGTGGTATGGCTTATCTCTGGGGTGGTGTGGGCCTGGGTCTGGTGTTGTCGGGCTTATTGGCGCTGACGCTATTGGGTGTTTCCAGCTGGCTGGATGATACGGCGCAGGAGTATTTCCAGGCCGCAATGCCTTTGGTGGCCGCCGCGCTGATTGTGCAGATGGTAGTGTGGATGCGTAAAAATGGCCGCAGCCTCAAGCGTGAATTAGAAGGCGGCCTTGCCAGTAATGCGGCGGAGAAAAACTGGTGGGGCTTGCTGTTTTTGGTGGCGCTCGCAGTGGCGCGTGAAGGCAGTGAAACCGTGGTGTTTTTATACGGCAGCGTGGCAGGCAGCAGCAATGGCAGCTCCTTAGCACTTGCAGGTTTGGGCGGCTTTGTGGTGGCGCTGGCGACATTCCAGCTCTTGCAATTGGGCGGTAAATATATTTCCTGGCGCTGGTTTTTTAAGGTGACCGAAATCTTGTTGCTGCTGCTGGCGGGCGCAATGCTGAACTCCGGCGTTGAACATTTGATTGGCATGGGTGTTTTGCCAGCGATTATTGATCCGCTATGGGATAGCTCGGCCTGGCTGGATGAAAGCGCGAGTGTGGGTAAATTGCTGGCCGATTTTGCAGGTTACCGCTCGCACCCGGCTTTATCTTTGCTGGTGATTTGGAGTGGCTATTGGATTGCCACCACATATTTGCTGCGCCGTGTGAGTCGTACAGGGCAATGACTATTTTGAATTCTCGCACCGCTCAGTTCGGCAATTTTTTACGGGACCACGCTCATTGGCTGCGTAAGCTGCAATGGGTGGTGGTTTTTTTCTATTTATTTCTGCTGATTATCCCTACTTTTGTCAGCCTGCCTGATGAAAGCGCGCGGGTTTTTAATCATCTGGTGATCTTTGCGCAGTTTGCATTTTGGGGGATCTGGTGGCCGTTTGTGCTGATCTCCATGCTGCTGATGGGCCGTGTCTGGTGTGGCTGGTTTTGCCCGGAAGGCATGCTGACAGAATGGGCCAGTGAGCGCGGGCGTAATCATACTATTCCACGCTGGATACGCTGGCAGGGCTGGCCCTTTGTGGCCTTCGCCTGTACCACCGTCTACGGCCAGCTGCTGAGTGTGTACCAATATCCTTTGGCCGCCATGCTGGTGCTGGGCGGTTCCACCCTGGCGGCGGTGGGTGTTGGCTATTGGTATGGCCGCAGTAAGCGGGTGTGGTGCCGCTATCTGTGCCCTGTGAATGGCGTGTTTAATTTATTAGCCAAGCTGGCACCCTGGCATTACAAGGTAGACGTGGATGCATGGAAAACGCCACAAGCCAAAGTGATTCCGATTAATTGTGCTCCGCTGGTGCCGATGCGCAATATGCAGGGCGCAACCGAATGCCATATGTGCGGGCGTTGCAGTGATTATCGCGGCGCAATTGCACTGAGCGTGCGCTCGCCGGAAGCTGAAATCACCCAGGTAGCCAAGGGCAGTGGCTGGGAAACCGTACTGATTTTATTTGGCCTGATGGGGCTTGCCGTTGGCGCATTCCAGTGGACGGCCAGCCCGTGGCTGGTGGATGCCAAGCAGATGATGGCCGAGTGGCTGGTGAACCGGGATATCTTCTGGCCGCTGCAAGACAACGCGCCTTGGTGGATTCTGACTCATTACCCAGAGGTGAACGATAGCTTCTCCTGGCTCGATGGCGGCCTGATCGTGGCTTATATCGGCTGCAGCATGCTGTTCCTGGGCGGCAGCCTCTATCTGTGTTTAAAACTGGCCGATTGGATCTTACCCAAGCGTGATGCTTTAAGCGTGCATAAGCTGGCGCAATCCTTTATCCCCGCCGCGGCTTGTGGTGTGTTTTTAGGCCTGTCGGCACTGACGGTGAATTTACTGAAGCATGAAGGTGTAGCAACGGCATGGGCTCCAGCCACCAGAGCCGTGTTGCTGAGCCTGGCGCTATTGTGGTCTCTGCGCTTGTTTTGGCGCCTGGCGGGCCAGCGCACGATGCAATGGGGGCCGCGTTTGGGTGCGCTGACACTGGCGGGCCTCGGGCTGGCTTTATACGGCTGGGCCTGGGTATTGTTGTTTTTTGTGTGGGCCTGACGCAGAGGGTAGCAATTTGACATATTTGGGCTTAATAATCAGCGGGCTCTTTGATCTTACACATTGAGTTCTGCTGCACTGCAACCTAAGCTGGAACAACGATCTCAAGGGGGACGGCCATGTCAGCGTTTACTTTTTTTACGGAACAATCTCAGCGCTACGCCGATTTACAGCACAAATTAAGACAATCGACCGATCCCTTTGGCTTACTTGCCAGCTCGTTTAAGGCGCAGCAGGCATGGTTGCGAAACCCTGTTGCCTTATCCAATGTTTTATTCCGTTATGTTAATGACGTTACAAAGTGGCAAAACTTTACTACGCGGCGCTTCTGGGGCGAAGCCGATAGCGATGTTTTTCCGCCTCACCCGGAAGATGTGCGTTTTTCAGACCCTGTCTGGAGCGACAGCCCCTATTGGGATGGTATTAAAGAATGGTATTTACTCAACACCCATTGGCTGCAGGATGCGCTTTATGCCACGCCGGACATGGGCGAGCACGAGCGTAACCGCAGCGCATTCTGGCTTCGGCAGGTGCTGAACGCAGCGGCCCCGACAAATTTTTTGCTGACGAATCCGGTGGCTATTGCCAGAGCATTAAGCACTAATGGCGAAAGCCTTGTTGCAGGCTATAAGAACTTTAAAGAAGACAAAGCGCGTGGCGATATCAGCATGACTGATATGAACGCGTTTAAAGTAGGGGAAAATCTGGCGACGACTGCAGGATCGGTGGTGTATCGCGGGCGTTTGCTTGAAGTGCTGCATTACGAGGCGACTACACCCACGGTGCACAGCGTGCCGCTGGTGCTGGTGTCCCCATGGATTAATAAGTATTACATCCTCGATATGAACGAGAAAAAAAGCCTCGTGAAGTATCTGGTTGACCAAGGCTTTTCGGTGTTTATCACCAGCTGGAAAAACCCCGATGGCAGCATGCGCGATGTATCGTTTGATGATTATCTGAATGATGGTGTGGCACAAATTATTAAAGTGGCACAGGAAATCAGCGGCAGCGAACAAGTCCATTTATTGGGCTACTGCCTTGGCGGCACGCTTGCTGCGACTTATCTTGCGTGGGCCAATAGAAAAATGCCGGGCAAGGTGCCGGTGGTGTCAGCAACCTTACTCACTACGCTGACTGATTTTGAATATCCTGGTGATATCGAAGTCTTTTTGGATGAAGAAGGCCTCGATTTTATTGATAGCGTGATGGAGAAAAAAGGCTATCTGGACGGCAAAGATATGGCCGCCTCTTTCAGAATGCTGCGCTCCAACAGCCTGATCTGGAATTACTGGGTAGATAATTATTTGCTGGGCCAGACACCAAGCGAATTTGATGTTTTATATTGGAATATGGATTCCACCCGTATGCCAATGAAAATGCACCGCACCTATTTGCGCGAATTGTATTGGAAAAATAAACTTATTCAGCCCGATGCCTTAGAAATTGCCGGGCAAAAAATCGATTTAGGCCAAATTAAGCAGCCGCTGTTTATGGTGAGTGCCGAAGAAGACCATATTGCACCCTGGCGGCAAACTTACACCCTGGCAGATCGCAGCGGGGGCGATGTCACCTTTACCCTCTCCACATCAGGCCATATTATCGGCATCGTTAATCCACCAGGCCCCACATCCAAACGCAGCTACTGGCAAGGCGTGCCTGAGGCAGGCGAAAGCGCCGAAGATTTTTTAGCCCGGCAAAAAAAGGTAGCAGGCTCTTGGTGGCCCAACTGGGTAGAGTGGCTTAAGCCGCAGTGTGGCAAGCAGGTCAAACCAAAATTGTCCAGCCGTGCCCATCCACAACAAGGGGCGGCACCAGGGACTTATGTTTTGGAGTAGTGGCTAAAATTCAAATTCTTTAACATGAAGACCACCAGGGTTCACGGAGAAAAAGTTGATTTAAATGTGGTCAATATAACTTCCCCGAACACGGACCGCTGGCGTAGCTTGGGTTAGCAGGTTTATTAGCAGCGGTTTTCTTGCGGATAAACCTGCCTAACCCAACGGGCTCTGGTGAAAAAAATATTGGATTGCGCGAAATATCGCTGAGCGAGGTAAACCTTGCTCGCAGACCGCTATCCCCAAGCTATAAAATCGCGTTATTCGGGAAGTTATGCACATGTATTATTAATGTGAGTTCACCACTGCGTAATCTTCGTTTTTAAGTAAAAACATCTACGGGTTTTAATTTATTCCAAGGCGGGCGAAAGCCCGCCTTAACACTTTGAGCCAGCTCAACGCTATGCGCGTTATCTCGTGTTAAAAATGATATGGTAATTTGATATTGTTGCAGACACAGTCCCTCAGTGATAATGGGGGCAGCGATTCACTCTTATGCCTTTTTACGGTATTTAGAGTCATAAAAAGACTTGATGATGATTGGCCTTCCGGTCAAGGCAACGGGGCTTCCTGACAGATAGGGCAAGTCGCCCTGGCCTCCCTCCCCCTTAGCTTCTCTTTGTAAGAGAGGCGGGCGCAGTTTCACCTTAATGCACACAAGGAAAAGATATGGCAACGCGTAATGATCTGGCAAATGCAATCCGCGCTTTAGCAATGGATGCTGTTCAAAAAGCGAATTCCGGCCACCCTGGCATGCCTATGGGTATGGCGGAAATCGGCTTGTCACTGTGGGGCAACCACATGCGCTTTAACCCGACTAATCCACAGTGGGCTGATCGCGACCGTTTTATCTTGTCTAACGGCCACGGCTCCATGCTGCAATACGCTTTGCTGCATCTGACTGGCTACGATGTAACGCTGGATGATCTGAAAAACTTCCGTCAGTTCCACTCCAAAACGCCAGGCCACCCTGAAGTGCATTACACCCCGGGTGTAGAAACCACCACCGGCCCGCTGGGTCAGGGTATTACTAATGCGGTAGGTTTTGCATTGGCAGAAAAACTGCTGGCACGCGATTTCAACAAGCCAGGTCTGGATATCGTTGATCACCACACCTATGTATTCCTTGGCGATGGCTGCCTGATGGAAGGCATCAGCCATGAAGCTTGCGCTTTGGCGGGTACATGGGGCCTCGGTAAGCTCATCGCATTCTGGGATGACAACGGTATTTCTATCGACGGTCATGTAGAAGGCTGGTTTACTGACGATACCCCTAAGCGTTTTGAAGCTTACAACTGGCATGTTTTATCTGTAGACGGCCATGATGTGGATGCGCTGGATGCTGCCATCGTTGCTGCTAAAGCGGTTACAGACAAACCAACACTGATCTGCTGCAAAACCATTATTGGTAAAGGCTCGCCCAATAAAGCGGCCAGCCACGATTGCCACGGCGCGCCACTGGGCGATGCTGAAATCGCTGCCACTCGCGCAGCAATTGGCTGGAACCACGGCCCGTTCGAAATCCCTGCTGATGTATACGCTGGCTGGGACAAAAAAGAATCCGGCGCACGTTTAGAATCCGATTGGGATGCCCTGTTTGCCAAGTACGCAGCAGCTTACCCAAGCGACGCTGCAGAATTCAAACGCCGTATGAGCAATGAATTGCCAGCCAACTGGCAAGATGTGGTGAAGGCTGCAGTAAGCGATGCCAACAGCAAGGCAGAAACAATCGCCTCGCGTAAAGCATCACAAAACGCACTGAATGCCTATGCGCCGCAAGTGCCAGAATTATTGGGCGGCTCGGCTGATCTGACCGGCTCTAACCTGACCAACTGGAAAGGCTGCGTTTCACTGAAACGTGAAGGCAATGAGCTGATTGGTAACCATATCAGCTACGGCGTGCGTGAATTTGGTATGAGCGCCATTATGAATGGTGTGGTGCTGCACGGCGGTTTCCGTCCTTACGGCGCAACCTTCCTGATGTTCTGCGAATACGCACTGAACGCCCTGCGTATGGCCTCTCTAATGAAGACCAACAACCTCTTCGTTTACACCCACGATTCGATTGGTCTGGGTGAAGATGGGCCAACACACCAGCCGGTAGAGCAGCTGCAAACGCTACGTTGCATTCCTAACCACCATGTATGGCGTCCATGCGACACCGTAGAATCGATGGTGGCCTGGGCTCATGCGATTGAACAAAAATCAACGCCTTCGTCCCTGATTTTCAGCCGTCAAAACTTAATGTTTATGGCGCGTGATGAAGCCACCATCGCCAATATCAAGAAAGGCGGCTACGTATTAAAAGACGTAGCAAATCCTGCTGTTATCTTGATTGCAACTGGCTCTGAAGTAGAGCTGGCTGTGAAAGCGGCCGAAGCACTGGCAAGCGATGGTGTTGCTGCCCGTGTAGTGTCTATGCCATCGACCAATGTATTTGATGCGCAAGATGCAGCTTACAAAGCAGCTGTATTGCCGCGTGGCGTAGCACGTTTGGCGATTGAAGCAGGCACTTCTGATTTCTGGCGCAAATATGTAGGTCTCGAAGGCGATGTTATTGGCATGGATACCTTTGGTGAATCTGCACCTGCCGGCCAATTGTTTAAACACTTTGGCTTTACTGTAGAAAATGTAGTGGCTAAGGCTAAAGCAATTATTGCTTAACTGGCCAGGGCTGAAGAGGGAGGGTAACAAAACCCTCCTGAATAAAAAAACGGGCATTTATGCCCGTTTTTTTATGATAAAAATAATTTAAAGATCAAGAGCGAATAATTTTAGTTCTTTATGCAGGGACAGCGTTTTAATGAGTTTAAAGTTTAATTTATTCAGCAATTGCATTGATGTTTGATTATTTAAATCCGTTGTTGCCAGCAGGCGGGTCATGTTTAATACTTCTTTAGCGTATTTAACAACACCCGTGGCCGCCTCAAAGGCAAACCCCTGGCCCCAGTATTGCGGCAAAAAGGCATAGCCTAAGTCTGCATCTTCCAAATAATCTCGTTTTAACAGGCCACAGAGGCCAATGGGTGTTTCAGAATCTCTCAGTTTTACAATATATAAGCTAAAGCCAAGGCGGTTTTGCATATCAACAGGGCCATTTATAATAGCGGCTTGTGCTTCTTCTAAAGTGCGAATTCCCCGGTCACCAATAAATTGATGCCACGATGGCTCGTTCAGAAGCTGCAGATAAAATGCAGCATCTTCAATGCTGATTGTGCTGAGGCAAAGGCGGGTGGTTGTAATATGTGGCATGGCAGCATCTGCAAAATGGGTATGATTTATTCTACCGCGATTTGCCTAGTGTATAAGTTTTGGGCTGGTTTCCTGATGGGCAAAGTTAAACAGCCACATGGATAATTCAGCTGTAGCCATAGGCTTTGCATAAAGATAGCCCTGAATATAGTCGCCGCCAAGCTGGGCAATGCAGCTGGCTTGCCCGGTTGTTTCTACCCCTTCGCAAATGACTTTCATATTTAAGCCATGAGCCATTTCGATGACTGCCTTAATCAATGTTTCGCCTCCCTCGCCAATTCTGTTTACAAAAGCACGGTCAACTTTCAATATGCTGATAGGCAGCGCATGCAGGCGTGCTAAAGAAGAATAGCCGGTACCAAAATCGTCAATATGAAATTTTATTCCTAATTCGCAGCATTTCAGCATGGTTTCGGTTAGCTCAGATTCATTTTTTGCAAATAAAGATTCGGTGACTTCCAAGTTTAATAAATGGGGAGGGAAATCAGTTTCTAATAAAATGGCGTGCAAATCATCAAAAAAGTCATTTTCCAGCATTTCCTGAACACTGATATTAACAGAAAGGCGTAAATCCGGATAAACGCCAAATTCCATTTTAGCCACCATGCAGGCTTTTTTTAGTACGCCCAAAGTATAGCGTCGGATAAGCCGGGCATTTTCTGCAATAGGAATAAAACGATCCGGGCTGATTAAACCAAGCCTTGGGTGAAACCAGCGCCCTAATACTTCCAGTGATTCCAGTTTTTTTCCATCTGTAGATAAAATAGGCTGAAAAGAAATATCAATTAATTCGCCATCTACGCTTGATCTTAAGTCGTTTTCTAATTTTTCATATTCATCAAGCAGGGATTCCATGGCCTTATCAAAAATAACAGTCCGGTCCCGCCCGGCTTGTTTGGCCTGATACATGGCAATATCTGCCTGCTTGATAATATCTTCGGGAAGCAATGTCTTACTAATATCATTATTTAAATACACTAGGCCAATACTGGCTGAAACGCGTAATGTTTTATTCGCAAAATCTACAGGTAATGAAAGTTGTACACGAATTCGCTCAGTAATTTGCTCCGCAATAGGCATGCTGAGCGGATTTGTCAGCATAATGGCAAATTCATCTCCGCCCAGCCGTACTGCACAATCACTTTCACGTATGGTTTCTAAAATTCGTTTTGAAAGCACAATAAGCAGCTGATCACCTGCCGGGTGCCCGTGCACATCATTAATCATTTTAAAACCATCTAAATCAATTAATAATAAGCACAGTGCCTGCATTGATTTTCTGCGCAATAAACTAAGCGATAACTTTAACTGCTCATTTAGACGGCTGCGGTTGCCAAGCGATGTAAGCGGATCATAAAGTGCATCCCTAATTAATTTTTGATGCTGATTTTCTATTTCGTCGAGTAATTCATTGACGGAAAGGGCAAGAAAATCAATTTCATCAATGCCAGAATGTTGCAGGCGCCCGTCTGATTGTTCACCTAAGCGGATTCTGTGCAGTTTCTGGCTGTAAAAGGTAATCCGCTTAATAACCAGATGGCCCAGCCCCAGCATAACTAATATCAGTGATATAGCCCATACAGAAATTAAATTAATAAGCAGTAAAATATAAGCAAATTGCCCTTCTTTATAGAGCGGGCGTACACCATCAATGCTGATTATAAATGGTTGCGCATCTTTGGTTTGCCGTATTGCATGGTATTGCTGATCGCTAAAGCTGATGTTTTCTGCCTGAACATTGGGTGGTAAGAGTTTAAATGGTGTCTGGATCAGTTTTTGCATATGCTGCAGCCTGCTGGCATTAATATGCCTGCCCATAATCGTTATTCCCATTGCCGGGCCACTGCCATTACTTTTTACGATAGGTGAGAATGCTAAAATATAGGCCTGATCATTTAAAAAATATATAGCTGATCTTGAGCTGGTGATGGCTATTTCTTTTTCAATATTTAGTTTTTTTAAAAGCGCGTCAGTTTCCCTGCTTTTTGAATTAATAATGGATTTTCCTGACTCCTGGCCCAGGAAATCGCTGAGAATCACTGATAGTGCTATTTCACCATTGGGATGAATTAAAAAGATGAAGTCATTTCCCATATTGCTGATGGCTTCATAGGTGTAATTTGAAGCAATATATTTTTTATTACCATCTTTCATAAAAGTGCATGTGTCATCCCAGACGGAATAATCGGTTGCAAATTTTTTATGAGAGAGGAGTTGCTCATTGATCAGTAAATTAGCAGCATCTAAATCACTTTGGATGCTTCTTTTTTCAAATTGGGTGAATTTTTCAGAGAGTATCTGGTAAGAAAAATACGAGCCAAAGCTAACGGTCACCAATAGTGTGATACCGAGCAGGCGTAATACTCTGATTCGTAATTTGCTGATCAAGAGATAAATCCTAGTGCAGGGTCTATGTCAGCATAGTTCTTGAATGATTATTTTGCTTGGGGGCGCAGTTGTTTTTCTAAACGAGAACCTGGCGCGTTTCTTTAAAAAATTGATAAATTTGTTGCTCAATGGCTTCGTCTATCATCATTTCTGGCCGTTTACCGTGGGGGCAGGCTAGGGCGGGAGTGGTGCCAAATAGTCTGCAAATCAGCGGGCGCTCTACATAGACGGTGCAGCCTTTCTCGGCAAGGTGGGGGCAGCTCAGGTTTTCCAGCGCATCGGCTTGTTCTGCGGCGCTTTTGCGGGGCAGGCGGGCCATTTCTTCACTGGATGTGGTGACGGGGCCGCAGCAATCGTGGCAGCCT
This sequence comes from Iodobacter sp. BJB302, assembly GCF_002735645.1. Lineage (GTDB taxonomy): Bacteria > Pseudomonadota > Gammaproteobacteria > Burkholderiales > Chitinibacteraceae > Iodobacter. Next base: position 54,932 of record NZ_PDZG01000022.1, read on the forward strand.
GGAATGCATTCAAATGAAGGAATTCGCTGGCGGAAAAAACGGATTTTTTGACTATTCATCGTTTGGCCACGGTGCAAAGAAAGGGAGGACGGGCTATTTTATGGCACTTTGCTTTTTTGTATTGAAAAAGTGCGGCCATTAATCTGCTGTGATGATATGTCTGTGGTATTTTTTCATGTTATTTACTTGAAATTGATCATAAAGGCATCATATTGCCTTTTAACCTATGCGCTCAGCGCTTTTTAATGATGCCACAGAGTGGCGTCATCTTTTTTGGAGTTTTGAAATGGTACAAGCGACAGCAAGCCACCTTTTAGTAAGCAGCGAAGCCAAGTGCGAAGAATTAAAACAAGAAATTCTGGCCGGTGCTGATTTTGCTGCCGTAGCTAAAAAGCACTCCAGCTGCCCTTCATCTGCTCAAGGTGGTGATCTGGGCTCGTTTGGCCCGGGCATGATGGTGCCGGAATTTGATAAAGTTGTTTTCAGCGCGCCATTGAACGAAGTTCAAGGCCCGGTAAAAACTCAATTCGGTTATCATTTGTTGATAGTAAATAGCCGCAGTTAATCAGCAGCTATTAAGCGGGTTATAAAAAAAGCGCATTCCATATTGGAATGCGCTTTTATATTTCTAAAAATAAATAAATAAATTAATTTATTTTTAGAAGCTGTAGTTTGTACCAACAGTGTATGTTGATAATTTCAAATCTGCAACGTGTGCATATTGATTGTATTCTGCACGCAAGCTAAGGTTTTTGTTGAATGCATATTGTGCACCAACACCAAATAGACCTTTGGTTTGAGAGTCTTCTTTAGAGGACGCGTGCTGGACTCCATTTACGTTTAGTTCATTAGTTAGTTTAATGCGCGCAATCCCTAGGCGGCCAAATACACTAAATGCATCGGTAAATGGATAAGAAGCCAATACGGATGCTTGCACTGCTTTGGCTTTAATAGATGCATCATAAATGCCATGGTATTTTCCTTCAGCTTTACCAAAATCACGGTAACCTAATTCTGCAGCTAGATATGGAGAAAACGTATAACCGCCGTTAATACCCCAAGCGGCATTATTTTTTTTTGGAGTTAGATTCATTGTTTTTTCAGACATTTTACTGATGCCTACGTCTGCTCCAATATAAAAACCTTCAGCAAATACTGGCGATGCAATTAGAGTGGATAAAACTAAGGAAGCAAGAGTATTTTGTTTCATTTTTTTCTACCAATATATATTAAAGAGACAATTCAATATGCAAATGTAATTAATTGCTTTGAATTTTCATATAAAGAAGTGCAAATAGTAGCATCAACTTTTATGGTTTATGTCGTAAATATTTCCGTGTATTTAAAGTGGCAGGTATTTTTAATTACATCTCTTGCAGCACTTCAATTCCTAATAAATCCAGACCCGTTTGCAGGGTTTTAGCTGCTGCCTGGCAAAGGGCTAAGCGGCTGCTGCGGGTATCGCCTTCAGCTTTAAGTACCGGGCAGGCGTCGTAAAAGCGTGAGAAACGGGTGGCAAGGGTGTAAAGATAGCTGCATAAAACGTGCGGGCAGGTGTCGTTTGCGGCTTGTTGCAAGATATCCGGGAATTGAACCAGTGTGAGGGCAAGCGCGTGCTCGGCAGGCTCGATTAACTCGATTTTTGCATTGGCGTCTACATCACCCGCCTGACGGAAGATGCTGGCGATACGGGTGTAGGCGTATTGCAGATACGGCGCGGTATTGCCTTCAAAGCTAAGCATGCTGTTCCAGTCGAAGACATAATCGCTGGTGCGGTGCTTGGACAGATCCGAGTATTTTACCGCAGCAATCCCTACCGCGTGGGCGATATGGTGGCGGGTGGCTTCATCCATATTTGGATTTTTGCTGCTGACCAGATCAAAGGCGCGGCTTTCCGCTTCGGAGAGTAAATCCACCAGCTTAATCAGCTCGCCACTGCGGGTTTTGAATGGCTTGCCATCGTCGCCCATCATGGTGCCAAAGGCGACGTGTTCTAGGTGGGTGTCGGCGGGCACAAAGCCTGCTTTACGCGCCACGGTAAACAGCTGCTGAAAGTGTAGGCCCTGACGGGCATCAACTACATACAGAATACGGTTTGCACCCAGCCCGCCGGTACGGTAGCGGGCTGTGGCTAAATCGGATGTGGAATAAAGAAAGCCACCGCCTTGTTTTTGTACAATAAAGGCAGCTGCATCGCCATCTTTATTGCGGAATTCTTCAAGGAATACCACTTGTGCGCCCTGGCTTTCGGTAAGTAAACCTTGGGCACGCAGATCATCGATCACGACGGGTAAATCATCGTTATAAGAAGATTCGCCTTTTACATCATCGCGGGTCAGCAACAGGCCAAGCTTTTGATAAACATCTTCGCAATGCTTCATCGATATATTGAGGAAGCGTTGCCACAGCGCGCGCACTTCAGCGTCGCCAGATTGCAGCTTCACGACATATTCGCGGGATAAATCAGCAAAAGCAGGGTCGGCATCAAAGCGCACTTTGGCGGCGCGGTAGAAGCCTTCCAAATCGCCCAGCTCTAATTCCGAATTTTGATTTTCGTTTTCCAGCATATAGGCAGTCAGCATGCCAAATTGCGTGCCCCAATCGCCAACGTGATTTTGGCGGATGACTTTATGGCCCAGATAGCTGTAAATGCGTGTCAGCGAATCGCCAATAATGCTGGAGCGCAAATGGCCCACATGCATTTCTTTGGCGAGATTCGGCGAGGAATAATCAATCACCACGGTTTCAGCTTGGGCCACCGCGGTGCCAAGCCGTGCATCGGCCTGCTGGGTGCCTAGGGTTTGTGCCAGAAACGCATTACTCAGGGTGATATTTATAAAGCCCGGGCCCGCGATTTCCAGCTTATCAGCAATGCCTGCCAGATCAACACAGGCCAGCACTTGTTCAGCCAGTGCGCGAGGATTGGTTTTCAGGGCTTTTGCCGCGCCCATAATCCCATTGGCCTGATAGTCGCCAAATTCTGGTTTGGATGCTACTTGAATATTCGGTGACGCATCAGGAGCGCCAACCTGGGCCAGTGCAGCAGCAAAGCGGGAGGTGAGTAATTGATGAACAGCCATGATGGGGACTCGGTATGAATTTGGCCTCTATTGTAATCGCATTCGAAAGGCAAGCGGACGTAGATGTCATGATTGCCGTTGTTTTAACCTTATTGGGTGGCGCTGATTCACTGAATATAGAATCCGTTTTATCAAACTGCCCGTATTGCCTTAGTTCCCGGATGCATTTTTTATGCAAAGATGATTTATCGCAGTGTGTGTTGGTTCAAATAATGGATTAAGCGCGGTGATCAAGGCTTGGCATTGCTTGTTAATCACTCTATTCTTAAATGAAAAATATATTAATTCAGGCAAGCCAGACGGGGCCGCCGCGAAGCATGAGTTTGAACTCAGGAAAATAATTAATGGCACTTGATCATGATGAAGACTGGATGCTGGAGGATGATGAGAATGATGCGTCAGCCTCTGCTGCGCTTGTTCGTCAGCCTTGGAAGCTGCTCATTGTGGATGATGAGCCGGATGTTCATCGCGCTACGATTCTGGCCTTAAAAAATATCGTTTTTAAAGGGCGAGGTTTAGAAATCCTCCATGCTTATTCCGGGCAGGAAGGGTTTGAGAAGCTAGCGGAGCATCATGATATTGCTTTAGCGATTTTAGATGTGGTTATGGAAACCGACGACGCAGGCTTACGCCTTGTGCGGCGTATTCGTGATGAATTAGGCAATCAGCTGGTACGTATTGTGTTGCGTACCGGGCAGCCGGGGCATGCTCCGGAGCAGCAGGTGGTGCTTGAGTACGATATTAATGATTACAAAACTAAAACCGAGCTGGTCGCGAATAAAATATTTACCACGGTTATTGCTTCATTACGCAGTTTTGAGAGCCTGCATGCATTAGAAAAAAGTAGCCAGGGATTAGCCAAAATATTGGAAGGCGCAACCAATCTTTATCAATTGCATTCCTTAAAAGAGTTTGCCTCGGGTGTTTTGAAGCAGGTCGGTGCAATTTTAAATTTAGGCGAATACGGCATGCTCTGTGCTCAGTCTAAAAGTAATCTGCAGAGTTTTGAGGTTTTAGCCGCAACAGGCCCATTTACTACTCTTTTAGATGGCAAGACTCTTGCCGAAGACAGCCGCTTATTAGTAGCCCTTAATACCGCATTACAAAAAAAATGCAGCCAGTCTGATTATCCTTACGAAGTGCTATATATCGCCGGGCGTAACAGCTACGACTTTGTGGTGCATTTCTTGCCGCCATGGCCTTTAGAGGCGGTAGACAGAAACCTGCTGGATATATTCTGTGAGCGCATTTCTGCCGCCATGGATAATCTTTATTTGTACCAGCAATTACGCCGCTCGCAAGAAGCCACAGTCATGGCCTTGGCTGATTTAGGAGAGTTCCGCGATCAGACGACGGGCGATCATGTCTTACGTGTGCAAAAACTGACCGACGCAATTGCGGGCCGGCTCAAAGCTAAAAATGCCTTTCCGGAGCATATGGATAATGCATTTATGGAGATGGTCGGCATGGCCAGTATCTTGCATGATGTGGGTAAGGTGGGCACGCCGGATCATATTTTGTTTAAGCCGGGCAAACTCACCGCAGAAGAGCGGGAGATTATGAATCAGCACTCACCTATGGGGGCAGCCATTTTAGCCAGAACGGTGGCGCTGGTTGAGGGGACAACTTATTTATCGCTGGGAGCCGAAATCGCGGGCGGCCATCATGAGCACTTTGATGGTAATGGCTACCCCTTGGGGATTAAGGGCGATGAAATTCCGCTTTCAGCAAGGATTGTGGCCCTGGTGGATGTGTTTGATGCCCTGCTGCATAAGCGCCCCTATAAGGAACCATGGACGCTGGATGAAACCATGGCTTATGTCAGAGAGCGCTCTGGCACACAGTTTGATCCGCTGATTGTGGCTGCGCTGGATGAGGTGGTTGCCGAAGGGCTGCTGCCTTTGGATTTATTGAAAGACCCCGATGCGTAGCAGGCCTGTTGCCTGATTTTTCTTCAGAATATAAAAAAGCCGTTCATTGAACTGCACCCCAAAAGTTGGACACCCGTCCATATTTTTGGGGTGTTTTTATGTCCAAGTACTCAACGCAATTCAAGCTCTCTGTCGTTCAGCAATATTTAACTGGCGAAGCAGGTATCAAAACGATCACCAACCAACACGGCATTGAGCAGGCCATGTTTCGTCGCTGGGTGAGGTCGTTTCGCCAGCATGGCGAATCGGGTTTAGCGCCCAAATACAGTCATTACAATGCAGCATTCAAGCTCTCCGTGCTCCAGCACATGTGGGATAATCATCTCTCCCAGCAGGAAACGAACGCTTATTTTGATATTCGTAGCCCCACTTGCTTGAATCAATGGAGCGCGCAGTATGACACTGGCGGAATGGCTGCCCTTGAACCTGCAACTAAAGGTCGAA
>NZ_PDZG01000023.1 GCF_002735645.1 Iodobacter sp. BJB302
TGCATCCATCAGCTTATGTTTGAGCAACCACGCGGCTTTCCAGCTAATTCCCAGTTGTCGCCGCAATGCCAAGGCAGCAATATTGGTCTTGGATTGAGTCACCAAGTAAATCGCCAAAAACCATTTATTGAGAGGCAATTGACTTTGATGCATCATGGTGCCCGCAGTCAGCGTAGTTTGATGTTTGCAAGCACGGCAGCACCATAAACGAGTTTTGCTACGCAAGAACTCAGTGGCTACAGCATGTTGGCACACGGGGCAGCGAAACCCTTGTGGCCAACGTGCTTGGAACAATGCAGCTTCACATTGAGCTTGCGTGCTGTACTGCTGCAAAAAATCAGTCAGCGACAGCCCCTTTTGCATCTGGATTGGGTTGATTGCCATGACGACCACTCCACAAAAGAACGTTCGTTCACCTTAGGCCTTTTAAGTGGTTTGAGCAAGGAGATTGAGCAAGAGACATAATCAGGAAAACTTTTGCCCAGGATAAGGCACGCAAAATACCTGCAAGCAAAGGTGCATGCACCCGCTGCAAGCCTTATAATTGCCGCCGTTCTCAATTGAAACTATGGAATCATCCAATGGACATCAGCAAAATTGCCGCAGGCAAAGATTTACCAAACGATTTCAATGTCATTATCGAAATCCCTGCTAACGCACCCCCAATCAAATACGAATTCGACAAAGCATCGGGCGCGATTATCGTCGATCGTTTTGTTGGCACATCGATGTCCTACCCAATGAACTACGGCTTTGTGCCGCACACACTGTCCATGGATGGCGATCCTGTGGATGTGCTGGTTCACACTCCATTTCCATTGCTGCCAGGTATGGTCATCAAATGCCGCGCAATCGGCGTATTGGGCATGGAAGACGAAGCAGGTATGGACGCAAAAGTCATTGCCGTACCGGTAGAAAAAGTTTGTGCCATGTATGCCCACATCCAAAAGCTGGAAGACCTGCCAGAACTGCTCTTAGCCCAAGTTAAACACTACTTCGAGCACTATAAAGACCTAGAAAAAGGCAAATGGGTGAAGATTACTGGTTGGGGCGACAAAGCCGCAGCCCACGCAGAGATCATGGAAAGCTACGATCGCGCGCAGAAGTAATTAATCTACGGCAGGAAAGTTCTGCCGCCAGATACGCAAGATAAAACGCGGGTTTCACCCGCCCGATAAGATGATTGATCTTAAAGGGTGAGTGAGGCCCGCGTTTTTTATTGCGTTTTGAGGTTGCAAAACCAAAATCCTGGACCACAGAGAACATGGAGTTTCACGGAGAAAATCAGGAGATGAATTAAGCTATTTTCTTTGGATTTTAGGCATTATCAAATTGACTAATCTGGGCCTCAATCACGGCTAGTTGCACGGGGCTTAAATCTCCCCTGAATCACGCCGAAGCGAGGAACAAGCGGGGCGGGGTTTCGGCGAGGATGTTTGAGCGAGCGAAGCGAGTGAGTCCCGCAGCCGCCGACTCGATTGTCCGCAGTGAGGGGCCTTCGTGCTGTTCGGGGCGGCCTTCTTTGCTTACTTTCTTGGCCGTTCAAGAAAGTGAGTCCCTCGCGGGGGACTCCCGCACCTAAACCAACGTGCCGAAGGCGCTAAAAATGAATCACGCCCCCAAATGATCCGCATGAAAACGCAAATGCGCTTCAATAAAGCTGGCGATAAAGTAATAGCTGTGGTCGTAGCCGGGCTGGATATTTAAGGTAAACGGCCACTGTTTGGCCAGAGCAATTTTCTCTAAAGCCTCCGGCTGCAATTGCTGTGGCATAAAACTATCCTGATCGCCTTGATCAATCAGCAGCGGCAGCATCTGTGTGGCGTGCTGCATTAAGTGGCAGCTGTCATAAGCCAGCCATTTGCTTCTGTCATCGCCAAGGTATTCGCTAAACACCGTTTCGCCCCAAGGCACCTGGGCGGGGTTCACAATCGGCGCAAAAGCAGAGGCGGATCGATAGGCTTGCGGGTTTTTCAAAGCAATCATCAAAGCGCCATGCCCACCCATCGAATGCCCGCTGATGGACTTGCGGTTAGTTACTGGGAAATGCGCCTCAATTAATGCGGGCAATTCGCTGACGATGTAATCGTACATCTGGTAATGCTGCCGCCAGGGTGCCTCGGTGGCATTCACATAAAAGCCTGCCCCCTGCCCCATATCATAGCGCCCCGCATCAGCAACTTCACTGCCCCGCGGGCTGGTATCGGGCATCACCAGCGCCATGCCCAGCTCTGCGGCCACGCGCTGAGCACCTGCTTTGGTGGCAAAGTTTTCATCATTGCAGGTGAGGCCAGAAAGCCAGTAAAGCACCGGCACCTTGCCCCCCTGCGCCGTTTGCGGCGGCAAATACACCGCAAAGCTCATCTCGCACGAAGTGCTACTGGCCTGATGCTTATAGCGCTTATGCCAGCCACCAAAGCTGCGGTTACTGCTGATCAGTTCCAGAGACATAACCATCCTTTCAATTAAATGAAAACCCAAACCTTAAAACACAGAGATAAGGAGGACGCGGAGATACACGGAGAAAACCCATAAACCTTGCCATGCCACTACTTACGCAACTTACAGCTAAACCTGAAAACCTAGCTTTCGATTTTCTCCGTGAAACTCCGTGTTCTCTGGGACCTCCGTGTTTCAAGCCTTGGGTTTCCTCAGCCATGGCTAAAAATTAAAAATGGATCACCGAGCGGATTGATTTGCCTTCATGCATTAAATCAAACGCAATATTGATGTCTTCCAAAGGCATGGTGTGGGTGATGAAATCAGACAGAGCAAACTCGCCTTTCATATAGCGATCCACAAACCCAGGCAGCTCGCTGCGGCCACGCACACCGCCAAAGGCCGAACCGCGCCATACGCGGCCAGTAACCAGCTGAAATGGCCGGGTCGCAATTTCGGCACCTGCTTCTGCCACGCCAATAATCACCGATTCGCCCCAGCCCTTATGGCAGCATTCCAAGGCGGAGCGCATCACATTCACATTGCCGATGCATTCAAAGGAGAAATCTACCCCGCCATCGGTCATTTCGACGATCACATCCTGAATTGGCTTTTCAAAGTCTTTAGGATTGATCACATCGGTTGCACCTAGCTGCTTGGCGAGCCCAAACTTGCTGGTATTGATATCGATACCAATAATCCGGCTGGCCCCAGCCATACGTGCGCCAATCACCGCCGACAGACCAATACCGCCCAGGCCAAAAATCGCCACGGTGTCGCCGGCTTTTACCTTGGCGGTATTCATTACCGCGCCCATGCCAGTCGTTACACCACAGCCCAGCAGGCAGACTTCTTCTAAAGGCGCTTCTTTATTGATTTTTGCCAGCGAGATTTCTGGCAGCACGGTGTATTCAGAGAATGTAGACGTGCCCATATAGTGATAAATCGGCTGGCCGTCTTTATAAAAACGCGTGGTGCCATCGGGCATTAAACCCTTACCCTGTGTGGCGCGGATTTTCTGGCATAGATTGGTTTTACCCGAGGTACAGAATTTGCATTCGCCGCATTCCGGGGTGTAAAGCGGAATCACATGATCGCCAATCGCAACGCTGGTCACACCCTCGCCAATCGCCTCTACCACGCCTGCGCCCTCATGCCCCAGCACCACAGGGAAAACCCCTTCCGAATCCTTGCCCGATAAAGTGTAAGCATCGGTATGGCAAACCCCGCTGGCCACAATACGCACTAACACCTCGCCCTTTTGCGGCGGCATTAGATCAAGCTCTTCAATCACTAAAGGCTGATTAGGGCCCCAGGCTACGGCTGCGCGTGTTTTAAGCATCTTCATGGCGAATCCTTGTGTTTAATTGCAGCCATTTTAAGCGTTACCTAATTAAAGATAATTAGCCTAATAAGAAAGATATTGTTACTGGTGTGTAATAATTAATACGCGGGAGAACCCCATCAAACGGAAAAAACCCAAATCTTGAACCACGGAGGACACAGAGAACACGGAGTTTCACGGAGAAAAATAGGTTTTGAATTACGATATTTAAATAGGTTTTAAATGTTTTCAAACCCAGCGAACTAACTTTTTATCGCGACTCGTGACATGGGGCTTAAATCCCCCCCTTGAAGCACGCCGAAGCGAGGAATAAGTGGCTCGGGGTTTCGGAAAAGGGGTAGCGGGCTTGCTCCCGAGCAGCCTTTTTCGCCGAGCCGATTATCCGCAGTGCAGGGGCCTTCGTGTTATTGGTGTTGTGGCTTGGCTTCGTTTCTTGGCCGCGCAAGAAAGGAAGGTCCAGCGGGACGCCCGCACCTAAATCAATGTGCCGCAGGCACTAAAAAGAGTTTTTAGACTTTAGTTAAATGAGAAAAAACAATGCAATGGCAAGGAATTGTTGAATTTATCAGCGTTGCTGAAACACAAAGCTTTACGCTGGCAGCGCAAAAGCTGGAGATGTCGGTAGCGCAGGTTAGCCGCCAGGTCAGCGCGCTGGAGCAGCGCCTTGCCGCGCGCTTATTGCACCGCACCACACGCAAAGTCAGCCTTACCGAGCAAGGCCAGCTCTATTATCAATACTGCCGCCCGCTGCTCGATGGCCTGCACGAGGCCGAGCTGGCGCTGCTGCAAACGCAAGATAAGCCGGTTGGTAAATTACGCATCACCGCGCCGGTTTATTACGGCGAAACCGTGGTGGCCCCCATCCTGCACCAATACCTGATCGACTTTCCCCAGCTCAATGCGGAATTACTGCTGGATAACCGCAAGGCCGATCTGGTGGCCGATCATATCGACCTGGCGATCCGGCTGGGGCCGATGGATGAATCGTCCCTGATGGTGACGCAGCTAGGCAGCCGTATTCACCATGTTTGCGCCTCACCGCAGTATTTAGATCAATACGGCACGCCGCATACATTGGCCGAGTTAAAGCAGCACCAGTGCTTGATTGGCGCGGTAAATATGTGGCGATTTAAGGAAGGCACGCAGCACCGCGAAATATCGGTCAGCGGGCGTTTGCGCTGTAATAGCGGCAGCAGCCTGGTGCAGGCGGCGCTAAAAGGCCTAGGGCTGGTGCAATTGCCGGATTATTACGTTGATGCCTATTTGCAAAGTGGCCAGCTGATCAGCGTACTCGAACCCTTTGCCCTCACAGACGGCATCTGGGCCATCGCGCCCCGCAGCCGCTTTATCCCCCCCAAAGTCGGCCGCTTTATTGAATACTTGCAAGCGGCTTTATTGGCGGAATAAAAAAAACGGTAAAACCCAAACCTTGAACCACGGAGGGCACAGAGAACACGGAGTTTCACGGAGAAAATCAGGCTTCAAATTAAGTCAACTCAGTGATCCCGCCCGACTTGTGCGAGACTTGTACAGGCATTCGTAGCGCGGTTGAAACTCCATATTTGCTTTTGCATCAACAAACAACGAAATAATGTAATAACCACGATCTTGGCATAGGGCTTTATAGCCCCCTTGAAACACGCCGTAGCGAGGAACAAGCGGGGCGGGATTTCTTTGATCCTGTTTGAGCGAAGCGAGTCGCGCAGCCGCCGCCTCGATTGTCCGCAGTGAGGGGATTTCGTGCTGGTCGGGGCGGCCTTCTTTGGCTTCGTTTCTTGGCCGTTCAAGAAAGGAAGGCCCCCGCGGTGGCTACCGCTCCAAAACTCATGTGCCGCAGGCACTAAAAAGGTCTTTTTGCTTAGTGGCTATGCCGCTTCATAGTAAAAGCGTAAGGGAAGCAAAACCAACACCTCAAGCGAACAACATGACCCCTAGCCCCCCGCCCGCTTCACCACCCAGCCCTTAGGCTTTAAGAATTCCAGCACCACATCGCAATGGTCCCCTTGCACCTCGATCACACCGTCTTTCACTGTGCCACCTGATCCGCAGCGGGTACGCAGCTGCTTGGCCAGCACGGCCAGCTCATCATCATCCAGCGGCACGCCTTTGATCAGCGTTACACCTTTACCCTTGCGGCCCTTGGTTTCCCTGGAAACGCGCACCACGCCATCACCGGCCGGGCGTGGCTGTTTTTTGCATATGCAGGCGTCTTTTGGCTGGCTGCAGCCCGGGCACATCGTGCCGTGTTCGGTGGAATAAACAAGACCACCTAAAGCTTTTTTCATCATGATATTTTTAGGGTAGAAAACCAGACAGCGGCAGTCTAGCAGCCTGCAGTACTTTCGTGTTCATTGCGCGGTAAGAGGCCAACAAGCAATGCAAACGCATCGAAACCACGCAGGCCCGCTATTTCTGACTGATTTATGAATAAAAAATGACTAATTTATAGTAAGGGTGTTGACACACGGCCAGAGGGGCCGTATTATTCGGGCCTCTGTGGGGGGGTTACCCCAGCGGTCAACGGGTCCGGACTGTAAATCCGGCGGCTAAGCCTTCGAAGGTTCGAATCCTTCCCCCCCCACCAGAAACCAAAATCAACAGGCGATCAGCCTGTTTTTTTTCGTCTGTACATTTCAGAATGTGACCATTGCATACAGGCACAGCGCCACTCCTAGCGCGGATGCTTACCCCATAGGCGAAGCAAATTAATTTTGCATTAGCAAACAACGAAAAACGTGATTACCTAAAAAGATCTTTTTGAATTTAGTTGGCATCAAGCCCCCACTCAAGACCTTCCCCACACCGCCCTTTCATTAATAAACTGATAGTAGCGCAGCAGCATAATCTGGCCGCGCTTATCCAGAAGTGGCACAGGCACGGGGCCGAAGGTGGCGGAGCGTCTTACGATTTGCAGGGCCGCTGCATCCAGAGCAGGGTTACCCGATGATTGCTCTAAAGTCAGCGATGCAATATTGCCATCACCATTGAGCACCAGCCTGAACTGCAAAGTGCCGAACATTGAGCGCCCGTATTCATCTTTAGGGAAGTTCATTTGCCCGATGCGCTCTACCTTCTTGCGAATTTGCGGCTCCCAGATATTAAACAACGCCTGGGTATCCACACTTTGCTGCGCGCGGGTTGCGCCATTTTCCTGCTGATCTTCTTCTCTTGGCTTTAAATCTGCGTAACGAGTAATCAGCTCAGCAGGCTTACTACCCGGCTTGCCACTGAGCGCGTCCCCCAAATCAATCTCCACTTCCTTACCTGGCACAGCTTTGGCAGCAACCTGGCTGGCCGGGCGTGCAGGCACGGAGTAATCTTTTTTCACCACTACTTTAGGCTTCGCTTTCGTCATAACCGGCGGCGGAGTAGGAACAGGCGTGGGTTCGGGCGTGGGCTTTGGGGCCGGAGCAGGTTTAGGCTGCAATTGCAGCTGAATTTCCTGGCTGCCCGCTTGATGCGGCAATACCTTTGGCTCGGCGGCAGGCAGCAGCAAAAATAAAAGATGCACAAGGATAGAAGCCGCTAAGCCGTACCACAGCCAGGACGAATGTCTTTGAGAATCGTGTGATACGGCAATATTCATAGCGCTCGGATAGAAAACTGTGCGAGGCATTCTACATAAGGCACAGCATGTATGGCAGTAAACTTATTTCATTCTTCAGCCAGCGCGCCATTAATACCCAAGCGCCTTAAGTTTCAATTCATATTCATAGCGCCCAATATGGTCATTCATTCAAAGACGAATACGCCCTATGAAACCCTTACCGATACTCTTACTGATCAGTACCCTGCTCTACAGCCTGTGCAGCTACTTTCAAAACGGCATTCCTGCCAGCTATTGGGATTGGCGGCATGAATTAGTGCTGCTCAGCGGCGTGCAGCTGATGACGGTGATGTCTGCCGCCATGCTGCTGGCCACCCGCCCTGCCTGGCTGGAAAAACCCCTGCGCGGGCTGGATAAAATGTATGGCCTGCATAAGCAGCTGGGCATCGCGGCTGGCATTTTGCTGGCATCGCACTGGCTGATTAAATTATCCCCCAAGCTGGTTATGGCGATGGAATGGGCGGCCCCGCGCATCAAACGCAGTGGCGGCATTAAAGACCCGCTGGTTTCTTTTGCCAAAGATGTGGGCGAATGGGCTGCATGGGCCGTGCTGGCGATGGTGATTTTGGCGCTGCTGCGCGCCGTGCCTTACCGCTTTTGGCGCAAAGTGCATAAGCTATTTGCACCGCTGTTTTTAATGGGCGCGTTTCACGGCCTGATTCTTATGCCACGCAGCATGTGGCTGACGCCTGTGGGCGCACTGATGGCGGCGCTGCTGATAAGCGGATCAATCTGCGCGGTGTATTCACTGCTCGGCAAAATCTGCAAAAGCCGCCAGATCAATGGCCACATCAGCCAGATCACCCCACTACCCGCCAATCAGCTAGAAGTAATTTGCCAGATGAACAGCAACTGGCCCGGCCACCAGGCAGGCCAGTTTGCCCTGGTCAGCTTTAATCCAGACGAAGGCGCACACCCCTACACCATCGCCTCGGCCCCGCGCCAAAATGGCGAGCTGCGCTTTATTATTAAAGCGCTGGGCGATTACACCCGCACCCTGGCCCAGGATTTAAAAGTGGGCGGCACAGTAACAACAGAAGGCCCTTACGGCTGCTTTGATGGCGGGGCCAACAGCCCCCGCCAGGCATGGATAGCAGGCGGCATCGGCGTAACGCCCTTTTTAGCCTGGCTGGAAAGCCCGGATTTTAAAGGCCAGCAAATCGACTTTTACTACTGCGTAAAAAGCGCCAAAGATGCCGCCCGCCTGGAAGAAATCCAGGCCGCCTGCCTGGCCAAAAACCTGCGCCTGCACCTGATAGAAAGCGACGCCGGCCAGCGCCTGAATATCGCCGAAATCCAGGCAGAAACACTCGACGATATCTGGTACTGCGGCCCGCAAAGCCTGGGCAAAGCCATCAGCCAGCACCTGGCCCAAATGAGCAAACCACCGCGCTTTCACCACGAAGCATTTGCCATGCGCTAAAGATACGGCTTGAAACACCCTGGCTTTTGCCTCTCGCCTATCCCTTAGTAAAAGGGGATTAAGGCCATTGCCATTCACTTTAGTGATCTTGACTTTAGCCTCCCCCTTAGTAAAAAGGGAATTGAGGGGGATTTGCTTTTGAATCAGCTTTCGCCCTTTTATCAAAAGAGGCAGTGCCAAATCCCCGAGTGCTTTTGTCGGCGACCCGGCTATACCGGCAGGCACACAAACCGCTCCTCTTACGCACCGCCGCTCAACGCCAGCGCAGCAAAACCCACACCAAAGCCGCGCAATTCACCAGCACCGTGGCCCAAAAAACCAGCAAAAACGCAGTCTTCTTAGATTTATGCCTGAGCACCCGCTGCGCCAGCAAAGCCCCCGGCCAGCCACCCAACAGCGCCAGCAAATGCAAAGTACGCTCCTCTGTACGCCAGCGATCATTCCTGGCGGCAGATTTATCCAGTGCGTAGGCAATAAAAGTAACAATGCTCACAGCCAAATAGCCGCCTGCAATCCACCACGGCAAACGCCCCATAAAACACGCGGAAGTAATTAATCCACTAAATACCAGCATCAAAAACACAGAGCCAGGGCCGGGGCCAGATTCAGCCGCAGCCACCCTGCGCTGCCCAACAAAACAAACCTGCTCCGCCCGAAACCGCCCCTTGTTATCCTGCACCTGCACATAAGTAATCAAATCACCCTCTGCCGGTCGCCGGATGCGATTTTCAAACGCCTTAATATGCAAAAAAGCCCGCTCCCCGCCACCGTTTTGAACTACAAAACCAAAGCCCTGATCATCCTTCCAACTGGTGATTTTTCCTTGAAAGCGCATATAAATGCTCGTTTAGATACTTTTTAAAAAGGTAGGAATTTTAAAAAAACGAATATTAAATTTGGCTGGCAAGCGCCAGCAATACGTATTGCTGACGCTGAGAGCACGAACTTCAACAATCAAGACACATCTAACTTCGTTCAACCAAATCGATAAGGCGCAAATAACGAGAATCTGAACTCAGCTCAGGTTTGACATCTACAATATATGCAAGCGCCTCCTTTAACTCGTATGGCAAACGTGGAAGGACAGGAGGTATCACTCTGTTCAACAAATCAAGCGTCGTATCAGGGAATAGGACGGCAATCGGCTTTTGATCATCACCCTTATCTATCAACTGATAAAGGGGCAAGTCAAAGATATCTACTGCTGCCAAGAACTTTTTTACCGCCTCATAAACAGCAGGAAAATTATCTCCTGCGTCATCCAAGAGGCCAAACCACGCACTCATCGATGCAGTAGTCAGGGATCGACGCTCTTTCGGCCAGTCCCCATTAATTAAGGGGATCACGTGTTGTTCCCAACCGTTATCGCTCATCCTCCCAATGTGACCTAACCATGAAATGAGGCTGTTCCGATTGTCATCAGACATCGCTCGAAGGACCGAGCGCATTTCGCCTCCTGAAAGACCGCTTGGCTCATTAGGATGAAATACCCGCATCTTGCCTAGCCATTCTGCAGCCACCCTCGAGAGATCGCGATCCCACGAAAACCCTTCGACCCACGAAAATAGACGAAGCAGGAGCGGTTTGATAGCCACTATCAGCAGTGGCTCCGTCAATTTAC
Source organism: Iodobacter sp. BJB302 (assembly GCF_002735645.1). GTDB lineage: Bacteria > Pseudomonadota > Gammaproteobacteria > Burkholderiales > Chitinibacteraceae > Iodobacter. The sequence goes on from NZ_PDZG01000023.1 coordinate 10,436, forward strand.
CGCTATGAAGAAACCCATTCCATGCTGGTTCCGCATCTGGATGTTCAAAATCCAACATTGGAATGAGACGTTCCTTGGTCCAAGCGGGATCAACAGACATGAGCCAATTCATCTGGCTGCTTGCTATCGATACAGCATGATCTGAGCCCTCACCGGGTGCCAAAAATAGGCGTTCGACACGAGACTTGATGTGATCAGGGATCACTGACCCTGCCTCCTTCATCTGTCTGGGTACTACATGAAAAAGGGCATTCATGCACATGCCGATGGGGCCGTTGATCGCATAATCAACGGTGCGCCGCGACCGTTGAATGAGATTTCCAGTACGTCTGATTTCGCCAAGAGCGCTCTTTGCGGCATCTTCACCACAGCTCAAGATGCCATCAATGATGTGATCGTAGACAGCCCAGCCAAGGCCATCATCAAACTCAAGAACAGTAACCAAGTTTTGCTCGAGCCATCGCCCTAAGGTATGGCACAGTTCAGCAGTAACCGATTGAGGAAGCCGCGCAATTCTGTGCAGAAATACCCGCCTTAATCTAGGCGATATATCTGATGGAAGGTCATTAATCATGGATGACCACAATGGGCTTGAGTAGTTGCCCCCCTTACCTGCAACAGTCAGAGCTGATAATGCCTTATGCGGTTTGCGTTTCACCAATCCAGCAAAAGGCCGCTTCTCTGTGAAACTGCCAAAAACCGGTGTGTGCTCTTCCGTTGCTCTGGAAACTATTTGGTTAACAGGAAGACTCAAAATGACATCAGGGTTTTCATCTGTACTGATACAACCGCTTCGCGAGCCCCAGTTGATCACCACCGATGTCGCCCAACCGTCGTTCCATCCCGAAATGCCCTTTATCATTTCAACAAGCCATTCACTACCATCAACTGCCAGATCACACCCCTGTAGTTCGAGATAGCGGCCATATCTGGCAGCGAACTCATCCCGCAACCTTGGAAACTCTTCATCAGACCAGTTGGGGCGCTGATCGGGGCCTGTCAAAATGCGATCAGTCAGTTTATTTCGGCCAACCTCAGAGAATTGCCCCCATCGATCAGCCAGTAGGAAAAGAAGCTCTCGAACTACATACCTATCCCAGAAAGTCTCCTGATTAAGGGACAAAACCTGTTCAACAACATGGTCAGCATCAAAGACATCAACGTTGCTAAACGCATACAGCTTGAGCTTCCGAAAAAAGAACTGGTCTGTCACGGGCCAAGTCGTTACGTGTGCATGCGCCAACTTTGGCAGTGTGGCGGCCAGTCGATCAAAAAGTTGGACGAACCAAGGCAGAGCCTTAGCTGTTTTCTCAATGTATTCTCTTCCGTCCACCTCGCGCCCCGGATATAAGGTCGGTGTACGGAAGTAAACAGTCCCAATATCCCCAAGTAAGCCTGAGGCGACCATTAGTTGGTCCTCTAGGATGCCCAATATCTGAGGTAACAGATCGTCAGGGATATGTAAATCTTCCCTATACCGCTCAAGGAATACAACATCAAACTGCCCTAGACTGTTGAAAAAAACTTTATCCCAAGGCAAGCACGGTGGTCTGGACTGCTCCAAGCCAAGTGGTGCATTAATCTCTAATCGCGGAATCGAGACCCTCCGGAATTCTCGTAAAACGCCAGCGGTCCATCCCTCTACCTTGATGCGTTTCTTCAAAGCAGACCAGTCGTCTATCCTCTGACGATTGCGAGGGTTTCGATGGTGTTCAAGAATGAGATTCCAAATGTACCGAGCTCGCTCGCTGAGTGTCTCCGAATTTGCAACTTGCCATTCGATCGCTTGCAGTAGTTGCGGATGAAGTCTGCTCTGCTGAATCGCCCACCAAGCCAACACCGGGCTATCAAGAGACTTACTAATCCAGGTTATAAGATGCCAGAGCCTTTTTGGAATTGTTTCGAAGCCCCCAGCAACCCGATGAAAACTATTCGGGTTATCGTCTTTGTCACCCCAGATAAGGAGATTATGATTGCCAATGCCATGCTTACGTCCATCCTCAATAGTGCCCCCCAAATCGTCATCCAGCCCATATGCGGATTGGGGATCGAAGATTTCTGCATCAGCACAATAGCCACTACTCAACGAGGCTGAACGAATATTCGCATCCATTACGCACACCCATTCTGGATGAGGAACCGGATCAGCCTCCGAGAATAATTTAGCCCCCTGCACGGTGCGAAGGACGTGAGCAACTTGCCCACGTTCATAAGGGGCCAGATCCTTAGGGTCCTGCTGGCTCTTCGCTATTATGGATGCACGCCACTTGCGGTGATCGTCAGCCCGATCTGCCCAAGCCTCCATGCTCTTCCATAGTTCAGGGAAAGCAGAAAAAGCGATGGCAGTAACACCTCGGTCACGCCACTTGGCTTCGATCTCCTCCGGAAGCCCGCGGTCAAAGGCATAGAGTCTAGACCGGTCATACTTGCCATCATGATTAAGACCCTCAAGAAGATATTTAACAGGGGGATCTTCTGCCTGATAGCCAAGTAAAACGACGGTATATCGTTCGAGAAGTTGCCTCATGAAATTGGTGGCCCATCCTTCCGAAAGGTAGGCACGCCCGAAGTCCGCACTACTTAATACGTATGGATGATTTTCAGAAGTAACATCAACCAGTCGCCCGTGTAAATACGTAATCCCTTCAATACTCGCTCCAAAGTTCAGATAAGGAAAGGCAGGCGGGACATGCCATTTTAGATGCTCTCCGTTCTCCCCTAACTCAAACAATCGATCAAAGTTCGTCGTAACAATCTGCGGCACGCCCCCATGACTCGAAGAGATCCGCTTAATCAAAGCGTGCTCATATCCCAAATCATTGGCACCTAGGGGAATACTCAATCTCTCTGTGACCAGAGCGTTAACTTCGTCTTTGCCATATTCAAGGTGAAGCAGGTTAAAGATTTGGTCGAGAGGGACATTTACTGCAGATGAACCGTTCAACCATGGCCGAAACGCGGTCATGATTTCTGAATCGGCTGACGGATCAAAGAATTCTATGACGCCCTGAGTCAGCTTGATAAAAGTTGGCATCCCTGATGGCAATGAAACCCCAGCGCCGCACAAAAAAACGACACGGCCTTCATCACATTTTTCTAGGAGACTATCAGGTATGGAAGGACCGTCAGAATGGAATCTCATAAGCTCAATTTACCAATGCTGTTCATATATCATTACCCAATTGATGAGCAACCCTATCAAGCAATAGTTCTACAAATACTTAATCATTAATATTCCGGAGCTAGATATCTCTATGAAATTAACCCCTCAGGCCAAATAAAATATGCCCCAAATCTAGGGCTGAATTTGGCCTCACCGCCGGCTATTTTCCCTTGCTCCGTCATTGTTGTTTTGCCATCCACAATTTCCACAAATCCTTTCTCAAGCAATTTATCAATTAATTCCTGAGTATTCTTAAGGCCAAGTTTTGCGGCTAATTTAGAGCTGGTGAGCTTGGTTGTTTCTTCTGCCGTAATAGCAACAGTCACGACTTGCGGTACGATCGCCTGCACTTCAGGCTTTTGAACGACGGGAACTTCAGCAGGCTCTTTGATGCCAAACTTTGCTTTGTAATCGGGCTTTAATGGGCAGTGCTGGCTTGCGAATAACCCGGCTATTTCCATTACCGTTTCTGGGCTTACTATTTTGGCCAGGCTGCCGAATACTTGCCCAATGCTGGCATTATCTGCATTTGTCTTAGTTACCCACTCCAGAATTTTCTCTGCTTTAATAATGTTTTGGGTATCAAATTTTTTAGGGCGGGTAATACGTTGTTTATTGCTGACCATGACCACACTGGTAAAGCTGGGCATTAAGGTAAGGCCAAGCCGTTTAGGTAGAGGCAGTGTTTTGCTAAGTGCTTTTAATACTTCGATATGTTTTTCATTTTGTGCCAGCGGGCTGGGGATGCCGATTGGCTTTTTGTTATACCAGGCCGTAAATTCACCCAGCTCATTGATTTGCAGATCTGCACTGAAATTTTTGGTCTCAATGACAAATACATCCAGCAAGCGGTTGATTAATAGATGATCAATTTGTGCTACCCGGCCATTGTGTTCAATGCGCAGGTCATGAATCACGGCCCATCTTTTTGCGTCTTTCAGATAAAAATTAATTTCATATTCGCTATTCTGCTCACCCTGCATGCCTTGCTTGAGCATATAAATTTCTTTGTTAATTAATTCGCGCTGATTAGCGCTTAGGTTTGCTTGGGTAAGCAGGCTATTAAGCTCTTCAAGCTGTGCTTGTTTTGAATCGGGGGATTTGAGGATCATTGCAGCCAAACATAGGTCAATACAGATATGTAAGCATAACGCAGTTTTTAAGCTGTAACACCATACAACACACAAGAATTAATCTTATTTTTAAAGTAAGTATTTTTACGTCTGAGCTTTGCTTTACTTAGACGAGCAGCCATAGGTGGAATAGCTGGGATTTATATAAAAAATGGCACTGCTTTTAAACAGTGCCATTTAGCTATTCAGTTAAACCATCAACTCCTGCACGTCCGCCAAGGCACGGCGGGGCTGCCGGTCCAGGCCTGGCCATCGGGGATGGTTTCGCCTTTGACTACCAGGGTCAGCGGGCCGAGGCGGGCGCCGTTGCCTACGATGGCGTCGTACAGGATGGTGCTGCGCGGGCCGACGTTTACGCCAGCGCCGATTTCTACCCGGCCGATTTTCATGATGCGGTCTTCAAACAAATGGGTTTGCGGGCCAGACCATGCGTGCAGCACGGTATCGTCGCCGATGCTGACACAATCGAATTCTGTGATATCGGTGGTATCCATAAATACCCCGCTGCCAATCTTACAACCCATACAGCGAAACGCCATGGGCAGCCACGGGGTGCCGCGTAAGAAGTTAAAGAAGTTGGGCACGGCGATGGATTCGTAAAGGCTGGTCAGTGCTTCGCTGCGCCATACAAAGGATGTCCACATGGGCGCTTCTTTACGGCGGTAGCTGCCAATCATCAGCCATTTCAGCGCCACAATAAAGATAAAGGAGCCCACGCCGTATAAAACACCGGCAATCATCAGCGCCCAGAATACGCCGTGAAAATCTTCCTGCTCGGCAAAGGGCATGACTTTTAATACGGTGAGATAGCCCACGGTAATGATCACCGCCAGCGGCATTACGGTGCGCAGCGCTTCAACTAAGCCACGGGCCAGGCGGCGTGCCGGACTGGGGCGGAAGGTCAGGCTATCGGCAAAGCCGCTGACTTGCTCGCGGGCTGGCAGTGATAATGCCGGGCTGCCCAGCCATGTCTGGCCGGATTGCATACGATCATTGGCCGGGGCGCGGGATTGCACACCGATCAATACATCGTCGGGGATGATGCTGCCATCGGGCACGTAAGCGCCATTGCCCACAAAGCTGCGATTACCTACCACGGTGGGGCGCAGCGTCATCCAGCCGCGATCAATTTCTTCGTCCCCCAGCATCACCGCATCGGCAATAAAGCTGTCTTCTCCTAGGGTGAGCAGATCGGGCACCACGCCAATGGCGTTGGATATCTCGGTGCCGCGCCCTACTTTTGCCCCCAGAAGGCGATACCACCAGCCTGCGTAAACCGATGCATAAAGGCCGTGCAGGATATTAAGGCTGGATTCCTGAATCTGATTTGTCAGCCAGCGGCGGTAATACATGGGGCCAAACACGGGCCAGCTACCTAGCGGATTACGCGGCAGCAGCAACCAGCGTACAGCGGCAGAGCCGATCAGTGTCAGCACAATCAGCACCGCACTGGCGGGCAACGCCAGCATCAGATAAAACATAAAGGCTTCGGGCAGCGCCACGCCTTGCTCGGTCAGATCAAACCAATGCGCATCCAGCCAGTCAATCAGCAAAAAGCTGGGGAAAACCGGCACAAAAAACAAGATGGCCACAAGCGCTGATCCACCCGCATAAGCCAGGCCATGCAAGCCGCGCAGGGATGAATTACGCACAGGCCGTGCGGGGGCTTCTGGCACGGTATCGGCGCTGCGCCTTGCGGGCGAGCCGCTCCACACCTCGGATGCGGCAATTTTTTGCCCTCGGGATAAAGCCGATAAGCCTTCTAAACGGCCTAAATCTGCGATATGGGTGTCTGATTGCAAAACGGCATAAGAGCCAATATAAGCATCCTTGCCGATAGTAATTGGCCCAACTTCCCAATGATCGCCATCGACTCTGAAGTTTTCAAAATTGACCGAAGCGCCAATGCTGGCCCCTTCACCAATGCTCAGCAGATCGTAAGCACGCACGCTGATTGCAGCAAGGGCAACATTGCTGCCGATTTTGGCCCCCAGGGCGCGTAAGTAAAGCGATTGCAAAGGCGAGCCAGTCAGAAAATACAGCGGCGTAATATCGATCAGCCGATCAGCCAGCCACCAGCGGAAATAGGTCAACCCATAGAGGCGATAGCGCCCTGCTTTTAGCCGGCCCAAAATCAGCCACTTACCGGCAATGGCAATGGCAAAGCTAAATAACAGGCTGCCTAAATACACCAGCACAGATACGCCCACCGCCACGCCTAAGCTATCGCCCTCTTCGCCGGTCATAAAGTGATAGGTAAAAAATGGCGCCAGCCAGAGCAACATGCGCAGGCCAATTAAAAATGGCAGGGTAGCCAGCTGGGCGCTGCCACAAATCAGCCTGCGTAAGAAAGGCACTTTACGAATTGGCTCAATTTCTGCTTGCTCTGGCTGCTGCTCTGCCAGCACATCCAGACGGCTAGCAATGGCTTGCAAGGTGCGGCTTTGGTAAATCTCTTGCACCGTCATCCCGGCATAAGCCGGATTGCGCCGCAATATAGACACTAATCGCGCGGCCAGTAAGGAATGCCCGCCAAGCTCGCCAAAGAAATCATCCACAAGACGCAGCGGCTGGCCGGGGAATAAGGTGATCAGCGCCGCAAACAGGGCTTTTTCTGCATCGCTGACGGGTTCATCGCTTTCCAGATTTTTACCCGCTGGAACGATCAGCTCGCGGGCTTTCAGGGTTTTTCTGTCGATTTTTCCTGAGGTCAGCCTGGGTAATTCGCTCATAAACTCAAAGCGGGCTGGAATCATATAGGCTGGCAAGCTGCGTTTCAGCTCATTTTTTAAAGCCGCCGCATCGCTGCTTTCTGCCACCACAAAAGCCACCAGCTGATCGATACCAGCCAGCTCGCGCAGCAAAACAGCCGCCGTGCCCACGCCTGCTATCTGGCAAAGCGAGGCTTCAATTTCGCCCAGCTCTACCCGAAAGCCGCGCACTTTTACCTGATCATCGGTACGGCCCAGGCATTGAACCTGGCCTGCTTCATCGATGCGCGCTAAATCACCAGTGCGGTATAAACGCCGCTCATGCGGGAATTCTTCGAGATTTGAAAAGGGATTATCAAAGAATTTTTCAGCGGTTAAATCAGGGCGGCCCAAATAGCCATCGGCCACACCGGGGCCAATAATGCACAGCTCGCCAGTTTCACCCTGCGGCAATAAGCGGCCATCTTCGCTGCGCACCAAAAGGCCATAATTAGGCAGTGGCTTACCAATGGTCACCGGCTCGCCACGGCGTAATTGGGCTAGGCTGGCCGATACCGTGCATTCGGTTGGGCCGTAAGTATTAAACACTTGCCGCTCTGGCGTAGCCCAGCGCTCTACCAGCGATTCCGGGCACATTTCGCCGCCCAGATTAATAATCCGTAAGCTGGGGACTTCCTGGCTGAACAGCGCCAGCAGCGTGGGTACAGCGTGCAGTACGGTCACTTTTTCCTGGTTTAATACCGCAGGCAAAGCATCCGGATCGCCCGTCAGTATTTTAGGGGCCAGCCACAGGGATGCACCCACCAAATAGCTGATCCAGATTTCTTCAAACGACATATCAAAGGCAACAGAGAAGCCCTGATACACCTTGTCATCCTGACGCACACCCAACACTGAGTTTTCGCTGCGCAAGAAATGGCAAATACTGCCCTGGCTGATCGGCACACCTTTGGGCTTGCCGGTTGATCCGGATGTGTAAATCACATAGGCCGGATGGCTAGGTAAGAGGCCTTGGCGGCGCAACAAATCGCCCGCAACGGGTGCAGACAATTGCGCGCTGTCCAATACCGGCACACCCGCGCCAGCCAGATCGCCATCGCCCACCAAGAGCACCGCCGCCGCATCTTCCAGGCAAACCTGCATGCGATCAACCGGCGTATCGGCCTCAAACGGCAGCCAGGCCGCGCCCGCCTTGGCAATTGCTGCCTGCATAATCAAGAGCGCAGCACCACGCGGCAGGCACAGGCCAACTATCTGCCCCGCTTTTACGCCAAACTGAATTAAATGATGCGCGGCCAGATCGGCACGACGGTTCAGCTCGCTATAGCTCAACACTTCATCCTGCCAATAAATGGCCGGATGATCTGGAATACGCTGTGCCGTGCTTTCCAGCAAATCAGCCAGCGTTTCTGCACGCAAAAGTTCAGGAAGATATGGGCCGCGAAGAATCATAAAAGTAGCTAGTGAGCGTCAACAGAAGACTGAATTCTAACCAGATATTGCCTCATTCATATTTTTATATTTCATACAATGACATTGGAATCAAAACATTAAGAAAGCTTGTTGATCCGCCCACGCCGTGGCCTTACAGCGCTGATCACAAATGCTTAGCCGCCTCTCTGCGGCTGAGTGGCGATAATTGATCGCCCATGCCCAGTAAAAACGCGCGAATAGCGGCAGGATCGTGCCAGGCGTACTCTCTGAGCGCCCAGCCTATGGCTTTCCTGATAAAAAACTCACCCTCGGGGGCTAGCTGCCTGGCGTAGTGTTGCAAGCGGATCAAATCAGTCTCGCCCTTCCAGCCCAGCTGATGCAGCATAGCAATGCGCCTGATCCAAAAATCCGGGTGAAGCAGCGCGGCATCCATCTGGCTTTGCTGGGTTTTATCTGCTTTTGCAATCGCGCCAATCACTTTCACCAAACCATCTACCGTATCCCACCAGGATTTCTGCTGAGCTAAGTTGAGCAATGCGGGGATATCTGCACCTGTTAAAACTTTGACATGCCTTGCCAGTAAATCCACGGCGATATATTGGTATTCGCGCTGCGGAAAATTCCACAGGCCTTGCGCCTCAGCAATTAAAAACTCGGCGCTGGCTGGCTTTAGCTCTTTAATTAAAGGCATCGTTACGGCACGCCGCGCGGGTGCAGCCACACCCAGAAATTCAAACTGATCACGCTGATAGGCGCGCATGGCGATTGCGGCAGCATCATTTGCAATGGCTTGCATGGCGCTGTGGATATGGTTTTGAAAGGAAGTCATTGAGCCTCTTTAATTATTTTTCAGGTCTGGTTTATTTACTTGTAAATCCCCCCTGGCCCCCCTTTTTCAAAGGGGGGAACAACATCATTCTGAACTATTGAAGTACATGCGCCAATTGAATCAATCTTTATCCCTCCTTAAAAAAATGGAAGAACTTGCACAGTTACTTACCTTAGGGTCTGTTGACGTTTCATTCACGGCTGCGTTGGCTGCAGTTTTGGGGCTGAACAAGGCAAAAATTGCGACATGGCACGAGTACCATTAGCGATTTTTAACGATGTGCAGCCCCAAAAATGCAGTCAACCCGAAGGGCTGAGCCGGAAAACGGCCATTCACTGCGTTATGCTCCTCGACAATAACCAGTTATTGCCTTCGTCGCATGCCTTGTGCTTGGCCGTTTTCCGGCTCAGCGCAATTGTGAATGAAACGTCAACAGACCCTAGGTTTTACCCCCCTTTGAAAAGGCTATGTCTGCGTTAAATGTTGAAATTTAGTTGAGTGGATACTTACGCTTTTAGGGGGTAAATTGAAAATTTTTTCTTAAAATTTTTAATTTAAAGCGTAATTGCCACTAAGCAAAAAACAAAAAGACCTTTTTAGTGCCTTCGGCACGTTGATTTTGGAGCGGTAGCCACCGCAGGGCCTTCCTTTCTTGTACGGCCAAGAAACGAAGCTAAAGAAGGCCGCCCCGACCAGCACGAAGGCCCCTCACTGCGGACAATCGAGGCGGCGGCTGCGGGACTCGCTTCGCTCAAACATCCTCGCCGAAACCCCGCCCCGCTTGTTCCTCGCTTCGGCGTGCTTCAAGGGGAGGATTTAAGCCCTGAGCGAAGAGCGCGTTTATTGCATTCCCTGCTGTTTGCTAATAACAAACCTTAATTTCAGTTTTCAACTGTTAACGCAGACATAGCCTTTGAAAAAGGGGGGTAAGGGGATTTGCCTTTCAACTGCCGTTATATGGCCCAAAGATATTACTCAGCGTCATCACCAAGTCAGGCTGAGCCTTTATAATCCCCCTACCGCTCATCTTCCACCCCGCCTGGAATACCCATGAATCTTCGCCCCTTAAATCTGTTTGAGATGCCATTAGCTGGCCCGCATATGATCGAGGCCAGCGCGGGCACGGGCAAGACTTGGACGATTACGGGTTTATATACAAGGCTGGTGATTGAGCATGGCTTAAAAGTGCCAGAAATTTTGGTGGTCACCTTTACCGAAGCCGCCACTGCCGAGCTGCGCGATCGTATCCGTGGGCGGCTTGCCGAGGTGTTGGAATCTTTCGAGGGGGAAGAAGCGCTTGATCCGTTTTGTGAGCAGCTATTAATCCAGCACGCAGATCGGCGAACCGAGGTGATGCGCCGCTTGCAGCGTGCCATTGCCAGCCTGGATGAGGCGGCGATTCATACCATTCACGCTTTTTGCCAGCGGGTGCTTATCCAATCCGCCTTTGAAAGTGGCGCTGATTTTGGTATGGAAATCCTCAGCGATACCGGCCCTGTGCTGGATGAAATTGCTGCAGATTTTTGGCGCGAGCAAGTCTACCCTGCTGATGCGATTTACACCGAGTATTTACTTAAAAGCAAAGCCAGCCCCGAAGAATGGCTGCGGGTGGTTTATGGCCATTTAGGCCAGCCGCTGCTGCATACCGTGGAGCTGGGAGTCGCTGCCGATACCGCAGAATTAAGCGCCGCCCTGCCCGCAGCTTTTGAGAACTACCGCCAGCTTTGGAGTAAGCATTCAGCAGTCATTAAGGAAATGTTGCAAGGGCTGTCTGCCAGCAAGGCCTTAAAGCAAACCAGCTATAAGCCAGAGCAATTAGAAAAAGTCTTTTTGCTGATAGATGACCATATCGCGGGCAATGGTGGCTGGCAGGATATCGATAGCAAGGAGCTGGTGAAGCTCAGCAGCAGTAAGCTCATCAGCGGCACAGCCAAGGGGAAAATACCGCCTGAACATGCTTTTTTTGATGCAGTGGAATTACTAGCAAGCTTAATTAATGATCTCAGCACAGCTTGCGAGTTGCGGCAAAAGCAAGGCCTGGCCGAGCTGCGCCGCCGCTGTGATATCGAGCTGCCCGAGCGCCTGGCCCGCCGTCAGCAATTATCTTTTAACGATCTGCTGCTGCGCGTGTGGCAAGGCCTGACTGCGGAAGGCGGCGAGCGCTTAGCCATGGCCATGCGCCGCCGCTACAAAGCCGCGCTAATTGATGAGTTTCAGGATACCGACGGTATTCAGTACGATATTTTCTCGCGCGTGTTTGCAGATGGCAGCACGCCGCTGTTTTTGGTGGGGGACCCTAAGCAGGCGATTTATAGCTTTCGCGGCGCGGATATTCACGCCTATCACCAGGCCGAAGCCCTGGTCGATGCCAAGGAAAGCTTAGACACCAATCAGCGCTCGGTGCCCGCTTTAGTCACGGCGGTAAATACCCTGTTCGAGCGGCCTGGCGAGGCTTTTGTTGATCCGCATGTCAGTTTTAGCGCGGTAAAAGCGGCGAGTAAACCCCGGCCGGAATTGATTGTTGATGGCGAGAATGACACATCAGAAATGAAAAGCGCCCCTTTTCGCTTCCAGTTTTTGCCCGAGCCTGAAGGCGTCTCAGAAAAAGGCGTGCAAATCAGCTGGCCCAAGGAAACCGCCAATCATCTGGCCGCCCAAATCACCGCACAAGAAATCGAAAGGCTGCTGCGTTTGGCAGGGGAAGGCAAAGCCAGGCTGGCAGATAGTCCGCTCTCTGGCGGCGATATGGCCGTGCTGGTTCCTGATCGTTTTCGGGCCAAAGCCATGCAGGATGCGCTTACCCAGCTGGGCGTGCCCAGCGTGCTGAGGGTAAGAGACAGCGTTTGGGAATCACAAGAGGCCGTTGAGCTTTACTCTGTGCTGGCCGCGATCAGTGAGCCAGCCAATCAGGGCCTGGTACGCGCCGCGCTGATCAGCACCCTGCTGGGCAACAATGCCGCCACCCTGCTGCGCTTGGAAATCAACGGCTGGGATCAGATTGCAGACGCCTTTGCCCACTGGAAAAAACTCTGGCAAACGCAGGGTTTTATTCCAATGTTCAGAGAATGGCTGGAATACCAGGGTTTGGATGGGCGCAATGTGGCGCAACGCTTACTTTCTTTAACAGATGGCGAGCGGCGGCTGACTAATCTGTTACAGCTGGCCGAGCTGCTACAAGCACACAAAGCCACCGGTATTGAGCAGCACCTGGCGTGGTTTAGCCGCCAGAATAAAAACGCAGGCGATGAAGCCCTGTTGCGCCTGGAAAGCGATGAAGACCGCGTGCGCATCGTTACCCTGCACGCCAGCAAGGGCCTTGAATATCCCATCGTGTTCTGCCCGTTTTTATGGGATGGCCGCCTGCTGGGCAAGCACACCGAGGCGGTACGCTATCACCAAAACGACAAAGCCTGGCTGGATTTAGGCAGCGAAGATTTTGATGAGCATAAAGACAGCGCCAAACGGGAAGCCTTTGAAGAAAAACTGCGCCTGCTTTACGTGGGCCTGACCCGGGCAAGGAATCGCTGCTATATCGTATGGGGCAATATTGGCCTTAAAGATGGCCGGGGCTATGCAATCAGCGACGGCCTGTCGCAATCGGCTATGGCCTGGCTGCTGCATCCCCTTACCGGGGAGCATAGCGATGTATTAGAAGCACAAAAAGAGCATCTAAAAGCTTACGATCATGAGACCCTGCTGGGCGAAATTACGGCAATGTGCGCACAAAGCCCCGAAGTGTTTGCCCTGCACGATGCGCCCAGCGGTGCGCGCACCGGCCTTAAAACCGCCCCAACCGAGCCACTGGTGTTTAAGCCCTACCTCGGCAAAAAGCTCTACCCCACATGGCGGGTGGCCAGCTTTTCTGGCATGACTGCGCACAATCATTCCGAAGGGCCAGACAGAGACAGCGCCAGCAATGCGCCAGAAACCGATTCATCCGCAGCCCCCGAAGGCCGATCCGTATTTAGCTTCCCCGAGCGGGAAGCCGCCGCCACCGTGGCCGGTACTTGCCTGCACGCCATTTTAGAAGAATGGGATTGGCTAGATGCCGATGCGCTGCCCGCCACCACGGCCAAAGAGCTGGAGCGCCATGGTATCCCGGAGCATTGGCTAGAAATCGTCAGCCAAATGGTGCAAGACACCGTTTCTGCGCGGCTCGATGGCAAGGCGCTGACCTTAGCCAGCATCCCGCCGAAAAACCGCGTAGCAGAAATGGAATTCACCTATAGCGTGAGCCACTGCCAGCCCGAACGCCTGATCGCAGCGCTGCAACATCCATCGCTGCCACCTGAATTTCGCGCCGCCGCCAGCACCTTAGATTTCTTCCATATCAACGGCTTTTTAAGAGGCTTTATCGATCTGGTGTTTGAATACGAAAACGCATTTTACGTGCTCGATTACAAAAGCAACTGGCTGGGCAATAGCGTGGCCGATTACGCCCCCGCCCTTCTCATCCCCGCCATGGCCCAGCACCACTATTATCTGCAATACCTGATTTATTCAGCGGCAGTACGCCGCTTCTTACGCCAGCGCCTGCCCAACTTTAGCGACGATCAATTCGGCGGCGTTTACTACTTATTTATGCGCGGGCTGGGTAAACAAGACGGACAAAACGGCGTGTACTTCAGCAAGCCTGGTATGGAATTGCTGGATGATATTGAAGTGGCGCTGATGGGAGTGTCTGCAAAAACCTAAGATCGTTGCCACAGAGAAAACCCAAATCTTGAACCACGGAGGAAAAGGAGAACACGAAGGGGCACGGAGAAAAGCATATTTTTTAAAATGTGATTTGCTGTGCGTTTTTCAGTATTTAAGAACACCGTAAACTGGATTTATATCGTTGCTCGTTGCACAGGGCTTAAATTTCCCTTGAAGCCGCGACACAAGTATCCGTAGGGTGGGTTAGGCCAGAAAATGCATTAAAATATGGGCACAACAGTCTCTTGGCCGTAACCCACCGCAGCGCAGTGTCATGGTGGGTTACGGCCGAAATAGATCAGCGCACTTATAAGCATCAAGAGCGGCCTAACCCACCCTACGATGACCTTTTTCTTCTACAGAAATTGTGTAAAAAAATGACTTCCAAATAATATAAATGATTAAAAAGACCCCATGATTTCATTCAACCGCCCTATCGTGATGCTGGATTTTGAAGCCACCGGCATCAGCAGCAATACAGACCGCATCACCGAAGTGGCTGCACTGCGGATTGTTGACGGGCAGATTACTGATCGCTTTGTATCCCTAGTCAATTGCGGTGTGCGTATTCCCTACTTTATTACCCAGCTCACCGGCATCAGCCAGGCCATGGTCAACAAGGCCCCGCCTGCCAGCGAAGTGGTTCCGGCGCTGATCGAATTTATCGGCAGCGATGCGCTGTCGGCGCACAACGCCAGCTTTGACGCGAAGTTTCTATTGGCCGAAAGCCAGCGCCTCAATCTGTTGCCGCAATACCAGGGCCTGCACTGCACGCTTAAACTATCGCGCCGCTTATTCCCCGGCATGAGCAACTACAAACTCGCCACCCTGGCGGCAAGCTTGGGCATTCGCTTTCAAGGCACCGCCCACAGGGCCGAAGCCGATGCAGAAGTCTCGGCGCATTTACTGATCCATATTGCCCGGCACCTGGCCAAAACCTGCAAAATGCAGCAGATTGATTTGGACCTGCTGGATAAAATCAGCAAAACCGTCGCCGCCAAAGTGCCAGATTTACTCAACAAACAACTCGGGTATGCAAAATGAGTTAAATCTTGAACCACGGAGGAAAAGGAGAACACAAAGTGCCACGGAGAAAAGCATGAGAAATAAAGGTTTTCTCCGTAAAACTCCTCGCTCTCTGTGGTTCAAAATTTAGGTTTTCCATTTAGACTTTTTTACCCGTTTCGCCTCAAGAGCATCCCATGCCAGACTTTGCCTTTGAATTAAGCCGTAGCTTCGAACGCCTCTGCGGGCCGCAATCGGATGAGCTGCACACCACCCTCGCTAAGCTGTGTGCGGCGCTGGCGGCGGGGCATAGTTGCATTAAAACTGCGCCGCTGAGCAGCCCCTTAATCGGCAGGCCGGGCGAGTTTAAGCCCTTAACTCAGGACAAAGACCGGCTCTATCTCACCCGCTACTGGTGGTATGAATCGCAGCTGGCCACGCGCCTGCGGCAATTGGCAGGGGAAAAATGTGATGTGGATCTGGCCAGGCTGGCCACGCTGCTGGATGAGCTGTTTCCTGCATCCGGCATTCAGCCAGACTTACAAAAAGTAGCGGCCGCAGCAGCAGTGATGCAAAAGCTGACGGTGATTTCCGGCGGGCCTGGCACGGGTAAAACCACCACCGTGCTGCGTATTCTGGCCGCTTTGCAAATCATGGAAGGCAACACCCTGAGCATTAAAATGGCAGCGCCCACCGGTAAGGCGGCAGCCAGAATGAGTGAATCGGTGCGGGAGAGAAAATCCAGCCTGGCTGTATCGCCTGCAACACTGGCCGTTATCCCAGAAACCGCATCTACTCTGCACCGCTTACTGGGGCCGCGGCCCGATGGTAGTTTCAAGCATCACGCGGCTAATCCACTGGCGCTGGATGTGCTGGTGGTGGATGAAGCATCGATGATCGACTTGGCCTTGATGGCGCAGCTGGTGGAAGCCCTGCCCGCGCACGCCCGGCTGATTTTACTCGGGGACAAAGATCAGCTGGATGCAGTGGATGCCGGTGCGGTATTTGCCGAGCTGTGTAGCTTAAAATCACCCGGTGCCGATTTTATTCAGGCGCTCAAAACCGCAACGGGGGTGGAAATTGCTCGCAGTAAAGCCCCGGCCAGCAGCGTGGGCAATGCAGTAATGAATTTAGAACACAGCCACCGCTTTGCCGCAGGCGGAGGCATTGGCAAGCTGGCGAGCTTGGTGAATTCGGGCGACGCCAAGGGCGCATTGGCACTCTTGCAGCCGGATGATTTATTTGCCGAGGCAGAAACAGAATTAGGCTGGCAGCCCAATAGCAAAACGCTGCTCAGCCGCTGCGATCAGGGCTACGCGGCTTACTGGCAGGCCGTGCTGGCAGGCGATGTGGACGCGGCGTTTGCCGCCTTCGATACCTTCCGCGTGTTAACTGCCTTACGCGAAGGCCATGCTGGGGTAATGGGGGTGAATCAGCAGTTGGAAGCGCACTGGCAGGCCAGAAACTTCATCCCCGAAAACAGCCTCTGGTACGCAGGCCGCCCTGTGTTAATCACGCAAAATGATTACGGCGTGCAGCTCTATAACGGCGATATCGGCCTGACCTTTATCCTGGAAGGCGCGCCCCGCGTGGCTTTTAAAGGCGAAGGCAATACCCTGCGCTGGTTCAGCCCCGCCCGCCTGCCCGCCCACGAAACCGCACTGGCCCTCACGGTGCACAAAAGCCAGGGCTCAGAATTTAACGAAGTGATCTTGTTGCTGCCAGACCAGCCGCACGAGCTGCTGAGCCGCAGCCTGATCTACACCGGCCTTACCCGCGCCAAAAAGAAAGTAGAGATTTGGGGAAGCAATGACGTACTGAGCAAAGCCATTGCCAAACAATCGATTAGGCAGAGCGGGCTGGCGGCGGCGTTGAGGTAGAGGGTACTAGTGGCGTGGTGAAGCAAACCCAAATCTTTAACCACAGAGAACACGGAGGACACAGAGTTTCACAGAGAAAACCAAATGATCTCAAGCCTTTGCTTTTACATCAGCAAACAAATAACAGAAATAATGGCTGTGCTCTCGGCACAGGGCTGAAAATCCCCTTGAAACACGCCGGAGTGAGGAACAAGCGGGGCGGGGGATCGCTTGGGAGCGAGGCAGCGAGCCAATCCCGCCAGCCGCCGACCCGATTGTCCGCAGCGCAGGGGCCTTCGTGTTTCGTGGGGTCGCCTTCTTTGCTTACTTTCTTGGCGAAGCAAGAAAGTGAGGCCCACGCGGGGGACGCCCGCACCTAAATCAACGTGCCGAAGGCACTAAAAAAGTCTTTTTGACTTTGCCTTCCTTACAATACCTTACCCTGGCATCCCATCCACAAAACACAGCAACTCACCTGGCTGCATTTTGATCCAGGTTTCATTGTCGGTCAGTGGCTGGGTTGCGATGACGGCGACCCGGTCTTTTTGCGTGGTGACTTCGGAAAAATCGACGCTGACATCCGTGTCATTCAGATGCGCCAGCGTAAAGGGGGCTTTGCGCACGATGTAATGCAAATCGGTACTGCAATGGGCAAACAAGGCGCGGCCATCAGAGAGCAAAAAGTTAAATGTGCCCACTGCCATCAAGGGGCTGGCCAGCTCGGCCAATGCCTGCTTCAAAACCGGCAAGGGCGGGCAGCTGACATAACGCTGGGCAAGCTCAGATAAAATCCAGCAAAAAGCGTGTTCGCTGTCGGTATTACCAACCGGCAAAAAACGGCTGCTGCTTAAATCCGGCCGCTCCGGCAAATTGCCATTATGTGCAAAAATCCAGTAACGCCCCCACAACTCACGGCGAAACGGGTGAGTATTGGCGAGGCTGATCTGCCCCTGGGTAGCCTTGCGGATATGGGCAATCACATTGGTCGATTTAATCGGGTAGGCACGCACCAGATCGGCAATCGGCGAGCTGGCCGATGGCAGATAATCCAGAAACATGCGGCAGCCGTCGCCTTCAAAAAAAGCGATTCCCCAGCCATCAGAATGATGATCTGTCTGCCCGCCGCGACGCCGGAACCCTTCAAAAGAGAACACGATGTCGGTAGGCACATTGCAATTCATACCGAGTAGCTGGCACATGGCCTTATTCCTTGTACATATAAATGCAAAAAACGCCCGTTACGGGCGTTTTCAATGGAGTAAAAGCTTGATCAGCTTTCCATTGCGCCCGCGCCGTGGCTAAAGCCACAGTCCACCATCACTACTTCACCCGTCATACCAGATGATAGGGATGACAACAGGAAAGCAGTTACATTACCTACTTCTTCTTGCGTCACATTGCGCTTCAGTGGCGTGCCATCGGCAGCGCGCTTTAACAGCGTGCTGAAGTTAGCAATACCCGCAGCAGCCAGTGTTTTGATTGGGCCTGCTGAAACGGCATTCACACGGATAGCACGATCGCCGCCTAAAGCAGCAGCCATATAACGTACATTGGCTTCTAATGAAGCTTTAGCCAAGCCCATTACGTTGTAATTAGGGATAGCACGCTCTGCGCCCAGATAAGTCATGGTCACTAAAGAAGCGCCTTCGCTCAGCATTGGGCGGGCAGCCTTGGCCAGGGCCGCAAAGCTGTAAGAGCTGATATCGTGAGCAATATGGAAAGCTTCGCGGCTAAGGGCATCAAGGTAATCGCCTTTCAGCGCTTCGCGCGGAGCAAAACCAATGGAATGAACCAGACCATCCAGCTTGTCCCAGTGCTTGCCAAGCTCAACAAATACTTGAGCAATCTGCTCATCACTGGCCACATCACAGGGCAGAACCAAATCAGTATCGAAGTCTTTTGCCAGATCAACTACGCGCTGGCGCAAGTTTTCACTTACATAAGTGAAAGCCAGTGTTGCGCCTTCACGTTTAGCTGCCTGAGCAATGCCGTAGGCAATAGAGCGGTCTGATAACAAACCGGTAATCAGGATTTTTTTGCCGGCGAGAAAGCCCATACAAACACCTTTAATATATGTAATTAAGATACAGAGGGCGGATTATAGACGAAACCGCGCCCATTGACGCCAATGATCATCGTGAACACTACTTTAAGCTTTGATTACACGCTGTAAATCAAAGCTTAAAGCGATGCTTATCGGTTGATCTTATAAAGAATAAGGTAGATCAAGCATTTCCAGCTGCGGGCCATCTGCTGCAGCTAAATGTAAACCATGCTCAAGGCTGGCAATCTGAGCCACCAGCAAGACTTCCCACACGCCTTTTGCTGCCTGTGCAGCCAACACCAGCTTACCACTGGCTTGGCCATTCATTTCACTACTAAATACATCCTGCCCTGCTTCGACCAGCTCTGTTGCAATACGGGCACGATACATACGGCGTTTCAGCTTACCCAAATATTGGGTTCTGGCCACAATTTCCTGCCCCGGGTAGCAGCCCTTGGTAAAGCTCACACCGCCAATTAAATCCATATTGGCCATCTGAGCCACAAAAGCCTCCTGTGTTGCGGCAGTAATCCATGGTGCGCCAGCCCGAATATCACTCAAGCGCCAAAGTGACTCTGCTGCAGCCACAATGCCTGCAGCGGCTAATTGCTGCCAGAGTGCAGGGGCTGCATCTGCGCTGATCACCAGCTGATAACGCTGGCCCGGCAAGGCAATCACGGTGCAGTTTTCTTTATGTACGCTGCTAAAATCAGCATCGGGCAAAGAGCCTAATACTGAGGACAATTTTTCAGCGGCCAAAGGGCCCGCAACGCCCAATAAGCAAAGCTCGCTGCTTGCATCTCTGGCCTTGGTTTTTGAGCGCATCACAAACATAGACAGACGCTTTTGAATGGCCTCCTGCAATTCTGCCGCAATCTGCAAGCAGTAATCATCCCCACGGCGAAACACCAGAAAACTAGCCAGCATGCGCCCCTTTGGGGTGGAATAACTTGAGTATTGCGCCGAATTTTCGCCCAAAGCCCGCACATCACTGGAAAGCTGGCCCTGCAGGAAAGGCTCTGTTTCTGCCCCGGTAAATGCAATCACCGCAAAATTTGTCAGCGGGCTCATCACAGCATTTTCTGCTAAGGCCTGCAGCTCGTCTGCGCCATGTTGCAATTCGCCCTGTAGATCTGTCCAAGCCATGGAGTGCCCTGCTGTTTGCTAGAAAAACGCCATTATAAAGATTTTCATGATGAGCAAGCGAATTGGCCGGAGATTAGCGGTGTAAATTTTAATGCAGGGTGTAAACAGCCCAAAGTAAGCTAAGCCCTGCAGAGAACATCAATCATTGATGCACTCTGCAGGACATTCATATCCGCTTAAAAATAAGGGGTTTTATCCGGGGAAAACTACTGAAGCAACTCATCAACTGATGTTGCAGGAGGCTGCTCACCTGTTCTGGCCGCATTACCAGAATTTAATGCAGGCTTGCTAAGATCACCAGACAGGCGAATTTGATTTGCAATGGCTAACACACCCGCTTGCAAGCGCCCCGAAACCGAGCCATTAATCCGGCCTGCCGCAATTTGCACCGCACCCTGCGCATTAAATTTACCCGCACCCAGTGCCATGCCTTGCAACTGCACGCTGTGATCACGGATCAGCATTTTCCCTTTTAAGGTATCAAAGCGCGTTTGCCCGCCGCGGCCTGCTGGTGTTTCACCCGCACGCAGCTGAGCTACTAAATCCATATTATGAATGGCCCCATCGCGCAGCAAGAAACTGGCATCGACCTGCGGATGCGCAAAAAGCTTTAAATAATCTGCGGCGCTATATACAAACTGCACTTCTGCATCCATGCGGCCGGAAACAAACGTAGCCGGGCTGAATATTTTGCTTAGCGGCTCGGTATGAATCCCTTTTGCCAGCAGCTGCCCTTGTAAGTTCCAGTCTGTTTGCCGGGTTAGCTGTGCCTTACCGCTTAAAACACCGCCATAGGTTTCACCACGGATATCGTCAATCAGCAGGCCTTCCGGTGAGCCTTCGCCGCTTAAATACAATCTTTCAAAGACCACCGGATAGCCAAGAGGAAGCTCCCAGTTGCTGGCTTGTACCGTTACGCCAATATTGTCACCCTTAGGTTTGATATGCACATCAAGATGCCCTTGTTTATCAGCCAGCTGCAAATCGCCCATGGCACCATTTTTGGCAAACCGGATCACGCCATCAATCGGCCCCAGCTCACCCTGATCTAATAAAACGCTGGCCTTCGTCAGCTCCACATCACCCAAAGTAATGCGATCTTGCTCGAGTGCGGCAAAGCGTTTTGGCAAAGTAAATGCAAGCGCAGGCTTTAATTTCACCCCTGCCACGGTTACATTTTTCAAACTTTTACCATGTTGAAGCACGTTAAACAGGCTGAGCGGCACACTTATTTGCTCAATTTTCCCTGCTTCACCATCAATTTTTACGTTATTAAGCGTGAAAACGGGCCAGGGCTGATAGGAAAACTCGACCGTTTCGAGTGAAACTTGCGCCTGTAACAGCGAAGAAAGACGTTTTTCCAGCTGTGGTTTATAGTTATTCAAAGGCAAAATCAGCGGCAGACATACAATTACTACAAAGAATAAAAGTAAACAAAACAACAGTGTTCTTGTTTTTTTCATCATAACGTCTCGAATAATTCATACTTTATGTTGACAGAAAGGAGTTCGGATTCTACCATACGGGCCTTCATCGATTCCCTGATAGCTCAGTTGGTAGAGCGACGGACTGTTAATCCGCAGGTCCCTGGTTCGAGTCCAGGTCGGGGAGCCAAAGAATCTTACGATACTAGGCTGCGATGATAAAGTAGGTAAAAGCTGTTATTCCCTGATAGCTCAGTTGGTAGAGCGACGGACTGTTAATCCGCAGGTCCCTGGTTCGAGTCCAGGTCGGGGAGCCAAATATTTAAAGGTGCTGCTGAAAAGCAGCTTCTTTTTTCTGAGGTATAGCATTTAGCGCTCAGAAATAAAAAAAACAGTTTTATTCCCTGATAGCTCAGTTGGTAGAGCGACGGACTGTTAATCCGCAGGTCCCTGGTTCGAGTCCAGGTCGGGGAGCCAATATTTAAAGGTGCTGCTGAAAAGCAGCTTCTTTTTTCTGAAGAAAAGTATTTAAGTCCTCAGAAATAAAAAACCGTTTTATTCCCTGATAGCTCAGTTGGTAGAGCGACGGACTGTTAATCCGCAGGTCCCTGGTTCGAGTCCAGGTCGGGGAGCCAGTTAAAAAACCACAGTGCAAACTGTGGTTTTTTTTCGTCTGCTGTTTGCCCGCCATGCTACCTTAAGCACCTTCCCAATTGAGCATTTACGCTATGAATCCAAACGAATTCACGGGCCTGCAATTACTGCAAGCCATGGCCGATGGCAAACTGCCTGCGCCTTCCATTACCCAAACCATGCCGATGAGCATGGTGCATATCAGCGAAGGCCTGGTGCGCTTTACCGCGCAGGCCGATGAGCGACATCTGAACCCTATGGGGGGGTGCACGGCGGTTTTGCCGCCACCGTGCTTGATTCAGTCACCGCCTGCGCTGTACACAGCATGCTGGAGGCAGGGGCCAGCTACGCCACAGTCGATTTAAATGTAAAAATGGTGAAAGCCATTCCTAAAAACACTGAGCTGATGGCCGAAGGCAAGATTTTGCATATTTCTAAGAGCATCGGTGTTTCAGAAGGAAACATCAAATCAGCCGATGGCACCCTGCTGGCCCATGCCACCGCCACCTGCGTGATTCGGCGCTAGCGGCTCAATGGCAAATAGCCATCAAAGCGCGTACTTTCCCCGCCAAATACAAAATCAGGCTTCACACCAGCCATAACCGGAGCAATGCGCGGGCGCTTTACAATCACGCGTTTTTTAGCAATTTGCCTTGCAGGAAATAACAAATCATTCGCATCCGGATCATCACCAATCACGGTTTGGAACGCGGCCATTTCTTTTTTAGATTTGGCGCGTTTTGTCGGGTCTGGAAACATCGGGTCTAAAAACACCACATCAAACTCGGGCCCGGCAAGCGTGGGGTTAAATAAATAACTAAAACCCTGCCCGGCCAAAAATTTAGCCAGCTCCTGATGGCCATCGCCAAAAACCAAGCGCATTCTGCCCACGATCTTGCCAATAGCCGCATCGGCCTGTGCACGGCGTAAGCCATCTAATAGCAGGGCAACGGCTACAGGTGAGCGCTCGATCAGCGTGACTTCACAGCCCAAAGAAGCCAAGACAAATGCATCCCGGCCAAGGCCTGCCGTGGCATCCAGCACTCTGGGCACGTACTCGCCTTTAATCCCTACCGCTTTGGCCACCGGCTGACCACGCCCGCCGCCAAATTGCCGGCGGTGCGCGGCGGCTCCGCCGACAAAATCGACCGCTACCGTGCCTTTTTCGCCGATAGTCACCAGCTCCAGCCGCTCATTTTGCCAGCAAAGATAATGGGCAACTCCCTCGGGCAATTCACTCCAAAGCGGCAAGCCCAAAGCGACTATTTCTGCGCATAGCTCAGGGCTGGCCCCTGCTTGCAACAGGCCCATCATACCCAGCCCCCCATCACGGGTCGGTAAGGAAGCTGCGGCCTGCGCGCAGCGGGGTTCTGGCGATAAAATAAACTCAGTTGTTGATACACGTCGGGATAGCTCTCAAGCAATAAATGGGGGGCAGCAAAGAACGTTTCGCTGCACACAGCCAGACATTCTGCCGGATTTTCTGCCGCATAGAGATCAATTGTGCCGGTTTCGCCCATCGCAGCCTGCCGGCTGATGGCCTGAAACGCCTTAGAAAACACTTTTTTCCAGCGTGCATAGCTCATGCCCTGATGCAGCGGCGGGCAGCCATTGGCGCTGCCAGAGCGCATATCCAGCTTATGCGCCATCTCGTGTATCACCACATTGCTGCTTGGGTGATAAGGCGCTTCAATCACATCCATCATCGATAGCAAAACGGCGCCCTGATGCCGCGCCTGCCCGGATAAAACACGTATTTCCTGATGCACAAGGCCAATTGAATCAGTGTAAAGATCACGGCTGATAAAACGCCCCGGATACAGCACCACCTCCTGCCAATCGTCATAAGCATCAAAGCCCAGATTAAGAATCGGCAGCGTGGCCTGCACGGCAATCAGCAAGCGCAGCTCATCGTCGATCTCCAAACCATGCACCGGCGTAATGGTTTTTGTATGCAAAAACCATGCGGCGTGGTCTTTGAGCAGGGCCAGATCAGCTTCATTTAAGCCACGCAATAAAGGCAGGAGCAGCACCTTTTGCCACAAATGATCTTGTACAGGCTGGCTGGCCAGATAACGCCGCCGGCTGCGCTGGCGCAAAAAATTAAACATAGGGCTCATCCAGCAAAGGGCATATCCAATGAGATGGGCATGGTTTTATGCAAATCAAGCTGGCAACGGCGGCCCGGAGGTTTTCTCCCTGGCAATATCAGGTAAACTCGCTGACCTTACTGAATCGATCAAATGACAATGACGCTAAAAAGCTCCACTTTGCTGTTTGGCTTAGCCGCAGCATGCTTACTGGCGGTTAACTACCAGAAAAGCCCTGCAGACATGCGTTTTGCGCTTACAAAACAGCCACATCTCACCGCCAGCACGCCGCAAATGGAAGTGCAACGTTTACGCGCCCCCGTTCCTGCAGCGCATAGCGCCAGCATCATTGCACTGCCCAACGGAGAACGGATTGCTTTTTGGTTTGGCGGCAGCCGTGAGGGCGCTACCGACGTGAGCGTCTGGGCTTCGCGCTATCAGAATGGCCAGTGGATTAAGCCATGGATCGTGGCCACGCCTGCTCAAAGCTCTAAAGATCAGTGGCGCTATATTAAAAAAGTAGGTAACCCCGTGCCGGTGCTCGATAACCAGGGCCGCCTGCAATTATTTTATGTTTCGGTGTCGATGGGGGGCTGGGCCACCAGCACGCTCAACCGCATGATCTCGGCCGACAACGGCCACAGCTGGGCGCCCGCAAGTAAAATCATCACCAGCCCCTTCTTTAATTTATCTACCTTAGTGCGCACCCATGCCGCCCAGCTTGAAGATGGCGGATTTTTGCTGCCTGTGTATCACGAGCTGGCGCGTAAATTTGGTGAAATCCTGCAATTTGATAAAGACGGCAAACTCGTCCGCAAAATCCGTATGAATGCCGAAGGTGAAAACCTGCAACCCGGCATCATTGCCTACAGCTCTACCGACGCCTTTGCCCTGCTCAGAAACAGCGGGCCTTCCCGCCAGCTTTTACTGCAACAAACTCACGATGGCGGGGCCAGCTGGTCGCCGATTCAAAATCTAAATGTAAAAAACCCTGATTCAGCCATTGCAGTGGAACGCATGCCAGACGGCAGGCTGATTATGGCGCATAACCCGCGTACAGACGGGCGCAGCGAATTGGCACTCAGCGTATCGCCTGATGGTAAAAACTGGAAAAAAGTAAAAGTGATTGAAGATAACCGAGGCATGGAGTTCTCCTACCCCACCCTGCTGGTTAACGACGAAATCATGGATCTGGTCTACACATGGGAGCGCTCTGAAATCCGCCATGTACGCTTTAACCGCGCCTGGCTGGATGGAGAAAAATCATGATTGCATCTCTTACAGGACTACTGCTCTGGGGTACTACCGGGGCGGCGCTGGCCGCTGCGGGCTGGAAAAAAAATCGCTTATTAATCGCCACCGGCGCACTCCTTATCATTGGCTCGCCTTGGTTACTGGGCCTCTTGAGTATGCCCAGCCTGGCAACGCTGGGACTTGCCTGCGGCGTATTATTTAAACAAAAACTACGCCCGGCCTTAGCCGCCTGGCTGCTGATCAGCGGGCTTGCGCTCTATTCATCGGCGCTGGGATTTTGGGCTTTTGATGTGTATGCGCTGGGCTATGCGCCGCAAGTGCTGCTAATCTGGTGCGCCATCTCGCTTGCCCTTGCCTGGCAGCAGGGGCATAAAGCTTTAGCAGTCGCCTGGCTACTCGCTTTGGCACTGTTTCCGCTTGGTGTGCTGGAAAGTGCCAATCTGTGGGATGCCATGCTCGACCCGATGGCGATGATCACCGGTGCGGTGGCTTTATTGCTGAGATTAAAATCAAGGCCTGATTAACTGGCATTATGCAACAGCAAGCCAAATCTTGAGGCTAAGCCAATTGTTTTTCATTAGCAAACAACGAAAAACGTAACTTAATTTGCTCTGGCGGCAAAAGCTTAACCACGGGAGCTCCGGCTTTAATTCATGCCCCTCCCTGTAAAGCGTGTCCACCACCAGAGCGGATTTGGGCGAAGCCACGCTTTTTTGCTCTACCAGCCACCTGGCTTGCTGCAAGGCGGCCTCAGCAGCTGACCATTGCGCCCTGGCGGCTTTGAGCTGCTGATCGCGGGCTGGAAGCGCTGCAACCTGCTGTTGATTTTGTAATTCGCGCACACGGGCGGCGCTGCTTTCGGCGGCGGCAAGCGCCTCATCCGCCTGAGCTTGCGAAACGGCGTGCTCGGCATAGAGCTGGCTGATGCGATTTTTTTGCCGCAAAGCATCATGAGCGGTGGCTCGGGCCTGAATCAGCTGCTCGGCAATCACGGCGATTTCCGGGGCGCGTTTTCCCGACTGCAAATCCTGCCACTGCGAATGCGCGGCCTCGGCCTGCTGCTGTGCCTGATTTTGAGCAGCCATTTCTTTTTCGGCATCTAAGGCAAATAAGGGCGCTTTGGCAGGAACCTGCTGGCCCCGCTTCACCCAAAGCTGATCAAGCCGCCCTGCCTGTGAAGAAGAGATATACACATAATCCCCTTCCGCATAGCCCTGATAGCTGGCCCGCTCTGGCGCACTGCATCCGGCCAGCAGCCAAACCAAGCCGTAAACCCAAGATGGCCGCATACGTATCCCTGTGAAAACTTTCTTCAGCCTAGACCTTGCACCTAAGAAAGTCATAACAAGCACGGTGGGATCAAGCAATACGCTTTAGCGCATAAAAAAAAGGTGCAAGAAAATAGTATTTTCTTTGCACCTTTTTTGAATCCAAACTGCAAATAAGCCGTTTACATCCCCGCCTCTACCAACATTTCACGCGTCAGCAGGAATACAAAACCATCGCCGCTTTCGGTATCCAGCCACACAAAAGGCAGCTCGGGGAAACTGGCTTCCAGCTCGTCGCGGTTGTGGCCAATTTCTACCACCAGCACGCCCAGCGGATTCAGGAAGCGAGTCGCTTCTTCCAGAATACGGCGGGTAATATCTAAGCCGTCTTCACCACTGCCAAGGGCCATTTCCGGCTCGTGCAGGTATTCCGGCGGCAGCTCTTCTACCGAATGCGCGTCTACATAAGGCGGATTAGAAATAATCAGATCGTAGAGCTCGCCTTCCACTGCGCTGAATAAATCTGAATCCATCAGATCAATGCGCTCGCCCAAGCTGTATTCCAGCACATTAATTTCAGCCACATCCAGCGCGTCTGGCGATAAATCCAGCGCATCAATCGCGGCATCAGGGAAGGCATCGGCCATCACAATCGCAAGGCAACCCGAGCCGGTACACAGATCCATCGCGCGGTGAATCAGCTCAGGGTATTCAATCCATGGTGTTAAGCCGCCCTCACGGATAATCTCGGCAATAAACGAGCGCGGCACGATGGTGCGCTCATCCACATAAAATTTGTACTCACCCAGCCACGCTTCCTTGGTTAAGTAAGCAGCCGGTTTGCGGGTTTCTACACGCTCTTTTAATACCGCCAGCACTTGCGTTAATTCTTCTGGCAGTAATTTTGCGTCGTACATGGGCTCTAAGCGATCAAGCGGCAATTTCAGCGTGGCTAAAATCAGATAAGCCGCTTCATCCCATGCGTTGTCAGTACCATGGCCATAAAACAATTCGGCCGCGTTGAATCGGCTGACCGCAAAGCGATGTAAGTCGCGCACGGTGGTTAAGTGTTGCGAAGCGTGATCAAACATTGCGCTATTCCGTCAGGTTTAAATATGGGCGTTAGTTTAACCGATTGGCGGGCTTAGAGCCTGTTTCACTATTGTCCGATGGTCGGTCAGGGTATGCAGCGGGCCTCGCTTCGTGTAAATTGGAACGTTGTTCTTATTTTTCGGAAAGAAACACGCATGACATTCGCATCGCTCGGGCTGGCTCCGGAAGTGCTCAAGGCAGTCGCCGAGCAAGGTTATGAACATCCGACGCTGATTCAAGCGCAGGCCATCCCTGTCATTCTGTCCGGACGCGACGTTCTCGGTGCAGCACAAACAGGCACCGGTAAAACAGCTGCGTTTACTTTACCGATACTCACCAAAATCGCTAAACACGCGAACACCAGCGCGTCTCCTGCCCGCCACCCCATCCGTGTATTGATTCTTACACCGACCCGCGAGCTGGCCGATCAGGTTTCTGAAAGCGTCACCACCTACAGCAAGCACATGCCGCTGCGCAGCCATGTGGTGTTTGGTGGCATGGATATTAAAGCGCAAATCCCAAAACTGCGGGAAGGCGTTGAAATTCTTGTCGCTACTCCCGGGCGTTTACTCGATCATATCCAGCAAAAATCGGTTAATTTATCGCAGGTTGAAATTCTGATCCTCGATGAAGCCGATCGTATGCTCGATATGGGTTTTATTCTGGATATCCGCAAGATTTTTGAGCTGTGCACTACGCGCAAGCAAACACTGCTGTTTTCAGCAACCTTTGCGCCAGAAATCAAAAAGCTGGCCGAAGACTTTATGCACGACCCGGAAGTCATCGAAGTGGCGCGCCAGAATTCAGCCAATGAATCGGTGAAGCAAGAGCTGCATCCGGTAGAAAACAGCCGCAAAAAAGCCCTCGTTGCCCATCTGATCCGCACCCACAATATGGGGCAGGTCATTGTATTTTGCCGCACCAAAATTGGCGCAGAGCAATTGGGCCGCGAGCTGAAACGCGCTGGTTTTTCCGCCGAAGCTATTCATGGTGACCGCACTCAGCAATCTCGCTTAGAAACGCTGGCGGCATTTAAAGACGGCACGCTTAAAGTATTGGTGGCCACCGATGTGGCCGCACGCGGGCTAGATATTAACGAGCTGCCCTTTGTGATTAACTTTGAGCTGCCAACCAATCCGGAAGACTATGTGCACCGCATTGGCCGTACCGGCCGCGCAGGCGCATCAGGAATTGCGATTTCTTTAGTCGCACCAGAAGAAGAGAAAGCTTACCTTGGCATTCAAAAAATGCTCAAACGTGATCTGCCTCTGATTCCGGTTCCAGGCTTCTCACCAGGCACTACACCGCTTGAAACCGCTCCTCAGCCAGGCCGAGGACGCGACCGTATTCCTGCTGCACGCTCTGCTGCTGCACCTGTTGCAGCTCTGACCCGCAATATGAATACGCCGCCAAACAGCCGGGCCCGCGCACAAAGCTATGACGAAATGCCAGATGCACCACTGTCTAAGCTTAAGCGTGCACCGCAAATTGCAGCTTTATTTTTACCGCCTAAGTATCAAGTAAACCAATCATAAATCCGCCATGAGTGATTTCTCCCAACGCTGGACCACAAGACTGCATCAGGGCTTCCCCCTTTTAAAAGCCATGCAGGTTCAGCTATTGGGAGATCAATCCGGCTGGCAGCTTGCTGCGCCCTACGGCCCCAATCAAAATGATCATCACAGCGCATTTGGCGGCAGTATCAGCACACTGGCCACTATCGCTGGCTGGTTGTGGGTTTCTGAATTAGCAGGGCCCGGCGTGAATGTGGTCATTCAAACAGGCAGCACCCACTTTTTAAGCCCCTTAGAGACTGACCTGATCGCACAAGTGTGCCCGCCAGAAGCCAGCCAGACCGCTCGTTTTTTACATGCACTGCAACGTAAAGGGCGTGCCAGAATGGCACTGGAAATCACCGTGGGCGATGCAATGGGGCAGATTGCTGCGCGATTTAATGCTCAGTATGTAGCGGGCTGATGTTTCAGGCGCCTTGCGGGCAGAAAAAAATTAAAGTACATTGAGCCTTCCCCCATTCTTATTGCCAAAGTAATGATGATGCATACTACCCCACTCTGCCAAACAACAGCTCTGCTGCTGTGTTTGCATGTGGCTTGCATCAATCTACCTGGCAATAATAAACCGAAGAAACAGCTGTCCCTCTGACGGAGCAGCCTTCCCGTCAGACGATAGCCGACGGGAAGGTCTAAATAAATCCACTTCTACTTATTCCCTGAGCGCTTCAAGTCTGAAGGTATGGCCTCCCATGGTTTCGCGCACAGGAGCAAGAATATGACCGGGTTTTCTGGTATTTGGGTCCCCATGGTGACCCCCTTTTTAAATGGGCAAGTTGATCTGGCCGCAGCAGGCCGCCTGGCAAAACACTTAGAAGAACAAGGCGCAGATGGGCTTATCGTCTGCGGCACCACGGGCGAATCCGCCACGCTTTCCCAAACTGAACAGCATCAGCTGCTCACTGCCGTTATCCAAGCAGTCAGCAAAGATTATCCCGTGGCCTTTGGCATCAGCGGCAATAATACGGCAGAAGTAATTTGCGCTGCAGCGGCACTGAATGATATGCCCATCGCCGCGCTATTGGTTTCTGCCCCCTATTATGTAAGGCCATCCCAAGCAGGAATTTTGCAGCATTTTGAAGCCATTGCTGCAGCCAGCCACCACCCTGTAATTATTTATAATATTCCCTACCGCACCGGCGTAACCATAGAGCTGGCCACCATAAAAACGCTCAGCCTTAATCCGCAATTTGTGGCCATTAAAGAAAGTGGCGGCGGGCAAATAGAAGCTATTTATCAAATTATTAATGAAACCCCGCTTAAATTTCTAAGTGGTGAAGATCATCTTATTTTTATTACCAGCTGTATGGGTGGCAACGGTGCAATTGCTGCTGCAGCGCATATTCGCCCTGATTTGTATAAAAAAATGCTGCGCTATATCCAGGAAGGTAATTTAGCTGCAGCAAGGATAATTGATCTGCAATTACGCCCGCTGATTAAGCTGTTATTTTCCGAGCCCAACCCTGCAGTAATTAAAGCAGCACTGGCCATGCAGGGTTTAATACACGATGAACTCCGCTTGCCGATGACTTCTGCCTCAGCAGAAACAAAATCAAAATTAAGTACGCTGCTCGCTGAAATCAGCGCCATTTAGCATCCGCATAAAAAAGCACTTATTGTCTGTAAGTGCTTTTTTTGTATTTATTTCTGAGCGCCCCATTTTGCTTTAATTTGCTTTAACTTACCGTTATCGGCAACTATTTTATAGCCCTGCTCAAACTGGCTCAGCGCCCATAAGCCTTTGGGATGCTTAATACTAAAGCCAATAAACACATCCTGTTTGGTACTTGGAAATATCGTTTCTACCTGGTCTGCCACACCCGCGTTTTCTGCCCAATAACCAGGGATTTGTATTTCATTTGCCATAACCAGAGCAGCATCCAGGCTTTTGCCTGCCAATTGTTTTAAATTAATTTGCTCACTATTACCCATCACAAAAATAATTCCTTTTTTAGGCAACTGGCTGGCACTTGGCGGATATTCATAGCCATTGACCACGCCTATTTTTAAGCCAGGTTTAAGCTCTGCCTCGCTTTTTGCCGCAATAGGATTCGCTTTATTCTGAAAGTAAACCGGTGTGACCGTATAAAGCGGCACGCTGGGGAATTTGACTTTTCCATTTAATGCCGGCTCCCATGCCATATTAAAACAAGCAATGGCGCGGGCATCTAAAACCATATTTTTACAGCGCGCATAGGGCACAACTTTAAGTTTTGCTTCTATGCCAACTGCAGCATAAACAGCCACAATCAACTCATTGCTATAGCCTGTGCCATCTGCTTTAGAAAAAGGCTCTGCCGCATTTTCTACCATCAGCTCCACCACCGGCCCGGCAGAATAAGCTGATCCCATCAGCAGGCTGGCCAACGCCCCACAACAGATTAAACGCATCACTCCACCCCGAAGATTATTCCAGATCTAAATCTAGATTCATTCTGAGACTTAGCATCATATCCGCATGCATTGCCAGACAAGCGAAGCGGCAGTATCCGCCTTGCTTTCAATAATCAATGAGCAGTGAATACCCATTTTTTTAAAGCATATTTAGTTCTTAAAAACTAAATTAAATAAAGAAAAATTCTCAATCCCATTGACATGCCATTTTATGGCATTAAGATACGCCCATTAGTAAATTAGGATTTAATGATATGCGATTAACCCGTATGGCACTGCTTCTGAATTTCGCTATCGCAGGCTATACACACGCTTTAGTGCTTGATTTAGGTGTGGCCAATGAATACAACGGTTTTTTCTTTGCAGATATCAATACGGCAGCTTACGCAGAAGGGCGTCTGGCAGTAGGCGGCAATTTAAATGCAGGGTTTGACGTGGGCTATCGCAATGCTCACGATTCCTCTGCGCCCTCTCTTGTGGTGGCAGGCAATGTATTGCTGAGCACGGCATGGGGTAAGGCAGGCATTATCTCGAATGGTCCGGTCAAAAACACAGATACAAACACGAGTATTGGACTTAGCCCCGCCAGCTGGGTGAGCAGAGGGCCTAATCGCACAAACGGGCTGCAAATGGGCGATGTGGTCTATGGTGGTCAGCTCAACGCAGCAAGCTGGCAATATTCAGCAGCGGTTCAGAATCCCTCATTCATTGATTTTTCAGCAGCAAAAACTCAGCTCACTGCCTTGTCAAAAAAATTAGCCCAGCTGCCCTCAATGGGGCAATGGCACGCAATTGCCGAAGGCGTGGTGCTCAGTGGAAATGGCCAATCCGATTTACAAGTTTTTAACCTTGGCGATACCGATCTCACCAATGTTTACCTCAATAATATCAAGCCAGGCGCGCATATCATCATCAACAGCACGCTGAGCAAAGTTGATTTTTCTGGCCATTATGGCGGAGAGCACGCAGATTCTGCTGACGCAATAGCAAAACATCGCGATCGCATTATCTGGAATCTCAGCCATGCGCGGCAGGTAAATATCAGTCGTTTTGTAAACGGCAGCGTACTGGCCGTAAACGCCGATGTTATTGGTTCCGGCCATATTGAGGGCACACTGATTGCCAATTCGCTAAGCAATGGCAATTTAGAATTGGGCTACGAGCCATTTCAAGCCATGATCATGCCCTCGCCAATCCCAGAGCCAGAAAGCTTTGCCCTCATGAGTATAGGCTTAGCCAGCTTTTTTTTACGCAAACAGCGTGCAACGCTTACTTCCTATAAAACTAAAAAAACACACAAAAGGCAATGAGTCACCCATTCTCATCGATAACGAACACCAGTATTGTCATTCCCGCTGAGAAGGGAATCCAGCTAAGCGACGGAATCTCCGGCAAAAAAGCTCACAAACAAGCACGAAAATGCGGGCCTTGTTTCAGGATATTCATCGGGTGTCAGTGGCTATTATGATCAAATAAGGCCTTAGACTATTAAAATGTAAGCTGCAGCCAAGAATAGTATAATTGCTTGTAAACTTTTCTGCACCGGACTCCTATGGCCGACTATGCCACGCTTATTCTCTTGCGCCAAAATCACCCAGCGTGGCGCTTACTCTGCTCCGACCATGCCCCTTTGATTGCCAGTTTTTTGCAGCGGGTTTTTATCGCCCCCAATATTCGCGTCATGGCGCAAGCCGAGTTGGCAGAAAGTTTAGAAGACGAATTATTTGGCCTGCGCGAACAACTTGGTCCTAAAGCATTCCCCAAATCTGCGCTTGATTATCTAAATGACTGGGCAAGTTCTGCCTGGTTGAGAAAATTTTATGCCCAAGATTCAGACGAGCCACAATTTGATCTGATGCCTGCCACCGAAAAAGTCATCGCCTGGCTAGGCTCCTTAACAGAGCGTAGCTTTGTAGGCACGGAATCCCGCTTGCTTACTTTATTTGAATTACTCAAGCAAATGAGCCAGGGCAGCGAAACAGACCCACAGATTCGCCTTGCAGAATTACATCAGCAAAAAAACGCCATCGACGCCGAAATTTCACGGGTCATGGCGGGTGATATGGCCCTGCTGGACGATACCGCGCTTAAAGATCGCTTTCAGCAGTTCACCCAAATTGCCCGCGAATTACTCAGCGATTTTCGTGAAGTGGAGCATAATTTTCGTGGGTTGGATCGACGCGTGCGTGAGCGCATTGCCCTGTGGCAAGGGTCAAAAGGCGAGCTACTCGAAGAAATCATGGGCGAACGTGATGCCATCAGTGATTCTGACCAAGGCCGCAGCTTTCGCGCCTTTTGGGATTTTTTAATGTCGGGTAAGCGGCAAGACGAATTATCTACCCTACTCGAGCGCGTATTGTCGCTCCCACCCGTCGCCGAGCTTAAGCCCGATAGCCGCACCCGCCGCATTCACTACGATTGGTTAGAAGCTGGCGAACATACTCAGCGCACCGTCGCTGATTTAAGCCGTCAATTGCGGCGCTTTTTGGACGACCAAGCCTGGCTGGAAAACCGACGAATTATGGATATTTTGCACGGTATTGAAGCCAAAGCTCTTGCGCTAAGAGACTCTCCACCAAGCAGCCTGATGGAAATCAGCGACACCGCCGCCGATATTGAGCTGCCAATGGAGCGGCCACTCTATACCCCGACGATCAAGCCCATTATCGATAACATCTTGATTGAGTCTGGCGATTTTAACGCCGAAACCTCCGCACTCTACTCGCAAGTTGTGGTCGACAAAGCCGCCTTAACCTTACATATTGAGTGCAGCCTGCAAGATAAATCACAAATCAGCCTGAGAGAGCTCACCGAATTACAACCACTAGAGCAAGGACTCGCCGAGCTAGTGGCCTATTTGCAATTGGCAGGAGATCGCTTTAAAAGCGTTATCGACGAAGAAAACTGCGAGCTGATTGTCTGGAAACGCCGCGATGGAACAGAGCAAAGCAAACAAGCACGTTTACCACGCGTTATCTTTATCAGATCAAAATAAACATGCCTTAAGAAAACAGCAGCCCAAGAGATGATTATGAGTGAAACAGAAATAGCCAGTGCCGATCTATCCACCCTGATTATTACCCTGCTTAAAGGCGTGATTTACCAAGATAGTGAAGCGAAGCTTTGGCGGGATTTGCTCGAGCTGCAAGTGCGGGTACGTGATTATATTGTGACACTGGGGCTGGAGTTGGTGCTAGACGAGGCCGAAGGCTATGCGTTTTTAAAGTCTAAAACCGTTACGGACGATGAGGCCGCCGCGCCCAAACGGCTGATTAGCCGCAGGCAGCTCTCCTTTCCAGTTAGCCTGATGCTGGCACTGCTGCGCAAAAAACTCGCCGAATTTGACGCCAGTGGCGGCGACACCCGGCTGGTGCTAAGCCTAGACGACGCCAGCGAGCTTATCCGTGTTTTCCTGCCAGACAATAATAATCAAGCCAAGCTGCTCGACCAGATTGAAACCCATCTAAATAAAATTGCCGATCTGGGGTTTTTACGCAAAATTAAATCGGGCAATCACACGCTGTATGAAGTGCGGCGCATTTTAAAAGCCTTTGTCGATGCGCAATGGTTGGCCGAGTTTGACGATCAATTAGCCGCCTACCAAATGCAGCTCGCCGGAGGCACAAGCAATGACTAAGCCATTGCCAGACAGCCTTGGGCTAGATTTTGTCAGCGACGATGCGCTATCGGGCTTTCGACTGCAGCGCTTAGAAGTCTTCAACTGGGGCACTTTCGATGGCCGCGTTTGGGCGCTGCATCCTGCTGGAAAAAACTCACTACTAACAGGAGATATTGGCTCAGGTAAATCAACCTTAGTGGATGCTGTTACCACCCTGCTGATTCCTGCCCATCGAATTGCTTATAACAAGGCAGCAGGAGCGGATAATAAAGAGCGCTCCTTACGCTCCTA
Source organism: Iodobacter sp. BJB302 (assembly GCF_002735645.1). Classification (GTDB taxonomy): domain Bacteria; phylum Pseudomonadota; class Gammaproteobacteria; order Burkholderiales; family Chitinibacteraceae; genus Iodobacter. Next base: position 46,094 of record NZ_PDZG01000023.1, read on the forward strand.
TGTGCTTGGGCATTATAAATCGGAGCGAAACGAGGCCAGTGGTAATGCCAAGCCCGTTAGCCTGCGAGATAACAATAGCTACTCGGTGATTCTTGGTGTGTTTCATAACGAGGGCTACGATCCAACCATTACCTTGGCGCAAGTGTTTTGGATGAAGCAGGGAGCGAGTCAGCCAGAGCGCTTTTATGTGGGCGCAGAGCAAGATTTAACCATCGCCACAGACTTTGCCCAATTTGGCGGCGATATTAACGCGCTACGTAAAAGACTGAGGGCCAGCAAGGCCGAGCTATTCGATAGCTTCCCGCCCTATGCCGCATGGTTTCGCCGCCGCTTTGGCATTGAAAACGATCAGGCTTTAGAGCTATTTCATCAAACTGTTTCGATGAAATCAGTTGGCAATCTCACCGATTTTGTCCGCAGCCATATGCTCGAGCCATTCGACGTGGCGTCGCGGATTAGCGCACTCATCGGCCATTTTGACGATCTAAACCGTGCTCACGAAGCCGTACTAAAAGCGAAGCGACAAGTAATCTTGCTGACGCCGCTAGTAGCAGACACAGAACGTCACACCAAGCTAAGCAGCCAGCTCGAAGATTTACGCCTCAGCCGCGAAGCGCTCAGGCCCTACTTTGCTGGCCATAAACTGGCCCTGCTCGATAAACGAATCAGCCATCTACTGGATGATTGCAACAGGCAGCAAGCGCAAATTGAAAAGCTCGAGCAGCAACGCAGCGAGCAAAGGTATAGCGAGGCCGAGCTAAAGCAAAATATCAGCGATAACGGCGGCGACCGGCTGGAATTCTTAGCCGCCGAAATCCAACGTAAAGAGCAAGCACGCCAAGCCAAAGAGAAAAAAGCCGAGCGCTATGCCGAGCTGGTCAGCGCGATTGGCGAGCAGCCTTGCACAAACGAAAGCGCCTTTCTTAAACAGCAACTTGGCTTTGCCGCCATTAAAGACGCCGCTGAAGCGGAAGATGCCCAACTTAAGAATACCGAAAGAGAGCATGACTTTAGCTTTCTGCAAGGTAAGAAAGAGCGTAATGCCCTCGTTGCAGAAATCAGCAGCCTGAAAGCGCGGCTTAGCAATATTCCGGATGAGCAAGTCAGAATGCGTGCAGCGCTATGCAGCGCCTTAAGCCTCAACCCCGCTGACATGCCCTTTGCTGGTGAGCTGCTACAAGTACATGAGGACGAAAAAGACTGGCAAGGCGCGGCAGAAAGAATGCTACGCAGCTTTGGTTTATCCCTGCTGGTGCCGGATGAGCATTACGCCAAGGTGGCCGATTGGGTCGATAAAACCCATTTAAGAGGCCGCTTGGTGTATTTCCGCATCCGCCCAAGCAGCCACAGCACGCCACAAAACCTAGGGCCCGATTCACTGGCACGTAAATTGGCGGTAAAACCCGATTCGCCTTTTTACCACTGGCTAAAAAACGAAATCGACAAACGCTTTGACGTGGCCTGCTGCGCCAACCAAGAGCAATTTCGTCGCGAAACTCGCGCCATCACGCAAGCAGGGCAAATCAAAGCGCCTGGCGAGCGCCATGAAAAGGACGACCGCCACAGCCTGACTGATCGCAGCCGCTATGTGCTGGGCTGGAGCAATCTGGATAAAATCGCCGCGCTGGAAGCCAATAAACTGACGCTTGAAGCCGAAATGGCCAAAATAGCGGCGCTCATTGGCGCAATCAAGGCCGAACAAAATGTATTAAAAGATCAGCTCACAGCCTTATCTAAGCTGGATGAATACAGCGATTTTAAAGAACTCGATTGGCAAGAATTAGCCTTAGAAATAGGTAAGCTAGCAGACGAAAAACGCCAACTAGAATCCGCATCGGATCTACTACAAGGCCTTAGCCTGCGCCTAAAAGCACTGCAAGCCGAGCTGGCAGAGACAGAAAACACCTTGGCAGATAAAATCTGCGACTCAGGTAAAAGCCAATCCAGATTGGAAGATGCCAAGAGCTTACACACTCAAACTCAGCTTCAATTAAATGAAGCTCAGCCCTCGCTCATCCCACTAGAAAAACTCGACGCCATGCGTAGCGAAGCGCTGGGGGAGCACCAACTTTCGGTTGAATCCTGCGAAAACCGTGAGCGCGAAATACGCGACTGGTTGCAAAAGCAGATGGATAGAGAAGCGCAAAAAATCAGCAATCTAGGTGAGCGTATCGTCAAGGCGATGACCTCCTACAAGGAAGAATTCAAGCTAGAAACCGCCGAAACTGACGCCAGTATTGCGGCAGCCTTTGAATACAAGACCATGCTAGATGCGCTACAAGCCGACGATCTGCCTCGTTTTGAAGCGCGCTTTAAAGAACTGCTGAATGAAAACACCATCCGCGAAGTGGCCAATTTTCAATCACAGCTAGCGCGTGAGCGCGAAACCATTAAGGAGCGGATCGCGCTAATTAATGGCTCGCTGACGCAAATCGATTACAACACCGGCCGCTATATCGAGCTGCAAGCCCAGCCGACACCCGATGCCGATATTCGGGATTTCCAAAGCGAATTGCGCTCGTGTACCGAAGGCGCTTTAAGTGGCTCCGAAGACGCTCAGTATTCTGAGGCCAAGTTTCTGCAAGTGAAACAAATTATCGAGCGCTTTCGCGGCCGCGAAGGACAAACCGAGCAAGACCGTCGCTGGACGAATAAAGTGACCGATGTGCGAAGCTGGTTTGTATTTACTGCCAGCGAGCGCTGGCGCGAAGACAACACCGAACACGAGCATTATTCAGATTCGGGCGGTAAATCGGGCGGGCAGAAAGAAAAACTGGCTTACACCATCCTCGCCGCCAGCCTTGCTTATCAATTTGGTTTGGAATGGGGTGCGGTGCGTTCCAGATCGTTCCGCTTTGTGGTGATCGACGAAGCTTTTGGCCGTGGCTCGGATGAATCGGCGCAATACGGCTTGCGGCTATTTGCCCAGCTCAATCTGCAACTCTTGATCGTCACGCCTTTGCAAAAAATCCACATCATCGAGCCCTTTGTCGCCAGCGTCGGCTTCGTCCACAACGAAGCCGGCCGCGCCTCCATGCTGCGTAATTTATCGATAGAAGAATATCGTAGTGAAAAGGCAGCGAAGTAAGATCGCAAGAAGAATCACAAGGATAAAAAACCCAAATCTTGAACCACGGAGGGCACAGAGAACACGGAGTTTCACGGAGAAAACCTTGCTCATTTTTTTCTCCGTGACTCCCCGTGTTCTCCCAAACTCTGTAGTTTAAGATGTGGGTTTTAAACGGGGTCAGATTTCCTTCCTGGCAGGATGTCTACAAAAAATTTTCCCAAACAATGAGCTACAAAAATGACATGGACCACCCCGATCGAGCTGCATGCCCAAGTTAAAAAACTTTGGGATAGGGGTGAGATACTGGCTGCTTTAATCAGCGGCGAGCCGCTTTTTCCTAAGCGCTTGCGGCTCAAAGGCCCCTCTTCCGCCGAGCTATCCAGCCATTTTGATGCGGCAAGAGCTTGGATTAGCGAGCTAAAAACAATGCGCCATTGCCGCATTACCATGCGGGAAATAAATCACCGGACCCTTGGCACAAACAGCCTGCCAGATCAGGCATGGATCGATACTCAGGAAAACGCTTTGGCGCTGATCGGTAAAACCGCTGAGGCCACACGGTTTAAACAGCTGTTTGCTGTAACACACAATCAACAACTTCATCCCTGGCTGGCCAAACGCGCCTTACGGGCGCTGGAGCTGGCAGACGATTGGCCTAAGCTGCTGGCAATTGTAGCTTGGCTACAAAGCCACCCGCAGCCAGGCATTTATCTGCGCCAGGTTGATCTGCCTGATGTACACAGCAAATTGATCGAATCCCATCGTGGTGTATTGGCCGAATTACTCGATCTGGCCTTGCCACCAGATGCCATCAACAGCTCAGCAACAGGCATCACCCAATTTGCTCAACGCTATGGCTTTTGCGATAAACCGCAGCGAGTGCGTTTTCGGATTCTCGACCCGGCATATGCCTTACTGGCCAACGATGCCGATATTACCCTCGATGCGGCCAGCTTTGCCCAGCTCAAGAGCAAGATCAGCATGGTCTTCATCACCGAAAATGAAGTCAATTTTTTAGCCTTTCCCAAGCACCCCCACAGTATGGTGATCTTTGGCTCAGGCTATGGTTTTGACATGCTGGCGCAAGCTCAATGGCTGAATAACTGCCAAATTTATTACTGGGGCGATATCGACACCCATGGCTTTGCGATTCTGGACCAGTTACGCAGCCATTTTCCGCATGTGCAATCGCTGCTGATGGATAGGCAAACGCTGCTGTATTTTAAGAGCCAATGGGGGCAAGAAGAGACACCCAGCTCTGCTGAGCTAACGCAGCTGAATCATGAAGAAGCCGCGCTTTTTGCAGATTTAAAACACCATACAATCCGCAATAAGCTGCGACTAGAGCAAGAAAAAATCGGCTTTCACTGGCTGGAGCAGGCTTTAGCCAAATTGCCATCGGAGTGAATCACCCTCTCCGGGCGGGTATAAACAGTAAAACGCTGCCCACGCACAAAGCCGAGCAGGGTGATATTAGCCAGCCTTGCCTGTTCAACAGCCAGATGGCTGGGGGCGGAGATTGCGGCAATGATAGGCATTTGGGCGCGGGCGGCTTTTTGGATAAGATCATAAGAAAGTCGTGAAGACATCAGCAGCAGGCCATCCGGCCTTTGCCGCTGGCTGGCTAAATGGCCGATCAATTTATCTAAGGCATTATGGCGGCCAAGGTCTTCAAAAACCGTTAACTGCCCTGCTGCCCACCAACCCGCAGCATGCACGCCGCCTGTTTGCTGATTGATGATTTGCAGCTGACTTAAGGCCTGCATCCCGGCCAGAATATCCTGTGGATTAATTTTAAAATCAGAATCAAATGCGGGTGGTGCACGCATCACCTCGGCCAGCTGCTCAGTGCCACACAGGCCACAAGCGGTACGGCTTTGCAGATTGCGGCGACGGCTGCGCAGCTTAGCGGCAAATTGATTGGGAATTTGCAAATGCGCCTCATAGCCATCGTGGCTGGCTCTGATTTCCACAGCCAGTATCTGGTAATAGGCATCCACAATGCCCTCGCTCAGGCTAAAGCCAATCACCAGTTGCTCCAGATGAAGCGGGCTGCACAGCATCACCAGATAGGCCACGCCGTTGTAAACCAGGAGCAGCGGTACTTCTTCAGCCACCTGCTGCTCCAGCACTTGTAAGCCATCATCGGAATAAAAATGTGCTGTTACGGTTTGAATTCCCTCGCTCATGCTTGCAGATATACCACTAAGGCTTTGCTGGCCGGTGTCATCGCGTCAACGGCGTAATAATCCAGGGGCACCAGCGGATTGGTTTCCGGAAAATACGCAGCCAGACAACCACGCGGCGTATCAAAAGGCTGCAGGCGAAAATCATTCACCTGCCGCTCGCGGTCAAACCACACTGAAACGATATTCACATACTGATCGGCCTGTAAGCCCAGCTCAGCCATATCCTCAGCATTAATAAATAATACTTTCCGCTCATTCTGAATGCCGCGATAGCGGTCATTTCTGCGGTACACCGTGGTGTTGTACTGATCGTGGCTGCGGATAGTCGAAAGGAGCAGCAGTGGATGCGTGGTTAAGCCCTGCAGCTGATCACGGACAGGCGCTTGCAAGGCATGCACTTTAAAACGCGCCTTGCCCACCACCCAGCGCCGCTCTCTTGCCGTATTACCCAGATAAAAACCGCCAGGCACGCGCACCCGCTGATTAAAACCGGCAAAACCCGGAATCGCGACGGCAATCATGTCGCGGATCAAATCGTAATCCTGAATCAAGGCCATAAAATCAATCGGGCAATTACTCAGCGTGGCGGCCGCCATACGCGCCACGATTTCTGGCTCGGACAATAAATGCGGGGACGCTGGCGTTTTAACGCCCTGCGTCAGGTGCACCATACTCATCGAATCTTCAACAGAAATGCTTTGCGGCTGATCATTTTGCAGATCGATTTCGGTGCGGCCAAGGCAGGGCAAAATCAGCGCATCCAGCCCCGGCACAAGGTGCGATCGATTCAGCGTGGTGTTGATATGCACGGTCAGGTTTTGCTTACGCAATGCTGCGTGCGTGCGCTCGGTATCCGGCGTGGCAGCGGCAAAGTTACCCCCCATAGCGATAAACACCTTGCCCTTGCCTGACTCCATTGCAGCAATGCTTTCCACCACATTGCGCCCTTGCTGGGATGGCGGCGTAAAACCACAGGCCTTACCTAGTTGCTGCAAAAAGGCCGCACTGGGGCGCTCATTAATCCCCATGGTGCGATCGCCCTGCACATTGGAATGCCCGCGCACCGGGCAAACTCCCGCACCGGGCTTGCCGATATTGCCCTTCACCAGCAGCACATTGCAGAGCATCTGGATAGTCGCCACCGCATGCTGATGCTGGGTAATGCCCATACCCCAGGTAATAATCGTGGCTTTGCTCCGGATATACACATCACCAAGCTGCTTTAATTTGGCCAGTGTTAAGCCGCTATGGCTGACCAGATCTTCCCAAGAAGTGGCGGTAATATCGGCCACCAACTCGGCATAGCCTTCGGTATGCTCAGTAATAAAAGCCTGATCAGCCGCTCCTGCCTCCAGCACCAATTTAAGCAGCGCCTTAGCAATCGCCAGATCGCCGCCCAGCTGCGGCTGAACATACAGCGAGGCAATAGGGGAAGCGGAGTTGCGCAACATTTGCAGCGGATTTTGCGGATCCTGAAACGAGACTAAGCCGCGCTCTTTCAGCGGGTTAATCACCACAATCTGGCAGCCCCGCTCTGCCGCTTCATGCAAAGTACCCAGCATGCGCGGATGATTTGTGCCGGGGTTTTGCCCAAAAATAAAAATCGCCTCGGCGTGCTCAAAGTCTTCCAGCGTCACCGTGCCCTTACCCACCCCAATGCTGGCATTCAGCGCAAAGCCGCTGGGCTCGTGGCACATATTCGAGCAATCGGGCATATTATTCGTGCCATAAAGACGCACAAATAATTGATATAGAAACGCCGTTTCATTACCGGTACGCCCCGAGGTATAAAAATGCGCCTCGTCTGGCTTTATCTCTTGCAAATGCCTTGCAATCAGCTGAAACGCATCATCCCAGCTAACCGGCACATAGCGATCACTTGCCGCATCAAAGCGCATTGGCGCGGTCAGCCTGCCCTGCTGCTCCAGCGAATAATCATCCCATAGCTGCAAATCGCTGACGGTATACTCTGCAAAAAAATCAGCCTCAAGCCGCTTTGATGTAATCTCGTGGCCAATCGCCTTGGCTCCGTTCTCACAAAATTGCACACGGGTATTGGGTTTGTCCGGCCAGGCACAGCCTGGGCAATCGAAACCATCCGGCTGATTGGCGTTGGCTAAGGCAATCACGGATTTGCCCGCATGACCTGGCTCGATGGTAGCAAGCGTTGCTTTTAGCGCGCCCCAGCCGCCCGCTGGCGATGGATTTTTCTGCGACATTCTGGCTTTCCTAAGCTCAATTGCATATTGAGAACAAAACACGGCTCCGATGTGGATAGGGTGATCTGCTCCGCCCCATCTCTTGCCTAATCTTACGTAAGCAATACATTTCAATCTATCTATCTTTAAGAAAATATTCACGTAAGCATTTAAACAGCGACAAACCGCTCTATTTAATTCTAACAACTTGATCAGCCAAAGCGCACAAATACTCTGTATCCGCCTCATTCAAATAACTGTGCCCGCCCACAAAAGATGGCATTAGAATAGCGCCCACAAAAATGATTCTTAATCAGGTTATCAATATGAGTTTGGCTGCAAGCTTCTTTCGCTGGCATCGCTGGATAGGCTATCTGGTGGCATTTCAGGTTTTGGCATGGATACTGGGCGGACTGCTGTTTGCCTGGCTCCCTTTTCAGGATTGGATTAAATGCGGCGAAGTGATGGAAAAACCACGCCAGCCACTGCCTGCTAATTGGGCGGCTCAGATCGGCCCCATGCCCACTGATAAAGGCGCTTTGCTCGGCGTGCAAAGCATCGCAACCGCCACCGGCCCGGCACTTAAACTGCGTTTTGAAAAAGAAGAGCTGCTTTTGAGTGTGGCAGGCGGTGCAGTCACAGCAGCCAATGCCAGCAACATCAGCCAGTTTGCCCTCAGTATCTATAAGGGCGAAGGCAAATTAGCTGAAGTAATCAAAATCAAAGAAGCCCCTCGCCGCCTTGGCATGGTGCATGAGTTTTCTGCCCGCCAGAATGTATGGGTGGCACGGTTTGATGATGCGCTGCAAAGCCGTTTTTACTTTGACGGCCAGAGCGGCGAGCTATTAGCTGCCCGCAACGAAGCGTGGGTGATTTACGACTTTTTCTGGCGCTTACATGTGATGGATTACAGCGAGGGCGAGGATTTTAACAATAGTCTGTTGCGCGGCACCTCCATCGTCGCCATGGGGCTGACCATTACCGGCTTTGCTCTCAGTTTCTTTGCGCTAAGGCGGAGCTGGCGAAGAAAAAGGCAAACCAAGTCTTAAACCACAGAGGATGCAGAGAAAAACAGCACTCTCGCAGGGCGGGTGAAACCCACGTATTTTTCAGTACCGCTCGCGGGTTTCACCCCATGGGCGCTAACCACCTTGGTTTTCATCAGCAAACAGCGAAAATCGAGTGACTACGCTCTTTGCACGGGGCTTTTAGAGTCCCCTTGAAGCGCGCCGAAGCGAGGAACAAGCGGGGCGGGGTTTCGGTGAGGATGTTTGAGCGAAGCGAGTCCCGCAGCCGCCGCCTCGCTTGTCCGCAGCGAGGGGTTTCGTGCTTTGTGGGGCGGCCTTCTTTTGGTTGTTTTCTTAGCCGTTCAAGAAAAGAACGCCCCTGCGTGGCTACCGCTCCAAAATCAACGTGCCGAAGGCACTAAAAAGTTCTTTTTGACTTTGCTTAGCGCATATGGGGTTTCACCCACCCTACAACGCATCAAGCCTGATCAGCACCAGACTGATCATCCCTTAAACGAAAACAGGCCCGCTCGAATAAATCCTGTATATCAGGCTCCAGCTCACAGGCACCGGCCAACCGCTCCAGCAAATTGGCCGCTTGCTGTGCGGCATGATGGCAGCCCGTTTCATGGTGCTTCAGCAAGAGGCTTAAAGCGCCAATACCTAGATCTCCATTGCCCATTTCCTGCCCTCACAAGCTTGATGAAAGAATGATCCTTTAGTGTAATATAGTTGATATTAATTATCATTTATATTTCACACCTTATATGACAGCGCTCATCTTCAAAACCAGTCCCAGCAAGGCGCACGCCACAATCATATGAATGACCGATATTTTGTATCGGAACAAAGCCACCGATGCAGCCAAGGCAATCAGCCCTGATATCCAATCAAACGTGCCTGCAAAGCCCGCAGGCCACAGCACGTGATAGCCAAAAAACAGCGCCAGATTTAAAATCACTCCGACTACAGCTGCAGTAATAGCGGTAAGCGGCGCAGTAAATTTCAAATCGTTATGTGTCGATTCCACCATCGGCCCACCAGCCAGGATAAGAATAAACGAAGGCAAAAAGGTAAACCAAGTCACCAAGGTGGCCGCAGCAGCCCCTGCCCAAAACAGATTATCCGGCCCAAACAATTCCTTGGTATAGCCGCCAATAAAGCCCACAAAAGCCACCACCATAATCAAGGGGCCGGGGGTCGTTTCACCCAGCGCCAAACCATCGATCATTTGCACCGGCATCAGCCAGCCATAATGATCCACCGCCCCTTGATACACATAGGGCAGCACGGCGTAAGCTCCACCAAAAGTCAGCAAGGCCGCCTTGCTAAAGAACCAGGCCATTTGCGCAAAAGTGTGATCCCAGCCGTAGTTTGCCAGTAGCAGCCCCATAGGAATCAGCCAAAGCAGCAGGCCCACGATGGCGACTTTGATGAAGCCAGCCCAAGTAAAACGTGCATGCTCTGGCGCTGGCGTGTCATCATCAATCAGCGCGGGGCCAAAAGATACATCAACCTTGCCGTGGCCGCCGCCCGCCCTAAATTGCTCCGGCGCAATGCGCCCGCCGATATAGCCGGCTAAAGCTGCCGCGGCAACAATCACGGGAAAAGGCAGCTTTAATGCGAAAATGGCGATAAAAGACGCGGCGGCAATCGCCCACAGCGTATTGTTTTTCAGCGCCCGAGAGCCGATACGATGCGCGGCTTGCAGCACAATCGCCGTAACCGCAGGCTTAATCCCGTAAAACAATCCCGCCACCAGAGGCAGATGACCAAAGGCGATATACACCCAGGAAAGCGCAATCAGAATAAATAAGGATGGCAAAACAAAAAGCACACCCGCAGCGATGGCGCCACGGGTTTTGTGCATCAGCCAGCCAATATAAGTCGCCAGCTGCTGCGCTTCGGGGCCGGGCAGCAGCATGCAGTAGTTCAGCGCATGCAGAAATCGCCGTTCAGAAATCCAGCGCCGCCGCTCTACCAGCTCCTGGTGCATGATAGAAATCTGCCCGGCAGGCCCGCCAAAGCTAATCAAACCTAATTTCAGCCAGAATAAAAAAGCCTGCCAAAAGCTCACTGCTTGCGGTGCGACTTGGGGAGTTTCAAGCTGGGGCATACGACTCTCTGGGGGCAGGGGATTGGATGGGCGGTATTCTTATAAACGCATTTCTAAAACCGCCCGCGCCGTCATCTCGCTTTGGCTGGTAGTCGTTTGCTGGCGAACTCCGTTTTGATCTGCATAAAGAGATTCGGCGATATGGTCTTCAGCCAATATATTGGCAAATGAAATACGCAATTGCATTGCCGGGCTTATTTTCCATAAGCCATATACATCGAGCGTGCGTTTGGCTGGGTTGATTGCAGTTTGGGTATTAGAAAGCCGGGTTGTTGCCGCACTCTGAAAATTATAATTGCCACCTAAAGTCAGAAACTCACCCAGCAATTTATAATCCACACCAAAATTAGCACTCACAGGCGTTTGCTGATCAAGGCGATTATCCGGGCCTGCTATTGATTCAACTTCCGACCAATTGGCCGCCATATTGGCGCGAATATCTAAAGCAGGTGCATCAGGCCAATACTGTTGTAAATTAAATTTGGCTTCTAATTCTAAACCGCGCAAATTGGCCCGGCCCTGATTAAAAGGTTGAGAAACCCACAGGCCGTTTATTTGCATGAGTGATGGCAATATCACATCATCAATTTGGCGCGCATAAATACTGGCACTGAGCACGCCGCCTTTTTCCAGATAATGCTCAAAGGCCAAATCAGCGCCCCAAGCTAATTCAGGGCGTAAATTCGGATTACCCTTAGTGTCTGGCGTGGTAGCGCTATTATCATTGGCCACATTACGCCGTGGAATTAAATCGCGGGTATTGGGCGCTTTATAGGTTCGGCTTAACGCAAATCTCAGCTGATCTTTCTCAGCGAATTTCCATAGCGTTTGCAAAATAGGGCTAAGCACAGCAGAACGATTCGCCACGTCATCCAGGTTATTGCCCTCGCTTTGCGTAGCAATCCCTTCCCAGCGCAAGCCCATATAGAGCGACCATTGCGGCAAGATCTCCCATTCATCCTGAGCAAATACAGCTAGGCGCTCTACCCTGGCGGTATATGAATCATCACGATAAACACTTGGCCTGCCATAGGCTTTTTCCTGCCTGAGCCTATCCTCGGCGCGCCAGTTATATTCGCCCTCCCAGCCGGTAACAAAAGAATGGCCCTCAATATAGCCATTTAAATATTTACCACTCAGGCTAAGGCCGTAATCACTGGCCAGCGAGTTGATATTGCGGCTGAGCGCAGGCAAAGCTTTTGCATCAAAACCTTCAAGCTGGCTGTCTGATTCTCGCCGGTTATATGTGGCACCCAGCTTGAGATCAAGCTTGGCTCCACTCGCGAGCTGATGCAATACAGTCAGTTTGCTTCTGAATTGGCTGCTGTCTGAAATGCTGCGGGTAAAATCCTGAGTCAAAGGGGGCTGCTCACCCCAGGCAGTCAGCCTTAGCTCTTCACCGCCCCCTTCCGAGTGCTGCAGACGCAATAAACTCTCAAGATTAATACTGTTGCCATGGCCCAAATCCCACATCAGCCTTGGTGCAAGATTAAGCCTGTCGCTTTGCCCAAAGTCTCTTTTACTGGTCACTCGTGCCAGCCGCAGCTGGCCAGCCGCACTCAGCTCTTCTTGATCGACTTGGGATAAATCTACATTTTTGCTGCGGCCAATTCCACCAGAAATCGTATAAGAGAAATCACCATCACGATCTGAAAAAAGACCATCGATGCCAAGACCAGGTTCGCCACCATCACTGGAAGCGGCCAGCTTGATGTCGCGGCGTGACATATCTACTTTTCTTTTTAAGATGATATTAATCGAGCCGGCAATCGCCTGCGTGCTGGCATCCGCAGTGGCTGCACGAGCCACTTCGATGCGCTCAATTAATTCAGGGGAAATAGAATCTAAAGAGAAGCCGGGCGGGGCGCGCTCGCCATTGAGCATCACCTGCGTGTAGCCACTTCCAAGGCCACGCATCCGCACTTCACCACCCTTGCCCTGTACACCACGCACGCTAATTCCTGGTACGCGCTTTAAAACATCTACCAGGCTGCTATCGCCATAACGCACGATATCCGCCTCTAAAATAACGGTTTTCGTCGCCGTGGAACTGCGCCTGTCATCTTTATGCCCAAGCACTTCAATGCGCTGTACTTTATTAATTGAACTAACAGGATCAGGGGAATCGCCCAAGCGCTCTTCAGCTTTGGAACTCAATGCAATAAAACAAAGAATCAGAAAATAAATTGGAGCGCGAAAAGTCATGACTAAACAAGAAAGAGACAATAACCGTACTATGCCATGACAATCTAAGCGACATTCTATTTATATCGCATATAAATAGTTTAAATAATGTAATACAACAGATCAATTGCACTCAAAGGTTAATGATTTATGACTGATTGATTGCATTAATCCATTTTAACAATCCCACTTCTGCAGTCTCTTCCATACAAATCACACCATGCGCTTTGGCAGCGGCAGGGATATTCTTATCAATAAAAATAATTTGCGGACATTTTCCTGCAGAGCGAATCATCGCAATCGGATTCACCACATTCAGGCTGGTGCCTACAATCACAAAAGTATCCGTGCTTTTTAAATCTTCAATCAACCAGTGTAAAGCCTCATATTCCGGCGCCATTTCACCAAAAAATACAATACCGGGCTTGACCATTACACTGCCACAGGCAGCGCATTCACTCGGCTCAAACACATGATCGGCGATATCCCAATAATGATAGCACTGAGCGCAAGACATCTGATCCACTCTGCCATGCAAATGTAATACATCAGCCGTACCCGCTGCTTCATGCAATAAATCGATATTGGTGGTAATCACTTTAACGGGCTGTTGTTGCTGTAATTCTGCAATCGCTAAATAGCCCACATGAGGTTTTGCCACGGCATATTGCAATTTACGCTCGTTATAAAACTGAAAAGTTAAATCACGAATATTCTGCTCTTTAATAAACCGGGAGAAATTACATACCTGATTAATATCATAATTCTCCCAAAGCCCGCCGGTATCTCTAAAAGTAGGCAAACCCGAATCCGCCGCCATTCCCGCACCGGTAAAAATATAAATCATCGCATTCGCTCCTGTCTGGTCTTAAATATCATGATATTAATCATACGCTCATGCCGGTATTACGATGGGCTGGTGTCCATCTTGGATAGGTTTGAGGCAGGTTTTTTAGGTTGGGTTAGCAGCTTTATCGCGTAACCCAACATGCGAACCTAAGGTGGTTGCTCGCTACACGAAAGCCACTTTTCTTCCGCACAAAGCAAAAACCCCGATATCTTTCGATATCGGGGTTCGCTTATGGGGTGTCTGGCAATGACCTACTTTCACACAGGTAATCTGCACTATCATCGGCGCTAAGGTGTTTCACTGTCCTGTTCGGGATGGGAAGGAGTGGGACCACCTCGCTATGGTCGCCAGACTT
>NZ_PDZG01000024.1 GCF_002735645.1 Iodobacter sp. BJB302
CTCCCGCCACTGAGCCACGCGCAGTAGCCACTCCCCGCGCCGCGTCTGCAAATCCCCCATAAATCCTCCTGCTTGATAAAAACCTCAGCATGACGAAAAAAGGAAAGGGCGTTTAGATGGGAGGGCTGGGCGCTTACGCTGGATTAAACGCTATGCCACGCCTTTGCCAGAACATGCGCAAACAAGTGCACGCCAAGATGAAATTCGGCAAGACAAGTTATAGGTTGGTCGATGGGTGCACGGATGGACCGTGAATTGGCGATTAAAGCTTTATTAATTGCAGTTTGGCGGCGTCAACCCAAGCAAGAGGTCTTAGTGCATTCGGACCAAGGTAGCCAATTTAGTAGTGATGATTGGCAAGACTTACTGCGTGCGCACAATCTAAAGCCGAGCATGAGTCGGCGAGGTAATTGCCATGACAATGCGGTCGCGGAAAGTTTCTTCCAGCTATTGAAGCGGGAACGAATCAAACAACAAACCTACCTTAACCGAGAGGATGCGCGTCGAGATGTGTTCAATTATATCGAGATGTTTTCACCCCCAGGCGACGCCATAGTTTCAATAATGGGTTATCACCAGTAGAGTATGAAAAGCAGTATTTCGAACGGCTCGGAAGTGTCTAGAAAACCCGGGACGATTCAGAGCCCCCAATTCTTGATCAACAGATTAGCAATCATTTAGCATCCTCGGTTCGCTCCCGGTCAATTCGAGGAAGTTCCGCATTAAGCTGGTGTTCTTTAAGCCCATGCTTGTAAGCGTTGTACTGCCACTTAACGAACTGCTCGAGCAACATGTCATTCTTCATTTTCAACTCGTCGTTCTCGGTCTGAAGTCGTGCGATACGCTGTGCAGCCACAGCTAAGCTACTTGGCATCGCCGTCCTTGGTCCATGGATTTTCAGACCAGACTTCTTGGCGGAATAAGCGTCCTTGATTGCCGTGTGAGCATTGAGAGTCTGCCTGGTTGGCGTTTTTCCAATGACCTTTGCTGAGGCTTCGCAAACTTCGTCCCAAGTAAGCTTATCAGCCAGCCAACCGCGAATAATATCCACAATTGCATCGACATCAGTCTGCTTCAAGTGTTTAGCCATAACTATCACCCAACAATCGCGAAAGGTTGGAAAGCAGCGCGGTATCCGGCACTTTTTGCTCTACAATCCCCGATTCAACCACCTTGAGCCTGATCACCCGGCGCAGGTGACTGTAGTCTTTGCCATCACACAACTTAATCTGTGCTCCATCTGGAACCTGGGCGCTTTCCAGAATCTCAACGAGTTGTCGTAGCCGCTCTAAGGTCTTGAGATGGTACTCATACCACCTATCGGCACCAGCATACCCATTACTGATGGCAGCCTGAGCCTCAGTGAAATCCTTCTCTACCTGAGCCAAGCGCATCTTGATACGTGTTAATCGCTCACAGTTATCCTTGCCCTGACCTTTGATACAAACATGCTCTTCACAATTGAGACAATCGCGAAATTTTTCGCACGGTGACATGATGAAGTCGTGAGCGCACACCCCCCATAGGCTAACATGCATCGCCCCCCGCTCCATCAAATTGATCTCCTGCTTTGACACAGGAACATGCTGACTCACCTCACCTTTCGGGCCAAAAAGCGTAAGAGAGGTATCCAGAGCTTCTGCCTTGGCAACCATCTCCCATTCGCTCATGTGGTTGTAGACACGGTTCTGCTTTTTATCTGCCCGCCCAGCCCACTTGGCAAGCTGCTCTTGCGTCAGGCCGCCACGATTAGCGAGCGTAGTGAGCAGATGACGAGCCTGATGGGAGGTCAGTTTTAAACGATCGCCATTTCCTGTTTTGAACCCATATCGGTCAAAGATGCTTTGATGATGACCAGGCAAACTCTCACGCGGACTAAGGTCGTTATTGAAGATGCTATTGGTTGGAGCCCAAAGAATTACTGGGCTTGTTCCCCGTTGGGAGCCAATGAGGTTGCGAGACATGCAAAAGAGGGCATTGCTGTACCTGATTTTCTTTTCAATATTTAACCAAGGAAAACCATCCGGTTGATCGTTTATTGTTTGCTGCCAAAGACGATTTAAGGTGTGTACACCGTCCTTTGCCGTGATCTTTATATTACAAAGGGCAGTTCTGCAATCTTTCCGAGTTTCACTTTTAAACCCTAAGAATGCACACACTTGGAACATAGTAAGTGGTTCATCATCTGCAACATCAGGACATTGCTCGTGTCGATAAGGCGTACTTGGATTATTCCCAATCCATTCGGCAAGTTGCCTTGGTTTACTAGTAAGGACACGGATACGTCGTACGGCCTCTTTTGCGATTGGAACCATGACCTCAGGTATCCACTTTATATCCCCTTCGTAGCTCTTGCCCGAAAAGAAACGCCATCCGTATTGAATGGCTCCATCAGTATCTCGCTCTTCAACTTCGCAATCCACTGGCAAATCCAAAATCTCAGATATACGCACAGGTGCACACATCGTCATAGCAAAGGTACTCGATGTAAAAATATCTTTAGGATCAGTCGGATTGTTCGCAAAAATTTCAGCCAATGCACCCAAGGCGGCTTGGTTCGGCAGCTTCTTTTCCTGTATCTCTTTTGCTTTTGTTCCTGTCTGGATACTGATATCACTCGGCTTTTTAATTGGACTTTTCCAGGTACTAAGGTCAGAAGGGATCATGCTCTTCTCAGAAACGAAACAAGCCAACTTTTGAAGCTCTCGCCCGCAATGATAAGCCGCAATTGGCGAATAGTGCCCTCTAGCCAGAGCGGCGGCCTCATCCAGAACTACCGTATCCAATCGAGTAATAGCTGCAGTCCCATGAACTTGCAATAAGGCGGCTTCTATCACGCGCAACGCCTTGGACTCATTCTTGGTCCCGGTTGGATGATGCCCTTGCTGATAGCGAAAGTATGATTTTGCAAAATCGATGAATACTTCATTCATTCGATCAGACTCACCATACCCTTTGCTCTTAACACCAAGTTTTGTGAAATTGGCTGCCTTAGGCCAACTAGTGTCATCCCAACTCAATCTAGATCCAAAAACAGTCAAGTCATACCTGCACATGCGAATGAACTCGGCGAGATTTTCAGATGCTGATAGCTCCGACTTTGGCGAGAAGTGTTTTAGATCAGCCATCATTGACCTGCTTTCGATGCCGCCATCGCCAATTCAGTTCGACGTGCTTCACATCGCTGGATGACATTAATTACTGCGAAAATAGTCCAATCGTTTACCGCTGCCATTGCCATATCACCAGTAACTTCCCGCACACACTCTCGCTCTGAAAGCAGGTCGGCAAGAACCTCTTCATGCGGGCCATCAAGCCAGGGCTGAAAATGATTGCAGGTGTAACAGGGTATTGGCGCATTCGCACCACAAAACCCGTACTGCCCACAGGTCGCCATGCTTTGCCCTTTGAACTTGATGCGATTAGGCAGATCAGAGCCACGCATTGCATCCGATTCACGATCAACTAGAACGCCCTGAAAAGCTTGCGCATAGGGTGCCAACTGCAAGGCCATAGCCTTATTCAGTGCACGAGCATGCTCGGGAATATTTTTGGTATAAACGTCCGCGTTCTGGATATCTGAGTGATCCAGTAATTCGGCGATAACCATTACACCGAAACCTTCTCGCGCAGCCCGTGTACCCTTGGTATAACGAAATCTGGTCGCAATAACTCCGAGCATTTCACCTGTTCGTTCGGAGATGATCTCTCCTGCAACCACAGCCTTTTTCAAGATTGCCGTCATCTGCGCTGATGGTAAATGCAGGTGGTCAGTAGCAAGCAAGGAGCGAAGCTCAACGACGGACGTAACACCTTCAAACGCCACTAAATCCGGGATCAAGGGTAATGCAGCACGATCTGCCTCTTGAAGTTCGTACCCCAAGACCCGCTCAATCGATGAAATGCTGTTTTTTCGTTGTGCGTTAAGAACGATCCACAGTTCCTGAGTCATCGCAAACGTTTTGAAACTATCTCGAAAAACCTCGCCGCGCTGTTTTGTTCTGGGGATGTGGATGAGAAACATCGGCTCACCCTTTTTATTCGTTTTCGTTCCGTCGAGGTCGCTGAGCTTGATGTGAAAAATCTGCTTTGGGCGCCGGCCGGTATGACTAATCAACAAGCAAACGGCCAGTTCAGCCAACGCGATTTTGTCTTGTTCAAAAGCTCTGACTACACCTTCGTTGAAGGCCAACAGTTCGTTATCTGTTAACGGCCCCTCAGTGGGGTCTAATCGCTTAACTGCATCGCCCTTAATGTTCCCCTTGAGCGTCCAGCTTTTCAGTAGATCAATGACATCATCACTGATTCCAAGATGGCCAAGGTTGTGCCATTTGTAGAGGAAACCACGAAGGGCTCCAAGATGGTGCTCTGTTTCTCTTGTCAGGGTGGACCGATAATTTATAAGAGCAGTAGTAGTAATTGTTCGCGTAACCATAACGCGAAGAAACGCATTCATTCTCGAATTTATGTTTTTTACATGATTCGCCGACATAGTTTTTGCGCAATACGAAAGCGACTTTCTATAACCATCCTGCCAGTTCACATCAAAAAGTTTTGATACGCTGCCCACGTTCACCTTGATATTTTTAGCTAACACCCAGAAAATTTCGCGCTCATCAAACCAGTAACCCCCAAGAGATTGACATTGGGTATCGCCTCTGACAACTAGAGACTTTCCGTCAACATCAGTGCCATGCACTACGTCAGCAAGACTTTTATTTATCATTTGGCAAATTCTCTGGGACTCTGGTCATATCTTCTTGGAGCTTTAGACTGGCTTCCAAAGCTTTTTCCCGTGTAAAGCGTTTGGTATAGGTCGCCGCAGTTCCTGAATAAGGCTTCCAGCCCTGCAAATAGGAACGTTGCGCTTCCTGCTCCTCCGGTGTAAACGAGTCATCGCTTGCATCCATGAACTCAGAGAAACGATTATTCCAAGTATGACGAAGCTCATGAGCATGCAGACTGATAAGTTCGGGTGTTGCATCTGCAAGCAGATTAATGACTTTGATTAATGCCGACTTTGACATCGGTTGCCCCTGCGTTGGGCCAGACTTGTGTGTTACCAATAAATATTCATGTTTCCTCGCACCGGGCACCTTGCTACGAAACTGAACAACATACCGATGAATGGCCTGAACAAGTGTGTCTTTCATCGGCAATCGCCGATCAAGTGTTTTCACCAAAGGTTGCCGACGTCTAGGGTCATTCTTCTCATCCGCCCGACGCGCAATGACTATCTGATTTTTGCCCCAGTCAATATCTGACACCCGTAAATTGAGCAATTCACCACTGCGAATACCCAGATGAAGCAGCAGCATAATCAACAGTTGATTGCGGATCTGAATGGACTGATTTTCAAAAGGATTCCGCTCCGAACCAGGCTGGATGATCTCAAGTAATACAGCCTCCTGTTTCCGGACAAGCCCCTTTTCCCGCCCGACTTGGTTACGTCCCTTGTTGAACGGTCGCCGAGATTCAAAACCTTTCTTCATTTTGACGATATCAAGCATTGTCTTTCGCTCAATTAGGCCTGTAAGCAGGATAGTCGCCAGCCACTCCGTATACTTAGCTATATGTGTTAAGCGTATGTATTCGTTTGTTAGCCCAGTTTTCTTGACTGATTTGAGCCCAGACTTACGATTAATATCGATCTCATTACAGTGTGAATTTGCCTTCTCCCTAGCAAAACTGTGCTGACAATAATCTCGGATGGCATCCAGTTCACTTATGGAGAAAAACTTACTCTGCATAAATCGCTCAGATAGATTGATCTGGTGGTCGTCACAATAGCTCAATAGAACATTGATACCTGACAGGGCTGCCTCCATCGCTGCAACTGAGTTCGAGTTATTCCGCACTTGCGTAGTTAGATATAAGTTTGGGTAGTGCATTGGCATCCCTGTTGCCTTATTGAGCAACAAGCAATACCTCTCCCCACTTTGCATTACAAAACTCTTGATTCGATAGTTTTTCAAGTGCATTGGCAACTCATTCCAAGCAGCAAATTTATACCATTTTCAATGTATTGCATTTCCAATAAAAGACAAGAAAATCTTTACAAAAAAATTCCTCGATAGAAACAAAAAAGCCTAGCAAACGCTAGGCTTTTTTGGTATTACTTTACAAAATCACTCTGAGGTAAACCTCAAAACGGGATATCGTCTTCAAAATCATCAAAGCTCTTCGGTGCTGCGGCAGCAGGTGCGGGTGCTGGGCGGCGGGCCGGGGCTGGGGCGGCTTGCTGGTATGCGGGCTGCTGGTTAAAGCCGCCATCGTCATAGCCGCTGTCTGCCGGTGCGCTGTTACCGCCGGAGCGGCCACCTAGCATTTGCATTTGGTCGGCGATGATTTCGGTGGTGTAGCGGTCCTGGCCGGTGGTTTTATCTTGCCATTTACGCGTTTGCAGACGGCCTTCGATGTAAACCGATGAGCCTTTTTTCAGGTACTGCGCGGCAATTTCGGCCAGGCGGTTGTACATGGTGATATTGTGCCATTCGGTTTTTTCCTGCTTTTGGCCGGTGGCTTTGTCTTTCCAGCTTTCGGTGGTGGCAATGCTGAAATTACACACTGCGCCGCCCGATGGCAGGAAACGGTTTTCAGGATCTTTGCCCAGGTTACCGATCAGAATTACTTTATTCAATGAAGCCATTGGTTTATCTCTTGTTTTATCTTTTACAGGGCAGACGGGGCAGTCAAACCAGCCGTCTCTTCAATAAGTTGCCGCGCCGCAGCTTCGTCCCAGCCGGTTTGCAGGACTTTCAGCAAGGCCACGCGTTCATCAATCAAAACGACGGCTTCTTTCACGCCGTCAATTGCGGCAAGTTTAACAGACAGTGCCTGCCCATCGCCTGCCCAATTATCGCCGATGTGGAACATTTGTGTTTTTACCGGCAGCGGCGGTTGCATGCCTGCGGCAAAAAACAGCCAGATCACCATCAGAGCAGCGCAAAGCAAAAAGATCGCCGTCACACTGCCATGCTGCTGATACAGCCAGCCCGCAATGGCCGAGCCTAAAAACATGCTTAAAGACTGGCAGGTATTATAGACACCCATTGCCGTGCCCTTGGCATCGCTTGGGGCAATTTTGGAAATCAGGCTGGGCTGAGTGGCTTCCAGAATATTAAAGGCAATAAAGTACACCGACAGCCAGACCACAATCATGGCCAGATTGGGCATATACAGCGCCATACCCAGCTGGGCCAGCAGCATCAGGCTGATGGCAAAAATAAACACTTCTTTCAGGTGTTGTTTTTTTTCACCATAAATCACCGCCGGCACCATCAGTACAAAGCTGACCAGCACCACCGGCAAATAGACCCACCAATGATGCTCCAGACTAACACCACCCAGCTTAGTCAACAGCAAGGGCATCACGGTAAACATGGCCATTTGCGCCGCATGCAGGGCAAATACACCGTAGTTCATGCGTAATAACTGCGGGTGGCGTAATACTGCAGGCAAACGGGTGGCGCTGATTTCTGCATCAGAATGAAAGCGCGAAACAATCGGATCAGGAATAATTTGCCGCACGCCTATCATCGCGGCGATCGTCAGCAGCGCCGTCAGCAGGAAGATACCCGGCAAACCAATCCACGCCGCCAGGGTGGGTGCTGCCACCAAAGAAATCGCAAAGGTGCTGGCAATACTGCCACCAATCATCGCCATAGCCTTGGTGCGGTTTTCTTCGCGGGTTAAATCAGCCAGCAGTGCGGTAATCGCCGCCGAGATTGCCCCTGCCCCCTGCACCGCACGGCCGACGATCAGCCAGGCCACATGATCGGCCATGGCACACATCACGCTGCCCACCGCAAACAGGGCGAGACCAATATAGATGACTTTCTTGCGGCCAACCCGGTCTGACCACATACCAAAAGGCAGTTGCAATAAGGCTTGCGTCAGGCCGTAAGCGCCAAACGCCAAACCGACCATCGTATGATTATCTCCGCCGGGTAGTTTGCCTGCGTAAACAGCGAACACAGGCAGAATAAGAAACATTCCCAGCATACGCAGGGCATAAAGCCCGGCTAAGCCAAGCGAGGCACGTAGTTCTATTGGATTCATGGCAGCAATTTGAAGTGGGCTCTGGCGTGTTGGAATGACATCCTTACCTGACGCGCGGGCATAAAAACAAGTAAACCATGGCGTTTCAGTGCAAATGTAATGGTCAAGTAAATGCTTCCAACACACTTTCAACAGGAAAGTCCGGTATATTATCTGATTCCTCTTTACTGCAGATACCGGCCTTTATGTCGTACCGTCGTATCGAATCATCCGAAGCCCCGCAAATTCGCATTCGCGGCGCTCGCACGCACAATTTAAAAAACGTTAATCTCGACCTGCCACGCGGCAGCTTAGTTGTGATTACAGGCCTTTCCGGTTCGGGTAAATCGTCTCTGGCGTTTGATACCCTCTATGCCGAAGGCCAGCGTCGCTATGTGGAATCGCTATCCGCTTATGCACGGCAATTTTTACAATTGATGGAAAAACCCGATGTCGATCTGATCGAAGGCCTTAGCCCTGCGATCTCCATCGAACAAAAAGCCACCAGTCATAATCCGCGCTCTACCGTGGGTACGGTGACGGAAATCCACGATTATCTGCGCCTCTTATTTGCCCGCGTCGGCACGCCATTTTGCCCCGAGCATAAGCAGCCTTTGCAATCGCAAACCGTCAGCCAGATGGTTGATCACGTTTTAGCACTGCCGGAAGAAACCAAACTCATGGTGCTGGCACCGGTTGTGGTCGGCAAAAAAGGCGAAAACGTTGATCTGTTTGACGAGCTGCGCGCGCAGGGCTTTGTGCGTGTACGTGTCGATGGCGAAATCTGTGAGCTGGATGAAACGCCTAAGCTGGATAAAAACAAGAAACACACCATCGAAGTGGTAGTGGACCGGCTGAAAGTGCGCGAAGACGTAAAACAACGCCTTGCCGAATCCTTTGAAACCGCCCTGCGCCACGCCGAAGGCCGCGCCATTGCTTTAGAAATGGACAGCGGTAAAGAGCATTGGTTCTCTGCCAAGTTTGCCTGCCCGATTTGCAGCTACAGCCTGCCGGAGCTGGAACCGCGCTTATTCTCGTTTAATAACCCCATGGGCGCCTGCCCTAAGTGCGAAGGCCTTGGGCAGATCACTTTCTTTGATCCTAAGCGCGTGGTGGCTCACCCCGATTTAAGCCTGGCAGCGGGCGCGATTAAGGGCTGGGATAAGCGTAATCAGTTTTATTTCCAGATGCTGACCAGTATTTCTGAGCACTATGGCTTTGATGTCAGCGAAGCATGGACAGAGCTGACTGAAGAAGTACAGCAAGCCGTCCTGCATGGCTCGGGCACTGAGGAAATTGCCTTCACCTATATGAATGAGCGCGGCAATAAGGTTTCCCGCTCGCACGCTTTTGAAGGGATTATCCCCAATCTGGAGCGCCGCTATATTGAAACCGATTCCATGGCTGTGCGTGAAGAACTCGCCAAATACCAGAACAACCAGCCCTGCCCGCATTGCGAAGGCGCAAGGCTGCGTGTAGAAGCGCGTAATGTGCGTGTTGGTGAATGCAATCTGCACGAAGTCAGCCGCATGGCACTCAAAGACACGGCCGTTTACTTTGGTGCTTTAACACTGACCGGCGCCAAAGCGCAGATTGCCGAAAAAATTGTGAAAGAAATTCGTGAGCGCCTCGGCTTTCTGGTCAATGTGGGCCTGGATTACCTCAGCCTTGATCGCAGTGCCGATACGCTCTCCGGTGGTGAAGCACAGCGGATTCGTCTGGCCAGCCAGATTGGCTCCGGCCTGACTGGCGTGATGTATGTGCTGGATGAGCCGTCGATTGGTCTGCATCAGCGCGATAACGATCGCCTGCTGGGCACGCTGCGCCATCTGCGCGACCTGGACAACACCGTGATCGTGGTTGAGCACGATGAAGACGCGATCCGTATGGCCGATTATCTGGTGGATATGGGCCCGGGCGCAGGCGTGCATGGTGGTGAAGTGGTGGCTGCGGGAACCCCGGAAGACATCATGAACGAGCCACGCTCAATTACCGGGCAGTTTTTATCCGGCGCACGGCAGATTGCTGTGCCAGCAGAGCGCCGCCAGCCTGATCCGGAAAAATGGCTGTCGCTGAAAGGCGCTTCGGGTAATAACCTGAAACAAGTTGAGCTTAAGCTGCCAGTGGGCTTATTTGTCTGCATCACCGGCGTATCAGGCTCGGGTAAATCTACGCTGATTAATGACACGCTGTATACCATTGCAGCGAAAGAGCTCAACGGTGCATCGGGCGAGCCAGCACCATTTGAAAGCATCAGCGGGCTGGATCACTTTGATAAGGTGATTAACGTCGATCAATCACCCATTGGCCGCACACCGCGCTCTAATCCTGCCACCTATACCGGCATGTTTACGCCGATTCGTGAGCTGTTTGCCGGCGTGCCCACCAGCCGCGAGCGAGGTTACGGGCCGGGGCGGTTCAGCTTTAACGTAAAAGGTGGCCGCTGCGAAGCGTGCCAGGGCGATGGCGTACTGAAGGTAGAAATGCACTTTCTGCCCGATGTGTACGTGCCTTGCGATGTCTGCCACGGCAAACGCTACAACCGCGAAACGCTGGAAGTGCTCTACAAAGGAAAAAACATCACCGAAGTATTGGGGATGACCGTCGAGCAGGCACTGGAATTCTTTACTGCCGTACCCACGGTAGCGCGTAAGCTTAAAACGCTGACCGATGTGGGCCTAGATTACATCCGCTTAGGCCAAAGCGCTACCACGCTGTCTGGTGGTGAAGCGCAGCGGGTGAAGCTGGCGCTGGAGCTATCCAAACGCGATACCGGCCGCACGCTGTATATCTTGGATGAACCAACCACCGGTTTGCATTTCCATGATATCGACCAGCTGCTGGCGGTATTGCATCGCCTGCGCGAGCACGGCAATACCGTGGTGGTGATTGAGCACAATCTGGATGTGGTGAAGACTGCAGACTGGGTGATTGATCTGGGGCCAGAAGGCGGCGCGGGAGGCGGGCGTATCTTAATGAGCGGCACACCAGAAGAGTTAGCAGCCTGCACAGAAAGCCATACCGGGCAGTATCTGGCTAAAACTTTAGCGGCGCACCAAACGCTGTAGTGACCAGCCGTGGTTTAAATAAAAAACGGCTTAAGCATGCTTAAGCCGTTTTTTATTCATTTAAATCCTGCAACGCACACTTCCACATGGAGCGCACTCAGATTTGTAATGGAATCAGCACATCCAGCCACTTGATAGCAGTCTGCCTTTGTTCCATCGTGCCGCGGTAAAGCAGCTGCTCCAGCGTCTGGCAGGCACCGTATATGTCCTGCTGCTCCAGATGCTCTACCACTAACTGTAAAACCGGGTCTTCGGTCTGGAAAAAGGATAAATCCAAACCGGATATCTCTGGCAGCCTGACTTCAAGCGAAGATAAGGGATCAGGCATTTCTACAGAAAAATCGATCTGCTCCGGCACACTGCGCCAGGGGTCTGGTTTATACTCAACCAGCTCACCGGTTGCAAAATCCACATGTTCAATTTTGCTTTCAGGCACTGCAAAGCTCATGCCTTCCTGGGCAAACATCAGCGGGCTGGCTGTTTCATCAAGAGACAAATAAAGCGGGTTATCCGGATCTAAAGCCCTGCCCATACCCTGCACTTGCTGCCACAGCCCATCGCTGGAAAACTGCAGGCGAAAGCCAACGGCCCTGTTTTGAAACTCCTGACGCATACCCTGAGTCACATACACATCAAACAGCATCATCCATAAAGCTAAAGAGCTTGGATACTGCTCAATCTCGCTTTTCAACAGATTTACGGCCTGCGTAACCAAGCCGTGATCCAGCAGCATCTGCGCTTCTTCTGACACATTTTTGGGCTGTACCACATCAACATCATCCCGGCTCCAGTCTGATGCAGCCTGAGAAAAATTGCTCATCGCCCCCATCAGCAGGCTTCGGTCTGGCACCGCGTCCATAAACCGCTCACTCAGCGGTACGCCCCCCGCCCCAGAGCTGTATGCATTCTGCCCCAGCGGAAAAATATCCATATCGGCCTGCGCAATCCGGCGCTGCCGCTGCATTAAATAAATGGGGGGAATAAACAATAAGAGCAGCAGCCACCAGGCGCTTGGCCAGCTGAAGCGATTAATTCCGGAAAAAACAGGCGTGTTATCACTGGGTATTTCTGTTTGAGATCTGCCCTGGACGGCTGCTAATTGTTTTTCCAGCTGGCTGATCTGATATTTAAACTGCAGTAGCTGCGCGGCCTGATCATCGCTCTCCAAAAGCTGCAAGCGCTCCCGGGCACGCAAGCTTTCATCCGGGCTTAAAGGTGTTTTTGTCTGGCTGGATAAAAGCGACTCGGATAAACGCAGCTGAAAGCCGCCCTGCGCAAGGCGGGGCAAAGTAGGCGCGGTAATTTGTAAAGACTCTTTGGCTGGCGCAAGCAATTGCGCTTCAGGCTCGGGCGACCTCTCATCACTGACAGCCGCATTAGATAGTAATCGCTTACGGTCAGGCAGCCTCACATCGGTATTCAGCGGCAAGCGGGCATGGGTGTTTTGCGCCAGATCCGGGTTTAAGCGGTAAATCTCATCCACCATCCGGGCCCTGCTGGCCCTATCCTGTGGAAAATAGGCGCGGGCAATCCGCTCTACTGAATCGCCCTCCTGGCTTTGCCAGACCCCTGAAAAGGCAGGCAAATTGCGGCGGGGTGCAGGAGCAAGCGGTGCTAAATCAGCACTTTGCTTGCCCCGGTATTCACGCGGGTCGAGTAAAACATTGTAATCACGCTGAAAACTTGCACTTTTTTCGCTGGGGCAGCGCAAACGAATCGAGAAATTAAGCAGAGGCTCCTGCAAAGGCTCATCGCCTCTTAAGGTAAGCACACCGCCATTTTCATTCGATTCAAACGATAAGCGGGCACTAAAATGCGCGGTGCTGGCTTCACTGGCAGGCAACAGCCGAAAGCAATGAGTGCCCAGCTCCTCACTTTCGTTGGCAATAATATTAATCTGGGCATTAAAGCGTTCACCCAGCGCAGACCGAAGCTGAATATCACCCAGTACGGCGGCATGCGCAGGTTGGACAAGTAAACTTGAACAAATTAAAAATTGAATAAGTCGCATAAGCAGGTTTAAACAATATCAAGATGATCAAGGCCAGAAAGAATATCAGTGTGTTTAGCCTCAGAACCTTGCAACTTAATACTCAAGCGCAAATCATTCACCGAATCAGCATTACGCAAAGCATCTTCGTAAGTGATTTTTCCGGCTTCATAATGATCAAATAAGGCCTGATCGAAGGTCTGCATCCCAAGCTCGCGCGATTTTTTCATAATTTCTTTGATTTCGTGAACTTCACCTTTAAAAATCAATTCTGAAATCAAGGGGCTGTTCAGCATCACTTCTACAGCGGCCACGCGGCCTTTGCCGGTACGGTGCGGAACCAGGCGCTGCGATACAAATGAGCGCAAGTTTAAAGACAAATCCATCAGCAGCTGCTGACGGCGCTCTTCAGGGAAAAAGTTAATTATCCGGTCCAGCGCCTGGTTGGCCGAGTTAGCATGCAAGGTAGCCATGCAAAGGTGGCCGGTTTCAGCAAAAGCAATGGCGTAATCCATAGTTTCGCGATCACGAATCTCACCAATCAGAATCACATCAGGAGCTTGGCGCAAGGTGTTTTTAAGCGCAGCCTGCCAGGAATCAGTATCAACGCCCACTTCACGCTGGGTCACAATACAGTTTTTGTGCGCATGCACATATTCAATCGGATCTTCAATGGTAATGATGTGATCATAACCATGCTCATTGCGATGGCCAATCATGGCGGCGAGCGAAGTCGATTTACCCGATCCCGTACCGCCCACAAAAATCACCAGCCCGCGTTTAGCCATGGCGATATCGCGCAGCACCGGCGGCAAGCCTAAATCGTCAAGGGAAGGGATTTCAGAATTAATAGTACGCAGCACCATGCCCACATGGCCTTGCTGCATAAATGCATTCACCCGGAAGCGGCCAAGCTGGCCGGGGCTGATAGCGAAGTTACATTCTTTGCTCGCTTCAAAGTCTTCAGCCTGGCGATCATTCATAATCGCCCGTGCTAATTCTTTACTGTGCTGAGCCGTTAAAATCTGATTGGAAACAGGCGTTACTTTCCCATCAATCTTCATCGCAGGCGGAAACTCAGAAGTAATAAATAAGTCTGAAGCGCCTTTGCCACGCATATGCCGCAAAAGATCATGCATAAATTTTGCGGCCTGTTCTTTTTCCATTTTTCTTTTTCCGCTATGCGTTAACCAAAAGGCTGTGAAGTCATTATTATTAAACCAGCGGTATCTTACTTGATTAATAAGTAATGTGATTAAAAAAACATGCCAAACGCTTCAAGAATCACATTGCAGCCAATTGCTTAACGGGTTTATGACTAAAAAAAAGGCAATCATGATTTAAGTAAATACCACGCTTATACCACCATTGCCTCTGATCTGAATTAAATCAACCGCGGAAATTATCAGGAATCGCCGCTTTCATTCTTGCTTCAGGTAAAGAAATAATGTTGCGCTGCAATAAACCCTGCAGGCACTGATCCAGTGTTTGCATACCAAATTGCGATCCGGTTTGAATCGCCGAATACATTTGCGCAATTTTATTTTCACGAATCAGGTTACGAATCGCCGGAATACCAATCATCACTTCATGCGCAGCCACACGCCCGCCTTCTTTCTTTTTTAGCAGGGTTTGTGAAATAACCGCACGTAATGATTCGGACAACATCGAGCGCACCATTTCTTTTTCTGCGGCCGGGAATACGTCAACCACCCGGTCGATTGTTTTAGCGGCAGAAGACGTATGCAAGGTACCAAACACCAAATGCCCCGTTTCAGCAGCCGTCAGTGCCAGACGAATAGTTTCCAGATCGCGCATTTCCCCAACCAGAATCACATCCGGGTCTTCACGCAAAGCAGAGCGCAAAGCGTTAGAGAAGCTCATGGTATGCGGCCCCACTTCGCGCTGGTTAATCAGGCATTTTTGCGAGGTATGAACAAACTCGATCGGGTCTTCAACCGTTAAAATATGGCCATATTCATTGGCATTGATATAGTTAATCATCGCCGCCAGGGTAGTTGATTTACCCGATCCGGTCGGGCCGGTAACCAGTACGAGGCCCCGTGGTGTTTCGGCAATTTCCTGGAAAATACGCGGGCAGCCCAGCTCTTCCAGTGTTTTGATATCTGATGGAATCACCCGGAAAACAGCACTTGCCCCGCGATTTTGCACAAAGGCATTCACCCGAAAACGCGCTAAACGCGGTATTTCAAAAGAAAAATCGCATTCCAGGGTGTCTTCGTAAATCTTACGCTGGCCGTCGTTCATGATGTCGTACACCATATCGTGCACGTCTTTATGCGAGAGAGCGGGCGTATTAATCCGGCGAATATCCCCGTCTACCCGAATCATCGGAGGCAAACCAGAGGAGAGATGTAAGTCAGATGCCTTATTCTTTACGGTAAAAGCTAATAATTCTGAGATTTCCATTGTTTAATCCTGTCCGCATAATAGGTTTTCGCGTAATAATGCCCAAGCAGCCTGTCGGACTGAAGACTGATCTACTGCAGAAAAGCACGTTTTGGCCATATCTAGAGAATTTTTAAATTTAAGAAGCCCGGCTTCAAAAATCCTCTACATATCACCCGAACCAACAATGTCCTCTTTTATAAACACTCAAAAGAAGACCTGCTGACAAAACAGATGATTAAATCTGTTCAAGCCCCGTCTGATACAGAGCACACACAAGAGTTGATAACCCATTATGGCAACGATATTTACAGCATGGCAAGGTGTGCAAGAGCGCATTGCAAAAGCCGCCGCCGCCAGTCAGAGACAAAGCAGCTCGATCAGCTTACTGGCCGTGAGTAAGACATTCCCTAGTGATGCCATCAGATCGCTGTATTCATGTGGACAGCGCGCCTTTGGCGAAAATTATGTTCAAGAGTTAATAGATAAACATGCAGCTTTAAGCGATTGTAATGAAATCATCTGGCACTTTATCGGCCCCTTACAGAGCAATAAAACCCGATCTGTGGCAGAGTTGGCAGATTGGGTGCACTCTGTCGATCGTTTAAAGATTGCTGAGCGGCTTTCTGCACAGCGTCCGGAACATTTGGCCGATTTAAATGTCTGCATTCAGGTCAATGTATCGGGTGAAGCCTCTAAATCAGGTGTTGCTCCTGATGAATGCATGGCATTGGCGACAAAAATCTGTCAATTACCTCGTATAAAATTGCGGGGTTTAATGTGTATTCCCGAATCTACGCAAGACTTAACGCAGCTGGCAAAGCAGTTTACTCTTCTGCGAAATTTACAAAATCAGCTAATCACCGCAGGCATGGACACAGATACTTTATCGATGGGAATGTCCGGTGATTTAGAAACCGCCATTAGCGAGGGTTCTACCCTCGTGCGGGTAGGAACCGCATTATTCGGCGCCCGCAGCTATCCGGATAATTCATCATTACTTTAGTGTCTGATCTGCCTGAGTGCCGTATTTATATCTGCCCTCAGGCATCAAACAAAACAGACCAGGTAATGCATGATTTTTTTGGGCCAACCAGTGTAAGGAATTTATGAAAATCACTTTTATCGGTGGCGGAAACATGGCCATCGCGATGATAGGCGGCATGATCAGACAGGGCTTTACAGCCGCTCAGATTCATGTGGTTGAACCTGATGCACTCAAGCGGGAACAGCTGAGCGCCGATTTTGGCGTGAGCTGCAGCGATCCGGAAACGGCGCTCCCTCAAAGCGAGGCTATTTTATTCGCAGTAAAACCACAGCAATTACAAGCTGTAGCCAAATCTTTGCGAGAGCAAATCAATGGTGCGCTCGTTATTTCCATTGCCGCAGGTATCAGGGTAGAAACCCTTTCGCAGTGGCTGGATGCATATCCGCGCATTGTACGAGTCATGCCTAATACCCCGGCGCTGGTTCAGGAAGGGATGTCCGGGGCCTATGCAACCAGCGAAGTGAATGCTGCAGACCGGGAATTAACCGAGCGCATGCTGGCTGCCATTGGCGAAATGGTCTGGGTAGAAAAAGAAAGTGATATCGATGGAATCACGGCAATTTCGGGCTCTGGCCCCGCCTATGTATTCTATTTTATGGAAGCCTTACAAGCTGCAGCCCGCGCTCAGGGCTTTGGCCCGGAAATTGCCCGTAAGCTGGCCTACCAGACCTTTGCAGGAGCCGTAAAACTCGCGCTGCAAAGCGAGGACGATGCCGCTACCTTAAGGCAGAAAGTGACCTCCAAAGGCGGCACCACTGAGCGGGCCATTAATGCACTTGAAACCAGCCAGGTACGCACAACCATTATTGCAGCAGCTTCTGCCGCGGCTGCCCGCTCCCGCGAGTTGGGGGAAGAATCCACACGCAGTCTTGAAGTCTGAGGATTTACAATGCTTGCAAACACATTCAATTTTTTAATTCGTAATTTATCAGAATTTTTTATTCTGCTTTTGCTGGCCCGCTTTTTCTTGCAGGCCGCAAGGATTCCATTCAAGCACCCGCTTACTCAGTTTGTTTTATCGCTGACCAACTGGGCAGTGATCCCTGTCAGGCGTATCCTGCCGCCTTTTCACGGGCTGGATAGCGCCAGCCTGATGCTCTCCTGGCTGGTGGCCCTGCTGATGCATGCCGTCTTACTGGCCTTATCTCCATGGCCTTTTGACTTTACAGCGCCGTTTTCACTGTTTTCACTGGCACTGGCAGCCCTGCTTGAAATCTGCAAGATGTCTTTATATCTGCTGTTTGCTACTGTGATCGGCCAGGCACTGATGTCCTGGCTTGCGCCGTATAACCCGCTGATGCCGATTCTTACCGCACTGACAGCACCTTTTCTGCGCCCCTTACACCGCTTTATCCCACCTATTGGGGGTGTGGATATCACGCCTCTGGTGCTGATTCTGGCCATTCAGCTGGTGCTGAATGTTATTGTGCCCAGCTTAGAGCAGATTATTTTGCAAGGCGTCAGCATGATTATGCTGAAATAAAAAAAATCGCCGCAGGCAGCAGCCGGCGGCGATTTTTAAATTAACTCATTAACCTTGTAAGCGATCCGCATCAGGCTTTACCTGGCGATATTCACCATCGATTACATCACCCGCGGCACCGGGCGAAGAATATGTGCCTGCAGCCGGGGAAGCGGCATTTTTTCCTGCCAGCTTGCCCCAAGGCAACAGTAAAACCAGCGCAACCACATCGCCCAAAATACCGGGCAGTAATAATAAAACGGCAGCAATGTAATAACGGGCCACTGCAAACAAGCTGTGAACCGACAAGCGGCCAGAGCGTAAGTCGCCAAATAAAGCCGCACCCACCGCTAATTTATGATGGCGCAACATCAGCAGGCCGCCAAAAAAAGCCGCAATCAGCCACAGCACGACCCAAAAAGTACCAATGGCTTTTGCCAGTAAAACAATCGTGATAATTTCAGCAATCGGGTACGCCACAAAAAGTAATAACAGCAGGTAAGGCATGACAACTCCAGAAAATATTTTGATCGTCCTGTGCAATTGCCCGGACGAGGATGTAGCAAATCGTTTAGCCACCGGCCTTGTAACAGCCCGTTTGGCTGCCTGTGTGAACCAATTGGCGCCAGTACAATCTACATACCGATGGAATGAAAGAATCGAAATCGCGCAGGAAGTTCCCCTGCTGATTAAAACGACCCAAACCGC
Organism: Iodobacter sp. BJB302; assembly: GCF_002735645.1. Classification (GTDB taxonomy): domain Bacteria; phylum Pseudomonadota; class Gammaproteobacteria; order Burkholderiales; family Chitinibacteraceae; genus Iodobacter. The sequence continues at coordinate 18,726 of NZ_PDZG01000024.1, forward strand.
TTATCCGGTTTTAGAGGCCTGGCTGCAGGAAAATCACCCTTATGAAGTCGTCGAAATTATCGCCCTGAGCCCTGTAGCGGGATTACCCGCCTATCTGAGCTGGCTTAGTAAAGAGGTACAGGCATGATGCTGCGTATTATTTTATTTTTCCTTGCCCTGATGGGCACAGCCCATGCTGCAAATGATTTACTTGCTCCTGAAAAAGCGTTTCAGGCTTACATGGTACAGATTGATGACCATACTCTGGAAGCGCGTTTTAAAGTGGCACCGGGTTATTACCTCTACCGTGACCGGATTACTTTTAAAGCGGATCAGACTATCCAGCCCCAGCTGCCTGCGGGCACAGAAAAAAATGACCCCAGCTTTGGCAAAGTGCAGGTGTACAAGCACGACACCTCGGTACGAATCAAATCCAGCACCCCATTTCCCATAAATGCGGCCATTACTGCAAAATTCCAAGGCTGCGCCGAGGTGGGCGTTTGCTATCCGCCTCAGACACAGATTCTAAAACCAGGTGAGCCGCCAAAAGATGCGCTGGATCAGCTGTTTGGTAAAAGTACGGCTCCTGCTGAAATCGGCCCCGGCGGGGCCGATGTTTATTTCAGCGGCGGATTTCTTGCCACACTAAGCGTGTTTTTTCTGGCAGGCATTGCACTTGCCCTTACCTCATGTATGTACCCCCTGATCCCTATCGTATCCGGCATCGTGCTGGGCAATGGTCAGCAAGGCAAAATGCGCGCCCTGGGACTGACGTTTACCTATGTACAAGGCCTGGCGCTGAGCTACACACTGATCGGGATTGCGGCAGCGGCAACAGGTACTTTACTTGTTGTAGCCTTACAACAACCTTTTGTTATTGCACTGTTCGCCCTGTTTTTTGTCCTCATGGGGCTGGCAATGTTTGGCTTATTTGACCTGCAATTATCCGGCAGCATTCAAAGTAAAATGAATGAATGGTCAAACCGCTTGCCGGGTGGCCAATTTACTTCGGTGTTTGCCATGGGGGCCCTCTCCGCACTGATTGTTGGCCCCTGCATCGCCCCACCCTTAGCTGCAGCGCTGGCTTATCTGGGGCAAACCGGCGATTTACTGCTGGGCGGCAGCGCACTTTATATGCTGGCACTGGGCCTTGGCCTGCCTCTGCTCGCGATTGGTGCTTTCGGCGGAAGCATCCTGCCAAGGCTTTCCGGCCGCATCATGCGCGGAGTAAAAATTGTATTCGGTGTATTACTTATGGCAATGGCCGTATGGGTTGCAAGGCCCTTATGGGAAAAATCAGGAGCAGAAAACGGCCTGCACTTTGCCACAATTAAATCAGAGCAGGAATTAGATCAGGCAATTAATCAGGCCAATGGCAAAATGGTGATGCTCGATTTTTATGCTGATTGGTGTATTGCATGCAAAGAATTTGAACGCGATACACTCAGCGATCCGGACATTCAAAAAACCTTAGCAGGCATGGTTTTACTCAGGGCCGATGTCACACAAAACAATTCTGCAGATCAGGCGCTGTTAAAGCGGTTCAGGCTGTTTGCCCCCCCCGCAATTTTATTTACGGGAAGTAATGGCCATTTTCTGAATGAACGCGTGATTGGCTATCAAAATCCGGCGGCCTTTAAAGCCACTTTAGAACGGCTTCAACAGGAAAAACAATGAAAAAATATTTCATTATCTTGAGTTTACTCAGTGGCCTTGTCCAGGCGGAAAGTGCTGTTTTTTCAGCCCAACTTCCTGATTTACAAAACAAAACACAGTCTTTTTCTCAGTGGAAAGGTAAACCGCTCATTATTAATTTCTGGGCAACATGGTGCAGCCCCTGCAGAGAAGAAATCCCGGAATTTATTGCATTACAAAAACAATATGCAGGGAAAGTGCGGTTTATTGGCGTAGCCATCGACGAGCAAAAAGATGTCGCTGCATTTTCAAAGCAATACGGAATAAATTATCCGGTTTTATTTGGGGAAGCCAATGCAATGGAATTAATGCGTAAAGAAGGTAATCAGCTTGGCGGATTACCCTTTACCGCAATATACAATGCAAAAGGTGAACGAGTTGCAATTGAGCTGGGAAGACTCAAAAAAGAAAAGTTGGAGAATTATTTAAAAGAATTAACGCGCTAATCATCAGCAAAATTACAGCAATCACATCGCGTAAAAAATACGCGATGTAAGAATTTAAAAGCCGCAGAATACGTTTCTTAACATAACAATCACTTCCAGCGTACGTAAATCACCCACACGGTAGTAAACCCGATTGGCATCTTTACGGGTACGCAGCACACCTTTTTCCCGCATCAGAGCCAGGTGCTGGGAAATATTCGACTGAGTCGTACCAACCTGCTCAACGATATCCTGCACGCTGACTTCTTTGTCGCCCAGTACGCAAAGAATTTTTAAACGCAAGGGGTGTGACATCGCCTTCATCGCACGCGATGCCTGATCAATGTGGGGGTCGTCCATATGCTCAATGGAATTGGCCATAATCGCTATCTGAGATTAAAAAAGTTTGAGGGGATATTCTAATTATTTCTGGCTTAATTTGGTAGAAATATTGCCAAACGTCATAGAGGCTATTATGCAATGGGTTAGAATACTAGCAATATTTAAAATTTGTTTGTCTGCTGAGCAAGCATTAAATCCGCAGCAGCATCCATCACAGGAAAAATAAATATGAGCCAAAACGTCAAGCCCGTTCTTTTGCTGATTCTAGATGGCTTCGGTTACCGCGAAGAGACAGCAGATAATGCCATTGCTGCAGCAAAAAAACCGCACCTTGATCGCCTGTTTGCCACCTACCCGTGGACCACGATCAACGCATCCGAAGAGTATGTTGGCCTGCCTAAAGGCCAGTTTGGTAACTCTGAAGTTGGCCACCTTAATATTGGCGCTGGCCGCGTGCTGCAGCAAGACATCAGCCGTATCGACTGTGATGTGGCAGATGGCTCTATCGGTCAGAACGCTGTTTTTGCCGCAGCAATTGAACAAGCGAAAAGCAGTGGCAAAACGCTGCACATCTTAGGCCTGATCTCTGATGGCGGGGTTCACAGCCACGAAGCCCATATTAATGCCCTGGTAGCCGCAGCCAGCGACGCGGGCGTAGGCCAGATCAATGTTCATGCCTTCCTGGATGGCCGTGACACACCACCGCGCAGCGCCGCCGTTTACCTGGAAAAACTGCAGGCCGTTTGCGACAGCCACCCTGCAGCACGGATTGTTTCGGTCACAGGGCGCTACTGGGCCATGGACAGAGATAAGCGCTGGGAACGAATTGAACCAGCCTACAACGTTATGGTTGAAGGTAAGGGTCTCTACCATGCAGACAGCGCCGCTGAGGCTCTGGCAGCCGGTTACGCCCGTGATGAAAACGATGAGTTTATTTCTGCCACCGCTATTGGTGCGCCATCGTCCATGCAGGACGGCGATGTTGTGATCTTTATGAATTTCCGAGCCGACCGCGCCCGCCAGATCACCACCGCACTCACCGATGCCGGCTTTGATGGCTTTAAAGCGCGTCAGCCCAAATTTGCTTCATTCAGTACGGCAACCAATTACGGCTCTGCCTATCCGACACTGCAGGTGGCTTATGACAAACCTAAGGTACAAAACAGTTTTGGTGAGTACATCGCCAACTTAGGCTTAAAACAACTGCGTATTGCTGAAACCGAAAAATACCCGCACGTCACTTACTTTTTCTCAGGTGGCGAAGAAAAAGAATTCGCCGGGGAAGATCGCATCCTGGTGCCTTCACCCAAGGTAGCCACTTACGATTTACAGCCTGAAATGAGCGCACCGGAAGTCACACGCCGGATTGTTGAAGCCATTGAATCAAAGCAATACGCAGCCATTATTTGTAATTATGCCAATGGTGATATGGTTGGGCACTCAGGTATTTTTGACGCTGCGGTTAAAGCAGTTGAAGCTTTAGACCAGAGTGTTGCACAATGTGTTGACGCCATGCTTGCAGCCGGTGGAGAAATCCTGATTACGGCCGATCATGGTAATTGTGAGCTGATGTTTGATCACACAGCACATCAGCCACACACCCAACATACAACAGACCAGGTTCCATTTGCCTATATCGGCCGCCCGGCAACAATGGCGGCACGGGGCAGCGGTGCTTTACGTGATATTGCCCCTACCATGCTGGCATTAATGGGCCTTGATCAGCCGGAAGAAATGACGGGCAAATCACTTGTACATTTGTCCTGAACGGCGAGGGGCATTTGGTAAGATAGCCAGGATGTAATCCATAAAGCGACTGACCACCAGCAGGTGGTCAGATCGCTTATATTTTAGCTTTATGATGCTTAAAGAATAAGAAATCAGGGAAGTAAGCGATTCATTTGCAGGTATTACACCTGCCATACTTCACACTCATTTTTAAGCCTAGGCAGGCTTAAACCATCCCTAAGTAAGGGTAAATACTTGGTAAACTTATAAGAATGCTCAGAGCGCTTTTTCTTTTAATGCTTACAAGCTGTGCACTGGCTGCACCGACTACGCCTGCCGCGCCTAAACAAGAATCCGAAGCAAGACAAGCTGAGTTAAAAGATTTGCGTGGCCAGTTGCAAGAGCTGAAAAAAGACCTTGCAGCCAATGAATCGCACCGCAGCGAAGCCAGCGACGCTTTAAAAGATTCTGAAACAGCGATTTCCGATGCCAATCGGGTTCTTAGCTCCATGCAGCAAGAACAAGCCCTCACCAGCGCTGAAATTTCCCGCCTTGAAAACGATATCAGCCATACCCGCAAAGGGATTCAGGCCAGCCAGCTTCGCCTTGGGAAAATCCTGAAAACACGCTACAAAGCCGGGCAAATTGAAGCATGGCGTCTGCTACTCAATCAGCAAGACCCTAATCAAGTCAGCCGCGAGCTCACTTATTACCGCTATATCAGCCGCTCGCAACTTCAGCTGGCAAATAAACTGGAAGCGCAGCTGAGTGAGCTTTCCCGCTTAAGTGAAGATATCCGGCAAAAAAATGAAGCTTTGCAACAGCTTGCACAAAGGAAAAAACAGCAAAAAGAAATGCTGGTGTCCGAGCAGCAGGAAAAACAGCAAATTGTGAGCAACCTCTCACAAGAAATCAGCAGCCAGCGTAATCAAATCCAAAAACTGGCCGCCGATGAAAAACGGCTGACAGGGCTGGTTGATAAGCTCAACGCCATTATCAAACGCCAGGAGCTTGAGCGCGCCAAAAAAATCGCCCAGGCCAAGCAGCTTGCTGAGAAAAAAGCCAGGGAGCGTGCCGCACGAAATGCGGCAGCTCAAGCCAAAGCAAAAGCCGCTGGAAAACCCGCACCCAAGGCCGAGCCCGAACCAGAAGTCACTACCGCGCTGCCAGATGCGGGTCAGTCCGGACAAGCCTTTGCATCGCTCAAAGGTAAGCTGCGCTTACCGATTAAGGGTGAAATCACCGGCCGTTATGGCACGGCTCGTGGCGAAGGCGGGCAATGGAAAGGCGTATTTATTCGCGCTGCATCCGGCCAGAGCGTCAAAGCGGTAGCCAGTGGCCGGGTGGTTTTTGCCGAGTGGCTACGCGGCTTTGGCAATATGCTGATCGTCGATCATGGCGGTGGATATATGAGTATTTACGCTGCAAACGAGAGCATTCTTAAGCAAGTCGGTGATACGATTAAGGCTGGGGACAGCATTGCCACCAGTGGTAACAGCGGTGGAATGGCAGATTCCGGCTTATACTTTGAATTAAGACAAAACGGCCGCCCCGTAGACCCATTGGCGTGGGCTGGCTAGACCATTACGACGCCCCATATCAGCAAGCCTATAACAGGAAAACACGGATGTCCTCGAGCAACAAAAAACCAAAGCTCCAAAAGATTGCCTTGCTACTGGCAGGTGCAGGTCTGGGCATTGCCCTGAGTCTTTCCTTTAACGCAGTGGCTGATAAAGATGCGGGAGGCAACCCCTTACCCGTTGAAGAGCTGCGTGCATTTTCTACTGTTTTTGGCTTGATCAAGCAGAGCTATGTAGAGCCAGTCGAAGATAAAAAACTCATTACTGAAGCCATTAAAGGCATGGTATCGGGTCTTGATCCGCACTCCACTTATCTGGATGCCGAAGCCTTCAAAGATATGCAGATTCAAACCCAGGGCGAATTTGGTGGCCTTGGAATAGAAGTCAGCATGGAAGACGGCCTTGTGCGCGTTGTATCGCCCATTGAAGATACACCTGCCTATCGTGCCGGTGTAAAAGCGGGCGACTTTATTGCCAAGATTGATGAAACGCCGGTACAAGGCATGTCGCTCAATGATGCCGTGACTAAAATGCGCGGCAAAATTGGCTCGTCGGTGACGCTGACCATGCTGCGTAAAGGCGAAGGCAAGCCCATTATTCTGACGCTGAAACGCGCTGTCATTAAAGTACAAAGCGTGAAATCCAAAATGGCCGAACCAGGCTACGGCTACATCCGTGTTGCCCAGTTCCAGGAGCACACCACAGAAAACGTAGCTCAGGCCCTTGATGCCCTGTACAAAGAAAATAAAGCACCGCTTAAAGGCGTTGTGCTCGATTTACGGAATGATCCGGGTGGCCTGTTAAATGGTGCCGTAGGTGTTTCTGCTGCATTCTTACCTAAAGATGCGCTGGTGGTTTACACCGAAGGCCGCACTCCTGATTCCAAAATCAAACTGACAGCAAGCAAAGAAAACTATCTGCGTCAGAATGGCAGAGAAGATTATTTTAAAAACACGCCTAAGGAAGTGAAAAACGTGCCGCTGGTTGTACTGGTGAATGGCGGCTCTGCTTCGGCTTCAGAAATTGTAGCGGGCGCATTGCAAGACCATAAACGCGCTATTGTGGTGGGTACGCAAACCTTTGGTAAGGCATCGGTGCAGACCATTATGCCTATTGATAACAAAACCGCACTGAAGCTCACCACCGCTCGTTATTTCACGCCACTTGGCCGCTCAATTCAGTTGAAAGGCATTACACCGGATATTGAAGTCGAAGAAGCAGTGCTGAACGGCAAGGAGCAAAACGCCTTCCGTATTCGTGAAGCCGATTTAGGACATCGTTTAGATAATCCGACCGATAAGGAAGCTGGCAGCAAAAAAACAGCATCTGAAACCAAAGCGGAAATCAAAGCAGAAATTAAAAAGCTGAAACCGGCCTCAGCCAGCGAAACAGCTGAAGACAATCCACGTGAAATTGCTTCTAAAAACGACTACCAGTTGCAACAAGCGCTGAATATTCTGAAAGTGCAGCAGATTTTGCAAAATAAAAATGTAGCCGCGCCTGCTAAATAACAGCCGCAGCCTGCATCTGATCAGACAGCTCCTCCGGGAGCTGTTTTTCATTGCGTGCAAAGTAAGTTTCATCGGCCTAAACTAAAACGTCTACAGGAGGATCGCGATGAAACCCTGCTTAAGCAACGGTGCCAGGCATCATTTGATACAGCTCTATCCGCTTCCGCCAGATCAAGCCCTGCATGCCGTACTCTTTTTGAATTCTTTAGAGGGGGTTATTGCACACACATCAGGCAATAAGCCCTGTATCAGCGTACGCTACCCTTTACCCCAATACCGCTTACAGTGGCTGGAAGAGCAGTTAAAGCAAGCAGGCTTTCATTTAGATGAAAGCATCCTGAGCAAAATCAAACGCGCCCTCGCCCACTATTGCGAAGATATCGCCTGCAGTAATTTAGAAATCCCTGAACACAATATTAAAAACCGTGATGTCTACGTTAAAGTATGGGAAAAACATCCGCACGGCGATCACGATGAAACACCAGAAGAACTGCGGCGGTATTTGTAAGGGAGTACTGTGTTAATAATCCTGAGCATGGCTGGCGCTTTTTTTACGAAGCAAAACAAGTTTGAAGAAACGCATTTTGCCGCCTCATGATCTGCCCGTATCCCCCGCTCTTTAAGCCCAAACACGCAGCACCTGCCGCCTTCTCGTATAATTTCTCACCCTAACTGCGATTTTCAACCATGAGCGTCTGCCCAAACCCTTCTGCCAGCTGCGAAGACACGCTGGATGATCAAGCCCTGCTGCGCTACAGCCGCCATATTCTGCTCGATGAAATTGGCATTGAAGGCCAAGAAAAAATCAGCCAGGCCCATGTACTGTTAATTGGCGCCGGAGGCTTAGGATCACCTGCGGCACTTTATCTGGCATCGGCAGGCGTGGGCACGCTCACCATTGTGGACAATGATCAGGTTGATTTATCTAATTTACAGCGCCAGATCATCCACAGCACAGCCAGTCTGGGCCAGAATAAAGCGCAATCTGCCGCTCAGGCCATTTATGCACTGAACCCGCACATCAGGGTTAATGCGCTGAGTACCAGAGCAAGCAACAAAGAACTGGATCAGCTTGTTGCCGCTGCAGATATCGTGTTGGATTGCTGTGATAATTTTGCCACCCGCCATGCTGTAAACCGCGCCTGTGTTAGGCATAAAGTGCCTCTGGTTTCTGGTGCTGCAGTTCGCTTTGATGGGCAGCTTACAGCCTTTGATTCCAGGCTGGACAACGCCCCCTGTTACCACTGTCTGTTTGGTGAAGAAGGCGAGGCCAGCGATGGTCCATGCGCTACTTTTGGGGTTTTTGCCCCTCTCGTAGGGATGATTGGGGCCGCACAGGCAGCAGAAGCACTCAAACTAATTCTTGGCCTTGGCAGCCCGCTGATTGGACGTTTACAGCTGCTGGATGCGCGCAATATGCAATGGCGGGAAATGCGCTATAAGCGTGATCCGGCCTGCCCTGTCTGCGGCTGTAACAAAAGCTAAACAACAATAGTTATCATTAAGTAATCACATACGGTAGACAGACGGCATGAAAGCTGCAATAGTGATGGCCATGAAAGCAACACAAGCCACCCTTTTCGCTACACCCCCAGCCCAGAGCTGGTACTACCGCCAATATATGTTACTGGCGGCTTAAGCTCATTTTATTGAACAATGCCGCCGGTCCAGGCGGCATTGTTATATCCACATACCCCATGGGCTCGGCGGCTTTAATCCAAACAAGGATCGAGTACATGACTTCGCATATTATTCTGACTGGTGACCGAACAACTGGCCCGCTGCATTTAGGCCACTTTGTAGGTTCATTGCAAAACCGCCTTGCCTTTCAGGACAAACATACACAATTTTTAATGTTGGCTGACGCCCAAGCACTGACCGATACCGATCATGATGTGGTACATCGCAATGTGCTTGAAGTAGCACTCGATTACCTCGCTGTTGGCCTTGATCCTGCTAAAAACACGATTTTTATTCAATCGCAGGTGCCGGAATTATCCGAGCTGACTTACTACTTTATGAATCTGGTAACCGTTGCCCGCCTTGAGCGCAATCCTACGGTTAAAGAAGAAATTCGCCAAAAGAACTTCCAAAGGGATATTCCGGCCGGCTTTTTGGCCTACCCGGTAAGCCAGGCTGCAGATATCACGGCGTTTAAAGCCACAGCCGTTCCTGTAGGCGCCGATCAGGCCCCGATGATTGAGCAAACCAACGAGATTGTTCGCCGCTTTAATGCCATAGTGGGCAAAGATATTTTGCTCGAAACGCGCGCCATCATCCCGCAAACGGGCCGCCTGCCTGGGCCGGATGGTAAATCTAAAATGAGTAAATCTCAGGGCAATGTGCTGCATTTATCGGCCAGCCCGGATGAAATTACTCAGTTTGTAAAAAGCATGTACACCGATTCCAAGCACTTAAAAATCAATGATCCGGGCCAGGTGGCTGGCAATGCCGTGTTTACTTTTCTGGATGCGTTTGAGGCGGATATCAGCTTTGTGGATGATTTAAAAGCCAAATACCGCAAGGGTGGCCTGGCAGACTCGGTTATCAAGCAGCACCTGGAAGTACGCCTGCAAGAATTGATTGCCCCTATCCGCAATCGCCGCCTGGAGCTTGCAAAAGATCCGGCACATGTAATGCAGATTTTAAAAGCTGGCACAGCCCGTGCCCGCACCGTAGCGGCAGCCACTCTGGGCGAAGTCAAATCGGCACTGGAGTTGGACTATTTTAGCTAACTCAAATTTCACAGACTTAACAGCAACTCCACCAGCTTAATAAAACCCAAGTCTTGAAATGCGGGCGTTTAAGAGTGCACGGAGGATCACAGAGAAAAACATCAGCAAGTAAAGTTTTCTCCGTGAATCTTCGTGTTCTCTGTGCTCTCTGCGTTTTAAGATCTGGTTTTTTTATATTTTCAATTACAGTAATCCCGGCAACACGGCCCTTGCATTGGCGCATGTGGCGGCGGCTAATTCTTCAAGGCTGATCCCGCGTAACTCTGCCAGCACCTCCGCCATTCTGACGAGTTCGCCGGGTTGATTGCGCTGGCGGTCCAGCCAGGCTGGCGGAATATCCGGGGCATCGGTTTCCATTACCAGTGCTTCTAAGGGTAAATCACGGGCCAGTTTGCGTATCCGCTGCGAGCCTGAATAAGTCATCGCCCCGCCAAACCCCAGCTTAAACCCTAGCGAAATAAACACCTCGGCCTGTTGCACGCTGCCATTAAAGGCGTGGGCAATGCCGCCCTTAACCCGCCATTTACGCAAATATTTAAGCAGCGGATCCTGAGCGCGGCGCAGATGCAGCAGCACCGGCAGATCGAAATCCCGTGCCAGCTTCAGCTGGGCTTCCAGTAGCTCAACCTGCCTTGTAGCATCCAAATTGGGCACATAAAAATCCAGCCCAATCTCACCCACCGCCACCGGCTGATGCTGCTCCAGATAATGCTGCAAAGTCAGCAAATGCTCATCCCGATGCACCGCCGTATAAATCGGGTGCAGGCCAAAAGCCGGAAAACAGCCATAGCGGGTGCGCATCGCCAGCGCATCGGCAAAAGTCGCCTCGCTCACCGCAGGCACCACAATCTGCTTAACCCCAGCCAGCCTTGCTGCCGCCGCCACCTCATCCCGGTCTGCGGCAAATTCCGGGGCATCCAGATGGCAATGAGTGTCTATCCACATAGAGTATTGTCCTTTAGCAGCAGCCCCTTGATCGAAACCACGGGCCGCTTATTTCTCGTATCGCGGCTTCAATGGGGATTTAAGCCCTATGCTAGGAGAGTGCTTATTAAGTTGTGGCTTACAAAAGCTAAATAACTTAGCAGCGATCGGAAGCCCTACTGCGCCAGCATCACCACCAAACCGGCTCTGCCTCCAGCTCTACGCCAAATTTCTCTTTCACATCGGCTTGTACGGCGGCGGTGAGATTGGCTATGTCGTTTTGCGTTGCGCCGCCATGATTCACCAGCACCAGCGCTTGTTTCTGGTACATACCTGCCGGCCCCAGCTGACGGCCTTTCCAGCCAGCGCGCTCAATCAGCCAGCCTGCGGCCAGTTTGTAATGATCTGGCCCTGCAGGATAAGAAACCAGCTCCGGGTGCTCGGCCAGCACCTGCCCGCGCAGCTCAGCCGCCACGACCGGGTTTTTAAAAAAGCTGCCCGCATTACCAATTACCGCCGGATCAGGCAATTTGCGCTGGCGGACATTAATCACCGCCTGAGCCACGGCGCTGGCCGACAGAGGCAAGTCCAGCGCGGCCAGCTCCTGCCCTATATCGCCATAATTCGTTTTAATGCTGGCAGACTTTGCTAATTTAAAGACAACTTCGCCGATCAGCCATTTGCCCGCTTCGGCCTGCTTAAAACAGCTGTCCCGATAGGAAAACTGGCATTCTGCTGCGCTAAATACGCGGGCATGGCCATCTGCAAGGCTATAGGCTGTTAGCTCATACAGGCAATCTTTAACTTCCACGCCATAAGCGCCAATATTTTGCACCGGCGCGGCCCCTACTGTACCGGGGATCAGCGATAAGTTTTCTAAGCCGGCCCAGCCCCGCGCTAAGGTCCAGCTTACAAAGTCATGCCAGTTTTCACCGCCTGCTGCAGCGACATACCATGCTTCATCGTCTTCCCTCAGTAAACGGCGCCCTTTCAAAGCAACAGCAATCACCAGGGCATTGATTTGCTCAGGCAAAACCAAATTACTGCCGCCGCCCAGAACACGCCATGGCAGCGCTTTTAAGCCAGGGTTCTGACAGAGTTCAAATAATTGGGCGGAATCAGTCAGCGGAAGAAAATGGCTGGCAACGGCGGGCAAACCGAGGGTATTAGCGTTTTTCAGATCAAAATTATATTGAATGGGCAACATGGGGAGATCAGATCAAATCAGCAAAGTGGGGATTATCCCCCACTCAGGCAAAAAAAACCCCCATGCCTGAGCATGAGGGTTAAAAGTCTAGCTAGCTTGCTAATTTCACTGACTAGATTTTTTGAGTCTTACTGACGCACCTTGCTCATTGCATTCATCAATGTGCCGGTGCTGTCATCACCATCAAGCGACCAGCTGAATGCGCCGCCCAAACCATTGGCTTTAACATAATCAAGCTTGGTCTGAATCACATCGGTTGTATCGTAAGACCAGAATGTATTGCCATCGTATTTCCATGACTGCTTGGTAACTGGATGAACATATACAGAGCCAGCCGCGTTTTTCAGAACGCGATAGTCTTCAATCCCGGCTTCGTATGTACCCTTAGCCGGGCCTGTTGCAGACTGATACAAGCCATTGTTGACATTAGGCACGCCCGTCCAGCCACGGCCGTAGAAAGGAATACCTAATACGATCTTGCTGGCTGGTGCGCCTGCTGCAATCAGGTTTTTCACTGCGCTGTCGATATTGTATTGCGCTGCTAAACCTGGTTTACCTGTTTTAGGATCGATATAACGCGGGCTGGCAGGATCATTGTAAAGATGCGACTGGAAGTCTGTCGGCCCCTTAGCATCCCATCCGCCATTGAAGTCGTATGACATCAGATTGATCCAATCCAGATACTTGCTGTACTCACCCGGCTCGGTCATGGCAATTTTTTCAGCCCCTGCACCAATCGCTACAGTCAGACCATACTTCTTGCCTGTTGTTGCGGTAAGCGCATCCAGCTGAGCACGGAATTCTTTCAGCAGCAGGGTGTTATTTTGCTTATCGTTAGGTGAAACGGTATTGGTGCCAATCCCTTGTACGCCCGGGTATTCCCAATCGATATCAATCCCGTCGAATACGCCAGCAGCCGTGCCTTTACCACCGGCATTAGAGCCTGCATCAAATGGAATATTGCCCTTGATGTAAAGATCGATACAACTGGAAACCAGTTGCTTGCGGCTTGCATCGGTAGCAGCAGCATTCGAGAACCACTTAGACCAGGTCCAGCCACCTAAAGAAATAAACACTTTAAGGTTAGGGTTTTTGGCTTTCAGTTTTTTAAGCTGGTTAAAGTTACCTTTCAAGCCACCTTTGCCATCTTCGCCCCAAACATCACCCACACCATCCACGGAATCACTTGCGCCGAAACCTTTCTGGAAGTCGGCCCAGCCATCGCCACCGTCTTGCGAGCCATTTTCTGCCTTAGTCACGATGCCGCATTCGTAGCCGCCATTTTTGGCATAGATATTACCAAAGGCATAGTTCAGGAAAGTCATCTTCGCCGCGGAGCCGCTGGTCTGAACATGTTTCACCAGATAGCCACGATCGTAAATGCCCCACTGTGCAAAGTAAGACCCAACTTGCGTGCTGCCTGATGGTGTTGGTGCAGGTGTTGGTGTAGGAACAGGCGTTGGTACCGGAGTTGGAACAGGTGTTGGTACTGGTGTCGGCACCGGAGTTGGAACAGGCGTTGGTACTGGTGTCGGCACCGGAGTAGGAACAGGCGTTGGTACTGGTGTCGGCACCGGAGTTGGAACAGGCGTTGGCACTGTTGAGCAGGCACCTAAATCCAGCCATGGCTTACCTGCGCCCACATTGGTCGTTGGGTCATCGCCCTGAGTCCACCACTGTGCTTTGTAGTTACGGCCTTTATAAGTAACCGATTGCCCGCCCGTATAGGCTGTCGTTGCTGTCCATGTTTGGTAGCAAGCCGATGGCGCTGGTGTAGGAGCAGGCGTTGGAACTGGCGTTGGGCCTGGTGTAGGAACAGGAGTTGGCGTAGGCACGGGAGTAGGTGCTGGTGTTGGTGTACCCGATTGCAAAGCCCATGGGCCCCACTGATCTGCACCAGGCACATTACCCTTAGTCCACCATTGTGCTTTCCAATCCTTACCACCGTAGCTCACCACTTCTCCACCGGTATAGGTGGTTGCAGCATCCCAGGCGGGTGCCGCAAACGCTTGCATCACAATAAACGCAGCAGGAATTGCTGCTAAACGACTGTAGTTCGACATAAAGGGAGTCTCCATCCTCTTTAGACTGATTGGCGTTATTCACGCATCTCAACTGGTATTAGCGCCTTCCTACAAGCTGTCAATTCTGCGAAAGCTTCACCTGTATTCAGAGCAGTATCAAGCCAATTCTCTTTGTAACCGGTCATGATGGGTTTCATTACTCACCATTCTATTTTTCTTGTCAAGCCCTCAATTGTGAATAAAAAAATGCTCTGCTGCTTTCACTGCAAAACAGCCTGCTTTAACTACATAGCCAGGTATCATAATCATTGACGCAATGCAGCATTTTATTCAGGAAACTCCGTTTTCAATCAAAAATAGCGTTATTCACAAATATTGCGTTGCAGCATAATTTTTATTTTTTGTAATTTATATGATTTTATTGGTGTAGTTTTCGCACAAGAATTACACAAATATTTCAATATAAACCTGTGTGTTTAGCAAAAAAAGTATACATTAAACTGCTTATACTGAATATTTGCTTTCTTGAGCCATACACAACAATTCCATATTTGTAATTAAATGCAACAAGCTCCTTCCGTCCTATCAGACGCCCTTGCTAAAAGAGGCAATTGCAATAATTGGTATTAACTGGAATGAAATATTGATTTAAAAGAAAACAGCAGAAAACATCACAAGCTATAAAAAAACTATTTAAGTAAAAAATAAGAAAGAAATTAATTATTTTTTTAAATATTTTTTATATTTAATCTTTCTTATTTAGAAAGATTAAAAAATGGGATAACTGCACTTTGCAGCATCAGGGACGATTACCCAAATTCCAGCGCGCGCAATACCACTTGGTTTGGTCATTCGGAAGACCGACCAAAACGCTGCCAAATTTGGACAGATAACGAGGATATTTCCCCGCCAAGGGAACAAACACAAAACCCATGCTCGCTTCGATATTCTTGCGCACGGTTTCGATTTGATTAGGAATCAGCGCCCCCACCATCAAGGCACCCGAGCTGGGCAAGCTCACAAATACTTCGCTTACCGTATTGCCGCCCAGTGAGGCATTTTGTGCTTCAAACCACTCTGCCTCTCCCCATACCCGCAGAGGGTCGCCCAAATACTGCCGGAAATAACTGCGCCACCATTCATTCGACCATTCACTGCGGCAAGACAAAGCCGCCTCCATCTTATCGCCAAAATGGGTAGGCAATTTACCTGCTGCTGCAGCGGGCAAAGCCATGCAGAGCAGCAGAGTAAGCACTAAATAGCGGCAGGTGGTGGCTTTCAATGCAGACATTGCCCTGAAGAATCAATATGCGGTGAGTAATGAAAAAGTTCATACAAGCTTATTTTAGCCTGACAAACTAGCACAGGCTAAATCCACAAGCAAAAAAAAGCTGGGTTACGTATTACACGCCAGCCCAGCTTCTTATCAGTTATTGCACGTCTTAACCGCTATTACGCAAACCCGCCGCAATGCCGTTAATCGTTAAATGCACCGCATGCTGTACATCTTCACTCGCCTCACCACTGCGCAGGCGTTTGAGCAGCTCAACCTGCAGGTGATTCAGCGGGTCAAGATAAGGCAGGCGGTTATCCAGGCTGCGGGCCAGCATTGGGTTATCAGCCAGCAGCTCACCATGCTTGGAAATCGCTTGTACCGCATCTACGGTACGCTGCCATTCTGCTTTAATCCGCGTAAAGATACGCTGTGCCAGCTCCTGATCCTGAACCAGCTCAGAGTAACGGGCCGCAATCGCAATATCCGATTTAGCCAGCACCATATCCATATTAGAGATCGTGGAGTTAAAGAACGGCCAGTCACGATAAAGCTGCTGCAACAGCGCCAAACCTTCATCGCCTGCTTCTTTAAGGTACTCGCTGATTGCAGTACCAAAGCCATACCAGCCCGGCAACATTAAGCGGCACTGGCTCCATGAGAATACCCAAGGAATGGCACGCAAATCGCCGATGCTGTTGGTGCTCTTACGCGCTGCCGGGCGGGAGCCGATATTCAGGCTCGGAATCTCGTTAATCGGAGTAGCTTCGCGGAAATAGGTAATAAAATCAGGCGTTGCGTACACCAAATCACGGTAAGCCTGATAGGCGCTCAGACTGAGCTTTTCCATCAGCTGACGGCGTTCCATCACATCATTCAGTGGGGGCGAAGCCTCTGGGAAACTGGCTTCCAGTGTGGCGGCAATCAGGATTTCCAAATTACGGCGCCCTACTTCGCGATCGGCATACTTGGCGGTAATCACTTCGCCCTGCTCGGTAATCCGAATCTGGCCATTCACTGAACCAGCAGGCTGGGCCAGGATCGCATCGTGCGCCGGGCCACCACCACGGCCAACTGTACCGCCACGGCCATGGAACAGACGCATTTTAAAGTTAGCGGCCTGAAATACTTCAACCAGCGTGAGTTCTGCTTTATACAGCTCCCAGTTGGAGGTCAGATAACCACCGTCTTTATTCGAATCCGAATAACCCAGCATCACTTCCTGCACATTATCCCGGCAGCCCAAAAGATTACGCCACTGTGGGATTGCAAACAGCTCGGTCATGATTTTGCCTGCACTGCGCAAATCAGGAATGGTTTCGAATAAAGGAATGATATTAATTTTGGAAGACAGCTTAGGCGCAAGCTGCACCAGGCCCACTTCCTTCATCAGCACGGCCACTTCCAGCATATCCGAAACCGAATCACAGTTAGAGATAATGTAATTAGGCAGTACCGATGCGCCGTAGCGCGCTTGCACTTCGCTTGCGGCGCGATAAATATCCAGCTCTTTTTGCACATCTTCGCTGTATTCAACGTAGGCCGAAGTCAAAGGCCGGGCGCTGGATAATTCACGCAGCAGCACCGCACGGCGCGATGCTTCATCCAGACGCATATATTCTTCAAGGCCTGCATGGGTAAACAGCTCGGAAATCACTTTTTCATGCATGCCGGAATACTGGCGCATATCCAGCGGTGCTAGATAGAAGCCAAACACCGATACCGCACGCTGCAAACGGCGCAAACGGCCATTGGCCAGAAGTGCTGCGCCATGCGCTTTAAGCGAGGACGCAATCACGGCTAAATCATCCAGCAGCTCTTGCGCATTCGCATATTCAGCCGCATTGGCCACATCGTGCAACTGATGATGGAAAGTGCCAATTTTAACCGCAGTAGCAAAAATACGCGCCCGCACGGCAGAGACAGCCAGGCGATATGGCTCTTCTGATTTACGGTCTTTCTCATCTGTGGCCGAATTGGCCAGGGCCTGCAAAGCAGAATCCACATCCACAATCCGTGTGGACATCGATAATTCGTTTTCCAGCTTCATGCACTGCTGGTAATAGTAATCTAAAGCAATACCAGACTGACGCGACACGGCGTAGCGCAATACATCGCCCGTTACAAAAGGATTACCGTCGCGGTCACCGCCAATCCAGCTGCCTACCTGAATAAAGTTAGGCAGGCTGATGCTCTGCTCACAGAGCCCTGCCAGCTTGTCTTCCAAATCCAGATAAAGCCGTGGCAGTTCGTGCAGGAAAGTATTGCGGAAATACGCAGCACCGTTTTCAATCTCGTCCTGAACAGTCAGCTTAAAAGTACGAATTTCGCGGGTTTGCCACAGCGCCAGCAAGACACGCTCCAGAGCCGCTTTATTATCGCTTAACTCTTCAGGCGTCATGGCATAGCGATCGCGCTCGGCTAAGAGCTGCGCCACAGCACGGTGGGAATCCAGGATGGTCTTGCGCTTTACTTCAGTTGGGTGAGCCGTCAGCACGGGGGCAATTAAGCTTTCACCCAGCATGGAAATAATTTCTGCGGCCTTAACACCTCTGCCTGTTAAGGTATTAATCGCTGCTGCAATACTGCCGCGCTGAGGGCCGGAGCCCGCAATCTTATGCGCGCGGCGGCGGCGATTATGGTGTAAATCTTCAGCAATATTAGACAGGTGCGAAAAATAACCAAAACCACGCACCAAGGCAACGGTGGTGGCTGGATCCAGACCAGATAAAGATTTGGCAAGCATTTTACCCGCTTCCGGATTGCTGCCTTGCACATAGGACAGAGCGAGTTCACGAATGGACTCTATCTGCTCGGCAGTAGCAATCCCTGCTTGCTCGCGAATGGTCGCAGCGAGTAGTTCAGCGAGTAATTCAAGATCCCGTTTAAGGGGCAGATCTTTATCAGCAATCGTTTCGAGTACGGGCATCAGCAATCCAGTTCATGATTGAATCGGGCAAACGGTTTCATTCTAACAAGAACCTGCGGCTTTCACTGATAGATTATTACAAAAAAATATGTACCTTAAATACCCGGACTACATTTCTAACAGATGTTAGATCTATAAGGAAATATCTGAAACCCCTCAATCGCACTAGGAAAAAAGTGTGGTTTTTAACACCCAATTTGCTACAAACAAAGCGCAAATACTCATTTAAGTGAATAAAGTGCTGAATGGTAAGCCATTATTTAAATGTAAATTTTACAAATCGAGAATCACCCCACCAATAAAATAAAATCAAATAGTAAGCTTAAAAAAATATATTGGAAAGATTCAATGGCATAATCATGTAATAAAAACACCTGTCGCTTTTTTCATTCGCAAATATTACTGCACTCACTTCCAGGCTGCTGCTATGACGTCCTATCCCTTTCACCTCATCAATACCTTTGCTGAACGGCGTTTAAGTGGGAACCCGATTGTCGTGTTTACCACTGAAGAAATGCCTGACGAGCCAACCAGGCAAACGCTGGCATTTCAAATGGGCGTAGCAGAAACCGCATTTATTGCGGCAAACGACACACAAGTTCATGTGCATTCAACGCAATACATGCTGCCTTTTTCAGTGCAAGCCATGCTGGCCACCGCCGAAGCCTCGCACCCCGATGAAACAGGCCTTGCCGCACAGGCATTTAAAACCAATCAGGGGCAAACCTGGCTGTTACGCCAGGGAGACCGCTGGTGGAGCCAGCTGGCCACAGCCCACACCCGCCCGGCACAGCACAGCAGTTTAGAAATTGCCTCGGCCCTTGGCATTGCAGCAACAGATATTATTGGCACGCCCTTATTTGTTGATTGCGGGCTGGAACAACTCATTGTGCAGGTCAGATCACAGCAATCTGTTTTGCAGGCCAATCCACAGGTCAGCTCGCTGTCCAGGCTGGCCGAAACCAGCAAAAACTTACCCCAGGCCGCTGTATGGTCCAGCGATGGCGACCATATCACCCTCCGGTTTTTTTCCTGCGATGCATTTCAGGTGTATGAAGATTTTGGAGCAGGCACGGGGGCGGCAAATATTGCGGGCTGGATGATGGCATCAGGGCAAAGCGCCCCTTTTAGCCTGAGAATCGAGCAGGGGCTGACCATACAACGCCTGTTCAGCCGTTTAAGCGTGATTCATGTAGAAGTGGATGCGCAGCGCAATATCCGGGTTGGCGGCAACACCCATCGGGTTGGCGGAGGTGTGATTGAGCTTTAAGCTGCAAATGCCGGAGGGGAGCACAGAGCGGCCCATTTGAAAGCACATTTACGCTAAAAGCCGCTCCGGCGCGGGCGGGGTGCCCCGGATAAAACGCCGGGGCCTATGCCGCCCCGGCAGATCTGGGCCTGTGGCCCGTCTTACTTAAACCACCATGTGAGCAATAAACCAGCCAAAAGCGCGGCAATCACGCCCAGCAGCCAGTTACGTTTTTTCTGCTCCCACATCAGGCCGCTATAGCCCGCCACCAGTAACTCTGTATGGTTCTGATCGAGCAGCTCACCTAATTTACGCGGCAACATTGGCAATAAAGCCGCCCACTGCGGCGCTTCTTTTTTTAGATTACGCAGCATGCCGCGCCAGCCAATTTGCTCGTGCATCCAGCGCTCTAAAAACGGCATGGCGGTCTGCCACAAGTCTAAATCCGGATCGAGCTGACGGCCTAAGCCTTCAATATTGAGCAGGGTTTTTTGCAGCAAGACCAACTGCGGCTGGATTTCCACATTAAAGCGACGCGAGGTTTCAAACAGGCGCAGCAGCACCTGGCCAAAAGAAATCTGCGAGAGCGGCTTATTAAAAATAGGCTCGCAAACGGTGCGAACCGCCGCTTCTAATTCCTCTACCCGCGTCTCTTTTGGCACCCAGCCCGATTCAATATGGGCGGTAGCCACACGGTGGTAATCGCGGTTAAAAAACGCCAGAAAGTTAATCGCCAGGTATTGCTTATCGCTATCAGACAGCGTGCCAACAATCCCAAAATCCAAAGCAATATAGCGATTATCAGCCGCCACCAGGATATTGCCTGGGTGCATATCGGCATGGAAAAACCCATCTCTGAATACCTGGGTAAAAAAGATTTCCACCCCAAAGCGGGAGAGTTTTTTTAAATCCATCCCCGCCGCCAGTAGCTCATCGATGCGCCCGACCGGAATGCCGTCCATCCACTCCATCACAAACACTTCACGCGCACAAAAGTCGTAGAAGACTTCGGGCACCAGGAGCTGGCTGGAATTTAAAAAATTGCGGCGCAGCTGGCTGGCGTTAGCCGCCTCGCGCATCAGATCAAGCTCGTCATGCAGATAGCGATCAAATTCCGCCACCACTTCTCTGGGGCGCAAACGCTTACCGTCGGCCGAGAGCTTCTCCAGCAATACCGCCATGATGCGCATCAGCGCTAAATCAGATTCAATCACCGGCAGGATATCCGGGCGTAAAACTTTGACCGCCACCTGCTGGCCATTATGTAAACGCGCCTTATGCACCTGCGCCACTGATGCACTGGCCACCGGCGTTTGCTCAAACTCGGCAAACAGCTCATCGAGCTTGCGCCCTAAGCTTGTTTCAATCACCGCGACTGCGGTCTCCGCTGCAAAGGGAGGCACATTGTCTTGCAGTTTTGCCAGCTCATCGGCGATATCCAGCGGCATCAGATCACGGCGGGTCGACAAGACCTGACCAAACTTAACAAAGATCGGCCCTAATTCTTGCAAAGCCAACCGCAAACGCTCGGCCCGTGGCGCGCTTAAATCCCGGCCAGACAGCAGCGACTGAATCAGCTTACCCAAACCACGCACACGCGCATGGCCGAGTAAGAACTCATCCAGACCATAGCCAAAAACCACACGGACAATTTTAATTAAACGAGAAAGACGCATTGGTTCAACTTAAGAGAGAGGTGATGCAGGTAGAGGGTTAGCATCGTAGGGCAGGTGAAACCACATGTGCGCTAACCAGTTTGGTTCTTAGTAGCAAACAAAGACAAAAAATTATGACTACGCTCTCGATATGGGGCTTAAATCTCCCCTTGAAACACGCCGAAGCGAGGAACAAGCGGGGCGGGGTTTCGGCCAGGGAGCGAGGCAGCGAGCCAATCCCGCCCGCCGCCGACTCGATTGTCCGCAGCGAAGGAGTCTTCGTGTTTCGTGGGGTCGCCTTCTTTTGGTTCTTTTCTTGGCGAAGCAAGAAAAGAACGCCCCCGCGGGGGCACCCGCTCCAAAATCAACGTGCCGAAGGCACTAAAAAAACTATTTGATTTTGCTTGGCCCATTTATTGAAGACCCCACCCTACATTAACTTTGAAACTCGCTTTTCCAGCCTTGCCAGCGCATCGCGTAATTCATCCACATCATTACAAAACTGATTTACATCGCGCTTATGCGCTAAAAGCGGGGCTTCGTCGCGCCAGTATTCGGCTAAGTTAACTACTAATCTCGAACCCATTGCGCCGGGAATTCCGCCCACTTTGCCTGCAATACTCACCAGCCTTTGCGTTGCCACATCGCCAATCAGCTTAGATAACTCTTCAGCCGCATCCCAGCGCAGGCCGCTCAGCACATGGCCGATGCGGCTGCCCAGCTCGCCATCGCCACTGAGGCGCACATGGCGGGCGGCGGCGGTTTTATCCTGCATGCGGCGGGTGAAAAAGCTCAGCGGCAAATCCAGCGTGGCTTCTGCTTCGGCCATGCTTTTTGCCAGCCGGCCATCATGCATCAGCACCAGCGTTTCGCTGACCATGGGCAAAGAAATCTTAATTGTACGGCCAGCGAATTGCGCAAGCTCCGCCTTCGCTGCCGCATCCTCTGCCAAAAGGCGATTGAGTACGGCGGCCAGCAACATTAAATTTTTGTCCCTTTATGCAAAGCAACCACGCCACCCGTCATATTATGGAAATCCACCCAGCCAAAGCCTGCGTCTTTCATCATTTGCTTGAGGGTTTCCTGATCCGGATGCATACGGATGGATTCGGCCAGATACTGGTAAGAATCGGCATCGTTGGCCACCAGCTTGCCCATAAACGGCAGCAATTTAAACGAGTAGATATCGTAAGCAGGTTTAAGCGGCGCCCATACTTTCGAGAATTCCAGCACCAGCAAACGCCCGCCTGGCTTGAGTACGCGATGCATTTCCGCCAGCGCAGCGTCTTTGTGCGTCATATTGCGCAGGCCAAAGGCCACCGAAACACAGTCAAAATAATTATCCGGAAACGGCAACTTTTCTGCATCGCACTGCGCCACCGGCAAGGCATAGCCTTGGTCCAGCAGGCGATCACGCCCCACGCCCAGCATGGAGCTATTAATATCGGTGAGCCATACCTGGCCGGTTTTACCGACTTTTTTAGCAAAGGCTTTGGATAAATCACCCGTGCCACCGGCAATATCCAATACCTTGTCACCGGCTTTCACACCGCTGGTTTCAATCGTGAAAAATTTCCAGATGCGATGTAAACCACCTGACATTAAGTCATTCATCACATCGTATTTTTTAGCCACCGAATGAAAAACCTCAGCGACTTTTTGCGCTTTTTCGGATTCGTTAACCGTTTTAAAACCAAAATGGGTACTTGGATCGCTCATTATTTTCTCTCATCAGATGGCGGTTACACCCGCCATTGCACGTAAATCGCTTTAATTTCGTGTGTTTGCACCAAGCTACGGAGTTCTTGAAGCCCCAGCCTGTGCCAGCTTATCTAAATAAGCCTGCCAATTGACCGCCTGATCACGCCCCAGCTCATAAAGATGGTCCCATGAATAAAGCCCTGAATCATGGCCGTCATCAAATACCAGTTTCACTGCGTAATTGCCCACCGGCACAATATCAATAATATTGACGTCCGCCTTCCCAACCTGCAATGTTCCGGGGCCAGCACCGTGGCCGCGCACTTCAGCAGAAGGGCTGTGTACCCGCAGATACTCACAGGGCAGAATAAAACAACTGCCCTCATCAAAATGAATCTCCAGCTGCTTTGAGGCCTGATGAAGTTTTATCTCTACTGGCAAAGGTGTTGTTTTTGATAGTCCGGACATGGGCAGAAAAGCTCTTTGACGTAACCCCCGCATAATACCCCGCTTCAGTCCTTTGCTAACAGCGGCTTGCACGCCAATCCGCGCAGGCAGAGTGTAAAAAATACGACACAGCTCAGAAAAATAAGACCACTTTTGTCAGACTTGTCATATTAAATACATATTCAGGCCTTAATCTTGCAACAAATGTGGAACTTTATTCCGCGAGGTCAATCGCTATGCCCGCTAATATTTTACTTGTTGAAGACGAACCCGCCATTCAGGAGCTGATTGCTTTCAATCTGTCTCAGGCTGGCCATCATGTGATGCGTGCCGACTCTGCAGAAAGCGCGCAAAACATTGTAAGAAATGCCCTGCCCGATTTAATCCTGCTCGACTGGATGCTCCCTGGCATGACCGGCATCGATTTTGCCAAGAAGCTGCGCTCTGAAGAGCGTACCCGGCAAATTCCTTTAATCATGCTCACCGCCCGCTCGGACGAGCAGGATAAAGTCATCGGCCTTGAAACAGGCGCTGATGATTACATTACCAAGCCTTTCAGCCCGCGTGAATTGCAAGCACGCATTAAGGCTGTGCTACGCCGCCGCGCACCGCAAATTACGGATGACACCGTTGAAGTTCAGGGCCTGCGCCTTGATCCTGCTACACACCGTGTCACCGGCAACAGCGAAACCATCGATCTGGGCCCTACCGAATTTCGCTTGCTGCACTTTTTTATGACTCATCCGGAACGCGTACATTCACGAGCGCAATTGCTTGATCATGTCTGGGGAGATCACGTATTTGTTGAAGAACGCACTGTAGACGTGCATATCCGACGACTGCGCTCTGCCCTGGAATCAACTAATTTTGACCGTTTGATTCAAACCGTACGCGGTACAGGCTACAGACTGTCTGCTCACAATAATTAAGCATTCATTTAACGACAAGCCCTTGGTTTAGCGATAAAATCCTTACATAAAGCTTTAAAAGAAATACAAAATTCTTTATGGATAAATGCTGGACGCCTTGTAAGCCTTAGTATTTTTAAAAGGCGAGTGTTTTACTCTGGATATAAAACCGAATGCTTTGGCTACGATCTCTGATTCATTACCTGACAGTGGCGGTATTTTCTGCCTCCATTGGTGCTATTTTTGGTCTGACTTATGGCATGGCAACCGCGATAGGTCTTTTATCTTGTTCAGTTCTGTATCACCTGGTGAATCTTGGCCGCTTACACCGCTGGGTAGAAGACTCCCGCGTGGATAATGTACCGAGTGGCATTTTGCTCTGGCAGGAAGTGTTCGACCGGGTTTACAACCAGGTCAGGCTGCAAAGCAAAATTAAGGAACGCCTCACCAATACGCTGGATCGCTTTACCAATGCCAGCGAGGCCCTGCCCGATGGCGTGGTGATTCTGGATGAGCACGACAGAATCGAATGGTGTAACCGCTCTGCCGCCCAGCATATGGCGATTAACCGTGTGAGCGATGTCTGGCAAGTAATCAGCAATATTGTCCGCCATCCGTCACTGCGCGAATATCTGCGCAGCCAAGACTTTGCCCACCCTCTGGTTTTACATACTCACCGTCCGCAAGAGCAGGTTCTATCCGTGCAGCTCGTTCCTTTTGATTCCAGCCGTAAACTTCTTTTATCGCGCGATATTACTCAGCTGGATCGCGTCCAGACCGTACACCGCGATTTTGTCGCCAATGTTTCGCACGAGCTGCGTACCCCGCTGACAGTAGTAGGCGGTTTTATCGAAACCATGATCGATATGCCCGATACAGATCCGGAAACACGCGGCCAGCATTTGCAGCTGATGTACGATCAAACCCAGCGTATGCAGCGTCTGGTTGACGATTTGCTTACCCTTTCCCGTCTGGAAAGTGGCCAGCAAATGCGCGAAGAAGAAGTCGACGTGCCGCAACTGATGCGCCTGCTGGCTGCCGAAGCCGAGGGCCTGTCGCAAGGCCGCCACATCGTGACGATCGGCCAGCTCGATTCAATCCGATTAATTGGCAATCACGACGAGCTGCATTCTGCTTTTGGCAATTTAGTTTCGAACGCCATCCGCTACACGCCTAATGGCGGCGAGATTACCCTTTCGTGGAATCTGAGCTTTGAGCACGGATTATTCAGCGTAAAAGACTCGGGCATCGGCATCTCGCCTGAACACTTACCCCGCCTGACCGAGCGCTTTTACCGCGTTGACCGAGGCCGCTCACGCTCCACCGGCGGCACGGGGCTGGGATTAGCCATCGTGAAACACATCATCCAGCGCCACCAGGCCCAATTACTGGTGCAATCCAAATCAGGCGAAGGCAGCGTATTCTCAGTGAAATTCCCACCGCAGCGATTGATTAACAATTGATGCGGGGCAGCAAAACCCAAATCGTGAAACACGGAGAACACGGGGTTTGAATTAAGCATCGTAAAACCCAGCATCCCAGATTCGTTTCGCGGATCAAAGCACGGGGCTTAAATCTCCCCTTGAAACACGCCGGAGCGAGGAACAAGCGGGGCGGGGTTTCGGCCAGAGGCAGCGAGGCACGAGCGAGTCTCGCCTGCCGCCGACTCGATTGTCCGCAGCGCAGGGGCCTTCGTGTTTCGTGGAGTGGCCTTCTTTCGCTTCCTTTCTTGGCCACACAAGAAAGGAAGGTCCGGCGGGACGCCCGCACCTAAATCAACGTGCCGAAGGCACTAAAATAGATTGTCGTTATAAAATTTTAGTTCCTCCTCCCTGTCAATCCCCATTCCCACAAAAAAATAGTAAAAAATAGTCAAAATTATTGCGTGATCACAAATGCGCAAGCCACAGGGATAGGGGATAATTTACGCCGAGCATCAACCTTTCCCATCTCTTATTTGAGGCGTCACCCATGAGCAAAATCGCTGCTATTAAGCCCCTAGGTCAAAGCATCTGGCTGGATAATTTATCGCGTGGTCTGATTCAATCTGGTGAACTTGCCAAAATTCTGAAAGAAGACGGCATCATGGGGGTGACATCTAACCCGGCCATTTTCTTTAAATCAATCAGCTCTGATCCGCTTTACACCGGCGACCTGGCAGAATTAAAAAAACAAGATTTAACTGCTGAACAACGCTACGAAGCGCTGGTGATTCCTGATCTGCAGGCTGCTTGCGATGTAACCCGCTCGATTTACGATGAAACCAAGGGTAAAGACGGCTATGTATCGCTGGAAGTATCCCCAACACTGTCACACGATGCAGTTGGCACCATTGCCAACGCAAAACGTCTGTGGGCAGCCATTAACCGCCCTAATCTGATGATTAAAGTGCCTGCCACATCCGCAGGCGTGATCGCCATTGAAGAGCTGATTGCCTCTGGCCTGAATATCAACGTCACCCTGATGTTTAACCTGAAACACGTTGACGAAGTACTCACCGCCTATATCCGCGGTCTGGAAGCACGCGTTGCCGCTGGCCAGCCGGTTGATCACGTTCATGCAGTTGCATCGGTATTCTTATCCCGTGTAGACAGCCTGATTGATCCGCAACTGGAAGAAATCGGCACACCAGAAGCGCTGGCACTGCGCGGTGAAGTGGCCAAATCGTTTGTAAAAGTTTCTTACGAACATTACAAAAAACTCTTCCACGGCACACGTTTTGCTGCACTGAAAGCACTGGGCGCAAATCCACAACGCATGCTTTGGGCCTCTACCGGCACCAAAAACAAAGCCTATAGCGATGTAATGTATGTGGCGGATCTGATCGGCCCGGAAACAGTGAACACCGTGCCTGACGCAACACTGGCTCTGTTCCGCGACCACGGCGTAGCCGCACTGACACTGGAAACAGGTTTAGACAAAGCCGTTGCCAATATGGCCGCACTGCGTAAGCTAGGCATCAACTACAACCTGCAAGGCGAGCAGCTGCAAACCGAAGGCCTGAAGCAATTTGACGACGCCTTTATCAAACTGCTGGAACTGACTGCTTAAATTTGCATGATTTGAAATACCAAGAGCGCACAGGGTGCGCTCTTTTTTTATCCTGATAACAACAATTAGCAGGCTACAAAGTCTTATCGTATTCAGAAAATAAATATAGTGGCCATTCCAAACTTAATCACAACCAAATAAAAGCACAGACAAACATGTTCATAGCGCATATTCCTTCGGGCTACATCTACGCTGTATCTATTTTAAAAAAAATTAAAAATACAACAATTCCAGCACGCCTTATTGTTTTGTCTGCCGTACTAGGCTCAATACTTCCAGATTTGGATCTTATTTACTTTTATTTAATTGACCATCGCCAGACGCACCACCATAAATATATAACTCATTGGCCTTTACTATGGATTTCTTTGGCTTTTATTTCATACACAATCTATGCTTTCTCTTCGCATAAAAAACTGGGATTACTCTCACTTATTGCTTTTTCATCTTGCATGGTGCATCTCATTTTAGACACTGTAGTGGGGGATATCTGGTGGTTTTTTCCATTTATTGACAAACCATTTGCTCTATTTACAGTAAAATCCCTATATAAACCATGGTGGCTTAATTTCATACTGCATTGGTCATTCGTTTTAGAGCTCGTCATTTGTAGCTTAGCAATCTGTATTTACATTAAGCGTACAAAGAACAACTGATTGTTTCCTGGCTGTTATCAGCCCAATATTTCCCAAACAGAGAAAATTTGGACTGATAGCGCTCCTTCCAGCCTACACACTCTTCGCTTTACGAATCAGCAAATAAAGCAAATACACCATCAATACCGGCACGGCTAATGAAATCAGCGCAGGTAACAGGCAGGCTAATACGGCGAACAGGCCAATGGCCAGAATAAGTACGGCTACACCAGAAAATACAAAGAATAAAATTGCACCCACAATCAGTAATACGGGAATAGCAATCAGCGCATCAGCACCACTGCTTGTCCATTCCCAATTATCCCCATCACCGCTAAAGCTTAAATTCATGCCGTGATTAAAAAAATCTGCCCCCACGTAAATTGCCAGCAACAACAGTAATAATGCAATCAGGATATTTTTCATCGCAAAACCCAATGTCCTCGTTTGGAATAACTTCAGTATGCAATCACGGCGAATGGATGAAAACGGCAGAAAGACAGATTGCCGTTTCGCTGGAGCAGACTGCGAATTTTGCGTATTAGAATGCAGCCAGTGGCGAATTTGCACACTCCCTTGCCTGAAAAACTTCTTTCCCAAGCAGGGCATTAGAATAGCTCTTACAATTTCAAGAGCTGGCAAATCAAGCACAGGCTGAATTTTACAGCCAGGGTAAAACCCGCTGTTTTTATAGTATTTATGCCAGAATCTGGCGGGTCTCACCCGCCCTAACAATAGCCGAGCCCCATAATGAACAAAGCCTTGCAGATTTGCTTGCCCGCTTTCCAGCTTTTATCTCGCGGGATATCCTGGGTTTTAACGCTGCTGTTTGGCGAGGTGAACTGGCAAGCGCCGGGCTGGCTCAAGAAGCTGGCGCTGTGGCTGGAGGCTGGCGTTCTCTGGATGCGTGCCAAACCTAAGCAAGCGGGGATTGCAACGCTGGCTCTTGCCCTGCTGGCAACGGGTGGAACGATGGGCTGGCGCTGGTATCAGGCTCAGCCCAAACCACAGAGGGTGAGCTATGTAGTCACCGCGCCAGAGCTGACGCCCTATGACGAAAAAGACCGGCCGCAGCCTTTGCCGCTGGTGGTTGAATTTAACGAATCTGCTGCACCACTCAAGCAAATCGATCAAGCCGCAGGCGATGGCGTGCAACTTTCCCCTGCCCTAGCAGGAAGCTGGGTTTGGGAAGGCGATAGAAAACTGGTGTTCCGCCCCAAGGCCGACTGGCCGATTGATGCCGAGTTTGAAGTCTCGCTCGCTAAGAAAAAACTCTTTGCCGAAAGCGTTAAGCTCGAGGAATACAGCTTTACTTTCAAGACCGCGCCCTTTGCCGCCAATGTGGCCGAATCGCGTTTTTACCAGGACCCGCGCGACGCTAACCTTAAAAAACTGGTCGCCACCTTACACTTTAGCCATCCGGTAGACCCTGCCAGCATTCAGAAAAATATCAGCCTGAAGCTGGGCGGCGGGCTGAGCTATCAAAGCGATAAGGTGCCGCCCTATTCCATCAGCTTTGATAAAGCCAAACTCAACGCCTTTATTCATTCAGCCCCGCTCACTGTTCCTAAAGAAGACAGCGATATTCTGCTCACCCTTGCAAAAGGCGCTCAGGCCGCACAGGGCGGCAATAAGCTTGAAGCCGATTTAGACAGCAAGATCAGCGTACCCGGCCTCTACAGCCTGCGCTTTGATCAGGTGAAAATGCTGCTGGCCGATAATGAGCGTTACGAGCCAGAGCAGGTGGTGATGTTCAGCAGCAATGTGCCGGTATCCGAAGCCGCGCTCAAAGGCAAAGTGCGTGCCTGGCTGCTGCCAGAATATCCGCCTAATACGCCTAAGGAAGATCAGCGCGGCGTGTATCAATGGGGTGCCAGCCAGGTTGGGCAGGCCGTGCTCACCAACGCCTTGGCGCTAAAAGCGTTGCCGGGTGAAGAAGAATACGGCACACAACATAGCTGGAAATTCTCTGCCCCCGTTGGGCGTTCGGTGTTTTTACAAGTGGATGCCGGTGTGCAGGCCTTTGGTGGCTATCAGTCTGGCAAAGTAATGACGCAGGTGTTTCAGGTTGCGCCTTATCCCAAAGCCATCAAGCTCTTATCAAATGGCGCGCTGCTTTCTATGGCGTCGGATAAAAAAGTGGCTTTTGTGGCGCGTGGCCTCAGCGGCGTTCGCATCGAAGTGGGTCGTTTGCTTCCTAATCAGCTGCATCATCTGGTGGACCAAAATAATGGCAACTTTGCTAAGCCTGAAATCGCCGATCAGTATTTAGATACCCTGGTCGAGCGCTTCACCGAAGAGCGCACCCTGCCCGCCACCGACCCCGGCAAACCTTACTACGACAGTATTGATCTGACCCGCTATCTGGCGGACAAAACTGGCAACCGTCGTGGCGTATTTATGCTGAAACTCACGCCTTTTGATCCTAAAGCGCCTAAAAACCGTGAAGACGAGCCTAGCGATAGCCGCTTTATTTTGGTTTCTGATTTAGGCGTGCTGGCCAAAACAGCGGTGGACAATAGCAATGATGTGTTTGTGCAATCGATCTCTAGCGGCGAAGCCGTTGCTGCGGCCACGGTAGAAGTGATTGGCCGCAACGGGCAAACCGTGGCCAGCAGCCAGACCGATGCGCTGGGCCGCGCTCATTTCCCTGCGCTTAAAGATTTAGCCCGCGAAAAAGCGCCACTGATGTATTTGGTGAAACAGAGCGACGATGTGTCATTTCTGCCGATCAACCGCTACGACAGGCAGCTGAATCTGTCGCGCTTTGATATTGGCGGCGTGGCCAATGCCGTATCGGCGCAGCAGCTCAGCAGTTTTGTGTTTTCAGACCGGGGCATGTACCGCCCGGGCGAAACGGCCCATATCCACAGCATTACCCGCACCGCCAACTGGGCAGGCTCTTTGGCAGGCCTGCCGCTGGAAATCGAAATCACCGATCCGCGCGGGCAGACGGTTAAAAAGGACAAAATCAAGCTATCCGCCAGCGGTTTTGATAGCGTTGATTTTGCCAGCAGCGAAACCTCGCCCAGCGGCGATTATCAAATCGGCGTTTATCTGGTCAAAGGCAAAGAGCGCGGCGAACAGATCGGCAGCGGCAGCATCAAAATCAAAGAATTTGAGCCAGACCGCATGAAGGTGAACGCCACGCTGAGCAATGCACCGGTGGAAGGCTGGATTAAGCCCGAAGACATCAAGGCTAATGTAAAAGTCATGCATCTGTTTGGCAGCCCAGCCGGTGGGCGGCGCGTAGAAGGAGAAATGATCTTAACGCCTAGCGTGCCCGCCTTTGCGGCCTATGCCCAATATCGCTTTAGCGAAGCGGGCCAGCTAAAAGAGCCATTTAGAGACGCCCTGCCACCCGCCACCAGCAATGATCAGGGGGACGCCGAGCTGACGCTGAATCTGGCGCGCTTTGCCCGCTCTACCTATCAGCTGCATTTAACTGCCCGCGCTTTTGAATCTGGCTCTGGCCGCGGCGTGGCGGCGGAAAGTGCCGTGCTGGTTTCATCCGCCCCCTATTTAGTCGGGGTAAAAAGCGATGGCGAGCTGGGCTATATCCAGCGCAATGCCAAACGTACCGCACACTGGCTGGCAATTGCGCCCAATTTAAAACCAATCGCCGCAGAGCAGCTGACCCTCAGCTGGGTAGAGCGGAAATATGTATCGGTGCTAGTGAAACAGCCCGATGAAACTTACAAATATCAATCGCGAAAAAAGGAAATAAACCGCGATAGCAAGCCACTCAGCCTGCCCGCCAGCGGCAGCAATCTGACGCTACCCACAGCAGAGCCGGGTGATTTTGCGCTGGTCGTGAGGGGGCCGGATGGCGCGGAGCTAAACCGCATCGAATACACCGTGGTGGGCGCAGCCAATATTGCCCGTTCTTTAGAGCGCAATGCCGAGCTGCAACTTACCTTAAATAAGAAAGACTACAAGCCCGGTGACGAGATCGAGATCAATATCCGTGCGCCCTATACCGGCGCGGGGCTGATCACCATCGAGCGCGATAAAGTCTATAGCCACGTTTGGTTTAAGGCCGACACAACCAGCTCGGTACAAAAAATCACCCTGCCTAAAGACTTTGAAGGCAATGGCTATATCTCGGTGCAATTTATCCGCAGCCCAAGCAGCGATGAAGTCTATATGAGCCCGCTTTCTTACGGCGTAGTGCCGTTTGCGGTGAATTTAGACGCAAGGCGCCTGGATGTAAAAATCGCCAACGCCAGGGAAGTGAAACCGGGGCAAAAGCTGGAGCTAAAAGTAAGCAGCAATCAGGAAGCCCGCGTGGTGGTGTTTGCCGTGGACGAAGGCATCTTGCAAGTGGCGCGTTATAAAACGCCGCAACCGCTGGATTTTTTCTTCCAAAAACGCGCCCTGGATGTACGTACCAGCCAGATTCTCGACTTAATCCTGCCGGAATTCTCTCGCCTGATGCAGGGCGCAGCGCCGGGTGGAGACGCTGCCGGGCTGCTTGGCAAACACCTCAATCCGTTTAAACGCAAACGCCAACCCGCCGTAGCGTGGTGGTCGGGGTTGATCGACGTGGGGCCGCAGGGCAAAACGCTAAGCTATACCGTGCCGGACACGTTTAACGGCAAATTACGGCTGATGGCCGTGGCAGTCACGGTGGATAAAATCGGCGTCTTTGAAGGCGGCACGCAGGTGCGCGGCGATTTAATCCTTAGCCCGAATGTGCCTTATGCGCTGGCCCCTGGGGATGAATTTACCGTCAGCGTAGGCGTGTTTAATAATCTGCGCGCACCGGGCAAGGCCGCGGTGCAGCTGAAGCTGGACGCCGATGCTGCCTTTACTATGATCTCGCCAGCGCTGCAAAACCTGAACATAGACGGGCAGCGCGAGGCCAATGCCGAGTTCCGCCTTAAAGCCAACGCGGTACTCGGCTCTGGCTCGCTGCGCTTTACCGCCAGCAGCGGCGGTAAGCAAGGCATTGCCCGGGACGCCGTCAGCATCCGCCCAGCCGTGCCTTATTCCACCAGGCTGACTGTCGGGCGATTTGATAAGAGCAGCGAAGAAGTCGCGCTGAGCCGTGTGCTGTTTAACGAGCACCGCAAGGTGATTGCTGGCGTGGCAGGCTCGCCGCTGGTTTGGGCCCAGGGTTTGGCAAGCTTCCTGGATGGCTACGGCTACAGCTGCACCGAGCAGGTGATTAGCAAGGGCTTCCCCGCTCTGCTGCTGCCTAACTTAGACAGAGCCAAAACGCAGGCTGCGTTTAGCAAGCTGATCCAGATCCTTGCCGAGCGGCAAAATGACGATGGCAGCTTTGGCTTGTGGGCCAGCAATCCTGATATCTCGCGCTTTGCATCGGTGTACGCCGTGCATTATTTGCTGGAAGCATCCGAGCGCGGCCTGCCGGTCAGCCGCGATATGCTGGCCAGAAGCAATGCTTGGCTGGAGCAACTGGCCACCGGCAGCAGCCAGAATCTGGCCGAGGCCAGAGAGCGTGCTTACGCGATTTATCTACTCAGCCGCCAGGGCACCATGACCAGCGGCATGATCGCCTCCTTGCAACAGGAGCTGGACGCGCATCACGCCAAAACATGGCAGCAAGACCTGACCGCCGCCTATTTAGCCGCCAGCTATAAGCTGCTCAAACAAGATGCCCTGGCGAATAAATTATTTAAAGCCGTGCCGTGGCGCTTGATCGGCAAGAATAATCAGGCCGAAACCTATTACGACCCTACCGTGCACGACGCCCAGCGCCTCTATTTGCTGGCCCGCCACTTTAAAGAGCAGCTGAACAGCGTGCCAGCCAGCGAGTTGAGCGAATTAGGCAAGGCCATCAGCAGCCAAAACTATCACTCGCTGTCTGCGGCCTATTTGATGCTGGGTCTGGAGGCCTTTGGCGCCAATGCGGGCACATTTACGCTGGCCGAAGTGGATAAAAGCGGCAAAGTCAGTAAGTTAGAAAACAGCGCCGCACTATCCCCTAGCGCCCACCGCGCCCGCTTCGGTAAAGAAGGCGCACTGCCCGGCTTTTATCTGCTCAGCGAATCGGGCTTTGATAAAGCCCCGCCAAGCGCCGCCATTAAGCAGGGCGTGGAAGTGATCCGTGAATACACGGATCTGGCCGGTAAAGTGATCAGCAAGGTGAAAATAGGCGAAGAGTTTTTAGTCCGCCTGCGCCTGCGCGCGGATCAACCCGCTTCCCAAATGGCAATTGTTGAACTGCTACCCGGCGGCGTAGAAATCGTGCCATCGCCTAAAGAAGAAGCCCCTGAAGTGATCGAAGGTGAGGGGGAAGGTGAGGGAGAAGCGCCGCAGCGCCCGGCATGGCAAGCGCCGCTGGGTGAAAAACAATCCAACTGGCGGCCAGATTACCTCGATATGCGCGACGACAGATTCGTGCTCTACGGCAGCATCAGCAAAGACGCCGCCACCTTCGTCTACCGCCTGCGCGCCACACACGCGGGGCTATTTACCAGCCCGGCCCCTTACGCAGAAGGCATGTACAGCAAGCAACAAGGCCGTGGCGTGGCCGGGAAACTGGAGATTGTGAAGCCTTGATATGGCGGCTCTTCTGGGGAGCAAAAAAACCCAAATCTTGAACCACAGAGAACACGGAGGACACAGAGTTTCACAGAGAAAATCGATAATGACTTGGATTTCTCTTTTGTATTCTGGTTCAAGGTTTGTGCACCCAGGCAGTTTCAAATGAAGGTAGGGCGGGTGCAAGCCCATACGCGCTAACCATACTGTTTTTTATGAACAAACTGCTAAAGATGCCTTGACCACGCTCTCTGCACGGGGCTTTAGAATCCCCTTGAAACACGCCGGAGCGAGGAACAAGCGGGGCGGGGTTTCGGCCAGGGGCAGCGAGGCACGAGCGAGTCCCGCCCGCCGCCGCCTCGATTGTCCGCAGCGAAGGGGCCTTCGTGTTTCGTGGGGCGGCCTTCTTTCGCTTCCTTTCTTGGCCGTTCAAGAAAAGAACGCCCCTGCGGTGGCTACCGCTTCTAAATCAACGTGCCGAAGGCACTAAAAAGGTCTTTTTTTTGCTTAGTGGCAATGCCGCTTCATGGTAAAAGCGGTGCGCAATAAGTGCACAGATCAGATAAACTATTGATCCCTAATCCCTGATCGTTTCACCAGATCATGTTGGGTTACGCCAATTTATCCGCAAAAATCCGCGAATAAACCGTCTAACCCAAGCTACGCCAGATACCCCATGACTACATCCCTTGCCACTGCGGTTTCCGCAGAAATCATCATTAAAAAAAGCCGTTTTATTGCCCATATCCACCCCGTGAGCGGCCGCGCTGAGGCGCTGGCACTGGTCGATGGATATTGGAAGCAACACCCCGAGGCGCGGCATGTTTGCTGGGCTTTGCTCGCGGGCGGCGAATCGGGGATGAATGACGATGGCGAGCCATCGGGCACGGCGGCCAAGCCGATTATGAATGTCTTGCAGCACAAACATCTCGATGGCGTATTAGGCGTGGTGGTACGCTATTTTGGCGGCATCAAGCTGGGCGCTGGCGGCTTAACCCGCGCTTATACCGACGCCATCGCCACCGCCCTGCTGGATGCCGAATATATCACCAGCGTTGCCCAAAACAATATCGAAATCGCCCTGCCCTTTGCCGACGAAGGCCGCATCCGCCGCTTTGTCGCCCAAAACGAAGGCATCGTCTTAGGCGTGCACTACAGCAATATCGAAGCCTATTTACAACTGCAACTCGCCCAGAACAAAACCACTGCGCTGCTGGAAGAAATCAATAATCTATGCGCCGGGCAGGTTCGGCTTACGAGTGGCTGATTTGCAAATCTACTACGGAAAAGTTCTGCGGACACAGAGAGCGGGGAGAGCACCAAGTATTTGTAGGTTGGGTTAGCAGCTTTATCGCGTAACCCAACATTCTTTTACGCCTAAATGTTGGGTTACGCGGTTTTGCCCGCCTTAAAATCGGCGAACAAACCCGCTAACCCAACCTACGAGACACTCTCAGCAGGAAACACCGCTTGTTGAAACATCGGCTCTTCAAACGCTTCATCCTTACCCTGCTGATCCTCAGCCCGCTGCTGCTGATCCGCCTGTGGCCGCATGAATCGCTGGCGGTTGCAGGGTCGACTGCCGTGCTGGCGCAAGATGGTAAGTTGCTGCGGCTGACTCTTGCTCCAGATCAGCGCTACCGGCTGTGGCTGCCGCTGGAGGACTTTTCCCCCACGCTGATCGACGCGCTTAAATTGCAGGAAGACCGCTGGTTTTACTACCACCCAGGCATCAACCCCATCTCGCTGCTTCGCGCCATCACAGCCACTTATGGCGGCGGGGCCAGGCAAGGGGCCTCTACGCTGACCATGCAATTGGCGCGGCTTAAATATCGGCTTAATACAAAAAGCCCTAGTGGCAAGCTCAGGCAAATCGGCCTGGCGCTGTGGCTGGAGGCGCGTTATAGCAAGCACGATATTTTAGAAGCCTATTTAAACCTCGCCCCCTATGGCAGAAATATTGAAGGCGCGGCGGCGGCCAGCCTTAGCTACTTTGGCAAACCAGCCAAAGCGCTCACCCTGCCAGAAAGTCTGACGCTGGCGGTGATTCCGCAGCAGCCTAATCAGCGTTTGGGTAGCGGCGCATCGCTCACCGATGCCCGCCAGCGCTTGTGGCAGCGCTGGCAAAAACGCTACACCGTCAGCCCGGAACAAATCCGCCTGATGACCCTGCCGCTGCCGGTAAAACGCCTCGAACAACTGCCGTTTCGTGCACCGCACTGGGTGGAACAAAGGCTGGCCGATTCGCCAGAGCAAAGCACGCTGAACACCACGCTCGATCTGCAATTGCAAACCCTAATGGAAAAACAAATCCGCCAATATCTGGCGCAAAGCAGCACACGCGGCATTGTGAACGCCAGCGCCATGCTGGTCGATACGCGGGATCAATCAGTACGCGCCCTGGTCGGCTCGGCGGATTATTTCAATGCCAGCATTGCCGGGCAGGTGAATGGCACAGAGGCCAAACGCTCGCCAGGTTCCACTTTAAAACCATTTATTTATGCGCTGGGGCTGGATCAGGGCGTGATCCACCCGCAGAGTATTTTGCGCGACACGCCCAGCGCCTTTGGCCCCTATCAGCCAGAAAACTTCGACGGGCGCTTTGTTGGCCCCTTAAGCGCCACCGAAGCGCTGATCAAAAGCCGCAATATCCCCGCCGTGTGGCTGGCCAGCCAGCTTAAAAACCCCAGCTTCTACGATTTTTTGCAGCTGGCAGGCATCAGTAAACTGAAATCAGAAAATCACTACGGGCTGGCGCTGGTGCTGGGCGGCGGCGAAGTCAGCATGGTCGAGCTGGCCGGGCTTTACACCATGCTGCTTAATGATGGCCGCTTAAAACCGCTGCGCTACTTAAAAGAAAGCCCCAAGCCACGCGGTGAAGTCTTGCTTAGCCCCGAAGCTAGCTGGCTGGCGCTGGATATGCTGAGTAAAAATCCCCGGCCAGACGGCGGCAGCAATGCCTGGCCGGTGGCGTTTAAAACCGGCACTTCATGGGGCTTTCGCGATGCCTGGACAGCCGGCGTGGTTGGCCCCTATGTGCTGGTGGTCTGGCTGGGTAATTTTGACGGGCAAGGTAATCCGGCACTGATCGGGCTGGAAGCCGCAGCCCCCTTGTTCTTTCGCATCAGCGATGCACTGGCCTTAGCAAAACCCGCCGATAAGCCGCAGCCACGCAGCACGCCTATGGGCCTGAAACGCATCAATATCTGCACCGCCAGCGGCGATTTACCCAATGCTTATTGCCCGCAGCAAAGCAGCACATGGTTTATCCCAGGCAAATCGCCTATCCGCGTCAGCACCCTGCATCAGCCAGTGCACATCGATACCAAGAGCGGCCTCGCAGTCTGCCCCCCTTACGATCCTGCCCATACCAAAACAGAAATCTTTGAATTTTGGAGCAGCGATATGGCAAGGCTGTTTAAAGAAGCAGGCGTCCCCCGCCGCAAACCACCGCATATCGATTGCAGCGGCATAGCCAGCCCTGGTGACGCGCCCAAAATCAGCTCACCGCTGGCAGGCCTCAGCTACACCCTGCGCCTGTCCAAACCCGACGAGACCATCCCCCTGCAAGCCGCCGCCAGCAGTGAGCAGCTTTATTGGTTTGATAATCAGATCTATCTGGGCAGCGCAAAATCCAGCGGCATGGCATGGCGGCCACAGGCAGGCGGCTGGCATCAGCTTAGCGTGGTGGACGATCAGGGCAGAAGTGACAGCAGGCAGGTGAAGGTGGAGTTGTTGCCGTAGGCCATGTGATGCAAAAGTATCTACACACGTTGAAATAAACAAGCAATGTAACCGTAGGGTGGGTTAGGCCAGAAAACATATTAAATATGGACTCTGCCGCATCCTGGCCGTAACCCACCATGACACTGAGCGGTGGTGGGTTACGGCCGAAATAAATCAGCTCCCTGATGAGCAACATGAGCGGCCTAACCCACCCTACAATGACTTTTTTCCAAGCAGCCGCTCGATGCTTACTCCTCAGAAAAAAATCATTCATTCCCCAACTTGCACCGCCTCATCTTTCCGCCAATAACCACTAGCCAAAAGCTGCTCGCGCACTTGAGCTCTGGCCCGGTGCAAGCGGCTTTTGACTGCCTCCAGGCTCAGGCCCAGTTCGGCGGCTACCTCGGGAGCGGTCAGCTCGTGTACATCGCGCAGCAGTAAAACCTCGCGATAAATTGGGGTGAGCTGCTGCAATGCTCGGATTAAATCCATCCTCAGGTCGGCGGGGACGGGCGGTGAATGAGGTATGTCATGTGGTGCCAGCTCGTCCAGCGATTCGGCATATTTTTGGCGGCGAAACAAGCGATAGCACTCGCGCTCGACGATGCGAAACAACCAGCTTGCAAACGTAGCCACGGTGCGCAGCGCACCGATCTGGCGATAAAGCTGCCAAAGCGCAATCTGCACCGCATCTTCAGCGTCCTCGGTGCTTGAGCAGGTGCGACGGGCAAACCGCTTTAAATCGGGCTGGCAAGCGGTAAGCAAATCAGCAATCGCTTCCGAATCGCCCATGCGGGCGGCTTCAATCAATTGTGCTCTGGCATGGATCATTTTATTCTTCCAAATAGCGGCGGCCAGCGAGGGCGCAGGCCGGACAAAATCCAACAAAGGCGGTGAGTACCATCGTTGCGGCGCTTGCTCCTGCGATCCAGCTGACTATACCGGCAATCAGCCCCGCCCAAACAGCCCAGACGATTCCTAAACCAAGTGCGATACGAAGAACGCGTTCCCACAGGGGAAGATTGCGTTTAATGAAGAACATGGTGAATCCTTAGTTTGCTGTGAATGACTCTTAGCAAGAGCCGGCAAAATTCAAAAAGGATTCAGCGTTTATCAAAAAAAAAAGCAGACGCTTGCCCGGGCGCATGGCGAAGATACGACAGCTTAGCAAGCTTATCCCTGTATATTACATACTCGCTTACAATAAACCTTGCCCGTACCCATTACCTAAAGTAATCTCGATATAAGCCGAAGTTTTCTGCCAAATCAGCTACATAAGAGAATATGGAATGAGAGACCAAATCCAGCAGGGAAATATATCCGCGGCCAGGCCTTTGAACAGGGAAGACTGCAAAATCTTAGGATTAGCATCGCTGGGTGGCGCTTTAGAGTTTTACGATTTTATTATTTTTGTGTTCTTCACCGTGGTTTTAGGCAAGCTTTTTTTCCCGCCTGATATTCCTGATGCGCTCAGACAAATCCAGACTTTCAGTATTTTTGCCGCAGGCTACCTGGCCCGCCCGCTGGGTGGGATTGCAATGGCGCATTTTGGTGATTTGCTGGGCCGCAAAAAAATGTTCACGCTCAGTATTTTAATGATGGCCCTGCCCACACTGATGATTGGCTTGCTGCCCACCTATCAGCAAATCGGCATCTGGGCCCCGCTGTGCCTGCTGGCTTTGCGTATTTTGCAAGGCGCGGCCATTGGTGGCGAAGTGCCCGGTGCATGGGTATTTGTTGCCGAGCATGCGCCAGAGCGCCACACCGGGCTGGCGTGCAGCATCATTACTTCCGGGCTGACTCTGGGTATTTTATTAGGCGCATTAATCGCCATGGCGATTAACAGCCTGTTCAGCCCTGCCGAGCTGGAAGCATGGGCATGGCGTGTGCCCTTTTTAATTGGCGGTATCTTTGGCTTGGTGGCGATGTATTTGCGCAAATGGCTGCATGAAACACCGGTATTTTTAGAGCTACAGGCTAAAAAACATCTGGCTACCGAGCTGCCACTAAAACAAGTGCTGCGCGATCATCGCCTTAGCATCGCAATTTCTATGCTAGCTACCTTTTTACTTGCAGTAGCCATTGTGGTCGCCATTTTGATGACCCCAGCTTATTTACAAAAACAATTTTCGGTGTTGCCTGTTGATGCCCTAAGGGCCAATTGCTATGC
The DNA here is from genome assembly GCF_002735645.1 of Iodobacter sp. BJB302. Classification (GTDB taxonomy): domain Bacteria; phylum Pseudomonadota; class Gammaproteobacteria; order Burkholderiales; family Chitinibacteraceae; genus Iodobacter. The sequence goes on from NZ_PDZG01000024.1 coordinate 59,130, forward strand.
AATCGTGGCTCTGAGCTTGGGCTGTGTGGTGGCTGGCTGGGCATCAGATAAGCTGGGCAGCGGTCTTACCCTGCTGATTGGCAGCGTCTTGCTAGGCAGCAGCAGCTACGCGTTTTATCACAGCATGAGCCATGACACGGGCCAGCTCGCCCTGCTCTACCCGCTAATGGGATTTACCGTGGGAATTGTTGGCGCAGTGCCACTCTTAATGATTAAAGCCTTCCCCGCAGCGATCCGCTTTAGTGGCTTGTCTTTCTCTTACAACGTGGCCTACGCCTTTGCTGGCGGCCTGACGCCGGTGATTTTATCCTTCTGGATAAAATACGATGTGCTAGCGCCCAGCTATTATCTTTTGCTGCTCAGCGCAGTTGGGGCGGGCTTAGGCGGCTATCTGCTGCTTAATCAGCGCCAGCACCTCAGCCACAGTATCCGCTGATAAAAAAGCCGTCCCCTGCCAGCCAAGGTGAACTGACCCCAATTAGTTGGACAGTATAAAAGCTAGGCGCTCAAGGGCTGGGTTCTGTATTGCACAGGACTCAGCCCTTTTAACTTCAGTTTGATTCGGTCGTGGTTATAGTAATGGATGTAAT
>NZ_PDZG01000025.1 GCF_002735645.1 Iodobacter sp. BJB302
TTAAGTAGTCAGATATTCGAATCGAATCTTCCAAATGTGCAGCTCTGCTCGCCATACTTCATGATTAATGAAAAAAAGAAATTATCTATCAATTATCCATCATTTGACTATAAAGTGAACAGCATTGAGGTCAAACCCCAATTAAGAACATGACATCGGTTTCCAATTTCTTCTTTTTACCTCCCCCTATACATGCACCGCCACAGCTCCAGGTATCGGCATCTCCATTTCCTGCACCACCAGCCTGGCCATATCTGACAGCATTTCTATTTCAAAATCCTGCAGTTTTCGGGAGGCTGGGTCGATCAGGCAGAGCGTGCCGAGGTTCATACCATTACTAGCCTTTAATGGCGCACCGGCATAGAAGCGGATTTTTGGCTCGCCGGTGACCAGCGGATTATCAAAGAAGCGCTCGTCCAGCAAAGCGTCTTCAATCACAAACACCCTATCTTGCAAAATAGCGTGGCCGCAAAAGGAGATATCACGCGGTGTTTCTTTGGCGCCCAGCCCGCAGGCCGATTTGAACCATTGCCGGTTTGTATCTATCAGGCTAACAACAGCAATTTGCACACGAAAAAATGCCGCTGCGGCGCGAGTGAGGTTATCAAAGCGCGCTTCAGGCGGCGTATCCAGAATCAGCAGCTCACGCAGCGTTTCTACGCGCAAGGCCTCATCGGGAGGGAATGCAGGCACCTGCATAACGTATCCTGTCTGGCATATAACAGATGCCATTGTACTCTTGAAAGCTGTTGGCTGGTCATGCTTAAGGTGACACCAGGTCGGGAAAAGTGGGTGTTTTCATAGGGCAGCTACTCGGCCGCACCAGCACACCAAATTAAACCTAATAAGTACGATGCATTTTTAGCGAGGTGGGTGAAGCCCGCGAGCAATCTTGAATAAAGACGCGGGTTTCACCCATATGCTCTAACCAAAGTCAAAAAGAACTTTTTAGTGCCTTCGGCACGTTGATTTTGGAGCGGTAGCCACCGCAGGGGCGTTCTTTTCTTGAACGGCCAAGAAAAGAACCAAAAGAAGGCCGCCCCACGAAGCACGAAACCCCTCGCTGCGGACAAGCGAGGCGGCGGCTGCGGACAAGCGAGGCGGCGGCTGCGGGACTCGCTTCGCTCAAACATCCTCGCCGAAACCCCGCCCCGCTTGTTCCTCGCTTCGGCGCGCTTCAAGGGGACTCTAAAAGCCCCGTGCAAAGAGCGTAGTCACTCGATTTTCGCTGTTTGCTGATGAAAACCAAGGTGGTTAGCGCCCATGAAGTTCTACCCGCTCTACGATAATTTAATCTTCAACTTTTTAGAATCCCCCCGCCCTTTGAGCAGAGGGGCTGCAAAGAGAGCTTAGTGGCAGGCACACGCCCCATGCACATGCGGCTTAGCCGGGATGCTGGCAAAGCTTGGCAGCTGGCCGTGCTCGGCTAAATGCTGACGCGCCTGGCGGGTGGCTTCCAGCATATTGGCAAGGGCCGCTTCGGTTTCCGGCCAGTTGCGGGTTTTCAGGCCGCAATCCGGGTTCACCCACAAGAGCTCAACCGGCACCACTTCAGCTGCTTTGGCGATCAGGCGCAGCATGTCTTCTACCGGCGGAATGCGCGGGCTGTGAATATCGTACACACCCGGGCCGACTTCATTTGGATACTTGAAGGTGCCAAAGCCGGTGAGCAATTCCATATCTGAGCGGCTGGTTTCAATAGTGATCACGTCTGCATCCATGGCGGCAATGGCGGGCAGAATATCGTTGAATTCCGAATAGCACATATGGGTGTGGATTTGCGTTTGATTGGCCACGCCAGATGCAGAGATGCGGAATGCCTCGGCAGCCCAGTGCAGATAAGCGGCCCAATCGCTCTTTTTAAGCGGCAAGCCTTCACGGAAAGCGGGCTCATCAATCTGGATAATGCCGATGCCTGCGGCTTCCAGATCCACCACTTCATCCCGAATCGCCAGGGCAATTTGCTGTGTGGTCACCGAGCGCGGCTGATCATCGCGCACAAATGACCATTGCAAGATGGTAACCGGGCCAGTCAGCATGCCTTTCATGGGCTTTTGCGTCAGGCTTTGCGCGTACTGGGTCCACTCTACCGTCATCGGCGTTGGGCGGCTTACATCGCCGAATAACACTGGCGGTTTAACGCAGCGGCTGCCGTAGCTTTGCACCCAGCCAAACTGAGTAAACGCAAAACCAGATAGCTGCTCACCAAAGTATTCCACCATATCATTGCGCTCGGCTTCGCCGTGCACCAGCACATCAATACCTAAGGCTTCTTGCTTTTCTACCGCAAGGCGGATTTCGGCTTGCATCTGTTCTACATAATCGTTTTGCGCCAGCGTGCCTTTTTTAAACGCCGCACGCGCCGCACGGATTTCCTTGGTTTGCGGGAACGAGCCGATGGTGGTGGTAGGCAATGGCGGCAAATTAAAACGCAGTTTTTGCTCGGCCTGGCGGGTAGCAAACACCGCATGGCGGCGGGCATCGCCCTCGCTCAAGGCTTGAATACGGGCGCTTACCGCTGGATTATGAATCCGTGGCGATGCCGCGCGTGAGGCGACTTTTGCGGCATTCGCGCTTAGCTCCGCGCTGACATCAGCTCCATTCAGGGCGCGTTTTAATACGCTGATTTCTTGTAGTTTTTGCTTAGCAAATGCAAGCCAGCCTTTTAACTCATCATCAAGCTTGGTTTCTTGGACCAAATCCACCGGCACATGTAAGAGCGAGCATGAAGCGCTCAGCCAGATATTGCGGCCTTGCAGTGCCTCTACTCGCGCCAGAATTGCGGATAAATCGCTCACCCAGATATTGCGGCCATCGACCACGCCCAATGATAAAACCTTGCTGGCTGGCCAATTGTTGGCAAACACGTCTAATTGCTGCGGTGCGCGCACCAGATCAAGATGTACACCGGCTACCGGCAAATCGCGCAGCAGGGCTGCATGGGCAGCAACCGATTCAAAATAAGTAGCAAGTAAAATTTTAGGGCCGGTATAAGCAAAGCTGCGATACACCGGCTCAAATGCGGCCAGCCATTCTGCTTCTAAATCTAAGCCCAGAATCGGCTCATCGAGTTGCAACCATTCCACACCTAATTTTGCCAAGCGCTCAAGGATGAGCGCATAGGCCGCCACAACTTTGGGCAACAGGCTTAGCTTATCAAAACCTGCCGTTTTGGCTTTGGCCAAATAAAGAAAGGTCAGCGGGCCGGGTAAGACCGCCTTCACCGCGTGCCCAAGGGAGCGTGCTTCTTCAATTTCATAAAAGAACCAATCTACCCCACCGGCAAAAGCAGTGTTTTCATCCAGCTCTGGCACCAGATAGTGGTAGTTGGTATCAAACCACTTGGTCATTTCTAAGGCTGGCTGCTCGGCATTGCCACGCGCCAGTTCAAAGTATTGTTTCAGGCTTAGATCCTTAGGGCTTAAACCACCGACCTCATCAAAACCAAAACGCGCAGGCAAAGCGCCCAATAGCGCGGAGGCATTCAGCATCTGGTCGTACCATGCAAAATCTCCCACGGTGACAAAATCCAGATCAGCGTCTTTTTGCCATTGCCAGTGCTGGCGGCGTAAAGCATTACCCGTTTGCGCCAAAGCGCTTTCATCAATCTCGCCTTTCCAGAATTGCTCAATCGCAAATTTAAGCTCGCGCTGTGCACCAATGCGCGGAAAACCAAGAATATGGGCCTTTGTAGTATGAGTAGTAGTCATCGCAATCTCTGTTTGTCATGAATATGATTTGTATCATGCCAGCGGAGTTGCTATGATTCAAATTCATTATTTTCATAACAATGATGAACAGCTCTCAATAAAAGTAATGTAGTTTACAACGAGCAAAACCCAAATCTTGAACCACAGAGGGCACGGAGAACACAGAGGGCCACGGAGAAAACCTAAGTTTTGTAAAGGAAACCTCAAAGCAGTTATCCCCGAGTGCCGTTATCAGAGATCCAACCAAGACACTAAATTCCCGAACACACACACGGGAATGACGACGTAACGCAGTTTCCAAGGATGGGTAGAACCATTTTGCATAACAGCAATAATTAATGGCTTAAGGAAACAGGATTCTGTCTTTCTCCGTGTAACTCCGTGTTCTCTGTGTGCTCCGTGGTTCAAGATTTGGGTTTTCAGTAAGCAAAAAAGGCCACCATGCAATCCTTACTCGAACTTCGCCACCTTAAAACCCTGCTCGCCATTCGTGAATCGGGCAATCTGACCCGTGCGGCGGAGCGTTTGCACTTGACGCAATCGGCGCTGTCGCATCAGATTCGCCTTTTAGAAGACCACTACGCCCTGCCGCTGCTGCTGCGTAAATCCAGCCCGCTGAAACTCACCGCAGCAGGGGAAAAACTGGCCCAGCTTGCGGCCGAGTTTTTGCCACGCATCGATCAGGCCGAGCGGGATATCGCTAAATTAAGAGAAGGCGAAGCGGGCCAGCTGCGTATCGCGGTGGAATGCCACACCTGTTTTGACTGGCTGATGCCGGCGATGGATGACTTTCGCGGCCACTGGCCGGAAGTCGAGCTGGATATCGTGTCCGGCTTTCATGCCGACCCGGTGCAGCTTTTATTTGAAGACCGTGCCGATCTGGCGATTGTGTCCGAGGCCGCTGATGAGCCAGGCATCAGCTATCAGCCGCTGTTCAGCTATGAAATGATCGCGCTGATTGCCAAGGATCACCCGCTGGCAACGAAGCCCTTTTTAAGCGCCGAAGATTTTGCTAATGAAACGCTAATCAGCTACCCCGTGCCGGACGATATGCTGGATTTAATCCGCAAAGTATTAAAGCCCGCAGGCATCAACCCCAAGCGCCGCACTACCGAGCTCACCGCCGCCATTTTACAGCTGGTCGCCAGCCGCCGGGGCATCGCCGCCCTGCCCAGCTGGAGCGTGCAGCATTATCTGGAGCGCGGCTATGTGGTGGCCAAACCCATCACCGAGCAAGGCCTGACATCCGACCTCTACGCCGCCATCACCCACGCCCAGACCGATACCGCCTTTGTAAAAGACTTTGTTACCACCACCCGCGAAGTCAGCCGCATCAGCCTGCCGGGGGTGACTTTGTTGTAAGCTTTTTAGAGGAGAGTAAGCAGGCGACCCGAATCCAGCGAGTGTTAGCTTTTTGCCGTTCGGTAATGCATGCGGTGCTTGCATTATTCACCGATAATGCAATGTGGCGCTTCGCTAAGCCCGTAAAATATTGGCCAGCTCCACAACGCTCATTTTTATCCTGAGCAAAAGACTATTCAGCATCACACAAATCATAGAGTGGCACCTGCCCCCCTTCCCCCAGCCTGTCTTCATATCGCAACAAACATCCTGAAATACCCACAATCTTTTATTCCCAATAAATATATCGGATAAGATACATACATCAAAATACGTATAAAGAATGCTCATCGTGAAACTCGCCAACTCCCTTGCTTTGCTCTTGATCAGTGGCAGCACTTTTGCCGCTTCTTCCTCTGCTCCTGCCGGTATCGCATGGGAGCAAGGTGATGTGGCTGCGGCTTTTGCCAAAGCCAAAGCCGAGAAAAAGCCGCTGTTTTTATACTGGGGTGCAACATGGTGCCCGCCTTGCAATCAGATTAAAGCCACAGTGTTTAATCAGCAGCGCTTTATTGATCGCACCAAACAATTTATTCCGGTGTATATCGATGGCGATAGTGCAGGCGCGCAAAAGCTGGCCAGCCAATTTAAAGTGCGCGGCTATCCAAGCATGATTTTGTTTAAGCCTGATGGCTCCGAAATCACCCGCCTGCCGGGTGAAGTGGATGCCGATCGCTACCTGAGCACGCTGGAACTGGGCCTCTCTAATGCACGCCCGGTTAAAGAAACGCTGAGCAGCGCGCTGGCCGGTGGCAAGCTCAGCAGTGATGACTGGCGCTTACTGGCCGATTACTCATGGGATTCTGATCAGGCGCAGCTGGTGCCCGAAGATCAGCTGGCTGCAACGCTTAAAACCCTGGCCAAATCTGTACCGGCCACTGAAAGCTACGCTTCAACGCATTTGCAGCTGAAAGCCATTGCGCAAGCAGCGGGTGATGAGAAAACAACTGGCCCGGCAGAAGAGCTTGCGCTGGTGCATAAAGTGCTGGCTGATAAGCAGCAAACGCGCGATAACTTTGATGTGCTCGTCAATAGCGTCACCGAAATTGTCAGCTATTTAAGTAAGGCGCAAACCAGCGAGCGCAGCAAGTTAAGTGAGGCTTGGAATAAAGCCCTGCAACAACTGGCGCTGGATAAAACGCTATCGGCCAACGATCGCTTAAGCGCACTCACCAGCCAGGTGGCGCTGGCCAAACTGGATGCAGCCAAAGACAGCAAGCTGGCAGCCCCCATCATTAAAGAAGTGCTTGAACGCGTGGCAGAGGCAGACAAAACCACCACTAATGGCTACGAGCGCCAATCGGTGATCAGTACTGCGGCTTACACACTCAGCGAAGCAGGCTTGCTGGATGAATCGGATGTCTTACTTAAAGCCGAGCTAAAACGCTCGCACGCGCCTTACTACTTTATGCTCTCCTTAGGCTCTAATGCCAAAAAACGCGGCGATAAAACCGCGGCCTTAGGCTGGTATGAAGAAGCGTATAAAAAGTCCGAAGGCCCGGCCACCCGTGTGCAATGGGGCAGCAGCTATGTAAGCGCACTGGTTGATCTGGCACCGCAAAATGAAGAGCGCATCGAGCAAACAGCGCAAGGCATTTTGAAAGAAGTCGCCGTCACACCCAATGCCTTTTACGAACGCAGCCGCCGCTCTATTGAAAAAATCGTCAATAAGCTCGCCACTTGGAATAAAGACAAACAGCACGATGCAGCAGTTGGCCGTGTGCTGACTCAGCTTGATGGTATCTGCAGCAAGCTGCCAGCCAGCGATCCGCAGCGTGGTATTTGCCAGGACTTACTCAAGCCTAAGGCTTAATCCATAGCGACAAAAAGCGGGCACTGCCCGCTTTTTGCTGATGCGTTTTCCACAGGCAGCAACGCCTCCCCCCCCAAAAAAACACCGGTTCCAGACAAAACTTCTGCTATCCAAGCGGCAATAAGCTTCTGATCTGTTAACTGCAGCAGCGCTCCTTCCTTCCCCCCAAGCTTTTTCCCTCATTCAGATAATCTGTATTTATTACTCTGCATGACCTGGCACATCGCCAACTGATCACGCGCATAAACGCAAGCCTGCAATTTATCTGTATCACTTGCCAAGGCGTATCAGGCAAAATCTCCTCAAAACTTCGCAACCTATATCAATCGTATCTGCTTAATCTGCAAGGCATGGAGAGAGGGATGAGAAAACCAACGGTAGAGGATTATGGGCGGCGGCTGATGCGGGTGGTCAATACCATCTGGCAAGACCCCACAGCGTCGTATTCAATTGAGCAATTAGCGGGCATTGCGCATTTTTCGCCGTTTCATTTTCACCGTATTTATCGTGAAATGATGGGCGAAACGGTCAACGCCACTCAGCTGCGTATGCGTTTGCTGTATGCATCGCGGCAATTAGCCCAAGCGAACGATATTCCCTTAATCCGCATTGCTCAGCGTGCGGGATATCAAAGCAGCGCGGCATTTGTGCGCTCTTTTGCTGCCGCGCACGGCATGCCACCCGGGGCTTACCGCAGGCAAAGACTCAGCCACATCCATTCTCAAATTAATCAGGAGCTTGGTATGTATAACGTTGAATTTCGTAAACTTGATACGCCGATTCACTTAGCCGCCAGCCGCCATCATGGCTCTTATCTGAAGATTGGTGAGGCCTTTGCACGGTTGCAATTATCTAAAACAGCACTGCCTGTTGATCCACAACAAGTGCGCTGGTTTGCCCAATACCATGATGATCCGCAGAGTGTGGCCGAGGCAGAGTTACGCTCTGATGCCTGCGTAGAAATCAAAGCCGGTGGCGATTTGCCTGATGAGCTGGCACGCACGCAAATCCCCGCCGGGCGTTACGGGGTGATTGAGCATCGTGGCCCCTATAGCGAGCTGCAGCAGGCTTATCACTGGCTGTTTGGGGTATGGCTGCCACAAAGCGGCGAGCAGCCTGCCAATGTGCCCGTTATCGAGCAATATCTGAATTTGCCACACAATACCCCGCCTAAAGATTTACGTACCGAGATTTGGGTGGCGCTGACAGCGTAATCAGATTCAATAATGACCCGCAAGCAGGCCCAAAGACCTGCTTTTTATTTTAATGACTCATTAAAGCTTGTAATCAAAGCCAATAAATCCGTAGCGGCCTGATGTGGTACCGTTATATCCGCCACCATCAACAGAGTATGGTGCAACTTTATCAAACAGATTATTTACACCCAATACAAAAGAGGTATTTTTATTGAGCTGATAACCCGCAGATAAATTAAACACGGTATATGAAGGCAAATAGCCATCCGGATTACTGCTGTTTTCTGGTAAATCAGCTGCATCATGCACACGGGCATACGTTTTGGCGGTTAAAGTGGCATCGTATTCTGCATACTGATAGCCCAGCGAAATCCGGTTAGACCAGTCAGGATTATTATATCCACCCGTACGCTCTACAGGATCTGTTCCTTCCAGATCAGAGCTCTTATAACTTAACAGGTAGCTGAATTGATCCCGGAATGTAAACTTGCCCCAGCCATTGGTTTTATAGGCAAAATTGAAATCCACATCAATACCTGATGTATCAATTTGGCCAATATTGGCTAAAGGTAAATCAATTACTTCGATTTTACCCCTGGTTAAACCTGGATAATTCTTTAATTCATCCGGATCCAGCGCCAGGCGTTTAATTAATTTGCCCATAGCAGGATTGCTGTCTTCGTGATCAATCACATACTGCGGATCCAGGCGTGCAATTGCATCATTTTGCTTAATACTGTACCAATCAATGCTCAGTGACAGGTCTTTTAGTGGCTGAAATACAAAGCCCAGCGTTAAGTTATTAGATGTTTCAGGTTTTAATTCCGGATTGCTGCGGCTGTTTAAATCAACCCTGCCGATGCATTCGCCGTTTGGAACACCCATTGGCTTGCAGCGGGCCCAGTCATTATAAAAGTAATAGCTTGAAGTAGGCGACATGCCTAGTTGCTGCAAGCTGGGCGCTCGGAATGTGCTTGTGGCCGATCCGCGTAATAACAGAGATTCAACAGGGCGATAAGCAACAGCTACTTTAGGCGATGTTGCCCCGCCCACATCGTCGTAATGGTCATAACGCAATGCAGCTTGTATTTCCAGGTTTTTTAATACCGGGATATTTAATTCACCATAGATTGATTTAACCCAGCGGCTGCTCTCTACGGTGCTGTCTTCAACCGCTTTTTCTTTTAAAATATTCACACCGGCTGCAAAACCAACATCCCCCCCCGCTAATTGAAACAGTGAAGAATGAGATACACGCGCATCACCAATTAATAAAGATGCAGTGCCTTCACGATAACGGGATGTAATTAAGGCGTTGGCTAATTCAACCGGATTATTGGCCACAAATGGATCATATCCGCCCTTTTTAAAGGCAGCAGTAATTTTTGCAGCGTCAGCGCGATCTCTCGCCTGGCTGCTTTTATTGCTGCTGTAAGTTAAAGCAGTTTCACCATCCCAGCCCCCCAGCGAGGCTTTAGCCCCTAAAACAGCACGCAGCGTATCGCTGTCTACATTATTTTGCGCTAAACCCGCTTCATAAATACGGCGGGTAACGGTGATATCCTTGCCATTTGTTTTTACACCGTTAATCACATCTTTATACGCCGCATCACCCGCTTTAATGACTGCTTGTGCCGCGGGAATAGAAAGCGGCCAGCTTTCAAATGCTTGCCTGTCCTGACCAATACCCAGCTCGGCAAACAATAATGCATCATCACTGATCTGATAGTTATAAAGCGCATTGGCATTTAAGCGCTTTATATGTGCACTGCGATAAAGATTTTCATTAGAAAAGCATTTCTGGTTGCCAAATTGATCAGTCACAATTTCGCCATTGCCTTCGCAGCCTGGCAACAGAGTCGTTGTTCCCCCTTTAATTTTATAAGCGCCACCATGCAAACCGGTAAAGCGATTATCTGCCCCGCCTAATCCACGTTTATCCAGATTTTTGCTTGCATCATGCTTATTATCAAGAGTCGGTTTTTTATCCGTTACATCCAGCGTGACTAATAAATTCTGATTATCTTCATTTAAATTACCAAAGCCAGCAGCAATGCCCAATACTAAATCCTGGCCATCACCCGCAAAGTTTTGTCCGTATTTACCCGTAAGCGAAACGCCTTGAAAATTGCGCTTGGTTTTAAAATTAATCACCCCTGCCACTGCATCCGAGCCATAAATCGCCGCTGCACCATCATAAAGCACTTCAATTTGCTCGATGGCAGAGAGCGGAATATTGTTCAGGCTGACCGGGCTGGTATCCACATCAGCAAAGCCATTGGGCGCTAAGCGACGGCCATTCAATAAAATCAACGTATTTTTAGCGCCCATGCCCCGCAGGCCCACGGTACTGGAGCCTGGTGCAAACCGGCCGCCATCGGTGGCAAATTCTAAGGAAGCTTTAGGCAACAGGTTATCCAGCGCTTCTACCACGGTGGTGGCACCGGATTTTTCAATTTCATCACGCTTGATAATGGTGACCGGCGACGGGCCTTCCTTATTAATACGTTTGATATTGGAGCCCACCACCTCAACGCGTTCAACCTTATTCGTTGGAAGATCTGCAGCGTAAGCCAGAGTAGAAGCCGTGATCTGAGCAATCACCATCGTCAGTAGTTTTGGTCTGAAATGCATGTCGTCCCCTTTGACTGATAAAAAGCGCTCGCTTTTTATGTCTATTAGTTATAAAAGATATTATTTATATATCAATAAACAAAATTTATCATAAAGGTGACAAATGATGACAAGCAAATAATTTAAAACCCTGACCTTTGCAATAACACTTTGATTTATATATAAAAAAAATTATTATAAATTTGCATTACTGCAACAATGGTTTATTTAATGCAAAGTAGTCGGTAAAAAATAAAAACCCCGCCAGATTCGCAATTGCGATGGCGGGGTTTTATATAAAATATTCTATAGATAGAATAGAATAGAATATTTATTTCTCCAACACCTGATCCAGTAATTGCTTAAATGGTTCGGCAGATTTAAAGCCAATACTGCTTTGCAGCTCTTTACCTTCTTTATTAAAGAAAATAATTCCAGGCGGGCCAAATAACTTAAAGCGCTTTAATAATGCTTTATCGTCTGCTGTATTGGCGGTGACATCCACCTGTAATCGTCTCATTTGCCCCATTCTGGCAGCGACTTCCGGATTTGAAAAAGTCAGCTTTTCCATTTCTTTACAAGAAACACACCAATCCGCATAAAAATCGAGCATTACCGGCTGATTTGTTTGCGCTAATTCCTGCTCTAACTGGCTTAAGGTCGTAACCTTGCTAAATGGGGGATATGACTCTGCTTTAGCCTGTGCCTGCAGGCCTTGCAAAGGCTGCAGCGGATCACGCCCGCCACTGAGTGCGCCAATCAATAGAGCAGATCCTGCCAGAAGTGCAATCACCCCCAGCCCTTTGCAAAAACGCGGCCAGCCTTTGCTGTCTGCCGGAAGCGGATCAATCGCCCGCAAAAAGATGGCAGATATAATCAATAGCGCAGCCCATGCCAGCATGGCAAATACTGCGGGCAATACCGGGGATACCAGCCAGATCGCTACAGCCAGTAATAAAACACCGAATACTTTTTTAATGTTTTCCATCCATGCCCCGGCACGCGGCAGGGCCGATGCGGCGCAGGCCACCATAATCAGCGGCACGCCCATGCCCAGCGCCATCACAAACAGTGCCGCCCCCCCCAGTACCGCGTTATGCGTTTGCGCTATATAGAGCAATGCACCTGCCAGAGGTGCTGCCACACAAGGCCCGACAATCAGCGCCGATAAGGCGCCCATCATCAACACGCCCAGCAAAGATCCACCCTGCTGACGATTGGCGCTGCCAGAGATTTTGCTTTGCAATGATGCGGGCAATTGCAGCTCATAAAACCCAAACATCGATAAAGACAGCAGCACAAACACCAGTGCAAACGCGCCTAATACCCAGATGTTTTGCAAAGCAGCAGAAAGCATAGAGCCAGATAAACCGGCGGCCACGCCTGCCGCGGCATAACTGACCGCCATACCCAGCACATAAAAAAGAGATAAAACAAAGGCGCGTTTTTTGCTGATCTGATCGCCATGGCCAATAATAATCCCCGATAAAATCGGGATCATTGGAAACACGCAGGGCGTTAAAGCCAGTAAAAGACCAAAGCCAAAAAAGCTGAACAAAATCAGCGTGAGATTGCCACTGCCCAGCAATGAATTGATTTGCCCGGTATCACTTGCCTGCGCCAAAGGGGCTGCTACGGCCGGGGCAACCGCACTGACCAGCACTGCTGACGCCACAACACTTGCGCTGGCAAGTGTCTCTTTAGCCAGCTCTTTAATCACTGGGGTTTCAGTATTGACAGCAGGCTTAATGACAGAGGCCAGCACCGCCACAGCTGAGGCTTTGCTGCGCGCCACAGCGGCCAGCTTAATATCTGCAATCTGGGTAATAGGCGGATAACAGAGGCCCGCATCTGCACAGCCCTGTGCAATCACGGTTAATTTAAATTGCTGAGCGACAGGGTTTTTAATCTGCACAGGCAGGACTAATTGCCCGCGATAGGTTTCTACCTTGCCAAAATTGGGATCATCGTGCGGCAATGAGGCAGGAAAATCGATCTCTCCCAGCTGCACGCCCTGATCTGCAGAAATTTTCAGCTTATTTTTGTAAAGATAATAGCCCTGAGCAATCGCAAAACGCACTTCCACCGTTTGGTGATCGCGTGCGCTGGCGCTCATTTTAAGGGCCTGCTCAGGCTCTAAAAATTCGGGATCAGGCTCTGCCCATGCCATCATCGAGATGACACACAACAGCGCACTGAGGATCTTCAACATGGGGTTTTCTCTCTTTAGCCAGTAAACAGGCATAGAGTTTAATTGTTATTATATTTTTAACACTAAGACTTTTTAGTTATTTAAAAGCAAAGATACTTAAATAAACCGCCAGAATACTTGCACGCTTTATCAGCAAAGCCCATTCAGCCCTTAAGCGCATCCAGCAAAACGACACAATTCTTACCCTGATGCTTGGCCTGATAAGTGCCATCATCCGCCCTTTTCACCAGGCTTTTGGCATCATCGCCTGTCACGAACTGGCTCACGCCAATACTTACCGTGCAATGTAAAACCAAACCCGGTGCGGGCCTTTGTATCTGATCTTCAAAACGCTGCCTCAGGCGCTCTGCCACATTAATGGCATCCTCGCTGCGTGTTTCCGGCAACACCACAATAAACTCTTCACCACCATAACGATAAGCACTATCCATTTCCCGCAAGCAGCCCCTGATCACCATGGCCAGAGACTGCAACACTTTATCGCCTTCCAAATGCCCGTACTGATCATTCACTTTTTTAAAATTGTCAATATCCATTAAAAGCAAAGTGAGCGGCCTGCCATAACGCCTTGCCCGTTCGATTTCTTTTTCTATGTTTTCATAAAAGTGCCTGCTGTTAAATAAGCCGGTCATACCATCAGTAATGCTCAGATCCCGATAGCGGGCCTCACTGGCTTTTAAAGCTTCTTCGGCGAGACGGCGCTCGTTCATATCCTGCAATGTTTCTATGGCCCCCACCACTTTGCCATCCATATCACGCAAAGGGGCGGCCGTAAAAAAGACCCATTTGCCTTCAGTGCCAAAATGGGCGAAAAAATCCTCTGCCTCAAAAACACCTTCAATCAGGCGTGAAGGACGAAATTTACCGTGATAAAACTGATCAACATCGTCTGCCATCGCACCATTCATAATTAAATCAGCCATCACGGGGCGCTCGCTCGGGTAAAAAGCCCGCCACTGCTCATGCGTGCCAATCACATCACTTGCAGCAAGCCCTGTAAGCGCTTCGCATGCCCGGTTCCAGTGCGTTACAGTGTGATCCCGGTCAATCACAAAAGTCGCCACAGAGCTGCCATCGACAATCTGCGCTAAAAAAGCTTCACTCGCCTGAAGCGCCGCTTCAACCGCATGCCTGCGGGTGACATCCTGCAAGGTTTCCATCGCACCAACCACCTTGCCACAATCATCCCTGATCGGCGTAGCCGTGAAATAAATCCACCTGCCGTCTTCCCCCATATGCGCAAAAAAATCTTCAGCCTCAAACACGCCTTGATTATTAAAAGAGACAGACACCTTGCCCGGGTAAAAGGCCTTCACCTTCTGCTCTAAAGCATCTTCAAGCATTAAATCGGCCAATACAGGCCGTGGCTCAGAGTAAAAAGCCTGCCACTGATTAGAAGTACCAATCATTTCAAATGCTTTTTTGCCTGTAAACACTTCACAAGCCTGATTCCAGTGCGTGACCTGATGATTGCAATCAATCACAAATGAAGCCACCGGGCTGCCTTCTACAATCTGGCTTAAGCTTAGCCTGTGCTCTATCATGTTCAGCTCTGCACTAGTCCGTGCATGCTGGTCCCGGCTTTCATTAATGACCCGCAATAACACAATAGGCAGCAGCACCAAAAAACCACCTTCAGCATCTTTAATCAGAAAGTGCTCGTTTTTTAATTGCACAGCCTGTTTAATCCATGCCTCACGCCCTGCAGGTGCCAGCATCACAACGGGCAAATTCTGGCTAATCTGGATTAACTGCCGGGCGTACTTCAGATGGCTTTCAGCCAGATCAATCACCAGAACATCGAAAGAAAAATCTTTAGACCGGAGTACCTGATCAAGCTGCATTAAATCCCGGCATTCATGAATTGTGCAGGGCAGATCACTATCCTGCATTCCACGGATCAATGGCGCACTATCTGCATACTGACCGAGCAGCAAGAGTATTCTGATTTGTGAAGGCGATTCACCATACAACAACATAAAAGCCCCAATGCGCATCAAATCCAGAGAAAGAAACACTCGTATAAAGCCCAAAACCAAGGAGAATACCCCATCAGTAAAGGTGCTTTTAAGTTGCATTACAAGCAAAAATCTGTTGAACCTGTTGAACGTTAAATACGGGCTCTTTTTATGCCAATCACTACTCCAAAAAATCTGCCAATACAGGCTGTAAGCTAAAATAGCCGCACTGCTAATTAATTGACTCAGGCATTTAAATCTATTTTAAATCAAACTTTACTTGTGGCCTTTGCTCTGAGCCCTGCCCAATCAGCGCTTTCACCATAAATAAGCGGGCTTCATCTACGCCTGCAGCCAGCAAACCGGCTTTAACCTGCAGCGCACGCCTCTGGCCAAGGGCATTTAAATCATCGTTTTTAATATCCGTATGTTCAAAAATCAGTTTTTCCATTTCAGCTACAGACAATGATTTATCCATACCAATAAAATTAGCGGGCTTATCAAATTTTTCACGCTTATAAACTTTTCCCAGCAAATCCGGATATTCATCTTTACCAATGATGAATTCGTTGTCGTCTTCACTCAGCTTATTACCAAGACCAGCCAGTTTGATCTGCCGTATTTTTCTTTGTAAATCTTTAGCCTTTAACCCTTCTTTATCCAGTACCGGATTCAGCACGCTTTGAATGTCTAATTTTAATCCTGGGCGCTCTGCCAGTACTCCGGCAAGTTGTTTGATACTGAGATCTGCCTTATCATCAATTTTATCACTGCCTGCAGCAAACTCAATATGCGAAAGCGTTGCTCCCTCATGCCCCATTGCATTTGCAAGCGCATCAAAAGGAGATGTAACTATTTTTTCTAATACATTAGCCACCACCTGCCAAAGTATGCCTGATATGCTGAATTGTGGATCTTCTAATGATCCCTCAATCGGCAAATTTAAATTAATCTGGCCACGCCGGTCGGTTAATAAAGACAGTGCCAATTTAACAGGCAATTGAGTGGCATCGGCACTCTCTATTTTTTCTTCACTTAATGTAAGCTGATCTAAAAATATTTTATTTGTGGCTAATAATTTACTGCCTTCAATTTTATAAGCAATATCCATCGACATTTTCCCTTTCTCTACGCCATAGCCTGCATACTTGGCCGAGTAAGTTGAAGCTGATGTCAGATCGTAGTTTTTTACCCCGCCTTTTAAATCTAAATATATTTTCTCAGATAAGGGGTTAAGCGTGCCACTCACTTGCATGGGCGCTGTTTTATCTACAAAGCCATGTAAATCCAGCTGAGCACGGGCACTTTCTACACTGGATAAGCCATAAATCACTCCGCCCATCTTATTTAAATTAGCCGTAAAGTTAGGCTTGATAAAGAAATCGCTGTAACGGATATCTCCGTTACTGAACACTACTTTTTTAATATTAACAGGCGCCAGCCGCTCTGAGGCAGGCGCAGATGCAACAGCGCTGGCCGTATTTGCCTGAGCAACTGATACTTCTTTACCATCATGCACCACAATGTCCTGTAAATTTAATCTTCCGGAAGAAGATAAAATAAGCCGTGAAAAATATTTATCCAGCTCAATCTCAGCAATATCAACTTTCAGGGGCACAAGCGACGCGTCAATTCCTTTAATATCCAAACGATTCCATTTTAAAAAGGCAGTGGACGTCTGTTTATCTAGGGCATAAAAATGATTAATACTGAATGCGCCCCGATAACGGCCATTGAACTTTGGCTTAGTTGCTAACTGCAAATTACCCTTAGCATTTAATAAGCCTCTGGCTAATTCAATATTAAGGTACTGAGTAAAATAGGGCTGTAAAAATGCGGCATCTGCATTGCGTAAATCAAGTGCAATTTGTGCAGAAAAGGGCAAATGAATAATGCCTGCATCCACATCAATCAAACCACGATTTCCCCAATGACCACTGAGCTTTAATTGCCCTTTACTGCCAGGCTCAGTATCAAAATGATCAAATACCAGAGAAATATCCCGGACAGGAACAGGGGGGGCTTTTACTATCCGCTGATCAGAAAAATCAAGCGCCCAATCTTTTAATGAAATTTTACTGATTTGCACATGCCAGGGAGCAGCAGGCTTTGCTGCAGCCTGCTCAGCCGGTAACAGTGCATTAAAATTAAACTGACCATTGGCTAACCATTCTGCGCCTAATAATCCTCCTTCACTTTCAACTGCCAGCGCCTTCACCGACTTTTCTGCCGAATCTGAATTAAGCCCCTGCACTGAAAAATGATTTACTTTTAATAATGATTTTTTTTGTTCAGGCAAATGCAGAGCAAACTGATTGAGCCTGATCTCTGTTTCTTTTACAGACCAGGCCAATGGCGCTTGAGAAAAATGTATGGTGCTGTGTACATCAAGCCGGCCATCACTGATTTCGCCTTTAAAATAGGGTGCAAGCAAAGCACCATATTTGGCCAGTGCAGCAGCCTGAATATCCAGCTTGCCGTCAACGAGTAAAGGCTGTGCTGATATTTTTATATCTGCGGAAAATTGCTCGCCATCATCGGTTTGCGCAGAAAGCTGCACAGGGCTGTTTTTTCCGGGCTTACTTGAAAAAGCAGATAAATTGAGTTTTATGCCATTGAACTGATAATTCTGATAACGAATTTTGCTGTTTAATACGGTTATTTTTCCTATTTCTAAATCAGCCTTGCTCTGATCAGCACTTGCCTTACTTTCTAATGCCTGCTGCCAGTTCAACTGGCCCTTTTCATTTTTTTCAATCGCTGTATCCAGCCCATCCAGACGGATATCAGCGATATGATACCGGCCAGATAATGGCTCTATACTTTTTAAATCAACAGATAAGCTGTCTATATTAATTAAAGGCTGATCCTGCAGAGAAGCGCTGAAGTGATCAAGCCGCAAAGGCCCACTGATACTCAGTTTTGTTTTTTCTTTTTCTATATCAAAATGCAGGCTGATCTGCCCGGACAAAGATGCAGACAATAGTTTTATATCATTGGGAAGCCTGACGTACTGAGCGTATTGCTGCAAATTTAAGTTTTTAAAATCAAAAGTAAACTCTGTGTCTTTACTGCTTGTAAAAGGTTTGCTTTTTGCATCCAGCTGAAACCGAGTGCCATTCAGCTCACCAGAAACCCGGGGTAAAATATATTCATTAACACGGTGGGCCAGCGTAGATATAAAAGGCAGTGCCACCTCTAAGTGCTTTATTTTTTGCTTTGCATTTAAAAACTGATCATCAAAATCAAGGGATCCATTTTCAATTTTAATATTATTAATTGCAAATTTCGCCAGCTCACTCTTTGTATTTTTATCTTTTGAAAAATGCTCAATTAAATCAGAGAAATTATACTCATGCTCTTTTGTTCTGATTATTTTTATAACAGGTGAATGAAGTGTAATTTCTCTGATAACCGGGGCTCTTTTCCATAAAGACGCCCATTCAAAATCAAGCTCTAAAAAATTAAAGTCAACAAACGGCTCAGTATTTTCTTTGATGCTGACATTTTGCAAGGTTACAGTGAGTGTGAAGGGATTAAAGTCTATTTTTTCAATCTGCACATGACGATGCAAAGCAGCAGATGCAAAAGTTTCGATCCGGGGCCTCGCCCACTCAGGAAGAATCAAACCAGCAATCAAAACGAGTACGGTAAGTAAGCCGCCCCAAAGCAACATCCAGCGTTGGATTTTCATGCGATTTTGCGCTCCGTAAGTGAATGCTCTGTGCTCTTAACTACTATTTTAGACCCATGCTAAAACATTGCCTGTTCACACATAAACAAAAACCCTAGCTAAGCATATAGCGAGCGACAGCAGGCACTTTAAGTCTGGAAGAACAGTACAACAAACCAAAAACTTACAAGTTATAAAAAAACATGCACAGGCCTCAAAAGAAACATGACGAACAGTGAAAGTAACTGAGCAAATGATCACTTGCGCCCATCTGCTGCAGACCTTCACTTTGCGTTAAACAAAAATAATCCGCAAAAAACACGCTAAAAAGCTTAGAATTAAAGGGCAATTAAACCGGCGGCACGCCTATTCATACTGGATTATCAAAGTGGCATTTTCATTTATCCGTAAGAAATTTACCCCAAATGTACCCGCTCATTTATCCGCAGTTGAAGTTAATGAAAACACCCGCACGCCAACTGCAGAGCCGGATTTTAATCTTGCACAGCTCAGCATTGAAGTGATCGATAATGAATCGCAGCTCACACCGATTCAGGAAGAAGCGGCCATGCTGCATAGCGGCGGGCAAAGCGAATTAGCCTTACAACTATTACAGACAGAAATAAAAAAAATAGCGGGATTGCGCCAGACTGAAACATGGTTAATGCTATTTGAATTATTACAGCAACATAACAATAAATCACTTTTTGATGAAATTGCTTTGCAATATGTTTTGGAATTTGAAAAAACGCCGCCCGCATGGCGTGAAGTCAGTGCACATAATGACAATGAGCAATCCAATTACTATCTATTTCCGGCGGTTTTAAGCAGCCTGCAAATTGATCAGGAAATTGCTTCATTTGAAGCCGCTTGCAAAAATTGCCATCACTTGCGAATGGATTTAGCAAGGGTCACCCAGATTGATACCATTGCCGCGGCAGAATTACTCGCGCTGTGGCAGCGTTGCGCCAAAAATAACATTCGTTTGCAATTATCAGGCCGTACAGAAATTGAGCAGCTGCTGCGTAAGCGCATTCAAACCGGCCGGGCCATTCCGGCGGAAGCGCCACTTTGGCTGCTTCTGATTGAATTACAGCAAATACAGGGCCTGCAGGACGAGTTTGAAAATCTGGCCGTTGATTATGCAATTACCTTTGAAGTTTCCCCTCCTTCATGGATTGCTACAGATCGCTTGCCCGATCTTCCTTTGCCCGCTGAAATTAATTTACCCGCCCAGCCTGCAGACCGCTTACTGATTGCGGGAGATTTGCTCAATACCAAGCCAGAAAAAATAGCTGTTATTCGTGATTTTGTGCGCTTGCATGAATTTCCGGTGCTTGATTTTAACGCCGTGCGCCGCCTTGATTTTGATTCCGCCGGGCAACTTCTGGGCCTTTGTATGGATAATCCACAGCAAATTACCTTTTGTAATGTCAACGCCCTGGTGCTGGCCTTGTTCCGCATCATGGGCATTACCGAGCTTGCTGTGTTGTCCTTATCCTGAAGCACTTGTAATTTAGCAACCCAGCCGCCACATCAGGCTTATACGATTATTGCGGATTAAGAATATGGAACAATTTGATGGCACAACGATCGTCTCGGTTCGCCGGGGCGATCTGGTTGCAGTTGGTGGCGACGGCCAGGTTACGCTGGGCAATGTGGTCATCAAGGGCACTGCGCGTAAAGTGCGTAAGCTATACAACGACAAAGTGATTGTTGGCTTTGCCGGTGGCACCGCCGATGCATTTACCTTGTTTGAACGCTTTGAGGCAAAGCTGGAAAAGCATCAGGGCCATTTAACCCGCGCGGCAGTAGAGCTGGCTAAAGACTGGCGTACTGATCGCATGTTGCGCCGTCTTGAAGCCATGCTGATCGTTGCAGATAAAACTGCCACACTGATCATTACAGGCAATGGCGATGTTTTAGAGCCCGAGCACGGTATTGCGGCCATTGGCTCCGGAGGTGCTTTTGCCCAGTCTGCCGCCCGTGCCCTGCTGGAAAACACGGATCTTGCACCTGAGGTGGTCGTTAAAAAAGCACTGGAAATCGCCGGTGAGATTTGCATCTATACCAATCAAAACCATACGATTGAAACGATGTAGTTCCCTGGACTTGTGCGGCCCCGCAAAGGCGGCCTGTACAGCCACGAATCAAAGCCCTCCCCATGTAATGCCCGCGTAAATCATTACGCGGGCATTTTTTATTTTGCAAGATGGCCCGTTAATTATCGCCACGCCATTTGTAAAAGTTGATCCGTATTTATTTTATCTAACAAAACTGCGACAGCCAGCTATAAAGAAAAGTAATTTTTGGATGAGAAATCATGGCTAAACACTTTTCTATCAGCGAGTTACGGGTTATTTTGCTGGAACCATCACCAGCACAGAATAAACTGATTACTGCCAAACTTAAATTACTCGGGATTAGCGATATCATTTCTTTTGAGCTGGCGTCCCAGGCCCTTGCTTCACTCAAAACAGATAACAGCCCAAATTTAATCCTGAGCGCCCTCTATTTAAAAGATATGACGGGCATTGATTTACTGACCCAGCTGCGTAATAACCCGGATACCCAGGATATTGCTTTTGTACTGATTTCCAGCGAAACCCAGCCCAAAGTGCTGGAGCCTCTGCGC
The DNA here is from genome assembly GCF_002735645.1 of Iodobacter sp. BJB302. Lineage (GTDB taxonomy): Bacteria > Pseudomonadota > Gammaproteobacteria > Burkholderiales > Chitinibacteraceae > Iodobacter. The sequence continues at coordinate 21,212 of NZ_PDZG01000025.1, forward strand.
CAGCTGGGAGCCTGTGCGATTATTCCCAAGCCCTTTACCTCTGAAAATCTTGATCACGCGCTTTGCGTTTCCCTTGATTATCTTTCTGAAGATTTAACGCTGGATCAGGATGATCTGGATTTGGATATGCTGAGAGTTTTACTGGTGGATGATTCAAAAGCCGCCCGTAATTATATGAAGAAAGTATTGGAAAACCTGGGCGTTCGTAATATCAAAGAGGCGGCCAATGGGCACGAAGGCGTGCAAATGCTGGAAGAATCGGTATTTGATTTACTCATCACCGATTACAATATGCCCGAAATGGATGGCAAAGAGCTGATCGAGTTTGTGCGTAAAAACAGCTGGCAAAGCAATATTCCCATTTTGATGGTTTCATCTGAAAGCGACGGAGGCCGGCTTGCCGCAGTGACCCAGGCAGGCGTTTCCGGAATCTGTGACAAGCCCTTCGAGCCCTCGGTTGTGCGTGGCCTGCTGGAAAAAATCCTGCGTGATCAGCAGCCATAAGCGGCGCTGAAACAATCTGATGCCCCGCAGCGGATCAATTTATCGCCCCTTTTCCAACTCATTTAAGCCTCCTTTACGCCTTATGCAGCCAAGCAGGTGGAGCTTAGCTCTGCTTGCCGCTAGAATGTCGCCATGTTGCATACACTTACACTTCTTCGTCAGCTTAAGGCCCATGAATTTACCTCTGGTGAAGCCATTGCCAGGCAGCTGAATATCTCCAGATCCGCGGTTTCCGGCGCACTGACACGCAGCGTCGATTACGGCGTTGAGCTGGAGCGCCGCCATGGCGTGGGCTATAAACTCACTCAAACCCTTGAGTGGCTGGATCATGATCAAATCAGCCGCCAGCTCACCCCCCACAGCCCTTTTAAGCTGCAATTAACCGATGAAATTGATTCGACCAACCGGGCGCTGCGCCAGGATAATGCCGCTCCGGGCACCGTGCTGGCTGCCGAATGGCAAAATGCCGGCCGGGGGCGCTTGGGCCGGCAATGGGTTGGCAGCTTAGGCGGCAGCCTTTTGTTTTCCCTTGTCTGGCGTTTTAGTGGCGGCATGACCCGGCTGGCGGGTTTAAGCCTTGCCGTTGGCATTGCACTCACAAGAGCGCTTGAGAAAAAAGGCTACGCGGGCATGGGGCTGAAATGGCCCAACGATGTGCTCTGCGCCAAAGGCAAACTGGCGGGTATATTAATTGAGCTGTCAGGCGATGCCCTGGGCCCGGCCGATGCGGTTATTGGGATTGGCTTAAATTTGCGCCTGTCTGATGCTGAGCGCCTGAATGCCGATCATGCCGCCGACCTCAGCGATTGCCCCGGCCCTGTGCCCGATAGAAATGCCCTGCTTGCGGCCATATTAAACGAGCTGGCCGATATTCTGCCCCGCTTTGATCAGGATGGTTTTGCGCCGCTCCGGGCCGAATGGGAGGCACGGCATCTGTGGCAAGGCGAACAGGCAAGATTGATTTCGCCTGATGGCAAAGAAAACCGTGGCCGTATTATTGGTGTGGCAGAAGATGGCGCATTAAGAATGGCAGGAGAAGATGGCTTAAAAATAGCCTATGCAGGCGATGTGAGCTTACGCAGGGAAAACGCATCATGAAAATGCTCTTAATTGATCTGGGTAATACGCGCATTAAGTGGGCCTATCGTGAAGGCGATATTCTTTCCACAGAAGGCTTCATCCTCAATACCGATTTTAATCAGCTGCTACAGCAGCTAATTGCCCTGCCCCAGCCCGATATTATTCATGGCTGCACGGTAGGCTCGCCTGAGCTTGCTACCCGGCTGGATGAGTTTTGCGGGGCACAGTGGCAGCGTAGCATTGAATGGTTGCAAGTCAGCCGTGAAGCACTGGGCATCCAAAATGGCTATCGCTATTTAGAGCAGCAGGGGCCGGATCGCTGGGCTGCGGTTTTAGGCGCGCGCAGCCTGTTTCCTGATAAAGCCCTGTTGATCGCCAGCGCTGGAACGGCTCTTACAGTGGATGCACTCACCGAAGATAATGAATTTTTAGGCGGCATGATCCTGCCCGGTTTACGCCTGATGAAATCTGCATTAGCACAGCAAACAGAGCGTTTAACAGTCAGTGATGGTGCTTTTCATGATTTTCCGCGCTGCACAACCGATGCCATTCAAACCGGCTGTTTAAGCGCTCTGGCTGGCAGTATTATGGCCATGCATGCCCGCTTGTCTTTACGGGGTGACACACCGCTTTGTATTTTATCGGGCGGAGATGCCGCCGCAATTGCTCCGCTTTTAAGCGCTTATCAACCCATCATTGCCGAGCAGCTGGTGCTGCACGGCCTTGCAGCCCTAGCCCGGAATAACGCTTCATGAAATGGTTTTGTGCTCTGTTACTGGCTGCCAATCTATTGCTTTGGGGCTATCCTTCACGGCCCGTTGCCGCACCGCGCTTAAACGCGGAGATCAATGCAGATAAAGTAAAGCTGATTGCCAGCCTGCCTGTACAAGTTGTTAGCCGGCCAGCCTCACCGGTTGAGGCGCGCGAAATTGCAGCCGCCAGCGCTGCCATTGCAAAACCCACACCCAAACCCACACCAGTCCCAACACCAACACCAACACCAACACCCACCCCTGCACCCAAAGCAGAGATCGTAACGGCCTGCATGCGCTGGAATGGCATTGGCCAGGAGCAAACCGATACCATGCGGGCCCGCTTAAAAGCACTGGGCATCAGCAGCACAGAAACTGTCGTCAGCGGCAAAGTATGGGTTTATATCCCGCCACAAACTGATATTGAGCTTGCAAAGAAAAAAGCACAGCAGCTTAACGATCAGGGCGTGCAGGACTATTACGTCATCAATAATGGTGGCCGCTGGCAGAATGCCATCTCGCTTGGGGTATTCAGCAGCCGTGAAGGTGCAGACCGCCGTTTAAATGAGCTTAAGGAGCAGGGCGTGAAATCTGCCGTCGTCAGAGAGCGGGACGACAGCCCAACCCATGTCACCTTTGCTTTACGTAAGGTTTCTGCAGATCAGCAGCAAAAGCTGGAGAAACTGAACAATCAGCTAAAAGGAGCACAGCTACAGCAGAGCAAATGCTCCTGAGTCATGCGCTTATTCTGAGAGAATGAGCAGAGCAAAAGCATACTATGGGTAGCTGTATAAACGCCAGCGCAGCTCGTTTTCCTGACTGGTGCTTAATTTTGGCTCGGCAGCAGCGGGCACAGCCCCTGGCATCACAGCAGAGCGGGTCAGCATTGTGGCGGGTAAAGTTTGTACATGGGGCTCCGGCCTCGCCATCACAACGGGGCCATTGTTTCTGGGGGCACTATGTGCTGCTGCAGGTGCATGGGCGGCTTTCGCCCGTGAATGCCCGGGTTTTCTTATGTGACGGCTTGAGTTATAAGACGACGCTTCAACGCAGCTCATGATCAGTAATAAACTAAGCGCAATTGCAACACGCAGGGCATTCATCTTGATTCCTTCATACTAAAACGCACGTAATCACCCACTTCCGGGCAGATGCTGCCATTTTCTAAAATTGCGATCGCAAATAAAGGCTGAACCTGGGTAACGGTTACCGCACTCAGCAACGACTCTGGCGTGCCTAAAGACATGCTACTGTCCCCATTCACAGCAGCCACTAACTGATTAGGGCCGCTTACCCTGAATAATTGCAATTTATCGCCTTTATTTACTCTTGCAGTGCTTCCGGCATCGATATAAATACGGTCTTTTTCTACCCGGCTGATCCTTGCTGCAAAAGCCTGGCAGGCCAGAACATCATCCACACCTGCCACAATTTGCTCCAGCTGCTTCTCAACCATTTTACCAAAATCAGTTTCGTAAAAGCGGCGTGAGCCAAACACATTATCCCTGCTTTGAATCACATCCCCGCTCGCCGAATCAGCAAAGCGCTGCTGCTTTAATAACGCCCCGCTGGCACCATCAAACACATAGACATCGGCCTCAAAACGGCGTGAAGAAGGACTGATTTTTACGCCCAGCTCGGCCAGTGACGGCACCCAGCCATTAAATTTAAGCATAGGAATATTCGGGCTAATTTTACGCTCGCCAGTGCGGACGTCATTTCCCCATGCAAGCCCGATCTGCTCACCAGAAGCACCCAGATCGCGAATCACGCCACCCACTACAAATTGAGTGCCATAGCGGCGCGCCAGTTCTCTGACCCGCTCTGGCTGCAAAACCGGATCATAAAAACCGGGTTGCAAATTAAAAGCAGCCTCATTCACCGTGCGCTGTGGCAAATAATGATCCGAAGCCGATAACATACGGCTCAGCTCTTGCTGCAAACCATCCTGAAAATGGGAAATATCGTTGGCATCAACGGGGTTTTGCAGCTGAAAATGCGCGAGCAGCAGTTTTTTCCGATAGGCAAAATCAGATTGTGCACATTCGCGCACAGGCTGCCTTGCCAATCCCTGCGGTGCGCTGCCTGCATTTGCAACAGAGGCCGGTAGAGAGGCCGCTGTTTTTTCTGCAGGAACAGGCTCTGGCTTAGGGTTCGTTTCTATCATCACATGATAAAAACTGCCTTCACGCCACTCCCTTAATAATTGATACCGGTCCAGCGTTTGTACGGGGTAGACGCGCTGCAGCTCACTGACCCGGCCATTTTCAACGTGGCTGCTCGCCTCAACTTTAGCCCCATTCCACAATGAAGCCTGCATCAGGGCATCCTGAATCGCCTCTTGCCTCGCCATAGGAATCCCTCCCACGCCGATTGCGGATAAACCTTCAATTTCTGCAGCACAGGCATGAAAGGCCAGAAGCAAGAGCACACAAGCTTTAAGCAATTAACGGCCCCGCATCGCAAAATAATTCTGGTTGGATGATTCTGCCACCAGCTTAGACATGTCTAACTCTAATACGGTCTCGTAAGCGCCTTCTGGCAAGGCATTCATCGAAACCACCCGCGCACCGCGAAGATAGGCATCAACATAAATGCGGAAGCTATCATTTTGCACCGCCAAAGCCGCCACCGTGCTGTTACCTGCCAATCTGAACCCCTGCACTGTTTCGGCCAGCGCACGATAAGCATCCAGCTTTGAGGCACGCATCGACATTAGGCGGCGCTGCGCGCCGGATAAGCCCTCGATTTGAGGCGGGGCACCATAACCAGCAGCGCTTACCAGCCCTTCTTCAGCAAAAGCCGAGCTCACAGCCAGCAAAGTCGCAAGCGACACCAGAATATGTTTGATCCGCATTTTTATACCGCCTTATCTTTAGAGCTGAATTAACTTTAGCATAACGGCCGCCCTGCATTATCTGACTAAAGAGCAGGCCCATCACTGCGTTATCGGCAAGAATCAGGAAAAATAAAGCCGTTTTCTGCGAAATAAACCATTAAGCGTAGGAAAGGCGGAAATGTGAGGTGGGGGAAACACCAAGTGCGCTAACCAAAATCAAAAACAAGAATTTTTAGTGCCTTCGGCACGTTGATTTTGGAGCGGTTAGCCACCACGAAGTCTATGATTTCTGCTTCGCCAAGAAACGAAGCCAAGCGACAAACTCAAAACCACGAAAACCCATGCACTGCGGACAATCGAGTCGGCGGCAGGCGGGATTGGCTGGATCCTCGCTCCCAAGCGATCCCCCGCCCCGTTTGTTCCTCGCTCCGGCGTGTTTCAAGGGGACTTTAAAAAGCCCTATGCAAAGAGCGTGGTTACTATGCTTCTTCGCTGCTTGCTAATGAAAAAACAATTTGGTTAGCGCATATGGGGCTTCAGCCTAATCCTATCAACTTAAGCAAAGCCGGAGCGTTATGCGATGCTTTTGTAGGTTGGGTTACGCGATAAAGCCCGCTAACCCAACCTACGAATTCTGCTTAAGTTGATAGGATTGGGCTTCACCCGCCCTACAAATAATTAAATTTTACGGAACACCAAGTCCCAAACGCCGTGGCCCAGCTTGATACCGCGGTTTTCAAACTTGGTGAGCGGGCGATAATCCGGGCGCTCGGCGTAGCTTTCTGCGGTGTTTTTTAAGCTTGGTTCATTGGATAAGACTTCCAGCATCTGGATGGCGTAGTCTTCCCAATCAGTGGCCAGATGCACATAGCCGCCGCTTTTAATACGGGAGCACAGCAGCTTCACCAGATCAGGCTGAATCAGGCGGCGTTTATTGTGGCGTTTTTTATGCCATGGATCAGGGAAGAAAATATGCGCGCCATCAAGGGAATCTGCTGCAAGCATTTTCTCCAGCACTTCAACCGCATCATACTGCACGATGCGTACATTTTGCAGGCCCTGCTCGCCCAGTAATTTAAGCAGGCTGCCCACACCCGGGGTATGCACTTCTACGCCAAGGTAATCGGTTTCTGGCTTATTCGTGGCAATCTCAGCCGTCGGGCCGCCCATACCGAAACCAATTTCCAGAATTTTAGGGCCAGTACGGCCAAATGCAGCGTTCAGATCAATCAGCGCTGGCTGATAAGAGATGCAAAACTTTTCACCAAACTCAGCGATTGCCCGCTCCTGGCCTGATGATAAATGCCCCTGGCGCAGCACAAAGCTGCGAATACGGCGCATATAATTTGGGTGTTCCATTTCTCAGTTCCTTGCAAACAAAAACGCCGCATCACGCGGCGTATTTTCTAATTAAACCTATTTTATAACAAAACCCAAATCTTTAACCACGGAGTTAAGGAGATCACGGAGTCCCACGGAGAAAAACAGTTTTGAATTGAACCCTTTGCTGATAAAGCACGATTGGTTTTCTCCGTGTAACTCTGTGTCCTCTGTGTCCTCCGTGGTTCAAGATTTGGGTTTGTTTATTTATTTACTTCGCTGCAATCAAGCCTGATACCGGTGAGCTTGGGTCTGCAGTGTAGAGCTTTCTTGGGATGCGGCCCGCTAAGAATGCATCACGCCCTGCCATCACAGCCAGCTTCATCGCCCGGGCCATCAGTACGGGGTCTTTTGCACCCGCAATCGCGGTATTCATCAAGATACCGTCGCAGCCTAATTCCATGGCAATGGCCGCGTCGGACGCCGTGCCTACACCCGCATCAACCAGCACCGGCACTTTGGCCGATTCAATAATCAGCCGCAGATTCCATGGGTTTAAAATACCCATGCCCGAGCCAATCAAAGACGCCAGAGGCATGATGGCGCAGCAGCCGATGTCTTCCAACTCTTTAGCCACAATCGGGTCATCCGATGTATAAACCATCACATCGAAGCCTTCTTTAACCAGCGTTTCTGCAGCAATCAGTGTTTCGCGCACATTGGGGTAAAGCGTACTGGCGTCCCCAAGTACTTCAAGCTTGACCAGCTTATGCCCGTCGAGCAATTCCCGCGCAAGGCGCAGGGTACGAACAGCATCGGTGGCGTTATAACAGCCTGCAGTATTGGGCAAATAGGTAAATTGCGACGGCGGCAAATACTCAAGTAAAGATGGCTGGCTGGCATCCTGGCCAATATTTACGCGGCGAATGGCCACCGTAATAATTTCTGCACCAGAAGCATACACCGCGGCACGCGTTTCTTGAAAATCTTTATATTTACCTGTGCCAACAATCAATCTGGATTGGTAAGCCTTACCCGCAATTTGAAATTGATCCGACATAGACGCCTCTTATAAATGAAGACAATACCGGGCTGCGCCAACGCTAACCCGGGCTGCGAAGTAATAATCAGCCCCCGCCTACGGCCACGACCATTTCTAAAACATCACCTTCACTTAGAAAAGTAGTGCCATGCTGGCTTTTAGGAACGATCTCGCCATTTTGCTCGATCGCAATTCGTTTGCCCTTGAGTTCAAGCAAATCAATCAGATCAAGCAGGGAAAGAGGGGCCACAAATTCGCGGGCTTCGCCATTAATTGAGATTTTCATGATTTAGTTCAGAAAGTAAAAAGAAATATGCCCCTGCGCTCTTATGAACGCATTCTTTGAATCCGATAAGCCGAAGGCAATTGGCGCAGGTTTTTCATTACCTTGGCCAGATGCGTGCGATTGCTAACCTGCAAGGTAAATTGAATCTGCATATAGCGCTCAGAAAAGCCCTCAGGCTCTTGCGTGGCCACTGCAGTAATATTGGCATCGGCCTCTGCAATGGCCGTGGCAATCGCCGCCAGGGTGCCTCTGTCGTTTTGCGCCAGAATACGTACGGGCACATCGAACAGGCGATTCACATCGGCATCCCATTCCACATCGATCAGCTTTTCGCTATCAATACGGCCATGGGCAATTTGCGGGCAATCATGGGTATGAATCACGAGGCCCTGATCTTTTTTAACAAAGCCTAAAATTGGATCGCCCGGAATCGGGTTACAACATCGCGCACACTGAATCGCCATGCCTTCACTGCCGCGCACAGCCACGGCGGCTACTTTGCGCCCGCCAGCTAATTCTTCCTGCCAATTACCGGCTAATTGCAATAAACGCTTGGCCACAACCATCGCCAGCCGTTTACCAAGGCCTAGTTCGGCCTTCACAACTTCACGGGATTTCTCGCCATTTTCTTTTAAATAGCGCTCCCACACATCATCACTCACCTGCTGCAAAGGCTGATTCAGGCTGGCAAAACCCTGAGCCAGTAAACGATCGCCCAATAATACAGATTCTTCAAAGCGCAGGCTTTTTAGGAAATGACGAATATGCGAACGTGCCTTGCCCGTAGTCACAAACGTCAACCAAGATGGATTTGGACGTGCGTGCACGGCAGAAACAATTTCTACCTGATCACCATTTTTTAAGCGCGTGCGTAATGGCACTAATTCATGATTAATTTTTGCGGCAATACAGCTGTCGCCAATATCTGAATGCACGGCATAGGCAAAATCAACACAACAGGATCCTGCGGGCATATTAAAAATCTTGCCCTTAGGCGTAAATACATACACCTGATCGGGGAATAAATCGACTTTAATATGTTCTAAAAATTCAACCGCATCACCTGATTCGGTTTGCATTTCTAATAAAGATTGCAGCCATTGATGGGTTTTTTTCTGTACATCAGAAAAACCTTCGTCGCCGCTTTTATACATCCAATGGCTGGCCACACCCGCATCGGCAATACGGTGCATATCACCCGAGCGAATCTGAATTTCAATCGGCGTGCCATAAGGGCCAAAGAGCGTGGTATGCAGGCTTTGATAGCCATTGGCTTTGGGAATCGCAATATAATCTTTAAATTTGCCTGGAATAGGCTTAAACAAAGCATGCAATGCGCCCAGCGTAAGATAGCTGGTGGGTACGTCTTTGACAATTACTCTAAATGCATAGATATCCAGCACTTCAGAAAAACTGAGTTGTTTTTCCTGCATTTTGCGGTAAATGCTATAGAGGTTTTTTTCGCGGCCCGTTACGCTGGCTTCAATTTTAGCTGCGGCCAGTTTGTCTTTAATTGAATCTAATATCTTGCCCACCACTTCGCGGCGATTACCGCGGGCGGCTTTTAATGCCTTGGATAAAACACCATAGCGATTAGGGTGAAGATATTTAAATGCAAGATCGTCTAATTCCTGATACGCGCTATTCAGGCCAATACGATTGGCAATGGGCGCGTAAATTTCCATAGTTTCGCGGGCAATCCGCTTTTGCTTATCCGGACGCATGGCATCCATGGTGCGCATATTATGCAAGCGGTCAGCCAGCTTAATCAGCATCACACGCAAATCACGCGCCATCGCCAGCAGCATTTTGCGGAAATTCTCGGCCTGTGCTTCTTCTTTACTTTGGAACTCCAGCTTGTCGATTTTGCTCATGCCATCGACCAGCTCGGCAACTGTTTTACCAAACTTTTCAGTCAGTTCAAGTTTGGTAACACCGCTGTCTTCCATCACATCGTGCAGCAAAGCGCCAGCCAGCGCCTGAGCGTCGAGCTTCCATTGGGTAAGAATGGTGGCCACCGCAAGCGGATGGGAAATATAAGGCTCGCCAGAGCGGCGAACCTGGCCCCGGTGCGAGGCATCAGCAAAGCAAAAAGCCGCAGCCAGAAACTGCCGGTCTTCCAGCTTTAAATAGGAGGTATTCAGGGAAAGAAAGCGATTTGCATCGGCGAACACTTCCGGGGCGGTACTCGCCAACTCGGGTAAATCAATATCTGCCAGCAGCATTTCCATAATCGGGCCCAAAATAAAACAGGCCCGGCATACAGCCGGGCCGGAAGAAGCTTAAGAGCGCTTAATCAGAATATCGCGGCTAACCAAACCTGCGGCCACTTCACGCAGTGCAAGTACAGTTGGCTTTTCACGGCCATTGTGCTCGATCTGTGGAGTAGAACCATTTGCAATTTGGCGAGCGCGATAAGCTGCTGCTAATGTCAAATCAAAACGATTTTCGATGCGGTTGAGGCAGTCGTCTACGGTAACTCGAGCCATGGCGTTGTCCCTGGAAATAATATGGATGATGCGCACAACCGTGCGACTAACCCTTGATTCTATCAGAAAACCATGCAATCCGTCAGCGATTAGCCCCGGCCCCCGCAAAAAAACAGCTTATCACGCCATCAGGCAAGCACTGCGGGCATGACCAATGCCTGCCACAGCAGGCTGAATCATTACGCTTTTAAGCTGCTGATCAGGGTTTGATGACGCGTGCTTTGACGATGCAGCTTCAGGCGCTCTGCCCTTACTGCGCTCACGATATCGCGCACTGCTTCATCGATATGTTCATTCACAATCACATAATCGAACTCTTCAACGTGGCTGATTTCTTCTTTTGCCACACGCATCCGGCGCTCAATCACTTCATCGCTGTCTTTGCCGCGATTTTTCAAACGCTGCTCAAGAATCTCTACCGAAGGCGGCAAAATAAACAGACCAATCGCTTCCGGGAACAGGCGGCGAACTTGCGCAGCGCCCTGCCAGTCGATTTCTAAAAGAATATCGCGGCCAGTCGCAATTGCCGTATTAATCCATGTCTGCGAGGTGCCATAATAATTACCATACACCTCGGCGTGCTCCAGAAAATCACCGTTATGGATCATTTGCTCAAACACTTCACGGCTTACAAAATGATAATCCTTTCCGTCTACTTCACCTGGGCGCGCGGCACGGGTAGTGAAAGATACTGAAAGCTGTACATTTTGGTCTGCGGCAAGAAGCGCTGCGACCAGTGTGGTTTTTCCAGCACCTGAAGGCGCAGTCACCACAAAAAGATTACCTTTTGCCATCGAACAAATCCTGTAATAAAACTACACGAAGATTAGCATTAGACGCCAAATCAGGCGAGCGCTTGCCACATTTAAATTTACAACACGGGGCAAGATAAATGATTAGCCCTGTTTATTAAAACATAAGCATGCACTGCACACTCAATAATATTTCTTTACATGTAAGAATAAAAATATACTTAACAAAAATCAAACCTTGGTTGCCTGACACTGGCGACTCAATTAGCATACTGCTGGGCATAAATCGTGCCCAAAAATAGTATCATTCCAACCGTATGTCGCCTGGGGTTTTGTATGTTGCCTGCATTACACAGCCTAACCATCAAGCAGCTGCACTGGGTAGCCAGCCTCAGTCTGCTTGCTGGCTGCGCCGTTAATATCCCCAAACCATCTCCTCAGGAGTTAGCCCCGGCTGCAAGCGAATGGAATAGCCCTCATCAGAGTAGTGCCTCTGTACAAAATAGCTGGGCGAGCTGGCAAGATGCAAGCCTGAATACTTTACTCGCACACACGCTCGCCTCCCACCCCAATATCGCGCAGGCCAAGGCCAAAATTAGCGAAGCACGCGCAGAAGCGGCCGCCATCGGCGCACACCTTTGGCCCAATATCAGCGCCACGACTGGCTATAGCCGAGGGATGAACTCGCTGCCCAATGCGGAATCAGCTAAAAACTTAGCCAATGCAGGGCTGGATGCACGCTGGGAACTTGATCTATGGGGCGGCATTGCCGCAGCCCGGCAAGGCGTCTATGCCAACCTGAGCAGCAATGAAAACGCCTACGAGCAGGCTGCGGCCAGCCTGGCTGCGGAGCTGGCAAACACCCTGACCGCTTACCGGGCGTGCAAAGGGCAAGAGGCTATATCCGCACAGATTTTAGAATCCCATATCCTCAGCGCCAGACTGATGCACAGCAAGCTGGATGTGGGCCTGGCCAGCCTTGTGGATGCGGCCAAAAGTGATCACGAACAAGCCGAAGCCCGCTTTCAGGCCAGCGATATCGCAACCCAATGCGGCGTGACGCTCAAAGCGCTGGTGGCCATAACGGGCACGCAGGAAGACGCCCTTAAAACCATGCTTGCGCCAGAGGCAGGCATGATGCCCGGCCGCCCCGCGCTGGCTGTTAAAAGCATCCCGGCCGAAGTGCTTGCAGACCGGCCTGATATTAAAAGCGCAGCCTTATTACTGGAAACAGCTGCAGCAGAAGTGGCCGTCAAAGAAGTGGCCCGTTATCCATCGGCCTCTTTACTTGGCATGATTTGCGTGGGCTGCCAGCTCAGTGAAGGCATTAATTTAGACAGCCGCAACTGGTCGTTTGGCATCAACTTTAATATCCCCGTGTTTAATGCAGGTGAGCTGAGCGCCAAACAAGATGCGGCCATGGCCCGCTATCAGCAAGCGATTTACAGCTACCAGCAGCTGGCCAGGCAGGCGGTGCGGGAAATAGAAGAAAACATGCTGCGTCTGGATGACAGCCAGCGCCGCACCCAAGTACTGCAGCAGCAGCTCAGCCTTGCCCGCGTACAGCTCAAAGCCAGCCAGGCACTTTATAAAGTCGGCAGCGCCAGCCAGCTGCAGGCAGCAGAAACAGAGCGCTATGAGCTGGCCGCCCAAAGCCGCCTGCTCACCCTGCAAAGAGAACAAAACGCCAACTGGATTGCACTTTACAAAGCGCTGGGCGGAAAAGCGCCGAATATTGCTGAACAAAAAGATCAGCAGACACAGAGCGCAGCGATAACAAAAAGCACACAAAACAACAGGTGAACTGGCTTCACAGGGCATGCAAGCCGCTGCACAGCGCCCGGTCTGTTACACCAGCAACATTAAACATCTGGCTGTACCCGAAGCACCGTACGCCGGATAACAAATACACCAATATGCCCCCGATAAATTGGAGCTGCACCCCATGCGTATCCTCAAGCAACACCCCAAGCTGACTGCGATCTGCGCCGGCCTTGTGCTTTGCGGGGTGATCGCACTGATTGCCATGCCTAAAAGCATTGCCAAGGCCACCGAAGCCACACGGCCCGCGATGACCGTAACGGTGGTTTCACCAGCGAAGCAAACATGGCCGGTGGTGGTGAATGCCAATGGCAATATCGAGGCATGGCAAGAGTCCGTCATTGGTGCAGAAATTGGCGGCTATGCACTGGCCGAAGTGCAAGCGCAAATCGGCGATGTGGTGAAGCGGGGCCAGGTATTGGCGCAGTTTTCCAGCGACACACTCAAAATCGAGCTGGCTCAGCAGCAAGCCGCCCTAGCAGAAGCAGAAGCAGCATGGAATGAAGCCACAGATAACGCCGGGCGTATTCGCAAGCTCGACAGCAATGGCGCGCTCAGCAGCCAGCAAATCCAGCAATCTGTTTTACAAGAACAAGCCGCAGCCGCCCGCCTGCAAGCCGCCAAAGCCCGCCTTGCCGCCCAGCAATTACGCATCAAACAAAGCCAGGTAAGCGCCCCGGATGATGGCGTGATTTCTGCCCGCAGTGCCACCGTGGGCGCGGTTGTGCAGCCTGGGCAAGAGCTATTTAGATTAATCCGGCAAAGCCGCCTGGAATGGCGCGCCGAAGTCAGCGCGGTTGATGCCGCACGCATCAAAAACGGCCAACAAGTCAGCATCACCCTGCCCAATGGCCAGTCGGTAAACGGCAAAGTCCGCAAAGCCGCTCCCACCGTGGATGCCCGCACGCGGAATTTGCTGGTGTATGTCGACCTGCAAAACACCTCACTCGATACCGCCAAGCCCGGCATGTTTGCCAAAGGCGCATTACAAACCGGCCAGGGCGATGTGCTCACCCTGCCCGGCAACAGCATCGTCATGCGCGACGGCTTTGCCCATGTATTTGTGCTGGGCGCAGGCAACAAAGTCAAAATGCAGCGCGTGACATTAGGCAGGCAAGACAGCCAAAGCATGGCCGTCAGCGGCGTCGGCAAAGACGCCCAAATCATCGCCAGCGGCGCAGGATTCTTAGCCGACGGCGATGTGGTGAAAGTGGTTGCTGCCAAATAAACAGCCGCGAATGCCAAAACAATAAAACCCAAATTTTGAAACACGGAGGACACGGAGTTTCACGGAGGAAAGCAAGGCTTGAAGCAGGTTGTTTTACCGTATCCGCAGGGTGGGTTAGGCCAGAAAATGCACTAAATATGGGCGCTGCCGCATCCGGGCCGTAACCCACCGCAGCGCAGTGCCATGGTGGGTTACGGCCGAAATAAATCAGCCCCCCTAATGAGAATCAAGAGCGGCCTAACCCACCCTACGGTGACCTTTTTCTTCTAAAAGAATTGTGTAGATACTTATGCCCCGCGGTGGCTACCGCTCCAAAATCAAGGTGCCGAAGGCACTAAAAAGTTCTTTTTGACTTTGCTTAGCTTAGATGGTGAAACCCGCCGAGCTTTGACATGAAATGATAGGAAAACGGCGGGTCTCACCCGCCCTACAAAAACACATAGCAATCCCCTAAGCCACGCCCTTAAGGATAAGTAATGAATTTTTCTGCCTGGTCGATCAGAAACCCCATCCCGGCCATTATGTTATTTGTCTTACTGTCTTTAGCCGGTGTGCTGTCTTTTCAAAGCATGAAGGTGCAGGACTTCCCCGATATTGAGCTGCCTATGGTCACGGTCACGGCCATACAGCCAGGGGCTGCTCCGGCTCAACTGGAAAGCGAAGTCGCCAGAAAGCTTGAAAACTCAGTCTCCGCCCTGCAAGGGGTAAAACACGTCTACAGCAAGATTCAAGACGGCAGCGTGATGCTGACGGTTGAATTTGTACTGGAAAAACCCGTCAACGAAGCGGTAGAAGATGTGCGTAATGCGGTCAGTGGCGTACGCGGTGATCTGCCCAGCGACCTGAAAGACCCTGTGATTGGCAAGGTAGAATTCTCTGGCGTGCCGTTTTTGGTGTTTACCGTAGCATCTAATACATTGGGCGAAGAAGCTCTTTCATGGCTGGTGGATAACAAAATCAGCAGGGAAGTTCGGGCCGTTTCTGGCGTGGGTAAGTTTGCCCGTGTAGGAGGGATTAACCGTGAAGTGCGGGTAGAAATCGACCCTGCACGCCTCGCAGCCTTAGGGGTGAGCGCTGCCGATATATCCCGCAGCCTGGCACAAACCCAGCGTGATTCATCTGGCGGGCGAAGCGATCTGATCGGCAGCGAACAGGCAATCCGCACGCTGTCTACCGTGCAAAGCGCGGGCGAATTAGGCCAGATGACACTCCCTCTGAACGATGGCCGCAGCATCCGCCTCGATCAGGTTGCCACCATTACCGACACCACCGCCGAGCGCCGTTCGATTGCTCTTCTCGATGGCAAGCCTGTGGTGGGTTTTGAAATCAGCCGCTCACGCGGGGCAAGTGAAATTGAAGTTGCCGCAGGCATTCACGCGGCGCTGGAAAAGATTAAAGCTGCCAACGCGGGCCTCACCATTACCGAAGCCTACAATATGGCCGAGCCAGTACAGGAATCCTTTGACGGATCGATGAAGCTGCTTTGGGAAGGCGCCCTGCTGGCGGTGCTGGTGGTATGGTGGTTTTTACGCGACTGGCGCGCCACCTTGGTTTCTGCCGCCGCCTTACCGCTGTCTATCTTGCCCGCCTTTATTGGCATGGCTTATTTAGGCTTCAGTTTAAATACCGTGACGCTGCTTTCCTTAGCACTGGTCGTCGGGATTTTGGTTGATGACGCGATTGTAGAAATCGAAAATATCGTCCGCCATTTACGCATGGGCAAGTCCCCCTATCAGGCCGCCATGGAAGCGGCGGATGAAATTGGCCTTGCCGTTATTGCCACGACGTTTGCCCTCGTTGCCGTATTTTTGCCCACCGCATTTATGGCGGGGATTCCAGGTAAATTCTTTAAGCAATTTGGCTGGACAGCGGCGCTGGCCGTGATGGCATCCCTGATTGTGGCGCGTTTACTGACGCCGATGATGGCGGCTTATATCCTCAAACCCATCACGCACGAGCATAAAGAAGGCCGCATGATGCTGGCCTATTTAAAACTGGCGGACTGGTGCTTAAGGCATCGCAAGCTCACCACCCTGTTCTCGCTGCTATTTTTTATCGGCTCTTTAATGTTGGTGCCGCTGCTGCCTACCGGCTTTATTCCACCTGATGATCGATCACAAACGCTGGTCAAGATTGAGCTGCCGCCAGGAGCCACACTGGAAGAAACCAGTGCCGTTGCCGAACGCGCTCGTGTCTTGCTTGGCAGCGAAAAATCCATCACTCGCATCTATACCGCTATCGGCGGCGGCGGAGCGGGGGCCGATCCCCTTGCGGCTGGTGGCGTCACCGAAGTGAACAAAGCCAACCTAACCCTCACCTTAAGCGAGCGTACCGAGCGCAATAAAAAAATCATTATCGAATCGCGTTTACGTGACTTACTCAAAAATATTCCAGGCGTGCGCCTGAGTGTGGGCCTTGGTGGATCAGGGGAAAAATTCCAGCTTATTTTAAGAGGTGACGACGCCGCCACCTTGGTCGCCACGGCGCAAAATGTGGAGCGCGATATGCGCACGATTCAAGGCGTAGGCGCGGTAACCTCAAGCGCCAGCCTGGTGCGCCCCGAAGTCAGCATCCGGCCAGATCTGGCCCGTGCGGCTGATTTAGGCGTCAACATGGCCAGCATCTCGGACACGATTCGCATCTCTACCGTCGGCGATTTTGACACCCACGTTGCCAAGCTTAATCTGCCCGAGCGGCAAATCCCCATCGTGGTGCGCCTGCCCGACAGCACACGCAAAGATTTGGAGCAAATCAAGCAGCTGAAAGTACCGGGCAAAAATGGCGATGTGATGCTGGGCGAAGTAGCCAGCGTAGCCTTATCGTCCGGCCCTAGTCAGATTGATCGCTACGATCGAGCCAGAAATGTGATTTTTGATATCGAGCTGAGCGGACGCTCGCTAGGGGATGTGAGCGCAGAAGTCGATAAGCTACCCAGCCTGCTGCAACTGCCCAAGGGCGTAGAGCGTGCAGCCTTTGGTGATGCAGAAGAAATGAAAAAACTCTTCGCCAGCTTTGGCATCGCCATGCTCACCGGCGTGCTCTGCATTTATATGGTGCTGGTGCTGCTGTTTAAAGATTTTATGCAGCCCGTCACCATTCTGGCGGCTTTGCCTTTATCGATAGGCGGTGCATTTTTAGCGCTCTTAATCGCGCAAAGCTCATTCTCTATGCCTACGCTGATTGGCCTGATTATGCTGATGGGCATCGCCACCAAAAACTCCATTTTGCTGGTCGAATACGCCATCGTCGCCCGCCGGGACGGCATGAGCCGCTTTGACGCGCTGATGGACGCAGGCTTAAAACGCGCCCGCCCCATCGTCATGACCACCATCGCCATGGGCGCAGGTATGTTGCCGATTGCACTGGGCATCGGTATCGACCCCAGCTTCAGATCGCCCATGGCCATTGCCGTAATCGGCGGCCTGATCACCTCCACCCTGCTCAGCCTCCTGGTGGTGCCGGTGGTATTTACCTTTGTGGATGATTTTGTGCAGTGGCTTAGCAGAAGCAGAAAGCGCGCACTCCCCTAGCCCTTGGGAATCGCCCTTCTCCCACTTCGGGGGAGGAGGCTAAGTAGCGCACGCACAAGTATTTAGATTTAATCATCGTAGGGCGAGTACACCCCCATACGCGTTAGCCAATTTTTTTCATTAGCAAACAGCAAAAAAGCACAACAACCACGCTCTTTGCATAGGGCTTTTTACAATCCCCTTGAAACACGCCGGAGTGAGGAACAAGCGGGGCGGGGTTTCGGCAAGGGAGCGAGGAACGAGCCAATCCCGCCCGCCGCCGACTCGATTGTCCGCAGCGCAGGGGCTTTCGTGTTTCGTGGGGTGGCCTTCTTTGGCTTCGTTTCTTGGCCACACAAGAAAGGAAGGTCCAGCGGGACGCCCGCACCTAAATCAACGTGCCGAAGGCACTAAAAAGGTCTTTTTGACTTTGGTTAGCACGTACGAGTTTGCTCCCCCCTACGAAAAACATTTCGCTTAATTTGATAGGGTTGGACTAAGGACCAGCACATCTGAGACTAAAACCCATGCCATCCATCGTCATCATTTACCACTCAGCAAGCGGCACGACGGCACAATTGGCTGATGCCATTTTTGCCGGTGCTCAGGAGCTGGCAACGCCGTCAGTTTACCGCATCAGCGGTGCAGAAATCATTGCCGGGCGCTTTAAAAATGAAGAAATCTGGGCGCAACTCGATCAGGCTGACGCCATTATCTTTGGCAGCCCCACTTATATGGGCGGGCCTTCGGCGCAATTTAAAGCGTTTGCCGATGCATCGGGGGAGCGCTGGAGCCAGCGCGCTTGGGCAAATAAAATCGCCGCTGGTTTCACCATAGGCACGCTGGCCAACGGCGATCAATCAAGCACCCTGCTCTCTTTTAGCGTGTTCGCCGCCCAGCACGGCATGCTCTGGTGCGGCCTGGATATTGCGGGTGGCCATGATGAGCAAGGGCGTAACCGGCTGGGCACTCAGCTAGGGGTCGCAGCACAAAGCAATGATGGACAAGTGAATGCCATTGATTTAATGACTGCGCATTATTTAGGTAAGCGTGTCGCGCAAATTGCCCTGAAAATGAGCAACAAACCCATAGCCAAGGACACCCCATGAAATACATCGCCCTAAGAGTTCGCACCGCCATGCTGGTTCACGGCTATACCGCCGAGAATCAAGAAATCGTCGAAGAATTCCATGACGAGCCTTTCTTAGAAAAACTGATCGCGATTGAGCGAATTCAATCCGTTACCGGAAAATATCTTCTAGTCAACTCATCGCATGGCCGGGTGATGTATTGGGAATATGAGGGCGATCTGGATTCGATTGCACAAAGATTAAATGCGGCGGGCTTACTTGTTGCCTGATCATACTCAGCCCCTCTTCCCTGTCATTCAAACCCCGCGCTTAAACCTGCGCGAGCTGGTGAAGGACGACGCGCCAGCGATCTTTGCCATTCATAGTGATACAGATGCCATGCACAAAGAAATTGAATATCAGAAGCTGCTTGCCGGTAGTTGCGAACTATTTAATTTGGATAAAAAAGGCAAGCATTTGCCAAAGCAAGTGGGCGGCTGCTTTATTGCCGGGACACTGGTTCATACCGATCAGGGGCTGAAACCCATTGAAAAAATCCGGATCGGTGATCGCGTGTTATCGCAGCCGGAAGGTGGCGGTGAGCGGGTCTGCAAACAGGTCGTCAATACCTTCACTTACGACGACAAAGAGATCTGGGTTGTTAAATATACGCTAGCATCCGAAGCCCATTTGAAACGTGATAAACCGCTTCACCATTTGTATACCACGGCTAACCCCCCATTCTGGGTCGATGGTGAAGGATGGACTGCGGCGGATGAGTTGAGCGCAGATCAGCAATTGCAGTTGGTAGATGGGGGCATTGCCATTGTGCAGCAAGTGTGGCCGGTTTGGCGCACACCGGTGGCAGGTATGGGCTGGGTGCGAACTGATATTCTGGGCATTCCAGACAACGAAAGTGAAGCACATATAGTCGATTTTCGCACTAGCTGCGACCTCTGGGCATATCCGTTACGTCGCGAGCGCGATGCCGCCGTACCCTATTCCTACCCTGGAGATTTTGATTGTACGATTTTTGATCATAAAGCAATGCTGTCCATTATTTATGATGAAGGGGATCGCGCGTTTAAATCTCGTGTTTACAATTTGGAAGTAGAAGATTGCCACACCTATTATGTCGGCGAAGAGGGGGTCTGGGTTCGCAATAGAATGACTAAGAGCTAGAGAGATTGCATGAGGGTCAGCACATCAAAATTTCTGATGAAACAAATTGCAATATGCCCTGTTAGAAAATAATCACCAAATATAGCTCAAAACAAATCCCTTGCGACCGATCAAGAGTAAACCATCCTCCCCTGGCGTTTTATCGGGAATCCAGCCGCGCCGCCTGATTCCCGCCAAAGGCATGCGGGAATGACGATGTTTCGTTGCAGCAAATGAATAATCTGCCCAGGCATCAGCCGGTCAATTAAGCCAGCGTTCAGGCAAGCGGCCCGGCTTTACCCGTGCCACACCACGCTTGCGGCCATTCTTCCAAAGGCGCTGGGCGGCCAAAGTGGTAGCCCTGCGCGCGCTGGCAGCCCAGCTCGTATAATCTTTGGGCTTGCTCGGCGGTTTCTACCCCTTCAGCCACCAGAGGCACATCAAACCCTGCGGCAAGGCGGATAATCGCGGAAATAATGGCTTCGCTCTTATGATTATCCAAAAAGCGGCTTACAAAAGACTGATCAATTTTCAGGCAATCAAAGGCAAACTGATGCAGATAAGACATCGATGAATAGCCCGTACCAAAATCATCAATCGCAATAGATACCCCCAGATTTCTGATCCGCCCAATCAAAGTGGCAATCACATTACTGTCTTCAATCAAAATAGATTCAGTAATTTCCAGCGTTAAATTATGGGGAGGCAGATTATACTCAAGCAGAATATTTTCCAGATTCTGATAAAAATCAGACTGAATCAGCTGCCGCACAGAAACATTGACATGCACATCAAAATCGCTGGCCCGGCCATTTTTTAAACGCCCGGCAATCTGGCGGCATGATTCACGCAACACCCAATTACCAATTTGTAAAATCAAACCAGATTCTTCAGCTAAGGGAATAAACACACCCGGCGCAACTAAGCCACGCTGGCCGCTTTGCCAGCGCACCAAAGCCTCTGCCCCAATCACCTGGCTGTCATTTAAACTGACAACCGGCTGAAAATATATTCTGAATTCATTTTTTTCTATGGCTGCATTTAATTCAGCAATTAAATGTATTTTTTTAGCTGATTGCTCAGCCATGCTTCCCTGAAATACTTCATAAGAAATCGGGCCTTTTTCTTTAGCCTTACTCAATGCCATACTGGCATTGCGCATATTTTCAATCAAATCGTCATGATTAAAAGGGGCGCAGACCACACCCAAACTGGCTGTAATCAAAACCTCATCATATTGCAAATTAAAAGACTGCGAAAAACTACCCTGGAAACTGTTAATTAAATGATCAAGGCTGGTTTGATGAAAATCGATGGGCAGGCACACCACAAATTCTGTTTCTGCCACACGGGCAAACAATGCTTTTTCCGGCAAATGCGGTTTCAGATTATTGACAATAGCACAGAGCAATTCTTCGCCCTGCTCATAACCAATACTATCGTGAATACTGCGGTAATTATCCAGACCAATCAAAAACAAAGCATCCCATTTCATATCTGGCGTTTTTTTAACCAGCTCCAGCATTTCCTCAAGCAAGCCTTCCCTGCTCAGCAGCCCGGTAATATGATCATGGCGGATACGGTAATTAAGCTGATCAAAAGAGCAGGACAAAGCATTCGACATTTCATCAAATGCATTGGCCAATAATTTGGTTTCTTTAAGCTGCAGCCCGCCAGCAATCGTAGGCTGCCACTCTTGTTTTGCCAAAAGCCGGGCGGTTTGTGCGGCAAGCAAAATAGGTTTTGTAATACTGGCAATGGTTTTCCATGCCACCAGAGCAGCAAAAAAACCAATACTTAATACAATAATAAAGGTAATCAGCATATCTTTCTTAAGCGTGCCTAATAAATCACGCTCCGGGATTAAAACAACAATACGCCAATTTAAACCATTACCATCCACTACCGGAGAAACACGGCCATATATTTTTTCACCATTGAGATTAAATTCAAAATCTTTCACATCTTTTTTTAATAAAAGCGGCGCACTGTTTTTTACCATCAGATTTGAGCTGTCTTTAGGTTTAAGCAGCTTGGCACTTTCCTGATTTGGCAATTTTAATAAGGGCATGCGGGGCAAAGGGTCTTCATGGGTAGAGTGCGAAATAAGCTCGTTATTTTCCCCAACAATATAAATTGCACCGTGGCCCAGATTAGGGCTGGCGCGCAGATAGCCATCAAAATTATCCAGCTTAATATCGCTGGCCACAACACCAATAAAATTAGCCGCCCCATCATATAGCGGGCTACTGAAAGAAACGGTAATCCCCTGTACTGCATCGTAATCCTGATAAGCCGCTGTCCAGGATGGTTTTTTACTTTTTCCAACAGGGGCATACCATGGCCTTGGCCTTGGATCATAATTTTCAAATTGATTTAAAATGGGATCAGACGATTGCAAACCTTTATAAAAGTTTAAATAACCATTCGTTCTGCGGTCTTTAAGCAGAAGAGAAAATTGATTGGTTAAAATTTCCCGGCTGATTGCAATATATTCACCATGCACAGAGCCAAATGAAATCAGACTCAGTTGTTTCTGATCGGGGAAAATCTCACCCAGAATATGGGCAAACGGCACTTCAAACTGTGATAAATCCTTATCTAAAGGCGAATACTGCTCTCTCATCAGCACAGCCACCATTCGGTTTGCCAGCGCCGGGGCACGCAAAAAAACATTTAAATCGCTGCGCACAGCCGCTACTTCAGCCGAAATCACTTTACTGCTTAAATTTTTAAGCATTTTGGATTGATTGCGCATTTGCAAACTAATAATCGAACCTAGCGTTAATGCCAGCATAATGATAAAAGTAGCAGTAACGGCAAACTGGAGTGACACCCTTCCGCGCAGTTTCAAATTTTCTAGTCCCAAAGCATGCCTCAACTTTTTAAGAATTTCACTGCGCAGCAAAACATCATCTGCCATGCGCTGCGCCCAGCAAGAACGAGGCCTTCATGCCATCTTAAGATCATGCACTAAGGTGCAGCTGATCATTCAATTTGTTTTAGATGGCTTAGAAAAAAACAAGTGTTTATTTCAATTTAAGCCGATATTTTTTGCGGCTTGTTCATAGCTATAAACCGATTTAAATTGGAAAATACCGTTTTAGCGCCAAATATTACTAAATTCTAATGTATATGACTACAAACCCTATGCAGAAACAACAAGTGATATGCCATCGCCGCTGCAAATCAACAGCTTATGCATAGCCATTGCATTACCCTGCATTCTTATCCCACTCTAAATCCTAGATCTAAATTTTTGCTTCTACAACATGACTCTTATTGTTACAAGCATAAAAAAATCGTAATGAAGTTAAGGCTTCAGTACGATTTTTTTTAACATTTGCTTAGGGATTAATACAATCAGCCACAAAATCTATTTATCATTTAAATCCACTGCTGCAATGATTAATTGAAAAAAAGATATAGACCGCCTGAGCCAGTTTCAAACCGGGCGGCAGTTCAGCATGCTTAAAAACTTGCGCAAGGATCTGCCCTGTTTGCCGGGGCAATCAATTGCTCCTGATCAAATGCCCCCTGCTTACTGCCTTCAACAAAGCCCACAGACAGCGTGCCAGGCAGCCAGACCGGCACGCCCATATCGCGGCGCACATGGCCATTACCCGCCAGCAGCACCACACCCCGCGACTGGTAAGGCTTCATGACTTTAGCCATCATCGCATCGCGGGCGATTTGTGCCAGCGCCATGCCATCGAGTAAGTTTTCCGGCAGCTTATTGCAATGCCCCACGCGTACTTCTTCACGCTGAGCAGCCAGTAAACCCGCAGGTAGCTGAGTCAGCCCCAGCTCTTTGGCATCGGGCAGCGAAGAAAGGCCGGACTTCACCACTTTGCCTGCATCCTGGCGCGATAAATTAGCCGCAATAATCGGTAAATCGTAGCGCATGGCCAGCTCGATTACGGGCCTGTAAAGCGGCCAATCCCAGCGCTTGCCGCCGATTTTTTGAATTAAATAATCAGGATTATCCGGCTGCTCCAAACGCGCTTGATCCAAATCTGCCTGGCGCTCCACATCAAACTGCTCCATGGCAATCGCCGGGCGCCAGCCTGCTTGCACGGCTTTTTCTAAAGCCTGAAAACGAGCCTGATGCCCCAGAGCGTTATCGTGCACTTCGCCCATCAGCACATAAGATTTCCCGGCAAAAGGCGCACTGGCCGGGCTATTGGCACATGCGCTTAAAACAAGCGCCGCACAGAGGGCGGGGAGGATTTTTTTATACATGTGTGCCTTAGCAAATGAATGGTGGTGATAAATCTGTGAATCTCTTAGGGCGGGTGAAACCCGCCTAGTTTGGGCATGACGTAACAGGGAAAACGACGGACTACACCCCATAGGCGCAAACCATTTTGCTTTTACATTAGCAAACAACGAAAAAACCATAACCACGCTCTCTGCATAGGGCTTTAAAGTCCTCTTGAAACACGCCGGAGCGAGGAACAAGCGGGGTGGGGGATCGCTTGGGAGCGAGGCAGCGAGCCAATCCCGCCTGCCGCCGACTGTCCGCAGCGAAGGGGCCCTCGTGTTTTTGAGTTTGTGGCTTGACTTCGTTTCTTGGCCGTTCAAGAAAGGAAAGCCCCCGCAGTGGCCAACCGCTCCAAAATCAACGTGCCGAAGGCACTAAAATGGTCTTTTTTATTTTGCTTAGCACACATAGGGTTACACCCGCCCTAAGATTCATGCTTATAAATGAGCGGCAGCTGGGCTGTGCCCAGCCTACAAGTGTTAAGTAGAATCAAACAGGATCTGCCGGCCCCAGAATGGTCCACGCTTTATGAAGGCGCTCATCCTCAGCAAAAATTTCCAGCATTGCACTGGCAACATCAGCTCTGGGCAGATAATTGCCCGCATCATCACGCCCTGCCAGTACCCGATACTGGCCGGTGGCGGGCTGATGGCTCAGGCCTGCCGGCCTTGCAATCATCCAGGCTAAAGCGCTTTGCTCTAAGCGCTGTTCGGCCTGATTTTTAGCTTTAATCGCCTCGCCCAACATACGCTGAGCCCCTTCTGCCAAAGAATCCCATTGATCACCGCAGCCTAAAGACGTGCCAAGTAAAAACCGTATTTGGGGTGCCGCCACTTCGATGGCTTCGATCACATTTAAATTGCCTAGGGCATCAATCCGCTGGCCTGCGGCATTTTTACCGCCCAAAACACTGATCACCCGCTCTGCGCCAGCCTGCCTGATGGCGGCGATGCAGTCATCCAGGCTGAAAGCATCCCCCGTAATCAGGGTAATACCCAACTCGTTTAAAGCCGCAGTATCACTCTCGGCCCTCACCATGGCGGCCACCTTTTCACCGCGCAGCACGCTGCCCCTAGCAAGGCACAGCCCCAGCCCGCGGCTGGCGCCAAAAATCAATACATCGTGTATCACTTGAATGGCCTTTCAAAATTGTAAATAACAATCATCATCATTTAAACATTACAGCATTCCCTTGATACCTTGTAGCCCAAATAATGCTCATCCTACTTTTTAGCCAGCAACAACTTCGTCCTTTGCAAAGAATCGATACAGTGCTTCAAGCTGGCTGGCGGAGATTTCACCACTGCTACCTCTGCCTAAAAACACCTTAAACATCACACCGCCCTCGTGATTGGTAAACACCACAGACGCCGTATCGCGGCCCATAAAGGGGCGCTCAATCGCATAAATCGCACCGCAATTACCTACCCTTAAATGCCCGTGCAAGCCTGTTGGCCCCGGCAAATTAAAAAAACCGTGACTGAACTCCCCCGCAGGAATCGGGCCTGTGAATTCCATAATCACATCGCTGCTGTGCATAATCACCGTCACATCGCCCCAGTTGGCCATTTCCAGCAATAACTCAGCCATTTTGTCACCGGCAAGGCGCTGCCACATTGCAGCGGGCAGGCATTCAATCACCTCATTCACAGGCAGAGCGGAGGCGGCGGCTAAGCCTTCCAGCACCACACCAGGATTTTTGCTAAGACGTTCACGTAAGGATTGGGTGTTGTTCATGTTTTTTTCCAAAATAGTTAACAAATTGTTATGCCAAAAAACCCAAATCTTGAAACACAGAGGCCACAGAGAACACAGAGTTTCACGGAGAAAAACAGCGCATAAATGAAGTGTTCCCAATAAGCTTTTGAGTATTTTCAACTCCAATAATCTGGGTATCTATCCCTGCTCTTGGCAGGGGGCTTTTTAAAGTCCCCTTGAAGCACGCCGAAGCGAGGAACAAGCGGGGCGGGGTTTCGGCGAGGATGTTTGAGCGAAGCGAGTCCCGCAGCCGCCGCCTCGATTGTCCGCAGTGAGGGGTTTCGTGCTGGCCGGGGCGGCCTTCTTTGCTTACTTTCTTGGCCGTTCAAGAAAGTGAGTCCCCAGCGGGGGATTCCCGCACCAAAACCACCGTGCCGAAGGCACTAAAAAACGACTACTGCCATAGCAATAACTCATCAAGCCGCATCCACCAAAGCCCGAGCCATGCTTGGCCCCCAGAAGCGGGCCAGTGGGGCGATGCTCCACAGCGAATTTTGCAGCGGTGTAATCAAGCCCTGCTGCTGCCAGCTTTGCAGCAGGGGCAGGCAGGCGGCGGGTAAAAGTGATGCGTCGATCTGGCCTATTTCGATGCCACCTTGCAAAGCCGCAACCCAGTGCTGGCTTGGGTCTGAGCGGGAGACACGGGCGATTGCGGGCGATGGTGCATCCAGATAGCGCTCTAAGTCTGATTCAATTGAATAGGCATAGCCCGCATGGCTGCCGCCCGCGCCAGAGCCAAAAGCGAGGCAGCTATGGCCCGATTTAATCGCCAGGTTATAGCGATTACGCTCCCTGCCCTGGGCAGAGCCAAAATGGCTGTTCGATAGCTGCTGCCAGCCCGCTGCGGCAAAACGATCCAGCGCCATTTGGTAAAACCCCAGCTGTGTGGGCAGACCACTCACAGGCGGAAACACGCCTTTTTCCAGCATGCGCTGGATGGGCAGGCCGGGAAACAGATTAAAGGCGTAGACATCGATGCCATCCAAACCCAGGACCAGTGCTACATCCAGATCATTCGCCCAGATGGCTTCATCCTGCCCCGGCAGGCCAAACATCAGATCGGCCACCACCACGGCTTCTTGCCCGGCAGCCAGTGTAGCCAGATAGGCGGCCGCCTCTTCACCACCGTGCTTGCGGCCTAAACGGCGGCGCAGCGGGGTATGAAAAGTTTGCACGCCTATCGAAAAACGATTCGCCCCTGCCTCAAGGCAAGCGTCGATTTTGGCGCGATCAAAATGTGATATCCGCCCTTCTACGGTGATTTCGCAATCATCAGTCAGCGGTAAATACTGCTGCAAGGCACGCAGCAAGCGCGCCAGATCCGTGCCGGATAACGCTGTGGGTGTGCCGCCGCCTAAATACACGGCGGCAATCGAGCCACCAGCCACCCGGCTGGCCGCGACATGCTGCAAATCTGCAATCACCCTATCTACATAGGGCGTGCCGTGCTCTTCTTTCCATGCGTTTTTATAAAAGCCACAAAATACGCAGCGATTTGCGCAAAAAGGGATATGCACATAGGCCAAAGAATTCGCAGGCAAAGGGGTTTGATTTATCTCTTGCCAGGCTGGAGGCCAGGCTTCGGCATCCAGAGCTTGCTGCCCCCAGAAAGGCATTAAGGCCCGGCGCTGAGTAAAGGCAGCGGCAATGGCTTGAGAGTTATTGGGTTCTGAAATAAGGGTTTGCAATGGGTTTGCCTTGTGTTTTATCGATAATGATTATCGTTAGCACAAAAAAAGAAGGCCAGCCCAACTTGCCAATATGATGATTTACATCAAGATTAAGACCATTTAAATATTCTGACTGCCATAAAACAAAGCCCTAGATACCGCACTGATACATTTAAAAACGTTTACCCGGCGGCCACAATCATTTATTTAACTTTTTGAAAAATATAAAATAAGCCGACCACAGGCCATGCAAGGTAAACCAGGTATCAGCTATTTGCCTGGCTATGATCCAAACCCTTCTTACCTCTTTAAAAGTCCCTTCCAAGTTTTTACAAAAAGTGAAAGTATTTTATTAAGAATCATTTTAGGTAAAATTCCGTTGATAATGAGAATGACTATTGTTACGATAGATGCGCTTATTGCATGCCCTCTTCAGCAAGCATCGCAATTTCAAACTGCAGCCTTCAGCAACACTTCGCGCCCATGGTCTACGCCGCCAGTGATTATTTCAATCGCAGGCATTTATCAGGAATCAGTATGCAACGCCGCACTCACGCCATCGCGCTCTCTCTTTTAGCCGCCACCTTGCAAAGCGCATTCGCAGCCAGCAATGCTTCTGCCCCCGCCGCTCAGCTTGAGCCTGTGGTGGTCACCGCAACGCGTACCGATAAAAAACTCGATGAATTGCCGCCATCGGTCAGCAGCACCGATCGCTCCGAATTGGATCGCAGCTTTATCAAGAATTACCGCGATTTAGCCAGCGAAGAGCCAGGCATTAATATCAGCCGCAATGGCCGCTATGGTTTATCCAGCGTGAATGTGCGGGGCTTAGAGGGCAACCGGGTGCTGATGCTGGTAGATGGCATTCGCCTGCCGGATGCATTTTCTTTTGGGGCCTATCTGAACAGTGGGCGCGATCAGGTTGATTTCAGTCAGCTCAGCGCCATTGAAGTAGCGCGTGGCCCTTCATCTACACTGTATGGCTCAGATGCTTTGGGCGGCGTGGTTGGCCTGCGCACCACGTCCCCCAGCGACATGCTGCGTGGCCGTGGCAATTTTGCGGGCCAGGTTAAATCAGATTACGACAGCAGCGATCAGGGCCTGAGCGTACAAGCCGCCGTGGCCGGTGCATTTAATCAGGATACTTTCTGGCTGCTGCAAGCGGCACAGCGCAAGGGCCATGAGTTTGAAACCCAGGGTACAGTTGACAGCAAGGATTACCGCCGCACCACGGCCAATCCGCAAGACACAAATAAGCGCAGCGTGCTGGCAAAAGCAGAGCACTACTTTGAAAACGGCCATAAGCTGGCCATGGCCGCAGAAAACTATCGCAGCGAAGTGGATACCACGGTTTACACCGATATTGGCGCCCCCATGACGCCATCAATTACCGGCAGCCAGGCTAATGATATTCAGACCCGCAGCCGCGTATCGCTTGATTACAGCTACACCGCCCCGGCGCAAGGCCTGATTGATGCGGCGCAGGCCAAGCTGTATTACCAAACCCAGAATAATGAGCAAACCTCCACCCAACAGCGGCGCAATGTAGCCAGCTGGCAGCGCGTATCTATTTATGATCAGGATATGGTAGGTATATCGGGCTTAGTCGAAAAACGCATCGCAGGCCCCATCAGCCAGCATTGGACCCTTGGCGGCGAGTGGCTGCAGAATGATTTAGCCGCACTGCGTACCGGCACCATCACCCCTGTGCGCGATGTGCCCAAGACCAAAACCACCCAGTGGGGTGTTTACGCCCAAAATGAGATGGGCTGGGATGAAGGCCGCTTTACGCTGACCCCGGCACTGCGCTATGACGCCTTTAAGCTGCGCCCTGAGCTTGATGCAGAATTTATCAGCCAGGGCGGCAAGGCCGTTGCGCTGGACGACGCCAAGGTATCGCCTAAGCTGGCAACCAGCTGGAAAATCGCCGAACAAATCACTCTGTTTGGCCAATACAGCGAAGGTTTTCGCGCCCCAAGCGCAATGGAGCTGAACAGCAGCTATGTATCGCCCATGGGCTATGCCGCCATTGCTAATCCTGATCTAAAACCGGAAACCAGCCGTGGTGCAGAGCTGGGCGCACGCTTAGGCAACAGCACAGTGGGCGGCAGCTTCACGGCCTTTGATAACCGCTACAAAGATTTTATCGAACAAGTCAGCATTTCCTGCCCCGGCAACCCGCTGTGCGTGCCTGGCACCAATGTCACCTACCAAAGCCAGAACCAAAGCCGTGTACGTATCTACGGTGCAGAAAGCCGGGCCCACTGGCAGATCAGTAAAGACTGGCGCACATGGGGCAATATGGCCTGGACGGTTGGCCGCAATGAAGACACCGACGAATCACTCGACAGCGTTGCACCATTAAAAGCAGTGCTCGGCCTTGAATACAGCAAGGAGCAATGGGGCGGCAACGCGCTGCTCACCGCAGCCAGCGCCAAAACCCGTGTATCCAAGGATAGCTATTTCAAAACCCCCGGCTACGGCACCGTCGATTTAGCCCTCTGGTGGAGCCCGGTCAGGGATCTGAAACTATCCGGCGGCGTGTTTAATATTGCAGACCAAAAATACTGGATAGACAGCGATGTGCGCTTTTTAGCCGCCAACAGCAGCACGCTGGACCGCTACAGCCAGCCCGGCCGCAATATACGGGTATCAGCAGACTGGCGGTTTTAAGGGTTAAAAGTTTGATGTAACAAAACCCAAACCTTAAAACACGGAGGCCACAGAGAACACGGAGTTTCACGGAGAAAAACAGGCTTTGAATTAAGACATTTTCCATTGGGTTTTAAGTATTTTTGAAGCCTAAATAATCTGGAGTTTCATCACGGCTAGTTGCACGGGGCTTAAATCCCCCCTTGAAACACGCCGGAGCGAGGAACAAGCGGGGCGGGGTTTCGGCCAGGGAGTGAGGAACGAGCCAATCCCGCCCGCCGCCGACTCGATTGGACCGCAGCAGGGGCC
This sequence comes from Iodobacter sp. BJB302, assembly GCF_002735645.1. GTDB lineage: Bacteria > Pseudomonadota > Gammaproteobacteria > Burkholderiales > Chitinibacteraceae > Iodobacter. The sequence goes on from NZ_PDZG01000025.1 coordinate 51,718, forward strand.
TTCGTGTTTCGTGGGGTCGCCTTCTTTGCTTACTTTCTTGGCGAAGCAGAAATCACATACTTCGCGGGGATGCCCGCACCAAAATCAACGTGCCGAAGGCACTTAAAAAATCTTTTTGACTTTAGTTAGTGCACATAAGGTGCACTCCACCCAAAGCAATCTCAACCGATCAATAAGGACACACGATGCACGCACTCTCTACCCAGGAACGCACCGCTGTACTAAAAGCCAACTACGAAGCACTGGCCGCTGCCGAGCCTAAACTGCGCGCCCGTGATCGCGCGGCCCGCCTGCAAGTATCCGAAGCCGAGCTGGTTGCGGCGCAATGCGGCGTAGAAGCGGTAGCGCTCACCGGCACACCGCAGGAGATTTTTATCCAGCTGCAAAACTTTGGCGAAGTGATGGTGCTCAGCCGCAATGACTGGTGTGTGCATGAGCGCCACGGCCGCTATGAAGAAATCCACGCCAATGGCCCGGTTGGCATGGTGCTGGGTAAAGATATCGACCTGCGGATGTTTTTTAGCTACTGGAAACACGCTTTTGCCGTGAATGAAAACGGCCGCCGCAGCGTGCAGTTTTTTGATGGCGCAGGCGAAGCCATCCATAAAGTGTACTTAACTGAAAAAAGCGATGCTGCCGGCTACGATGCCTGTGTCAGGCAGCTTGCCGCAGCTGAAATCCCGGCTATGCATATCGAGGCTTACCCCATCGACACCAGCCGTGGCGATTGCCAGGATAACGCAGCCTTGCGCGAGCACTGGCTTAGCCTGACCGATACCCACGGCTTTTTCCCTATGCTGGGCAAGCATAAAGTAACGCGCCTTGCGGCTTTAAAAGCAGCCGGTGATGACTTAGCACAGCGCGTGGCAATTGATGCCACCGAAATCATGCTGCACCGTGCTGCTGCAGAAAAACTGCCGATTATGTGCTTTGTCAGCAATCGTGGCATGGTGCAAATCCACTCTGGCCCGGTTGAAAAACTATTACGCACCGGCCCTTGGTTCAATATTCTGGACCCGATGTTTAATCTGCACCTCAACACCACCGCCATTAGCGAGTGCTGGGTGGTAAATAAGCCAACCAGCGACGGCTGGGTGACATCGCTAGAGGTTTACACCGATGGCGGCGAGCTGATTGTGCAATTCTTTGGCGTAAGAAAACCAGGCGTGCCTGAGTTGCCAGAATGGCGCAAGCTGATGTGCGATCTTTGCAACACCCCGCTGGCAGGCTGATCCCATGAAAAAATGGCTTATCACGTCTGTTTTACTGACGCTGCTTCAACCTGCACTGGCCGCAGCCCCAAAGAAAATCGTGACCTTAGGCGGGCCGCTCACCGAAATCGTATATGCGCTGGATGCTGAAGCGCGGCTGGTAGCGGTGGATCAATCCAGCGTCTACCCGCCTGCTGCCAATAAATTGCCCAAGGTAGGTTACTACCGCGCGTTTTCGGTGGAAGGCGTGCTGTCGCAAAAGCCTGATCTGATTCTGGCCTCTGACCAGGCTGGCCCGCCGGAAGCCTTGGCAAGGCTGCAACGCACCGGTGTGCCTGTGATTGTGCTGCCAAGCGCGCCTAATTTGGCCGCGCTGGAAAAACGCATCACCGGCATCGCCAGCGCTTTGCATGAGGAAGAAAAAGGCAGGAGTATCGTGGCAAAGCTGAAACGTGATGTGACACCTGCCCCGGCCAGCAATACCCGCGCCCTGCTGTTGATCAGCCGCAGCGGCAGCCCGGAAGGCGCTGGCAATGACACCACGGCCGACGCCATCTTGAAATTAGCCGGTTTAAACAATGTACTGGCCAAACAACAGGGCTACAAACCGCTGTCCATGGAAAGCATCGCCGCGCTGCAGCCGGATGTAATTGTGCTGTCCGGTATGACGGTACAAAACTTGGGCGGCATGGAAAAAGTACTCGCCATGCCAGGGCTGGCACAGACCCCTGCGGCCAAAAACAAGAAAATTGTGGTGATGGATGACCTGCTGCTGCTCGGCTTTGGGCCCCGTTTGCCAGAAGCGTTGCAACAGCTGAAGCAGGCGTCCAGGTAAGAGAGCCCCATAGATGCTAGGCAAACAGCGGGGAGTGCAATAAACGCGCTGTTTGCATGGGGCTTAAATCCTCCCCTTGAAGCATGCCGAAGCGAGGAACAAGCGGGGCGGGGTTTCTTTGATCCTGTTTGAGCGAGCGAAGCGAGTGAGTCCCGCAGCCGCCGACTCGATTGTCCACAGTGAGGGGTTTCGTGCTTCGTGGGGTCGCCTTCTTTTGGTTCTTTTCTTGGCGAAGCAAGAAAAGAACGCCCCCGCGGTGGCTACCGCTCCAAAATAAACGTGCCGAAGGCACTCATCTTTTTCCCCTTGTATCAGGATTTATCATGACCGCAATAAGCCAGCCCCGCACCACCTTGCCGCAGTTTTCTAACTGGCTGCTGTGGGCCTTAGGCGGCTTGCTTATTTTGCTGATGATGATTTCAGCCAGCAGTGGCGCTGTCGCCATTCCGCTTAGCGAGTTACCGCAGCTCATCTTCAGCCCCAGATTTGAAATCGGCAGCGAGCAGCAGCTCTGGCAAAGCGTTTTGCTGGATATGCGCCTGCCGCGCGTTGTATTTGGTGCTCTGGCCGGGGCGGTATTAGCGCTCACTGGCGCAGCCATGCAGGCTTTATTCAGAAACCCGCTGGCCGAGCCTGGCCTGTTGGGCATTACCTCAGGCGCATCCTTAGGTGCAGTTACGGCCATTTTGTTTGGCGGGGGCAGCTTGATGGTGCTAGCCCCGGCGGCCTTTCTTGGCAGCCTGATTGCCACAGCGCTGGCTTATCACTTGGGCAAACATTATCAGGGCATTGCCGGGCTGCTGCTGGCGGGGATTGCCATCAATGCCATCTGCTTCAGCCTGATCGGGTTGATGACTTATATGGCAGATGATAATCAGCTGCGCAGCCTGACCTTCTGGAGTATGGGCAGCCTGGCAGGTGGCACATGGTCTTTGCTTAGCGTGCTGAGCCCTGCCCTGCTGGTGATTTCGGCCCTGATTCTGCGCCACTGGCGCGCCATGAATGCACTGCTCTTAGGTGAGCGCGAAGCGCAGCATTTAGGCTTTCCCATGAAGGCCATCCGCCGCAAATTAGTCTTGCTCACAGCGCTACTAATTGGCCCGCTGGTGGCAGCAACCGGCGGGATTGGCTTTGTAGGGCTGGTAGTACCGCATTTAGTCAGAATGGTACTGGGTGCTGATCATCGACGTTTATTACCTGCATCGATGCTGGCTGGTGCCATAGCCCTTGTCGCCGCCGACTGCCTGGCCCGCCTTGTGGCACAACCCGCCGAGCTGCCAATTGGCATCGTCACCAGCCTGATCGGAGGGCCGTTCTTTCTTTGGCTGCTGATTTCGCGGAAATAAACCGTGCGAGCCATTGCTTATAAAAATCAAACTAAAACCACAGAGGGCACAGAGCGTAACAGGAGAAATGGCCTGTGTTTTTGTGCCTTTTGTGTTTTTAGCAAACATCTGCTTTAGCGCTACTGTGTCATCACCCCTTTTAAAGCAATCGATATCAGCAGAAGCGGCTTCTGATGCGAATGCCCTCTTACCCTTGTGGAAAAACGAATGCCCAGCTTATTGAATACTCAGAATCTTTACTTTAAACGTGGCAAACAGCTGATTTTGAATGATGTTTCTCTGACGCTGCAAGCAGGTGAAGTCACGGCCATTCTGGGTGCCAATGGTGCAGGTAAGTCCACACTGCTGTCGCTGCTGTCCGGCGAGATCAAGGCCGATCAGGGTGAAATCTGCTTAAAAGGGGTAAATATCGCGGATATGCCAGCGGCAAAGCTCGCTCGTCAGCGTGCTGTGCTGCCGCAAAACCCGAATCTGACTTTCGATCTTGGAGTCGAAGAAGTCATCGCCATGGGGGCATATCCTTTTGCGGAGCTGTCACCCCACACTGTGTGCAACTTAAGCTTAAAGGTTTTGCAGCTTGCCGATATCAGCCATCTGGCCCGGCGCCGTTACTACCAGCTATCCGGTGGCGAGCAACAGCGGGTGCAGTTTGCCCGTGTGCTGCTGCAAATCCTCGCAAATCCAGGCCAGCCACGATATTTGCTGCTGGATGAGCCCACCGCCAGCCTGGACCCGCGCCATCAGCACGATTTACTCGCCGTAGTCAGCCGCCTGGCGCAGAGCGAAAATATCGCCGTGGCCGTCGTTCTGCACGACGTAAACCTCGCCGCCCGCTGGTGCAACCATTTGCTGCTGCTGAAAAACGGCAGCACCGTCGCCTGCGGTACACCCAAAGAAGTTCTCACCCCCAGCCTGCTCAGCACCGCCTACGGCATCGCATCCACCGTCATCCCGCATCCTAAGCATGAGGAGCGGTGTTTGGTGTTGTTTGAATAAGGGATGAAGCGCAGTCCCCCCAAAAGCTTGAACCACGAAGGACACAAATTTTCCATCACAGAGACATAGTGATCCGTAAATCAAAAATAAACTTTCAATAAAAAAGCCGAATTGCTGAACTGACCCCAATTAGTTGGACAGTATAAAAGCTAGGCGCTCAAGGGCTGGGTTCTGTATTGCACAGGACTCAGCCCTTTTAACTTCAGTTTGATTCGGTCGTGGTTATAGTAATGGATGTAATC
>NZ_PDZG01000026.1 GCF_002735645.1 Iodobacter sp. BJB302
AATACCGTTTCAATCGTCGAGCAGACCTGTGCGCTCTGATTCCTCGATTACTCAAAGCCGTGATGCAGGCTAAACCTTGTCCAAGAGGGGTATTTCAAGCCTTAATTGAGCAAGAGACATAATCAGGTCAATTGATACGATGAAATCACCCGCTCTGTTTACACAATAATATCCCGGCAATACTGCCAAAAATAATACTGTATTTTCTTTCAATGTTTTTGCACTGTCAGCACCTGAGTTTTACTAAAAGATCAGGTAAAGCGCTGCGGTTCATCTTTAAATAAGCAGCGGCCAGCGCTGATTGCCCGCATTTTTTAAAAATGCAGGAACAGCAGACTTAAGCAGCCAAACTAAGAAGCAATCACATGCCTTCCTTAATGCAAGACAAAGACGTGTTTTTATCGCCAAGCTGCGCCCAACTTTTGCCTTGGCAGGTAAAAAAAACAAATATTTTCCTGTTTTACAATTACTGACCTACGAATACCCGCAAGGCTCAGTTATGCTTGAAGTCGTGCTTGCCTGCCCCATACCTATGAAAAAAATATGAAAAAACTTTTATTGATTGCTTCGCTCTCTCTTTCCGCCAGCGCACATGCACGGCTGGATTTATCTTCCCTGCGTGAGGCGGCCCGCAGCCGTGATCTGCCTGCTATCGCAAAAATGGCCGATGCAAGCAATGGCGAAGCGTTAGAAATGTATCCGCGCTATTACTGGCTAAGCAGCCAGCTCACCACAATCAGTGAAAACGATGCACAAAGCTTTTTAAAAAACTACGATAACAGCCCTCTGGCAGAGCGCTTTCGTGGTGAATGGTTAAAAGAGCTGGGTCGCCGTAAAAGCTGGGCAAGTTTTAATCTGGAATATGCCAAAACAGACGCTCCAAGCAGCGAATTGCAATGTTTGCGTGCGCAATCGGCCATCGCCAGCAATGAAGCAGCGCCGCTATCGGCCGCCAAACCACTCTGGTTTTCTGCCAGACCACAAAGTGAAGCGTGCAACCCGGTCTTTGACGCCTTATTTAACAATGAAGAACTAAACCAGACCGATGCATGGGCGCGCATTCGCCTGGCACTGGCCGACAATCGCACGGATCTTGCCCGCCAATTGGGCGCGCGTGCAGGCAATCCTGCCGAATTCACGGCAAGAAATATCAGCGCGCTCGCCGCCAACCCTGAAAACCAATTTGCAAAGCAATCCTTATCCACTCAGGCAGGCCGCGAGTTGGCCATCTATGCCCTGGGCCGGATTGCACGGGCGAACCCGGATCGCGCAGCCAGCCTGCTCAATAACATAGAAAAGCAATTACCAGCAGCTGATCAACGCTATGCATGGCAGCAAATCGGCTTAATTGCCGCGAAGAAACAACATGAACAAGCCTCTGCATGGTTAAGCAAGGGCGATACGCTGGGCATGGATAGCGAAGATCGCGCATGGGCCATTCGCGCCGCGCTGCGTTTCTCTGATTGGGAAACCACGCTGGCCCGCATCGAAGCCCTGCCAGCCCAGGAGCAACAAACCAGCACCTGGCTTTACTGGAAAGCGCGCATTCTGAAAAATCAGAATAAAACCATAGAAGCCAATCAGCTTTGGGCCGCAGCCGCAGAAAGCCATGATTTTTACGGTCTGCTTGCCAGAGAAGAGCTCGGCCCCAGCATGGAGCCCGCTAATATCCGCTACAAGGCCAGCGATGCAGAAATCAAACAAATCCGCGCCATGCCGGGTGTGCAGCGCGCTTTAGCCCTGATCGATCAGGACTGGCGTATCGAAGCCATCCGCGAGTGGAATTGGGCCATGAAAGGGCTGACAGACCAGCAGCTGCTGGCCGCTGCTGAATTAGCGCGCAAGCAAAACTGGTATGACCGATCGATTTATTCGGCCGAGCGCACCCGCCAGCTGCATGATTTTACACTGCGTTACCCTACACCTTATTTAGATTTGATCGGGCCCGCAGCCAAGAACGAAGGCATTGATCCGGCCTGGGTTTACGGCCTGATGCGACAAGAAAGCCGCTTTATCAGTATTGCCCGCTCAGGCGTTGGGGCCAGCGGCCTGATGCAACTGATGCCTGGCACCGCCAAATGGGTAGCCAGCAAAATGGGCAAAAAACACTTTAATCTGGCAGAAGTTAATGAATTAACGACCAATATCAGCTTTGGCACCTTCTATTTGCGCTATATATGGGAGCGGCTGGACGATAACCAGATTTTAGCCACTGCGGGGTATAACGCAGGCCCCGGCCGGGCAAGGGCCTGGCAATCCAGCCAAGCGATGGATGGGGTAATCTATATCGAAACCATTCCATTTAACGAAACACGCGACTACGTTAAAAAAGTAATGGCCAACGCCATCCACTACGCCCACGCCTTTGAAGGCCAGGGCCTGCCACTGAAGCAACGCATCGCCAAAGTCGCAGGGCGGGGTCAGGCAGTAGACGCACCTTAATACTCAGGGCGGGCAAGCCACAGCAGGCTGCACCCGCCCTGCAACTTCAAAGAAGACTCGCATGTCAAAAATCTTATTAATCGGTGGTAGCGGATTTATTGGTAAACAACTGGCCGCCAAGCTGGCAAAAGCCGGGCATGCGGTCACCCTGCCAACACGCCACAAAGAAAACAAACGTGAAGATTTGCTGCCCCTGCCCTTCCTCAGCTTGGTCAGCGCAGATATCAATGAAGATGCCGCGCTCACTCAGCTGGTCGCAGGGCAGGATGTGGTCATTAATCTGGTAGGTATTTTGCAGGGAAACGAGGCGAGTTTTAAAAAAGCCCATGTCACGCTTACTGAAAGAATTATTGCTGCGTGCACCGCTCAAAATGTAAACCGCTATTTACATATGAGCGCCTTAGGGGCAGATATTTATGGCCCGTCCATGTATCAGCGCAGCAAAGGCGAGGCCGAAGCCCGAGTTAAAGCCAGCCTTCTGGACTGGACAATTTATCGCCCTTCGGTGGTATTTGGCCAGGAAGACCAGTTTCTCAACCTTTTTGCCTCGCTGCTGAAAATTGCGCCCTTTGTGCCATTAGCAGGTGCGGATACACGCTTTCAGCCAGTATGGGTGCAAGATGTCACCCAAGCTTTTGCCTTAGGTATTACAGATAAAACGCTAATTGGCAAAACACTCAGCCTGGTTGGCCCCAAGATCTACACGCTTAAAGAGCTGGTCGCTTATACGGCACAAACTATTGGCGTTTGTCGCCCAATTATTTCCTTACCCAATTGGGCTGCCAGGGTGCAAGCTGGTTTAATGAGCGTATTGCCAAACCCGCCGCTCAGCCAGGACAATCTGGATTCGCTGAAGGTTGATAATATCGATCCGGCAGGCTTTGCTCCTGAATTAGGCTGGCAGCCTGCGGCGCTTGAAGCCATTGCTCCCCTGTATTTAGCAGGAAAACAGAGCCGCTATAATCAGCTGCGCGGCCACGCTCACAGAAGTTAAGCCTGTCCTTTTTCCATCTTTAAAGGGTATTACCATGCAAATTGTAATCGGCAACCTTCCTCCGGAAACCTCGGCAGAAGACGTACGCAGCCTGCTGACTGATGAAATTGGCCTGAACGACTTTGGCTCAATCACCATCACCGACAGCAATAGCGAAAGTGTCCTTGCTCTCGTGCAGCTTCTTACCGATAGTGCAGCTGCGGCCGATGTGCTCACCGCAAAAATCACTGATTTTCACTGGAAAGGCCGCAACCTCACCAGCAGCCATACCCATATGTTTAAAGAAGGCTGAGCCTGGCCGATTGCATAGCCGCAACACCAGCTCATTTCACGATGAAACACGGGGGTAAAATCAGCCCCTGTTCTTCTTCTCAGCTCATGGGATCTCCCCAAAAATGACGGGGCTTTGCTTCTTGCCCAAACAATCGCTTCGCATCCATGATGCACAACATAATCAAAGTGCCGCAGGCACTACAACTATTGAACAAGCAGGTTTCCCATGCGCATTGCCGTTTTTGACAGCAAACGATACGACCGGGCCACGCTCAGCCAGGCCAACGAACACCATGGCCATGAGCTGGTGTTTTTTGAAGACCGCTTAAATATCCAGACCGCCGCACTGGCATCTGGCTTTGAAGTGGTTTGCCCTTTTGTAAATGACCGGGTTGACGCCCCTACTCTGACACAGCTGGCAAAACTAGGGGTCAAACTGGTCGCGCTTCGTTGTGCAGGCTTTAATGGCGTCGATTTAGCCGCCGCAGCAAAACATGGCATCGCCGTCACGCGCGTACCGGCTTATTCCCCCGAAGCCGTGGCCGAGCACGTTTTTGCCCTGCTGCTCACCCTCACCCGCAAAACACACCGCGCTTATAACCGCATTCGCGAAGGCAATTTCTCGCTGGATGGCCTGGTTGGATTTAACTTGCACGGGCGCACTTTTGGCGTGGTTGGCGCAGGTAAAATTGGCGCAGCCACCATTGCCATTGCCCGTGGCTTTGGCTGCAAAGTACTGGCGTTTGATCGCAGCCCCTCCCCCGAGCGGGCAGAAACATTAGGCTGCACCTTTGTTTCACTGCCTGAGCTGCTGGCACAATCGGATATCATCTCGCTGCACACCCCGCTCACCAATGAAACCAAGCATATGATCAATGCCGAAACGCTGGCGGGCATGAAGCCAGGCGCGGTGATTATCAATACCAGCCGCGGCGGGCTGATCGACAGCAGCGCCCTGCTCGACGCACTAAAAAGCGGCCAGGCAGGGGGTGTGGGGCTGGATGTTTACGAATACGAAGAAGGCGTATTTTTTGAAGACCTGTCCGGCTCAGCATTAGAAGACGACGTTCTGGCAAGGCTCACCACCTTCCCCAATGTCATGATCACCTCGCATCAAGGCTTTTTAACCGCTGAAGCGCTGGAAAACATCGCCGATACAGTACTGTGCGAAGTCAGCGCCTTTGCCCGGGGCGAGCCGCTGATTAATCCGGTCAGGTAGCTGCTTACGGCGCTCAATGATTTATGGCAGATCAATAAGCAAATATTTTGCGGGAAGGCCTGCCACACATGAATCAACGGGCCAAAAACAGTAATAAGCTAGGTACTGCGTAACAACAGCTAAAGCGTTTTAATCAGCCTTAAACTGACAATTGCAGTGTTACCTGGAGTACAAGGACGCAGCACTTGTACTCCATCAGCTGCATACAAAAGCCAGGGCGGCTGACATGCAACACACCTATATCAAGCCCAAAACTTAGGCTCTCCTGGACAATTACTGACATCTGTGGATAATTAATCTTTCACAGCCCGACTTTTTCGGGGTAACACCATGGCTTATCCAGATTGACTCTGCACCCTATCACCTTGTCCCCCCGTCTTGGCCGCTGGCTTCAACTGCTGCCCGGCCTGATTGCAGCGCTGTTTACGCTGGCTTTTGCCAGCTGGCTGCTGCTTACCACTGATGCCGATCAAAAACAGCGCAATAACCAACTGGAGCAGGATTTGCTCTGGCAAAAGCAGGCTATTCAGCAACAAATTACCGCCAATACCGACGCCATCAATGCCCTTGCGGTGACCGATTACAACAAACAATCGGCACTGTTTCAGGCACGCGCTTTTTCTTTAATTCAAAACAGCCCGGAAATTGTCAGCCTGGTGGTCAGAAATCAGGATGATTTCAAAGTCTGGTGGTCTGCCCCCCAACAAAAAGTACGGGCATTTAATGGGGAAAGCGGCTGGAGCACGCTGCCAGCAAAACATGATCAGCCCCCACTGGCCCAATATGCGGTGTCCAGCGCCGACGGGCACAACTTTATTATTGCTACTTTTTCTTTTGACCGGCTTTTGCAGCAGCAAGTGCCGTGGTGGATTGCCCAGCGCTATCAGGTTTTACTGCTTAACCATAATTATGTGACGCTGGCAGCCAAATCCAGCCGCCAGCTTGATCCAAGCGGCCTGAGCACGCGCATTGCTCTCGATACCCCGCCTCTGGGGCTGTCGATACAGGCCGAGCTTTATCATGTGCCCCGCCACCGGCTGACTGAATCGCTGCCCTGGGTGCTGCTCTTTTTAGCCATCGGCATGCTGGCTTCTACCGCGCTATTACACCGTGTGATGCGGGTTCGCTCTCAGGCAGAAATGCAATTACGCGCCGAAACCGCGCTGCGCCAGGCCATGGAAGACTCGCTGGTCAGCGGTATGCGGGCGATGGATAAGGATGGCCGCCTGATCTATGTAAACCGGGCTTTTTGTGAAATGACCGGCTTTAGTGCCGACGAGCTGCTGGGCCAGCAACCGCCGCTGCCCTACTGGCCCCCGGAAGAGCTGGAGCGCTGTCAGGCTGCATTTGATGCGATCCGTTTAGGCCGAGCCGATCCCAATGGGCAGGCGGTGCGCTTTATGCGCAAAAATGGCGAACGTTTTGATGTCAGCCTGCATGGCTCCAGCCTGATCGATGGCGCCGGGCGGCATATTGGCTGGATGGGCTCTCTCTACGATATTACCGAGCTAAAACGCGAGCGCGAAGTGCTGCAGGCCTCGCATCAGCGTTTTGTCACCGTGCTGGATGGTCTGGATACGGCGGTTGCCGTGAGCGATGCCGACAGTGGCGAGCTGCTGATGAGCAACCGCCAGTTTGATCGCTCGTTTAACCTGCCCGACTGGCGTGGCCGCTGCTGTATCGTGCCTTTCAGCGCCCGCCGCTTTGATACCCCTGTCGATTCAGAATGGTACGACCCGATTAAAAAACGCTGGTTTCAGATCAAAAGCCGCCACAGCCTGTGGGTGGATGATTCGGATGTCTGGCTGGAAGTAGCCACGGATATTACCGCGCTCAAATCTGCGGCCGAGCGCGAGCGCATGCAAAATGAAAAACTACAACAAACCAGCCGGCTGATCTCGATGGGCGAAATGGCCTCCAGCCTGGCCCACGAGCTGAACCAGCCCCTGGGCGCGATTGCCAGCTATGCATCAGGCTGCCGCAATATTCTGGCCAATCCTCAGCCAAATTTACAGCAATTATCCCAAGCCATCGAAAAAATGGGCGAACAGGCGCGCAGAGCCGGGCAGATTATTCGTGGTATTCGTGAGTTTGTGCAGCGCCGGGCACCACACCGCCGCCGCTGCACCATTACCGGCCTGCTGGATACCGTACTGGATTTACAATCGCACGAGGCAGTACGGCGCGGGGTAGAGATCAGTATTTCAGAATCGGGAGACTTACCGCCTTTATATGTCGATCCGATTATGCTGGAACAGGTATTATTCAATTTAATCCGCAATGCTATGGAAGCCATGAACGATACGCCTGCATCGCAGCGTACCCTGGCCATTATGCTGAGCAGGGAGCATGATTACTTACAAGTTATCATTGCGGATCGTGGCACTGGTATTAGTTCTGAACAAATGGAACAATTGTTTAAACCGTTTTACACCACCAAAGACACCGGAATGGGAATGGGGCTGAATATTTGCCGCTCTATTATCGAATATCACCAGGGCCGTCTTTGGGCAGAAAATAATCCTGGCGGCGGTTGCCGCTTTATCTTCACCGTACCGTTTTCCGAGGAAACCCAGGCAAATGAACCCTGATCGCCGCATTGCAATCGTTGATGACGATGACGCCATTCGCGATGCCCTCGTCTGGCTTTTTTCCACCCGCAATCACCGTGCTGACAGCTATGCCAGCGCTGAAGCGCTGCTTGCTGATTACACGCCCGAGCGCTACGGCTGCCTGCTGCTTGATGTGCGTATGCCCGGCATGGGTGGCTTAGAGCTGTTTGACCGAATCAAAGAGCATCCCTATTGCCCGCCCGTGGTGTTTTTAACCGGCCACGGCGATGTACCCATGGCCGTGGGTGCTTTAAAACAAGGCGCAACTGATTTCGTTGAAAAGCCATTTAACGATAACGATATCGTGGATCTGGTGGAACGCTGCCTAGCCAACGACGCCACCAAGCGCGGCGTTTGGCAAGTGAAGATGCAAATCACCAAACGTCTTGGCACCCTCACCCCGCGCGAGCGCGAAGTGATGAAGCTGATCCTGACCGGCCGTTTAAACAAGCAAATTGCAGATGATTTATCCATCTCAATGAAAACCGTCGAAGTTCACCGCGCACGGATTTTAGAAAAGATGCAGGTTAAAACCGCCATGGAACTCGCCGCCCTGCTGCGCGGATCCGGGGTAGAGCCTTAAACACCATTGCAACTGCACTGGTGTGCAAGAAAACCCAAATCTTGAACCACAAAGAACACAGAGTTCCACGGAGAAAATCCTGTACTATTTTTTTCTCCGTGCCCCTCCGTATTCTCCTTCCCTCCGAGGTTTAAGGTTTGGGTTTTATACTGTCAACGATCATTCCGTCTTCAAAGTCCGCCATGCTTATGCTGCTCTCTCCAGCCAAAACGCTGGATTACACCACTGCTCCCATCACCAAAGAATTCAGCCAGCCTGATTTTCTGGATCATTCTGCCAGGCTGATTGCTTTACTCAGGCAGCAGACGCCTGCGCAAATTGCCAGCCTGATGAAATTATCCGATCCGCTGGCAGTGCTGAATGTGGGGCGCTATCAGGCCTGGCATCCTAATTTCACACCGGACAACGCCAAGCAAGCCGTGCTGGCCTTTATGGGCGATGTGTACGAGGGGCTAAATGCAGGACAAATGACACCGCAAGAGCTGGCCTATATTAGCCAACATCTGCGTATCTTATCCGGCCTCTACGGCCTGCTGCGCCCACTGGATCTGATTCAGCCCTATCGCCTGGAAATGGGCACATCCCTGCCCAATGCGGCAGGCAATAATCTCTACGCTTTCTGGGGCGAAACCATTACGGCAGCAATTAACGCGATACAGCCCAAAGTCGTCGTCAATTTAGCCTCCACCGAATACTTTAAATCCGTCAAACCCAAGCTCTTAAACTGCCCGCTGATGACGCCAGTATTTGAAGACTGGAAAAACGGCAAATACAAAATCATCAGCTTCTACGCCAAACGCGCCCGCGGCCTGATGGTGCGCTGGGCGGCAGAGCACAACATCACTCAAGCCAGCGACTTAAAAGCGTTTAATGCGGAAGGCTATGCTTTTGATGCCGATGCATCCAATGGCGTGAGCTGGGTATTCAGACGGCAGCTGGCGGATTGATGTGATGTGATATGACAAACCCAGATCTTGAACCACGGAGGCCACAGAGAGCACGGAGTTTCACGGAGAAAAGCAAGTTTTGAATAATGTTGTTTGCCAAGTTTTAAGTATTTCAAAATTCAGCAATCAGGATTCGTATCGCAGCGGGTAGCACGCGGCTTAAATCTCCGCTTGAAACACGCCAGAGTGAGGAACAAGCGGGGCGGGGTTTCGGCCAGGGAAGGAGGATCCAGCCAATCCCGCCCGCCGCCGCTGTCCGCAGCGAAGGGGCTTTCGTGTTTCGTGGGGTCGCCTTCTTTGCTTACTTTCTTGGCGAAGCAAGAAAGTAAGGCCCCTGCGGGGGCTACCCGCACCTAAATCAACCTGCCGAAGGCACTGCATTGCTTTTGACTCTGCTAGAAGCTCATAACACACACCACGCTGAGTTTAATAATGCAAAACACTGCGGGTTGCAAAATTCAAACGCCCCCTTCCTTCTTTCCCTGCTGCCAATCCGCCAATTTACGAAACACCCAGCTTTGCGGTTCGGTTTTGCCTGTGCGGGCAAAATCTAATAGGTGAGTGGCTTCCTGCATGGCTTCATGGGCGCTCTGTGCTTCGCGATTACCCGCAAACAGCAGCTGATCGCCAAAAGTCAGCTGTGTATCTAAAGAAGGCCATGCCTGCAGCTCGTCACCGTGCACGTGCAGCAAAGGCAGGCATTGCAGCTTGTAGCCATGATCAAAAGGGTTATTAATCAAGTGTGCAAGGCGTAAAGGTGGCGAAGGATTGGCTAAAAAGGCGTGTACGGCTGCGGTGTTTTTGGCATCCAGCGTAATGCTCCAGATCTCCGGCACTTTGTGATCGCATAACAAAGCCAATTGATCAGACAATGCCTTGGCCCATGCTTCATCTTCTTCTTTAATTAAATCCAGAAATTGCGCCAATAATGGCGTTTCAATCGCGCGTAAACATTCATGCGCCACAATCTCACTGCGGATTGAGGTGATATCAGGCTTAAAAGCTTCAAATAATAAGTGGTTATCGCGCAGATTCTGCCTTGCCACAATAAACAATTTGGGATTAATCGCCCGGGCCGTTGCCAGCGCAGACAGATTATTAATATCGTGATCATGGCAAACCAACAGCCCCGAAGCGTGCTCAATACCTGCGGCAATTAATGAATCGGCACTCACACCCAGCGCCTGCACAAATTGCTCCGGCAATAAATCAGGCTGCGGCTCCGGATCAATCACCGTTACCGTAGCACCCTCTTTAAGCAGTGCGGCCCGCATCGAGATGCCAAATCGCCCATAACCGACCACCACCCAATGCCCGCAAGGCGGGCGCACTAAGGCCGCAATAGGCTGGCCAGGAAAATCAGAAAGCAAATTCCATAAGCGATAGCTATGCGGCGCATGCAGCAACATCTGAAAGCGCTGCCCCACCGCATTAAACATATTGATCACTTTATTTGCGCCAAACGACTGCATATTATCGGCCACAGCCTTATTTTTGCAGCGGCACACCGACACCAGATTAGGCTGTAAAACAAAAGCCGCCATTGCAATCGCCAAATTCACATTTTCATCGCCGGTAATGGCCAATACGCCCCGGCAACGCGGATGGGTAATTCCGGCAATCTTTAATAATTCAGGATTAGAAGCGTCCCCCGCATAAAAAACCGGGTCAGAATGAAAATCAGCTAAAGCCAAATTATTAACGCGCTCTTCTCTAAGCTCTATCACCACAAAGCGAATATTAATCCGATCAAGCACTTTACAGAGCAAACGCCCCGTTTGCCCATATCCACAAATTAAATAAAAGGGCTCACGCAGGCGCCTTACTTTATTATTAAACCGCACATACTGAATGGCTTTTTTTAAAGCCTGATCATTAAATAAAGTAAAAATAGCCCCTAAATTATAAGCCCAGCCGGTTACTGATAAATAAATACAGCACAAAACCCATAAGCGCTGAGAATAAGAAAACGCATAGGGCGTTTCGCCAAAACCAATTGAGGTAGCGGTATAGCTGATAAAATAAAAAGCGTGAAAAAAACCCATTTGATAGGGGCGGCCCTGATCATCCATACCGGGAATCAGCACTAGGCCCAGAACGGCAATTGAATAAATAAGAATCAGCGTGATAATCGGCGCACGCATGCGCCGCATCACCATAAAAAAGATATTCGGCATAATCAGCGGCGATGTTGTAAGGTTTCACCAATCAGCAAAACCACCGAAACCACATTAGCGGCCAGAGCACCGGCAGAAAAAGATACCACCATTGATGTCACTCCTGGGGTCATTCCTATTTGGCTTACATACATGGCATGGCCCCAAACCAGAGCCGCTGCAATTAATTGTAAATCAGCAACCAAACTGGTTGCCAAGTGCAGTGCCCCCACTTGTGTGCGGTCACCAAACTTAATCACCGTGGCAATAAAACTGACCACCATGGCAGAAAATAGCTCAAAGACATCATGTTGATGTGCAACATCAATCTGGCCCATTACAAAACCAAAATTAAGCGTAAATGCCAGCAGGATAAAAAACCCAAAAACTACTTTTTCTATATTCATACAACATTTAATCCATAGCAATAATCAAGGCATGATAAATCATAGAAGAGATATCACAATGTATATCTTTACCTTTTAATAAATTTTGATATCTAACTCACAATATTCAGTAATAAACATCCAGAAAACGGATTCGTAAGAAAAATACCGGCACGCTCTGTAAACAATGCCTTTTTTTTCAGATCAAGTAAAACTCAGCCCGTTTTCCAGCATAGCACCAACACGCCTTTATTTCTGAAACAATAAAAAAACTTACATACAACCACTACGCGCGGACACAATTCCCATTTTGCAACGATTAAATTAAATTTCGAGACAATCAAGTTCTGATATTTTATCATCTGTAATTGTATTTTAATAAGACGCAGCTACAGTCTGTGCATAATTTTATAATCGATAAGCCACTATCAGGCTTTATCTCCGATATAAAACACACTCAATAAAGGCCCACCATGTCTGTGGAATTGGCGTATATAGATAATAAGCATGCAAACAGTGAATCCCCTCTTTTAAAATCACCCGTTTTTCAGCAATTTTTATATATGGCGCTTCCCACTATAGTGGGTCTGGTCATTAATGGCATGTATATCGTTGTAAATGGCTTATTTATATCACGCGGCATTGGCCCCCATGCAATGGGGGCTGTTTCTGCCGTTTTCCCTATCCAAATGTTTTTGCTTGCAATCAGTACTATGCAGGGCAGTGGAATGGCCTCCATTATTTCAAGGCATTTAGGGGCAAAACAACAGGAAGAAGCCTCACGTGTTTTTTCTGCATCACTGCTGCTTGCCGTCGGCAGTGCCATTATTATTTCGGCCCTGTTTTTAATTTTCAGGCCAGCCATTTATGCATTACTGGCTGTGCCCTATGAATTTATACAAGAAGCTGATAGCTATCTGGTTCCGGTACTTATTTTCTCTGTGATTGGATTTATCAGCAATCAGATCACCGAAAGTTTCCGTGCATCAGGCAATCCCAAAGCAATGATGCAGGTATTATCCACCGGATCAGTTTTAAATATTGTTTTTGATGCGCTGTTTATTTTTGTATTTAAATGGGGTGTTGCCGGAGCAGCATGGGCCACAGCCTGTGCGATGGCCTTAGCCCTGCTTTTAGCATTACAGCTGCAAAGCAAAGGTGAAAATGTAGCAAAATTCAAACCACAATATCTGATATCCAAATTTAAAGTCTACGCAGATATCATTAGTTTTGGCATGCCTGTTTTGCTCTCGCACGGTGGTTTTTCAATCATCATGGCCATATCGGTTTACTCTATTTCTATCGTCATACCAGAGCAATCCGCCACACTGATCAGCGCGCACGGCATTTTAATGCGCTGCTATATGTTTTTATTCCTTCCTATTATTGGCATGATGATTGCGCTGCAAACTCTTTCTGCATTTAACTACGGTGCAAGGCAATATCAAAGAGTACAGAAAGCGTATATTTCTGCTCTAATTTGCAGTACCGCATGGGGGCTTATTGTAACTGCGCTGCTTTGCTTTAATCCTGAATGGCTGTTACAGCTATTTACGCAAAACCATGAAATTATTATGGAAGGAAAAAAGATCGCCGCAATTTGCTTTCTTGGTATTCTTGCTTCCGGAGTATGCATGATGTCCAGCGGTTTATTTCAGGGAATGGGAAAAGCACTACCCGCAATGCTGCTTGATGCTGCCAGAACCTATATTCTGCTTATTCCTCTTATTTTTGTTCTGCCCATGTTTTTTCACAGCACAGGTATCTGGATATCTTTCCCTATTGCTGATTTTATTGGCGGAACCATAGCACTTACATTTTCAAGCCGCTATTTAATGAAGCTGACAAAAACACACAAGCACTGATTCAGTTTATTCATCGCGGCAGTCATGCTGGGCATGCATATACCAATAGCTGATGCCCTTTGATCCAATAAAAAAAGGCAGGGCAATCATTGCCCTGCCTTTTTATTCATTAATCCCGTTTATACGCGGCCTGAAAATATTTCACCGGCAATAGCATGCGTTGTAAAATTGGGAAAATCACGAACAGAAGCATGTACTTCAGGGTCCCCCGTCACCATCCTGATCAATTGGTTAGTACCTTTTACAAAATAATAGGTTGAAGGTCCTTTGCCTGGCTTTGTAAATGTCCACGCTTCGGTTTCTCTGCCCAGCAAATTCTGACTTCCTGCGTAGCTGGCCTGATATTGCAGTAAAACATCCTGCGTTAATAAAACTTCATGGCAAGCTTCTGAATCATCCTCAAGCACAACGGCTTCATACTCCGTTACCCCCTCAGACGGCTCACGATAGTAAGCAATTTTAGACTTCTTCGTTTGCCCCTCGCTGGCAGTCACAATTTCTGACATCCAAAGGCGATGGCCTGTTTTTTCCTCAGACCATGGATTAAACAAGCCATCAATCCGGCAGCGGTTTTGCTCGTAATCAAACCAGCAGATGCCGGAAGTAATCTGGTCATCTTTCAGCATGGGCTGCCAGTAAGAAATATAGCTGCTGCTCCATTGCTCGGGTAAGCGTGGCGGCACGATTTTTTCTGAAATCATTTAAGCTTCCTTACGCGATAAGGCGGCACCCAGCGCCTGTGCCAGAGCAGCAGGCAGAGGAGGCAGCTGCTCGCGGCGCTCAGCAAAACTCTTTGCCAATTCGCCAGCGCTTAAATCCATTCTTTCTGCTGCCGTTTCAAACCAGGTACGGCTGATACCCGCGTGCCCGCTGAATAATTGCATAAGCGGAATAACCTTCTCATTAAAATCTTCTAAGGCAGAATCAAGCACATCGTGATCATATAAAGCTTTTACCAGCATTTGCGCTGCAACCACCGCCATTGTAGTGCCATGGCCAATAGAAAAATGGCCGGTTTGCAATGCATCGCCGATCAGCACTAAATGACCTTCATATGCTTTTTTATGGCTAAGCGTCACAAAATTCCGCCATTGCAAACCAGGCTGAACAAAGACCGCTTGCTGATCAAGCTCTGCGCTGAAAATATTGGCAATAAATACTTTTGCTTCTTCATCAGATAAAGATTCAATACCCGCAGCGTGATAAGTTTCTTCACTGCACTCAACCACAAAAGTACTCATTGTGCTGGAATACTTATATGCATGTGCAATAAATACGCCGTGCGCTGTTGCTTTAAAAATCAGATTCATTGAATCAAAAATTTGCGGTGTGCCATACCACATATAGCGATTCTTACCAAACTCAACATCAGGTGCTAATGCTTCATTAAAATGATTAGAGATATTATTAATGCCATTGGCAATGACGATTAAATCATAGGCCTCTGTATCAAGGCCTTCTCCATCAAATAATGGCGAAGAATAGCCGATTGGAATATGTAAATCGCTGCAAAGTGCTCTTAATGCCCCAACTAAAGCGCGTCTTTCTGCACCACACAGCGTAATACCTGTACTTGCCTTTGCATGCTCACCCTGATGCACAAGACAAAACTCATCGATATATTGCGCATCAATCTCTTCATGATTTGGCAAATAACTTAATGGGTTTGCAGGATGCTGCGGTGCCCTGCCGGGTAAAACCACCCCCCAACCTGTAATTTCATCCACTGTATTTTTTTCTACAATGGCGATATCCCAGTCTTGTTTAATTTTCTTTAACTGACTGGCAAACATGAGGCCCGCTGGCCCGGCTCCAACAACTAAAATTTTCATTAGTTTACTCTCCCTAGTTTGTACCAAACATTTTGCTTCTGCTGAATATCTCTTAGCTCGCTATAAGCCATAGAGGTAAAATAAAGCTTTTCAGCCATATCCGGAGGATAGCTGGATGGGAATTTAGTGCTCATATAACGGGTATATCTTGAGCGCATAAAGAAAATAGGGTCAGACTTACTCAGCACTTCATAATTATTAATGGCCATATCCTGCATTGCATCGGCCTCTGCTTTTCTTAACTGCGTAAACTCTGGCAGCATTTTTGCAAAATCTTCACCGTATTTTTCAAATAATCCATCCAGAATATAAGCATCTTCCAGCGCCATATTCATTCCCTGCCCCAGAAAAGGCGCAGTAGCATGGGCAGAATCTCCTAATATCAGCGCATTCTGCTTATAATGAAAAACAGAAGATTTAACATTAATTAAATCATTACTCGGTTTTTCCATAAACTGCGATAACATTTCTTTTCTGGTTTCTTCAGGCAGCATTGCATAATACTTATCAAAAAAACGCCCCATTGTTGCCGAGTCTTTTGCTTGTAAACTAATATCCCCCTGGTAAGGCAGACACACTGCAAAGCTGATACTGCCATCAGGAATAGTGGCCGCCCGCCCTGCAAACAATCCACCTGAATCCATACCAAAAAAATAGATTAAATCTTTTCTTAAATTTAACTGGCTGGCATCAGGAATAACCAGCGTTTTATAGCCGTGTTTAAAAAATGATTGCTGGTATTCAAATCTGCGGCAATTATTTTGCATGGCTTGCCGAACAGCAGAACGGGCGCCATCTGCACCAATCAGCAAATCTCCTTTGTGCTCAACAATCAAGCCGTCATTATCTTTTGTAGTGATTGTTTTATCGTCTAAATTAACTTCCAGGCAGCGCTGGCCATAGTGATAATGCACATTATTGATAGCCGCATATTTATTCAATAACTTCTGAAAATCTGCCCTGCTTAATGAAAGTGGAGATAATGAATCTACAGGGGCTAATTCTCTGGTTTTAAATTTACCCGCAATACAAAATGACATTCCTGAAATAGGGATACCACATAAATCCAGCTCTTCCTTAGGAATACCTGCATTTAAAACGGCCTGAATGCCGCGCACCGTCATACTTACACCAATGGCCCGCGAGCTGACCTGATCTATATAATCTGAATAAGCCAAAAATGGATCGCCGCGTTTTTCAAAAACATGCACATCGTGACCGCGTTTGGCTAAATAAATGGCAGCTAAACCACCCGCTAAGCCACCTCCCACAATAATGATTTTTTTCATTTGTCAGCCTTCCCGTGAAAGTTTTCCGGTTGCAAGTTCCATCATTTGCTTATCATAAAACTCAAGTAATTCAATTAGCATCACTGCTGGCTTAGTCCCTTTAATTTCTCTGGCGTATTGAGCAAGGGCCCGACATTGCTTGGCGAGAGCCTCACAAGCGGACTGAAAATCAGCAATTTGATTAAATTGAATTGCCTGCGGCACAGGTGGCCCGGCATTGCGGCCAGGAATACCTGAGGGTATTGACATAATTTGCACCGACAATGGTCTTAATATGCCGGCCATAATATCAATAGCCGCATTCATTACTCTTGATCGGCGCAAACTGCCTGAAGGTTTTTGTCCAAAGTGTTGAATCATCATATGAAAGGTAAGCTCATGGCATCCCTTATATAAAAGCATAAGTTCTCTGGCTTCCGGATTTAATACCGTATTGCAGCCCGGAGTCGGATCTAATACAGGATTTTTTAAAACCGGAATGGCCGGTTCAAATGGCATTTCACTCGCGAGCAGCGTGCGCGATATTTCTCTCAGCCGCTTAAAATGGCTTTGGGCATAATGAGCTGAATCTGCGGCAGCCCCTTCACCCTGCTCAGTAATAAAATCAATAGCAAACAACGCTGTTTCACGATTATTTACTTCTAATTGATAAGCAGGGAATTTCCGGTTTGTCAGCTCATTAAGAAACAAATGATGCTCGCCGCTTGTTTTAGCTGATTCGCTGCTAAATAAATCAGGAATATTTGTAAATGCCCGGCGAATTAAGGCGTAAAAATCGGCTATCGATTTTCCTGCAGAAGGAAAATAATGAGGCCATTCAAAGCGGACAAACCTTGCCAGCACATTTTCAGAAAATGGCTCAAAAGAAAATTCAGTATCAAGGCCAAATTCTTCAGCTGCCTTTAAGCCGAATAAAGGCGTACCGGGAAAAAATGGCTCGCCCAAAGACATCAGTAAATTATTCACAATCAAATAATGAATCATTTCTTCGTGGGCAATTTCTAAAATAGTTCCCCGCCAGCCAGAATTTTGTCTTCGGTCGGCTGTACCGCAAACCAGAGCTAATTGTTCTTCGCTCCATTTTTTACTGGCCACTAATTGCTCGCCAGCCGCATAGTTTGGTAAGGAATAGGCTGTATAAATATACTGCAGCATAATAGACAGCTCTAAATTTACGGCTTGCTTTAATACCTTAACCAATTCTTCTTTACTGCTCACTTCACCATTTTTTAAATTTTTTGTGACAGATATTTTTTTCTGATCATTTAAAGCAGACGCCTCAACATTACTTAAATACTTGAGAAACAGCATCGATTTTGCATAAGACATTTCTCTGGTACTTGGCATGTAATAGCTTTTATCACGATTCAGCGGATCACACATTTGCCACATTAATCGTGCATAGGTTTCACATTTACACTGATCAGCCATGCTGAACACTTTATCTGCCATAAACGGGTAAATAAGCTCGTAATAGCTCATCACCTGCTCATAAAGCAAAGTGTAATCCACCTGATGATCAGGAATGTCCAAAAGCGCCCAATCATCAGAAAGCACGCGGACTAATATTTTTCCTCTGTAATCACCAATGAAAACCTCGCTGACACCTGGTTTCAGACTGGTAAGGGTCAGCGCAGCCACACCGCTTTCATTGCTGCTGATGGTGAGCTGAGAAGTACTGACAATCGATTTATTTTCAATAAATACACTGATATCTTTTTTCTGTTTGGGCTGGCCACGGTAATAGCTGAATATTTTCAGCTCTTTAGAGAAATAAGTATTATTTCTTTTGTCCGGGGCTTCTAAAGAAATAATATTTTCCTCAGCCTGAATCAGCCAGTCCGATTCTTCCCATTGATTCCCCTCACCACGCAGTATTAATGAATCATCTGTGGCAGAATTTATTAGAGGGACATCAATCACTCCAGCCGTTTTCCAATAAGGCAGATAAACCGATTCGGGCACTCTGGCCAGCAGCACTCCGGATTTTGTTCTTAGCTCTAATGTACCCAATGAATATTTTGGCCCTAGGGCATGGGTGAGCTGCGGCCCGGTACATTGAGTCTCCCGGCTGGTAAATGGAATACTGCAAGGCATGCTGATACTTGCCCATTCACCCTGAATTTTAATTGCTACAGGCCCAAATCCCTGATGCTGATCAGGATATAAAACCCTGTCACTGGCAAACGTGGCCATATCCTGCTTCAGCCATAAGCCAATTGTGCCGCTTAAATCATAAAATACCGGTGTATCTGGCTGTTGTGGTGCAGACATATTAAAAACGCTGTACTGAATACTCAGCCCAAGTACATTGTCTCTTTCTAACGCCTGCTGCAAACACTCAATAAACTCTGATTTAAGCGATAGTTGCTTAAGATTAAAATGCTCTGAGTCTTTGCTTACAGAAAATTGAAACACTCTGGTTTTAGAAAACTCCGCCTCTAAAAAATGGGCCTGTTTTTGCAGAATATGATTCTCACCATAGCTGCGTACAGAGTGCACACAATCAATATCTGAAGTAAATAAACAGGGGGTATTTGCCGCAGCAGCCGCTTCTTTAATACATAACTGCCCGGCATAGATTTGCGAAGAATCATTGCGGCTTGGGTCTATATCTACCCACCTGGCCCGATTAAATGTTGTACGCAAATATTCATTGTAATGCCCCCATAGCTCCAGCTTGCAACCGAGCAATGAATCATTTTCCAGCAACTGTCCTGGCTCTGTTTGCAGCGCGGTAATCTGTGTGTTTTCCCATGAGAAATGGTTATTTCCCATGAAATTATGTCCGGCCGCCTGATTAAAAACCCCCTCATCATCCGGCAAGCCCTGTAAATTAAATCTTGGTGGCAATTGCCTTAAATATTGATGAAACACACTTGGGTGCTTTTTTAAATCAAACAGCACGCCATCCTGATACACACGATTATTTGCAATATCTAAAGTACCGGCAATATTTCTATTCCCTGTTGGCACATTCAGCCGTGCAGCACCTTTAAAGTGAATACGTGGAAAACTCAGAATGCTCATTAAATATATATACCTGTCAGAAATAAAAAAAAGGGGAGTCCGGTAGCAGCGGTGAAATTAATTTACTTCCGCCTCTTCCACTCCTGTTTTTTCTAATTGCTTTAACAGATAATCTGCCGCATTTCGGCCAGCAAGAATGCCGCCCTCCATCCAGCCACAATGAGGTGTATATGCGTCTGATGTGGCAATAATTGTGCCATTATTTTTTGATAAAACCGGAGGGTGTTCAGGTGATGTTTCTATGGCAAATTCAACGCCACTGGGCCAGTATTTAAATTTATTTTCCACTGGCCATGGCAGTTCATTAATTGGAATATTTAGTGCCATACTGATTAAATTCATAATCGTATTTATATATTCAGCCTCACCTTTTTTTGTTTCTTCATACCAAAAATCGGCACAGGCACTGTCTGCGTAAAAGAATATATATTTATCGCTTTTGAAATATAATTTTCGTAATGGATTATCTACAATGGTAACTTTGTTTTCTAAATTGTAATCCTGCCACCAGGGATGATCAAAAAAGATAAAACCTTTAAACAAGGGAATAGAACCATAGGTGAAATTACTCCAGCTGGCAGGGAAATCCAGATTAAGCGAGGCCATAGCCGTAGGCGGGAGCGCCAATACAGTGTAGCTGCTGTTATGCCAGATTTCCTGCTGATCGCGGCCAGAAAATTCAAGCAAGGTGCTGTTTGATTTTGTCTGAAGACTGACTAATTGATGTTCAAAATAAAACTCAACACCCAGTATTGCGGCTCTTTCATATAAGCTTTTTACCAGCGCGGAAAAACCATCGACCAGATTAAACCATTCATAGCCAGCATTTTCTGAAAAGCACTGAATTTCCGGATGCTTTTCAATAATATCATATGCAATTTCAGGTGAGATTTGGGGTAAATACAGTGAGTCATAACCCAGGCCATTAATAATAGCATGTGATTTCTCATCTCCCAGATGATTGCACAGGAATTGAAAAAAGGATTCATTGTAACTGCTGACAACTTTTGGCTTTAATTGTGCCAGTATTTCTTTTAAGCCTGCATGCTGCGGATGCGGGCATACAATCTTTGTAAAAGGGAAAACTTCTGTTTTCTCTGCCAATTCACTCACAATTTTTGAAACATTCGGATGTAAAACAGGCGAAAACCGCCCTGCTCCAAGATCTATACTGAAATCATTCACTTTAATTGAATGAGCCCTGCCCCCTGTTCTTTCTCCATTTTCAAAAATGCGTATCGTATAGCCTTTGCTTAGCTTTGAACCCGCTAATTTTAAAGCACAGCTTAGCCCTGATATCCCGGCACCTACTATAGAGATTACTTTGTTGTTTAACACAGTCAAATACCTCAATGTAAATCAAAAGGAATATTTATCTTTCGTATTTAATAAAATACTCAGAGCTATGCCACAAAAAAAAATGTTAAAACTCAATTACGTCATCTGTACAAAGTCCAATGATCTGGATCATTCATATTCTGGCAACAATAATTGCAATAACATCAGGCGCAGCAATACCACTCAGCCGCAAAAAATTGCGGCTTTTATTTACCCAATATGGGTTGTGGTTTATTTCATTTGACTTTGCATCTTGGTGCAAATGTGTAAAGTTCCGGGCAAAGCTTCACTTTTATTACGTTAGAATTAACTAATGTAGTGAGAATGTAGAACAACAACGCAGCGATTGTAAACACAAGAAATGGACTTGTTGTAAATACAACGAAAATTTAATAAAAGATTAACAAAAGAATTTGTAATTATGACGTAAGCATTTACATAAAAAAGAGTATAAACTGCCCAAAAAATAAGCTAATACGCCAGTTTATAAACTAAGAAACACCTTTTGCCCCATACCAAAGCTATTTACAACTCACTCCTGCTGTTTGGCTGTGCCCCATTTTCTGAACTGAAAATTTTTTTGTATGCTGCTTTTACAGCACAGGCAAAAAAGCGTGCTTATTTTGCAGCACTTGCAGCACGCATGCCTTGCCTGTTCACCTCTGCACGCCTGCCCCCATTCACAGCTAATGACTCCGCTTAGTTTGCTTACTTCAATGCAGCCTGTCCCCAAGGCTTGTTAAGTACTCCGAAGGCCCCCCTGGCTGGCCACCACTCAGACTAAAAATATGCTCTTACATGGGCAAGTTTCAAAACCGGCCGGGCCTTCAAATACTTACAAACACAGCAGCGAACACCCTTGGCACCATCAAAATATTTGTCAGGAAATGATAAATACCTCCCTGACTACTTAGGAGAAGAGGCGAGCCGATTTTTCTTTTTTTCATGACAATTACGTAACTAAAAAAAGAAAACTACACAAATGATATTAACAACGTAAAAGTGCCATTACCCACATTCACTTATACATTGCCTATTCTCAAAGATTGGTACCACTAATAACTACAACACTGTATTGCATGGTGCCATTTAAAATCCTCACAACTACACTTCTGTTAACAAAGATAAAAAATAGCATCTTAAGTCATTGTTTATAATATATTTTACAATAAATACCACTAAATAAATTTCAATCATTTTTATAAAAACAAAGCAAAATAATATTTTTTCACTCCAATAAATAAATTTCAAAAAAGCTAAGATCATGATTGCTATATGTTTTATTTTTCTAGGGAAAACCTCTATCCGGGAAAGAATACCAATTTTGTTTTTTATCAAAAAAAATGTAGTTCAAAAAGCCCAAACTACGAACTCCTACTGCTGTGAATCATGCTCAAGCCTAAAAAAACTAACTTACACCACATAGAAAACACCTTTGTTTCAGCACCTCCATTACTTACAAGATTTGGCGTAAAAACCAGTAAAAGTAGCGTTTTTCTTATTCCGTACCGAGGGCTCTAATCATGACGCAATCGTCCCATAAGCTAAGACTGACCGCGCTCACCGCGATGGTGGTCGGATCAATGATAGGCGGGGGGATTTTTTCTCTGCCACAGAACATGGCGCAAAGCGCCGGAGCGGGGGCCACACTGATTGGTTGGGCAATCACGGCGGTGGGGATGCTGATGCTGGCCTTTGTGTTTCAGACCCTTGCCAACCAAAAACCAGAATTAGATGCCGGTGTGTATGCCTATGCCAAAGCAGGTTTTGGTAATTACATGGGGTTTTCATCGGCTTGGGGCTATTGGATCAGCGCCTTTCTGGGCAATGTCAGCTACTTTGTTTTGCTGTTTGGCACGCTGGGTTATTTCTTTCCCATGTTTGGCGATGGCAATACCGTGCCCGCCATCATCGGCGCATCTGTTTTGCTGTGGTCGGTACACTTTTTAGTATTACGCGGCGTTAAAGAGGCTGCGTTTATTAATCAGGTCACGACCGTAGCCAAGATTGTGCCGCTGGTGATGTTTATCATCCTGGCCGCCGTGGCTTTCAAGCTGGATGTATTCACCGCCGATTTTTGGGGTAAGGGCAATCTTAAGCTGGGCAGCGTGATGGATCAGGTGCGCAATATGATGCTGGTCACCGTTTGGGTGTTTATTGGTATTGAAGGCGCAAGTGTTTACTCTGCCCGTGCCGAAAAACGCGCCGATGTGGGCCGCGCCACCGTGATTGGTTTTCTCAGCACCTTACTATTATTGGTGCTGGTAAATGTCTTATCACTTGGGGTGATGAGCCAGCCAGAATTAGCAGGCTTGAAGAACCCATCAATGGCCTATGTGCTGGAGCATATTGTGGGCCACTGGGGTGCGGTGTTTATCTCTATCGGGCTGGTGATTTCGCTGCTGGGTGCTTTGCTTTCATGGACATTGCTTTGCGCCGAGATTCTGTTTTCAGCTTCCCGCGATCAGACCATGCCCAGCTTTTTACATAAAGAAAACGCCAATGGCGTGCCGGCTAATGCGCTTTGGTTATCAAACAGCGCGGTGCAGGTTTTCCTCATCATTACCCTCTTTGCCGCCAGCACCTATACCAGCCTGCTGCTGCTCGCCACCTCGATGATTTTAGTGCCCTACTTCTTATCTACTGCTTATGGCGTGATGGTGGCTTATAAGGGCGACGGCTATGCAGAGCATGGTGGCAATCGCACAAAAGATTTAGGTATTGCTGTGATTGCCACCCTGTACAGCGCATGGCTGATTTACGCGGCAGGCGTGCAATTCTTACTACTCTCTGCCCTGCTCTACGCACCAGGCGCAATCCTTTATACCAAGGCGCGTAAAGAAAGCGGGCAGATTGTTTTTACCACCATCGAAAAGTTCATTTTTGCAGCCGCTGTAATTGGGGCCATTGCGGCAAGTTACGGCCTTTACACCGGATTTCTAAAGCTTTAACTGGAGCTATGTGATGAGTACCGAAAATCTAAAACTAGGCGTTCACTCTGAAGTTGGCATGTTAAGAAGGGTAATGGTTTGCTCGCCTGGGCTGGCCCATATGCGGCTAACCCCCAATAACTGCGACTCTTTATTATTTGACGATGTGCTGTGGGTAAGCCAGGCCAAGCGTGATCACTTTGATTTTGTGTCCAAGATGCGGGAACGTGGTGTAGATGTCATTGAAATGCACAATCTGCTGACTGCTACCGTGGCGATTCCTGAAGCTAAAAAGTGGATACTCGATCGTAAAATCACCGCAGATTTGGTCGGCATTGGTTTACTGGATGAAGTACGCAGCTGGCTGGATTCACTAGAACCCCGCCATCTGGCCGAATACTTGATGGGCGGCGTGGTTGCTCCTGATTTGCCGGTAGACACCCCATCCGAAGTGCTGAGCATCTTCCGTGAAAACTTTGGCAATGCCAGCTTTATCCTGCCACCGCTGCCCAACACCCAATTTACCCGCGATACCACCTGCTGGATTTACGGCGGCGTAACGCTCAACCCGATGTATTGGCCGGCACGACGACAAGAAACACTGTTAGTCACCGCTATTTATAAGTTTCACCCCGATTTTGCCGCCGCCGATGTCAAAGTCTGGTGGGGAGACCCCGATGTAGATCACGGCAGCGCCACGCTAGAAGGCGGCGATGTCATGCCAATTGGCAACGGCGTGGTCCTGATTGGTATGGGCGAGCGTACCTCGCATCAAGCCATCGGCCAGGTTGCGATGTCTTTATTTAAAGCCGGAGCCGCCGAAAGAGTGATCGTAGCCGCCCTGCCAAAATCCCGCTCTGCCATGCACTTAGATACCGTCTTCAGCTTTTGCGATCGGGATTTAGTCACCATCTTCCCTGAAGTAGTCAAACAAATTGTCGCCTTCAGCCTGCGCCCGGACGAAAGCAAACCCAACGGCATCGACCTGCGTCGTGAAAGTAAACCCTTCCTGGATGTTGTTGCCGAAGCGCTCAAATTGCCTGCCCTGCGCGTGGTGCAAACCGGCGGCAATTCATTCGAAGCCGAACGCGAGCAGTGGGATGACGGCAACAACGTCGTCGCCCTGCAACCCGGCGTGGTTTTAGCTTACGACCGCAATATCCACACCAACACCCTGCTGCGTAAAGCCGGCGTAGAAGTCATCACCATCAGCTCCGCCGAACTAGGCCGTGGCCGAGGCGGTGGCCACTGCATGACCTGCCCAATTATCCGCGACCCGGTTGATTACTGAGTAGCTGAACACTTGTAAAACCCAAATCTTGAACCACGGAGGACACAGAGAACACGGAGTTTCACGGAGAAAACCAACTTTAGAATTAAGGCGTTTGCTTTGGATTCAAAACACTTGCAATCCCACAAATCTGAATTGTTATCTCCACTCGTAGCACGGGGCTTAAAAATCCCCTTGAAACACGCCGTAGCGAGGAACAAGCGGGGCGGGGTTTCGGCCAGGGAGCGAGGAACGAGCTGATCCCGCCCGCCGCCGACTCGATTGGACCGCAGAAGGAGCCTTCGTGCTCTCGAGGTTGCGGTTTTGCTTCCTTTCTTGGCCGTTCAAGAAAGGGAGTCCCACGCGGGGGAATCCCGCACCTAAACCAACGTGCCGAAGGCACTTAAACGATCTTTTTTGCTTTGCTCATAGGAAATCAGCGGAATCCCAATACCGCCAGGTTCATTTGTACTTCTTTCGTTTACCGGAGAATCATCATGTCCTTCAATATGCATAACCGTAATCTGCTTAGCCTGATGCATCACACCCAACGTGAACTGCGCTATCTGCTGGATTTATCCCGGGATCTGAAGCGCGCTAAATACACCGGTACCGAGCAGCAACATTTAAAACGCAAAAACATCGCACTGATTTTTGAAAAAACCTCCACCCGCACCCGCTGCTCGTTTGAAGTAGCCGCCTACGACCAGGGCGCAAACGTCACTTATATCGACCCAAGCTCATCACAGATTGGTCACAAAGAAAGCATGAAAGATACCGCCCGCGTGCTGGGGCGGCTGTACGATGCCATCGAATATCGCGGCTATAGCCAGGAAATTGTTGAAGAGCTGGCCGCCTTTGCCGATGTGCCGGTATTTAATGGCCTGACCGACGAATATCACCCCACCCAAATGCTGGCTGATGTACTGACCATGCGCGAACACAGCGACAAACCGCTGCACGATATCAGCTACGCCTATCTGGGCGACGCCCGCAATAATATGGGTAATTCGCTGCTGCTGATTGGTGCAAAGCTGGGCATGGATGTACGTGTTGCCGCCCCCAAAGCACTCTGGCCACACGAAGATTTCGTCGCCCAGTGCCAGCAATTTGCAACTGAATCCGGCGCGCGCATCACACTAACCGAAGACCCGCTGGAAGCCGTAAAAGACGTCGATTTCATCCACACCGATGTCTGGGTATCGATGGGCGAGCCGGTTGAAGCATGGGCCGAGCGCATCAAACAACTGCTGCCCTACCAGGTTAACAGCGCCATGATGAAAGCCTCCGGCAACCCGCGCACTAAATTTATGCACTGCCTGCCCGCTTTTCACAATAGCGACACCAAAATGGGCAAACAAATCGCCGAACAATACCCCTTCCTCGCCAACGGCGTAGAAGTCACCGAAGAAGTGTTCGAATCCCCGGCCAACATCGCCTTCGAGCAAGCAGAAAACCGCATGCACACCATTAAAGCCATTCTGGTTTCAACCTTGGGGGATATCTGATTCTGCCTGACGCAGGCATAGCAAAACCCAAATCTTGAACCACGGAGGACACTGAGAACACGGAGGAATGCGGGTTTGAAGTACGCCTGTTTTCCTTGAATGTTGAGCGTGTTCAAACTCAGCAATCTGGCGTTTTTCCGCCGCTCATAGCACGGGGCTTAAATCTCCCCTTGAAGCACGCCGAAGCTAGGAACAAGCGGGGTGGGGCAGTCGTCAATTCGTGTTTGAGCGAAGCGAGTTGACACAACGCCACTGTCCGCAGTGAGGGGCCTTCGTGCTGGTCGGGGCGGCCTCTTTGCGTACTATGATTTCTGGCCGTTCAAGAAAGGGAGTCCCCTGCGGGGGATTCCCGCACCTAAATCAACGTGCCGAAGGCACTAAAAGGATTCATTATGCGTATCGTCATCGCCCTGGGCGGCAATGCTCTGCTTCGTCGAGGCGAAGCCATGAGTGCAGATAATCAGCGTGAAAACGTCATCATCGCCGCCCAACAAATCGCTAAAGTAGCGCCAGGCCATGAGCTGGTCATCGCCCACGGCAATGGCCCGCAAGTGGGGCTGCTCGCCTTACAAAATGCAGCATACAGCCAGGTCAGCCCCTATCCGCTCGATGTATTAGGCGCCGAAACCGAAGGCATGATCGGTTATATGATTGAGCAGGAGCTGGGCAATCTGCTGCCCGTCGAAACGCCTTTCGCCACCATTCTGACCCAGGTAGAAGTCGACGCTGCCGACCCAGCTTTTAAAAACCCGACCAAGCCCATCGGCCCGGTTTACAGCAAGGAAGACGCCGACAGACTCGCCAGCGAAAAAGGCTGGTCTATTGCCGCAGATGGCGACAAATTCCGCCGCGTGGTGGCCAGCCCAAGGCCTAAACGTATTTTTGAAATTCGCCCGGTAAAATGGCTGCTGGAGCACGGCACTATCGTGATTTGTGCGGGCGGAGGGGGGATTCCAACTTGCTACGATAAAGAAGGCAAATTACACGGCATTGAGGCGGTTATCGACAAAGACCTCTGCTCCGCACTGCTGGCAGAAGAGCTAAGCGCCGATTTGCTGGTGATTGCCACCGATGTAAGCGCCACGTTTATCGACTATGGTAAGCCCACCCAAAAAGCCATCGCCAGCGCCCATCCTGATGAATTAGAGCGCCTCGGCTTTGCCGCAGGTTCAATGGGCCCCAAGGTACAAGCCGCCTGCGAATTTGCCCACAATACCGGCAAAGTAGCCGTGATCGGCTCGCTCAGTGATATCGAAGCGATTGTGCAGGGCACGGCAGGCACGCGGGTTTCAATACTGGCAACCGAGCTGAGTTATCGTTGAGATTGATTGCGTCCTTCACTTCCATGCCGTAGCGCAAAGCGTTACGGCATCTCAATCCCCGCTAGTAAACTAGCCAACATCTCATCTGATTTTTGAAACTCCTGCCTTAGCCAATCCAAAAACACTAAACGCCGCTTATCTTGAGCAAACGGTTCTGCGGACAAAACAACATAGCTGGAGCCATCGGGCAGCAAGCCATAGGGGGCAATCAGGCGGCCATTTTTTAGCTCTTCTTCTATCATATAGGCCGAAGCAATCGCCACGCCTAGACCTGCCGTTGCAGCCTGCAGGCTTAAATAAAAATGCTCAAAATATAAATTTTGATGATTCGTTACGCCTTGCTGCGCCAGCCCCCCCCAACGCGCCCAAGCATCCGGGCGGGTACGGGTATGCAAAAGACGGCGGTGTTCAAGATGAATCTGCCCATCTTGCAGCTGCTCAGGCACGCACACAGGCCCCACTTTTTCCTGCCCTATTTCTTCAGAGTAACAATCTTTCCCCCAGTTGAAATCATTGCGCCTGATCGCTAAATCAATATGCCCGCCCTGAAAATCAACCACACCACCCGCCGTAAATAAATGCAGCTGAATCTCCGGATAACGAGTATGGAAATCGCTTAAACGAGGAATCAGCCAGCGCATGGCAATCGTCGGCTCACACGACACCACTAAGGGTCTGTCGTAAGGATTTCCCTTGAGTTTTTGCAATGTAATTGCCAGCTGTGCCAGCATCTCCTGGCAGGTATTTTTTAATAGCTC
The DNA here is from genome assembly GCF_002735645.1 of Iodobacter sp. BJB302. Lineage (GTDB taxonomy): Bacteria > Pseudomonadota > Gammaproteobacteria > Burkholderiales > Chitinibacteraceae > Iodobacter. Next base: position 28,755 of record NZ_PDZG01000026.1, read on the forward strand.
GCCTTCTCTGGTCAAAAAAATCGCCCGATTACGGCGCTCAAATAACAACACGCCAATGCTTTCTTCTAGTTGCTTAATTTGGCGGCTTACCGCTCCCTGAGTCACAAACAGCTCTTCTGAAGCGCGAATCAGGCTGAGATGACGCGCTGCGGCCTCAAAGACTCGCAAGGCATTAAGTGAAGGGATTCTGATGCTCATCGTTGAGTTTTTCTCATGTATTTTCATGAGCATAAATCGATTTTACTCAAACGACAAGACAGCCAAAATAAAGGAATAAATCGAAAAAGCTGAATTTAACTTTCTTTAGGACGAGCCAATGAATGAAATTTTTGCAGTTGCCCTGATCACTATTCTTGCTGTCATCAGCCCCGGCGCTGATTTTGCAATGGTCACTCGTAATAGCTATCTTTATGGGCGAAAAGCCGGCTTATTGGCTGCGCTGGGGATTGCCTTGGGTGTGCAAATCCATGTGATGTACACCATGCTGGGCGTGGGGCTAATCATTTCACAATCTCCCGCATTGTTTACCGCCATCAAAATAGCGGGCGCTATTTACTTGATTTATATCGGTTACACCACGTTCACCAACAAAAGCAAACTTAATATAGATTTAAGCGCAGATGCGGGTTTAAGCCCTTTTGCTGCATTAAGAAACGGTTTTCTAACTAATGCGCTTAACCCTAAAACCACACTGTTTGTGGTGAGCACCTACACCCAAGTTGTAAACCCAAGCACCCCGCTGGCGCAGCAAATTGCCTATGGCTTATTTATGTCTCTAGCACACGGCCTGTGGTTTTCGCTCGTGGCGCTGTTTTTCTCTCACCCAACCTTAAGATCCACCATGATTAGTGGACAAAGCCTGCTCAATAAAATCATCGGCAGCGCCCTGCTTGGGCTGGGTGTATCGCTTGCCTTTGCACCGCATTAATATCGTGCAACAGCACAAGCATTTAATTAAAAGTAACGACCCAAGCTTACGGAAAAACACCGTGTTATCCGTGGTTCAAATCTTGGGTTTTGCTACATAACACCCGTCAATTAAAACGAACCCGGCGTGTTGGCGCTGATGACTTCGGCAGCGCCATCGCCGATATTGCGAAAACGATGCGGTAAGTTGCTGGGAAAATAATAGCCATCCCCCGCCTGCAAAAGATGCACCTGCCCGTCTATGGTCAGCTCCATCTGGCCGCTAACCAGCACACCGCACTCCTGCCCCTCATGCTGCAGCATCTCACTGCCAGTATCGGCCCCTGGCTGATATTGCTCGCGCAGCAAACCAATAAGCCTGTCTGCTACTCCTGCCCCAACCAAATGCATATTCACACCTGCATTGCCTAAATTGGGCTGGGTGCCTGCGGGGAAAATATAGCTGGGCGCGGTGCTCTCCTGCTCAAAAGTAAAAAATTCCGCCAGAGTCATCGGAAACCCTTCCAGCAGTTTTTTTAAAGAGCTAACCGACGGGCTAACCCGGTTTTGCTCAATCAAAGACACCGTGGCATTGGTCAGCCCCGCCCGCTTGGCTAATTCGCGCTGAGATAAAGCAAACCGGCCCCGCACTACTTTAAGCCTTGCCCCAACATCCATTGGCTTTGCCCGTTCAAAATAATCAACACACTCTAAAAATATGCCATGCCCGGCCAATTAGCCAGAAAGGCGGCTAACTTTTTGCTGCAGCACCACAAAACAGACACGCCGGGCAATATTGCGCGTACAGGAAAATAATTACAGCCAGAATAAGCGCAAAAGCTTGTCAAATATAATTAACGAACTAAGCTTAAATCTATATAGGGTGGGAGTCGTCTGTGCCTGCTCTGTGCATCACATGCAAACCGGGGCCTGTTATGACTCAGCCTGTTATTGGTATTCCCTGCTGTCGCTGGTGGTTAAAAGACAGCCATTTTTTTCACCTTGCGGGTGAAAAATATATTCATGCTGCGCTGGCTGCGGGTGGTATTCCGCTGCTGATCCCTGCCCTTGGTGACGCCAGCCAGATTGCGCAAATATTAGGCAGCATTGATGGCCTGCTGCTGACCGGCAGCCAATCCAATATCGAGCCGCAGCACTACCACGGCAAGCTTTTAGAAGATGATTTTAACGACCCGCAAAGAGACGCCACCACCCTGCCCATGATTCGTGCTGCGGTGGCTTCAGACATCCCCGTATTTGGAATATGCCGTGGTGCACAGGAAATGAATGTGGCCTTTGGCGGCACGCTGGAACAAGCCGTCCACCAGCAGACAGGCATGCTGGATCACCGCGAAAAAGACGGCAGTACCGATGAAATGTACGAGGAAGCACACGATATTCAGCTGGTATCCGGAGGCCTGCTGGAGCAGCTCTACGGCCAGAACACAGCCAGAGTGAATTCACTGCACCACCAGGGCGTGGCAAAACTTGCCGACAAACTGCAAGCCGAAGCCCTCGCCCCCGATGGCCTGATCGAAGCCTTCAGCGTCAAAAACGCCGCCTTCGCAATTGCAGTGCAATGGCACCCGGAGTGGAAATTCCAAAACAATCCGCTGTCCCTCGCCCTGCTGGCAGGCTTCGGCGCCGCCTGCAAAAAACGCCACCTGGCGAGGATGCTTAGCAACTGATGTTCCGCAACCCAAATACTGAACCACGGAGGGCACAGAGAACACGGAGTTTCACGGAGAAAACAAGGCTTGAATTAAGCTGCTTTGTAGGTTTTAAGTATTTTAAAACCCAGCAATTAGGATTCGTATCACGACTGGTCGCACTGGGCTTAAATCCCCCCTTGAAACACGCCGTAGCGAGGAACAAGCGGGGCGGGGTTTCGGCCAGGGAGCGAGGCAGCGAGCCAATCCCGCCCGCCGCCGACTCGATTGTCCGCAGCGAAGGGGCCTTCGTGTTTCGTGGGGTCGCCTTCTTTGCTTACTTTCTTGGCGAAGCAAGAAAGTGAGGCCCACGCGGGGGACTCCCGCACCTAAACACCGTGCCGAAGGCACTAAAAATAACGGTTTTAGAGTTTTCTTGATGCAATAAAACACCCAACCCAACAAAGCCACCACCATGTCTCAATCCACAAACCTAGCGCTTCAAAGCTTCCGACCATCCAGCACCACCATGCGGGCGTTTGGGCAGGCGAAAGTGCGCGTGCAACACACCAGAAATACCGCACAGCCACTGCTCATATACATGATCAGCAGTCTGATGCAGAGCCGCTACTTTTTCATCCAGATGATGCAGAATCTGCGCCTCGCTTTGCACCGAGCTTTGCCCCTGCCACTGCTGCAACACCTGTCTGTCCTCGGCGCACCACTGGCGAATACTTTGCGCGGTCACTTCCAGATGCGATTGCAAGCCCAGATGCGGGCCCAGTGCAAAGCCTTTATTCATGCAGTAATAGCCAAACAGCGTGCGCTTAGCACCGCGCGGCACTTCAAAGGTATCGAAGTGCCAGTGAAACATATCCAGCTCACGCTTCTCGCCCATCCATTGGCGCGACTCATCAAACTTGGTCACCAGCACCTTGCCCCAGCCGATTTGCGGCACCGTATTACGACGTACCTGGCCCCCCAGGCTTTTGGATAACAGCTGCCCGCCAAAGCAATGACCAAGAATCGGGCGCTCCAGCCTTAAAGCATCCTTAAGCAGAGCCTCCTCTCTTTTAATCCAGGCCAGGCCATCGTTCACCCCCGCATTGGAGCCTAAAACCACCACACCACTAAATTCGGCAGCACAACGAGGAGGTGTATCCCCTGCATCAATCGCAAAAACACGATAGGGAATGGCATGCTTTTCTAAAAAAGCCTGTAAATATCCAGGCCCCTGAATCGCTTCATGACGACAGATTGCAATGGGCTTCACGACGGATTTCCAAAGGAGTAATCGACACATCAAGCCTAAGCAATCCCAAAGAAAGAAACCGTAAAAACACACAGAGCTGTTATTAAATTTCTATAAAAATGCCCGCTTAACGAAGTGCTCAAACACGGAGTCAACCATGAGCTTAATCAGCGACTGGCTGCGAGAACGTCGAATCACTGAAGTTGAATGTGTCACGCCCGATTTCACCGGCATTGCCCGCGGCAAAATCGTGCCCAAAGAAAAATTCAGCGAAGACGAAGGCATGCGCCTGCCCGTTACCGTACTGGTGCAAACCGTAACCGGTGAATACGCCGAACACATCACCCCCATCACCGATCCCGATATGCTGCTGATTCCGGATCCCAACACCATCCGCATTATTCCTTGGGCAAAAGACCCGGTGGCGCAGGTGATACACGATTGCTTTCATTTTGACGGCACGCCGGTTGAGCTATCACCCCGCTATGTGCTGCGCCGCGTGCTCAAGCTCTACGAAGACCGTGGCTGGAAGCCGGTGGTTGCCCCTGAAATGGAATTTTATCTGGTCGATATCAACCGTGATCCGGATCTGCCCTTGCAACCGCCCGTGGGCCGCACCGGCCGCCCGGAAACCGGCCGAAAAGCCTATTCTGTAGACGCAGTGAATGAATATGACGACCTGTTCGAAGATGTTTACGACTATTGCGATGCACAAGGCCTGCAGATAGACACGCTGATCCACGAAATTGGCGCTTGCCAGATGGAAATCAACTTCTTGCACGGTGATGCGCTGGAGCTGGCCGATCAGGTGTTTCTGTTTAAACGTACCGTCAGAGAAGCGGCCATCCGCCACAATATGTACGCCACTTTTATGGCCAAACCCATGGAAAACGAGCCAGGCTCGGCCATGCATATTCATATGAGCGTAGTGGATGAAGTCAGCGGCCAGAATGTGTTTTCTAATGTGGACGGCACGCCCAGCGAGGTGTTTTATCAATCGGTAGCGGGCATGCAAAAATACTTCCCTCAAGTGATTGCGCTGTTCGCCCCCTTTGTAAACAGCTACCGCCGCCTGACCCGCTACTACGCAGCGCCCATCAATGTGCAATGGGGCTTTGATAATCGCACCTGCGGCATACGCGTGCCGCACTCCGACCCCATCGCCCGCCGCATAGAAAACCGCCTGCCCGGCGTGGATTGCAACCCCTACCTGGCCCTGGCCGCCACATTGGCCTGCGCCTGGCTGGGCATAGAAGAGCAGCTTACCCCCAGCGAGCCCCTCACAGGCGACGCCTACACCCTGCCCTTCGCCTTCCCCAGAGGTCTGGATGCCGCCACACAAATCCTAAGCGACTGCAAACCCATAGCCGCCGTCCTGGGCGAGCCCTTTATCAAAGCCTATTGCGCAGTAAAAGAAGCCGAATACGTGGAATACGCAAGAGTCATCAGCCCATGGGAAAGAAAACATTTACTGCTGCATGTGTGATGGCTGGTGGACCGTGAAAACCCAAATCTTTAACCACGGAGGGCACAGAGAACACGGAGTTTCACGGAGGAAAAGCTTTTAGAGTTGAGCCGAGTCTTAGGTTTTTAATTGTTTCAAACACTGAAAAATAAATTTATATCACGACTCACAGCAAGGGGCTTTTACCCTCCCCTGAAAACACGCCGAGCGAGGAACAAGCGGGGCGGGGTAGTCGTCAATTCGTGTTTGAGCGAAGCGAGTTGACACAACGCCACTGTCCACAGCGAGGGGCCTTCGTGTTTTAGGGGTCGCCTTCTTTGGCTTCGTTTCTTGGCGAAGCAAGAAAGTAAGTCCCACGCGGGGGATTCCCGCACCTGAACACCGGGCCGAAGGCTCTAAAAAATACAGTTTTTGACTTTAATTAACGCACATGGGCACACACCCCACCCCGCAACAAGGAGACACCCGATGAATCCGAATCCCATCAGCCCGGGCCACTCCAGCCCTGGCCGCAGCACGGCACAATACCAGGCGCTGGATGCCGCCCACCATATCCATCCCTTCTCGGATACTGCCGCGCTCAACGCCCATGGCTCGCGGGTGATTACCCATGCCGAGGGGATTTATTTATTTGATTCAGAAGGGAATAAAATTTTTGACGCCATGAGCGGGCTTTGGTGCGTCAATATCGGCTACGGCAGGCAGGAGCTGGCCGAAGCGGCTTACCAGCAAATGCTGCAACTGCCCTTTTACAATACCTTTTTTAAAACCACCCACCCGCCGGTGATCGAGCTGTCCAGCCTGCTGGCACAAGTGGCCCCCGAAGGCTTTAATCACGTTTTTTATACTAATTCCGGCTCCGAAGGAAACGACACCATTATCCGCATGGTGCGCCACTACTGGGCCCTGCTCGGCCAGCCGCAAAAGAAAACCATCATCGCCCGCGAAAACGGCTATCACGGCTCCACCATAGGCGGGGCCAGCCTCGGCGGCATGCACTATATGCACGAGCAAGGCGATTTACCGATTCCCGGCATTGCCCATATCGAGCAGCCCTACTGGTACGCCAATGGCGGTGAGCTTAGCCCCGGGGAATACGGACTAAAAGCCGCAAGGGCGCTGGAGCAAAAGATTCTGGAGCTGGGCGTGGAAAACGTAGCGGCTTTTATTGGCGAGCCGGTGCAAGGCGCAGGCGGAATTATTATTCCGCCCTCCACCTACTGGCCGGAAATCCAGCGCATTTGCGATCAGTACGGCATTTTGCTGATCGCCGACGAAGTGATCTGCGGTTTTGGCCGCACCGGCTCATGGTTTGGCAGCCAGCACTACGGCATACGCCCGCATTTAATGACCATCGCCAAAGGCTTAAGCTCTGGCTATATCCCGATTGGCGGTGTGTTAGTCCACGATATTGTGGCCAAAGTGCTGACAGAAGGCGGCGATTTTAACCACGGCTTTACCTATTCCGGCCACCCGGTCGCCTGCGCGGTGGCAGCTACCAATATCCGCATCCTGCAAAAAGAACGCATTATCGAGCGCATGAATGAAGACGTCGCCCCCTACGCCGCCCGGCTCTGGCACGACGCTTTCGACAATCACCCTCTGGTAGACGACGTGCGCAGCCTGGGCTTTTTCTTTGCACTTACCCTGGTGGAAGACAAAGCCAGCCGCAAGCGTTTCGAGCACGGCAGCAGCATGGCCCTGCGCTGCCGCGATATCTGCCTGAAAAACCAGCTGGTCATGCGCGCCACCGGCGACAGCATGATCGCCGCCCCGCCACTGGTCATGACCCGCGCACAGGCAGAAGAATTTGTGAGACTGGCCAAGCAATGCATTGATGAATATGCGCGGGAGCTGGGAGTTTTATAAAGCTGGTGCGCACAAATCTTGAACCACAGAGAACACGGAGGACACAGAGTTCCACGGAGAAAACCGAGGAAAAATGATCCGTTTTTTGTGCCTTTCGTGTTTTTCTTGGATACCTGCTTTATTTTAGCGTCCCTGAGTAATTACGTATTTTCATTCGCAAACAACACTGTAAATGTAATTACCTCGCAATCGGCATAGGGCTTTTGCCCTCCCCTGAAAACACGCCGAGCGAGGAACAAGCGGGGTGGGGTCGTCGTCAATTCGTGTTTGAGCGTAGCGAGTTGAATTGACGCCACCTCGATTGTCCGCAGCGAGGAGCTTTCGTGTTTTAGGGGGCGCCTTCTTTGGCTTCGTTTCTTGGCGACGCAAGAAAGGAAGGTCCAGCGGGACGCCCGCACCAAAATCAACGTGCCGTAGGCACTAAAAAGGTCTTTTTGACTTTGATTAGTATCTATGGAGTAAAACCCGCCCTACATTTCGCGATGAGAGTAAAAATGGACAACTGGAATGATCGCCGCCTTGCCGCTACCCCTCGTGGCGTGGGCATCAGCACGCAAGTTTTTATCGCCAAAGCTAAGAATGCCGAGGTTTGGGATATAGACGGGCGGCGTTATATCGACTTTGCCGCCGGCATTGCGGTGCTCAATACCGGCCATTTGCATCCCAAGGTTAAAGCGGCGGTAAGCGAGCAGCTGGATGCGTTTTCGCATAGCTGCTATCAGGTCATGCCTTATACCGGCTATGTGGCGCTGGCTGAAAAGCTGAACCAGCTCGCCCCCATCAGCGGCCCGTGCAAAAGCTTTTTCCTGACCACAGGCGCTGAAGCCGTAGAAAACGCCATCAAGATTGCCCGCGTGGCCACAGGGCGAGCGGGCGTGATCGCTTTTTCTGGCGGATTTCATGGCCGAACGCTGATGGGCATGGCGCTGACCGGCAAGGTGGCCCCCTATAAAATCGGCTTTGGCCCCTTTCCCGCCGATGTTTACCACGCGCCTTTTCCATCTGGAGAGATCAGCAGCAGCGCGGCTTTGGCCTGCCTAAAAGCGCTTTTTAAAAGCAGCGTGGACCCAAAACGCATCGCTGCCATGATTATCGAACCCGAGCAAGGCGAAGGCGGCTTTTACCCCGCACCGCGCGAGTTTATGCAAGGCTTGCGGCAAGTTTGTGATGAGCACGGCATTTTGCTGATCGCAGATGAAATTCAAACCGGCTTTGCCCGCACCGGCAAACTGTTTGCGATGGAGCATTTCGATGCTGAGCCTGATTTAATCACCGTGGCCAAATCCTTAGCAGGCGGCTTTCCGCTTTCCGGCGTGATTGGCAGGGCTGAGCTCATGGATGCCGCAGCCCCCGGCGGCCTTGGCGGCACTTACGGCGGCAGCCCGATCGGCATTGCCGCTGCGCTGGCGGTGCTGGAAATTATCGAAGAAGAACAACTCTGCAGCCGTGCCAATCTCATCGGCAGAAAAATCAAAGCCTGCCTAGAAAGCTTAAAACCCGGCACCCCGCAAATCCACGACATCCGCGGCCTTGGAGCTATGGTGGCGGTAGAATTCACCGAAAACGGCCAGCCATCCCCCGAATTCACCACAAAAGTAAAAACACAAGCGCAAAACTTAGGCTTGATCCTGCTCAGCTGCGGGATGTACGGTAACGTCATCCGCTTCCTATGCCCGCTCACCATAGAAGACAGCGTGCTGGATGAAGCTTTGGAGATGCTGGTGCAGGCGATCAAGAGCGCTTAAAACGTCTGTAGACACAGAAATCCATGAGAACACAGAGCACACCGAGAAAACCCAAATCTTTAACCATGGAGGCCACAGAGAATACGGAGTTTAACGGAGGAAACCAGTTTTTAAACTTCAACCTATGCAAAACTTGTTAACAGCGCGACTCGTTGCACGGGGCTTAAGAGTCCCCTTGAAGCACGCCGAAACGAGGAACAAGCGGGGCGGGGTTTCGGCGAGGATGTTTGAGCGAAGCGAGTCCCGCAGCCGCCGACTCGATTGTCCGCAGTGAGGGGCCTTCGTGCTGGTCGGGGCGGCCTTCTTTGCTTACTTTCTTGGCCGTTCAAGAAAGTAAGTCCCCAGCGGGGGATTCCCGCACAAAAACCAACGTGCCGAAGGCACAAAATAGATCTTTTTTTCTTAGTAAACGCAGCGCAGCGCCATGGCGGGTTACGGCCGAAAAAGATCCGCCCCCCTAATAACCATCGAGAGCGACCTAACCCACCCTACGGTACATTTGTATATTTCAACTTGTGTGGATACTTTTGCCCGCAGAGGCTACCGCTCTTAAACACCCTGCCGAAGGCACTTAAACCCCCTTCACGCGTGGGCACAGTCCCCACCCAACAAAGGAAACCCCATGCTCCACCTCAACAACCCTGCCCTGTTAAAACAAGCCTGCTATATCAACGGCCAGTGGCAGGATGCTGCAGAGAAAATCGCGGTCACTAACCCCGCCACCGGGGAAATCATCGGGCATATTCCTAAGATGGGCACGGCAGAAACGGCCCAGGCCATTGCCGCCGCCAAGCTCGCCATGCCTGCCTGGCGACAGAAAACAGCCAAAGAGCGCAGCGCGATTTTGCGCCGCTGGTTTGAGCTGATGCTGGCTAATCAGGAAGACCTCGCGCAAATCTTAAGCGCCGAGCAAGGCAAACCATTGGCCGAAGCGCGTGGCGAAATTGCCTATGGAGCCAGCTTTATCGAGTGGTTTAGCGAAGAAGCCAAACGCGTTTACGGCGATGTGATTGCCGCGCCACAAGCCGACAAACGCATGCTGGTGATCAAACAAGCTATTGGCGTGGTAGCCGCCATTACGCCCTGGAATTTCCCCAATGCCATGATCACCCGCAAGGCTGGGCCAGCGCTGGCGGCAGGCTGCGCCATGGTGCTTAAACCCGCCACACAAACGCCTTTTTCTGCGCTGGCACTGGCCGTATTAGCCACAGAGGCAGGCATTCCCGCTGGCGTATTTAACGTGATTACCGGCACCGCCAGCCAGATTGGCGGCGAGCTGACCAGGAACCCCGATGTGGCCAAGCTCAGCTTTACCGGCTCCACCGATATCGGCAAATTGCTAATGCGCGAGTGCGCCAATACAGTAAAAAAAGTCTCGCTGGAGCTGGGCGGCAATGCGCCCTTTGTAGTGTTTGACGACGCCGATCTGGACGCCGCTGTAGAAGGCGCCATGATCTCCAAATTTCGCAACGCCGGGCAAACCTGCGTCTGCGCCAACCGCATCTATGTGCAAGAAAGCGTTTTTGATGCCTTTGCCGCCAAACTCAGCACAGCAGTAAGCCAGCTCAAAGTCGGCGTTGGCACGGAAGAAGGCGTGACCCAAGGCCCGCTGATTGATGAAAAAGCGGTGCAAAAAGTGGAAGAACATATCAAGGATGCGCTGGAGCAGGGCGCAACACTGGCGCTGGGCGGCAAGCGCCATGCGCTGGGGCATAGCTTTTTTGAGCCAACCGTTTTACTGAATGTCAGCGCCAAAATGAAAGTGGCCCGCGAAGAAACCTTCGGCCCGCTCGCACCACTATTTAGATTTAGCAGTGAAGCAGAGCTGATCCGGCTGGCCAACGATACCGAATTTGGCCTTGCCAGCTATTTTTACAGCCGCGACATCGGCCGCATCTGGCGCGTCGCCGAAGCGCTGGAATACGGCATGGTGGGCATCAACACCGGCATGATCTCCAACGAGCTAGCGCCCTTTGGCGGGATAAAACAATCGGGCCTAGGCCGGGAAGGCTCTAAATACGGCATCGAAGATTATATTGCTATCAAATACCTGTGCATGGGCGGGATTGATCGCTGATTGATATTCCACCGCAAAACCCGCTCTTGAAACACAGCGTTTCACAGAAAAAAAACCTGAATCCCATGACTGAGCAGACATAAAACGCCTGCAATTACCTTGGCAAAATTGAGGGAGGGGCCAATTAAATTTAACTGACCTTTTTGAACAAAGCGACAACATCGACAAGCTGTTGCCTGACCCAAATATGGGCAGGGTCGCTGTGGAAGCGCTCGTGCCAGATCATGGCGGGCAACAAGGGCGCAACTTGTAGCGGCAGATCCAGCAGCGCGAGCGGAAGCCTTTTCGCAAGCAGGCGTGCCAAACGGCCCGGCAAGGTGAGAATCATATCGCTATCCGCCACCAGCATTGCACCAGCAAGAAAGTGAGGCACTCGCAACGCGACGTGGCGAGTGCCCCCCATTTTCGAGAGCGCAACTTCAACCGTGCTCTCTCCCACACCAGAAATGGTCACGGTGATGTGGCGCAAGGCCAAATACCGCTCCAAACTGAGTCCGCCTGCCACAGGGTGACCAGACCTCACCACACACACCAGACTATCGGTGTAAAGGCCGCGCCGATGGAGACTGCCTGGCAGTGCATCGAAAATACCCAGAGCCAGATCTGCATCCCCCTGCTCAACAAGCCGCACATTGTCCCCAATGGATTGCGCGATATGGAGACTTAGCGCAGGCGCATGGCGCTCGAAGCGGGCAATTAAACCAGCAAGGACGATGAGGCTCAGATGGTCGTGAGCGGCAATCGTGATCCGACCCGTTGCAGAGGCAGGGTCAAAAACGGCAGGCGAGACGATGCCCCGGGCATCGTCCAGCAGCTTAGTTACTGGACCTGCCAGCGCCTCACCGCGTGGCGTCAGCTCCAACCCAAGTTTGCCGCGAACCACCAAACGATCACCCAGCATCTTGCGCAGCCGCCCCAGTGCGCGGCTTGCGGCCGGTTGGCTTAAGCCCAGACGCAGGCCAGCCTGGGTGACACTTCGCTCCCGAACGAGTGCTTCGAACAGCTTTAACAGGTTGAGATCGACGGCAGATAAATCCACTTGGCGCATTATCGCTATGCCTTTCATGTTATTGATGCATGTTGAGCAATCATCCATCCTTGTGCTTCATCTGAAAAGGAGATTTTTGTATGACTGCTTCCTCACACCTTCCTTACGTTGTATTCGGCGTGACCGGCCGTACCGGCGCCGCTACCGCCGATGCACTTTTACGTTCCGCCCAGGCTGTGCGCGCCGTAGTGCGCGATCCCGACCAAGGCCGGCCATGGGCCGAACGCGGCGCAGAGGTTGCCGTGGCCGATCTGACAGACCTGGCATCAATGGTCAGCGCGCTCAGTCAGGCTCAAGGCGCTTATGTACTCAGCCCGCAGCACTACAACCGTGAAGACCTGTTCGAGAGAGCAGACTTGATTGCCGATATCACGGCGCGTGCCGCAGTGGCAGCTGGCGTGCCAAGACTTGTGGCCCTTTCCTCCGTGGGAGCCGACCGTGAAAACGGAACAGGGTGGATCCGGATGAACCGCATGCTCGAGCAGCGTTTGACTGAGGCTGGTCTGCCTGCCATTTTCCTGCGAGCGGCCTATTTCATGGAAAACTGGATGCCGATGGTCGGGCATGCTGTGCGTAGCGGCACCCTGCCGGCGTTTCTCTCCCCGCCAAATCGCTCTCTGCCGATGGTGGCAACGGTGGATGTTGGTAACGCAGCAGCTGTTTTGCTGCAAGAAAAAAAAATGGAAAGCTGCGTCGTCACACTATCGGGGCCCAAAGACTACGCCCCGAACGATGTCGCCGCCATCGTTTCAGCCACGCTCGATAAGCCTGTCGATGTGGCCGTCCTGCCGGAAGCAGAGTGGCCCAAAGCGCTGGCCGATGCCCATTTCTCAAAGGCCGCCCTTGCTGGTTTTACCGAAATGACCCGTGGCCTTAATGGCTCGCATATCGACATCAGGAGCGACCCCAGCGCAATCGAATGGGCAGGAACAACGACACTCGGGCAAGTCATCGCCGAACTGACACAGCGTCAGCGCTAAAAGCAGGCAGGCCTTATTTGGCTTAGGGTAAGAGCACAGGGTTTTGCCAAGGGGGTGCGACTTTAGTTGTTTTCTTGAGCATTCAAGAAAGCAAACCTGCAAACCCCATCCCCCATTTCTGTGCATCATTTCCCCTATAAAGCGTAATTTATTCTCTTCGAATATCTGGGCAATTCTGTGACACTTAAAACACTGTCACCCAAATAAAGTGAAGCAAATGAATTGGATTGAAATTCTGCAAGCCCAGGCAATCAGCTATGCGCCTAAATTATTTTCTGCACTGATTACACTTTTTATAGGCTGGAAGCTGATCGGTATTGCTACGCAATTGCTCGATAAGATGCTGACGCGCAGCAATGTTGAAGCCACACTCAGGCACTTCTTAGGCAGCCTTGCCAATGTGGCATTAAAAGCGCTGCTATTGATTAGCGCCGCTTCAATGATTGGTATTGAAACCACTTCATTTATTGCTATTTTAGGTGCGGCCAGTCTGGCTATTGGTTTGGCGCTGCAAGGCAGCCTGGGCAATTTTGCAGGTGGTGTGCTGATTTTAATGTTTAAGCCATTTAAAGCAGGCGACTATATCGAGGCGCAAGGCCAGGGGGGCACGGTAGAAGGCATTCAGATTTTTACTACCCGTTTACGCACTGGCGATAATAAATTAATTGTGGTACCTAATGGCCCATTAGCCAATGGCAATCTCATCAATTACTCTGCCCTGCCTACCCGCCGTGTTGATTTTGTATTTGGTATTGGTTATGACGATGATATCGATTACGCACGAAAAGTTATTTTATCTGTATTAAATAAAGATAGCCGCATTCACCATGACCCGGCCCCTATGGTGGTGGTTTCATCGCTGGCAGAAAGCTCGGTTAATTTCACAGTGCGTGTTTGGGCCAATAGCGAACATTACTGGCCGGTCTTTTTTGATACCACAGAAAATATCAAAAAAGCCTTTGATGCGGCAAAGATTTCTATTCCCTTTCCGCAGCGCACTGTGCACCATATTCAGCATAATGAAGCGGCTAAGCCTTTATCAAAAGCCCAGCCTGAGCACGTCAATTAAACGAGCCCCGATGCAAGATTCCCCTGCAGGCAGTTATTCATGCCCGTGAGTAATACGGCAAGAAGGGATAACAGCGCTGGGGAATGTTTGCCTGAACACTTATAATCTTCAGGGTCTGGTTTCCACCCCTGAAGGTTTCTCCATGCCCCATCTGAATATTGAATACAGCAAGAACCTGAGTACATTCAACCCACGCCTTGCTCTGCAACAATTAAACAATGCCCTGATTGAATCAGGGCACTTTGCTGAAGGTGATATTCAAAGCCGGGCAATGGGCTTTGATGATTTTTTGATTGGCAATGTGGACGAGGGCCGCGCCTTTATTCATATCAAACTGCAAATTCTGAGCGGCCGCTCACCCGAAGTTAAAAAAGCACTTTCAGAGGCCCTGCTGCAGGCGCTGAAAACAGACACACCACAAGACATAAAGCTGCTGATCCGTACCGAGATTATCGATATTGATCGCCCATCCTATTGCATGCTGAATACCGGAAGCTAACCCGCGTTTAAAGCATGCAGCTTAAATTGTGAAATTAATCCTTTCATTTTAAGCGCCAGCTCATTCAGACGTGCGGTGGTATCTACCGCACGCTGAGTTGCCTCTACGTTTTCACCCGACATTGCCACAATCTGCTCTATACCACGCGAAATCACATCACTGCCTTTATTTTGCTCCTGCATGGCCGTAGCAATATCAATTACCGATTCAATCACATCGCCAGAACCTGTGCTGCTCTGCTGCACCACTAAGGCCACCGCTTTGGCCTGCTCGTTGCCATTTTTAACCCGCTGTACCCCTTTTTCCATGCTTTCAATGGCGGCCTTGGTGCCTTGTAAAATGCCATTGATTACCCCACCAATTTCCTGCGTGGCCTGAGTGGTTCTATGGGCAAGGGTGCGCACCTCGTCGGCCACCACTGCAAAGCCCCTGCCCTGCTCGCCCGCTCTGGCGGCCTCGATTGCTGCGTTCAAGGCCAGCAGATTGGTTTGATCGGCAATTTCTTTAATCACATTTACAATCGAATTGATTTGATCGGATTGCTCACCCAGGCCCTGGATAATGCCAGCGGTTTCAGTGACGGATTTTTCAACTTCTTCCATCCCAAGTAGCACCCCGGTAATCATTTTAGCGCCATCATTAGACAGCTCTGCCGATTCTGCAGTCAGGCTGTGCGCGCGCTGTGCACTGCTATTCACTTGCTCAATACTCACCACCATCTGGCCAATTGATTTGGCAATAGCCCCCGCCGAGGCGTTTTGATTTTCTGATGCGGTTCGGATTAAGCCAGACTGGGCCGCCAGCTCCTGCCCGTAGCAAATCACCTCTTCTGCGCTATCGCTGACCTGACGGATAATATTTTCTAAATGACTTTGCATCGCCCTGAGTGATAGCAATAACTGCCCCATTTCATCTTTGCGCGAAGTCTCAATATCATTGCAAAAATCGCCATGAGCAATGTTTCTGGCAATTGAGATGGCCTCGCTTAATACCGCCGATATTTGCCTGGTTACCAGAGTAGAAACCAGTGTCATTGCAATAATCACCAGCACCAGAAATACCAACATATGCAACTGAGACTTTTCAAAAACTTCTTCAGAGCCTTTTGACTGATCAGCAGACTGCTTTTCTATTAAATCTGATAAGGCTGCCATTTCTTTTTCTAATACATCAAATTGCTGCTGAAAAACAGGCAAGTCTTTTTCCATTTTTTCTGGTGTATTTTTTGCGTTGGCAAATAACTGAGTGGCTAATCCAATATATGCATCAACAACTGGCTTTACCGTAGCTATTTTATTTTTAATTTGTCCGCTATGCTCCAATTTTTCATTACTGGCAAACATCTCTTTAAAGTGATTGCCATGCTCTGCTAAATCTTTTTCAGCAGAATCAACTTCTTTCATATCATTATTTTTAATGGCCAATATTGCCGACAAAACATCTCCGCGTATTGCATCGTGCATCATGTCGGCCTCCATATGATTACGCATAATGGACTGGCCACCGAGCAAATCATTCACACTATCACGTGATGAATTTTGTCCGCTCAAGCCAATAAAACCCATGATCAGGACCGCAGCGACACCTGAGAGCCCCATCAAAAACAATCTGAATTTCAATGACATTGCCGTATTCCCTGTCTGCGCATCAAACACATAAAAGATAGAACATTGGCAACAATGTGGTATTTTTATTTACTTACAAGCAATAAACTTACAAAAAAAGCCCCGCACTAAGGCGGGGCTTTTAATATTCAATAAGTAAATACTTATTTTATTAAAACAATTCAAATGGCGGATTAGCCGGAACGTTTTATCCCCGCTGCAAAGTAATTCGCGTTATTTCCGAAGGTGCAAACAAACGTTTAGGTGGCCCCCAATAGCCAGTGCCCCGGCTGGTATATACCCAGACATTACCCAATAAATTCAATCCGGCAGTAAAGGGCTGCTGAAAGCGCACAAAAAAGTTCCAAGGGAAAAACTGCCCGCCATGGGTATGGCCGGATAATTGCAGATGCAGGCCTAAATCCTGTGCCTTAAATGCGCTGCGCGGCTGATGCGCAAGCAGCAATTTAAACGGCGAATCGGGCGATCCGGCCAGGGCAGCCTGAGCATCGCTTTGATGATCAGGATAAAAATGCCCGGCGCTGTAATCTGTCACCCCCGCCACCACCAACTGATGGCCGGCGTGTGAGAGTAAAACATGCTCATTCAGCAGCACTTGCAAGCCTAAACGGCGCAACTCGGCAATCCACGGCAGCGCGCCAGAATAATACTCATGATTACCCGTTACAAAAAACGTGCCGTGTGTGGATTTTAATCGCTCAAGCGGCGCGGTATGCGCGGACAAATCAGCCACATTACCATCGACCAGATCGCCTGTTACCGCCACCAGATCCGCACCAAGGCTGTTTACCTTATCCACAATGGAATCAAGATAAGGCTGCTTAATCGTTGGGCCAACATGAATATCGCTGATTTGGGCGATGGTAAAGCCCACTAATTCTGCAGGCAGATTCGCCACCGGCACGGCCACATCCACAATAGCCGCGCTGCGCCGTGCATTGATCAGGCCAAGTAATGTAAACAACACAGCGCCGACAAGCACGCCCACAGCGCTCTGAAGCTGCCAGCTGCTATACGCCGCATCGCTTAATAAATATGCAAGGGGCAGCAAGGAAACATCGCGCAGCAGGCAAAGCGCAAACACCGATGAAGATAAACCCATCACAGTTAAACCCAGCCACGCAAGGCGATCAGCCCATGGCGGCTGGCTGATAAATCTGGCCGCCAGGCCCAGAGGCAGCAACAGGCTGGAAACCACAAGCGCAAGCCAGCCCAGCAACAAGCCCGATCCCTGCAAACCCAAAGCAGGAAACAAACGCATGCCCAGGTAACTATGTGCCAGTAAAATAATGCTGAACATGACAAGCAGCGTTGAACGGGGCGGCGTGGTGTGTTTCAAGTGGGTTTTCCTATGGAGGTAAAAATACGCGGCAAACGCCCGCACTCAAGCTGAGGGGTTCGCAGGAGGGGCTTTAACCGCTCCTGCGCTGAGCACTTAAATGGACAGGATTGAATTTCGCCCACCAACGTATGGCCTTGCCGGAACGTACAGAGGGTAAAACATCCCGCCCGAAATTTAATCCTTAGCCTGCGCATCCCGCATATTGCGGCCAAGCGGATTGGGCTGATTACGTTTTTTAGCCAGCTCAATCTGTTTTTGCCGCTCGCGCGCGCCGTTTCTGGTTTTTTCGCTCAGCGAATTCCAGCAGTGCGGGCAGCTGATTCCGGCCACATAATGCGGTGACTGGCGCTCTTCTGCCGACACCGGCTGGCGGCAGGCGTGGCAGAGGTCGAAATCGCCTTCGCTTAAATCGTGACGAACGGTAACGCGGTTATCAAATACAAAACAATCACCCTCCCATTTGCTCTCTTCCTGTTTTACCGTTTCCAGGTATTTAAGAATGCCGCCTTTAAGGTGGAAGACTTCTTCAAAGCCCTCGCCCAGCATATAGCTGGAGGCTTTTTCGCAGCGGATGCCGCCGGTGCAAAACATGGCCACTTTCTTGTGTTTGGCAGGGTCGAAATGCTGCTTAATATAATCAGGAAATTCACGGAAGCTGGCCGTTTTTGGATCAATTGCACCCTCAAACGTGCCGATGGCCACTTCATAATCGTTGCGCGTATCAATCAGCAATACTTCAGGATCACTGATCAGTGCATTCCAGTCTTCTGGCTCTACATAGGTGCCCACAGCCTGATTAGGATCCACACCCGGCACGCCCAGCGTAACGATCTCTTTCTTTAATTTAACCTTGCTGCGGTAAAACGGCTGCTCATCACAATAAGATTCTTTGTGATCCAGATCGATAAAGCGCGCGTCGCTTTTTAACCATGCCAATAAGCCATCAATCCCGGCGCGGGAACCAGCTACCGTGCCATTAATGCCTTCAAAAGCCAGCAGCAAAGTGCCTTTTACTTCGTTATCCAGCATGGATTGCAACAGCGGCTCTTTAAGCGCTTCAAAATCGGCCAGCGTTACAAACTTGTACAGGGCAGCCACAACAATGGCCTGAGCGTTATTTTGAGTCATTTTTTATATATCTCCAGGTGGTCATCCACGCAAAGGATGGACCGGATAAATGCGGGCAAAAACCAGCGAGGCCGCAGTTTACCTGAAGCAAAAATGAATAACAGCCCGCCAGTCTGCCGGCTTGTTTTCTATATATGGCCTAAACATAAAATATCAATACTGCCTTGCTTAAAGCACAGGGTAAGGGCTAGTTTTAATGGACTGCCTGCCCCCGGAATGAAGAGAATTGATCACGATAATATGCTGGCGAAGATGGGCTTTTAATAAAGCAGCGAAGCCGCAAGCGGCAGATTTGGCGGTTAGCGGGTTTCTCTCATTTGGCCCAGCCTGGCTATTCAGGCAATAAATGAGTGAAATACGCCAGTCCGACATTGACGCAGCAAATCAGCCTTAAAGATAATTGGGGTTAAAAAATGGCAATACCCACCATGAAAAGAATATTTATAAGCAGAGCCATTTTATTCCTGGCTTTTATTGCTGCGCTATATGTGATTATTTTTTATAACAAAATAAATTCAGATCAGCTCTATTTGGCACAGCGGCAAGAGCACGCTGCCTTATGGATTGTAAATCAATTATATGCAGGCCATGATATTGCGGCGCAAGCACACAGCCAGATTATTTTTAATGAGATAAAAAATGAAGAAGACACCTTTAACGATAAAGCATTGCTTATTGCTGCCAGATTTAACACCAAAGAGCAATCCTTACTGAAAGAGATCCTAAGCGCCTCCCTTCAGCCTGCACAAAAAACACAATTAATTAATCAATTATCTGAATCACTGGTAAAAAAGCATGCTGAAATCATTCAGCAAAAATATCAGCAACAGCAAAAGTTCTTTTATATTATTTCAGCCTTCACCCTGATATTGTGCATTATATGTGCCTTGTTTATTTCCCAAACCTATATGGGCATTATCCATAGAATAGGCTGTGGCCCAGGCGAGGCAAGACGCCTGATCATGGAAGTAGTGGCGGGCAATTTACGCGGGGAATTTTCTGCAAATCATAAAAACAGCCTGCTTTATGCACTGCACAGCATGATTGAAAAATTGCATGAGGTATTGGCCGAAATATCTGAAGCATCACATTTACTGGCCAAAACATCACATTTAATTAACACCTCCGCCAAAAACCTCACCTACAACGCCATGGAGCAGGCCACCAGTATTGAAGAAACCAGCGCCTATTTAGAGCAGCTGACCGCCACCGTGGCACAAAACAATGAAAACACCCGCATTACCGAAGATATCTCCGCGCATTCATCCATGAATGCCATAGAAGGCGGCGAAGCCGTTAAAAAAACGGTATTGGCCATGCGCGAAATTGCCAAAAAAATCAGCATAATTGATGATATTGCCTATCAGACTAATCTATTAGCCCTGAACGCCGCCATTGAAGCTGCCCGCGCTGGCGAGCAAGGCAAGGGCTTTGCGGTAGTGGCTGCAGAAGTACGAAAACTGGCCGAGCGCAGCCAGACCGCCGCGCAGGAAATCAGCATTCTGGCCAGCAATAGCGTAGAGCAGGCTGAGCGTGCTGGTGAATTACTGAACGAAATTGTGCCTTCCATTAAAAAAACCGCTGATTTAGTACAGGAAATTGCCGCCGCATCGCGCGAGCAATTTATTGGCATTGAGCAAATTAATCAATCCGCCACTAAATTAAGCAATGTCACCCAGGCCACCGCCATTGCCGCAGAAGATTTATCCAATACATCGGATGAATTATCCATGCACGCGCAAAAGCTGGAAGACGTGATTGGTTTTTTCCAGATGAAATCTTAAACCGTACAGGGTGCCATTTTAACTGCCGCCCTATCCATCAGCGGCACCGCCAAAATAGCCAGCGCAGCACAGGCAAACCAAACACTATGCCCGCCAAAATGGCTGTATATCTGGCTGCTAAATACCGGTGAAATCAGCATGCTGACACTCCAGCACACCCCGTAAAGCCCAAAATAATGGCCGCTTTTACGCCCCTCGGCACGCAGCATCACCAGCACACTCATTGTGGGCATAAACAAGATTTCACCTATGGTCCAAATCGCAGTAGAAAGGCAAACATAGGCAAAGCCCCACTGCACCCCAAAAGGCAGCATGCCCAGCCCAAGCGCCAGTAAAACAGCGCCAAGCGCAAGCTGGCCGCGCTCGCCCCAGTGCTCTGTGGCGCGAGTTAACGGAATCTGTAAAGCCACCACCAGCAGGCCATTAATCGTAAATTGCCAGCCTAAAGCCCCGGCACCCAGCTGATAAAAATCCAGCAGATAATTGCCCAGCATGCTGTTAACCGTTTCGTAAGCCAGCCCCAGCATTACCCCCACCAGCAAAAAAACCATAAAGGGCCAATCCGAATAGGGCGAGGCCAGCCCCTGCTCTGGCCCGGCTGGCGTACTGCCCGCCATAGGCACCGCACTCCAGCGCCGCAAAGCCCAGCGCAACCAGCCAGCCGCCCCAAAAGACATGCTGGCACTCACCACAAATACCCAGCGGTAATCCCAATGCGCTAATACCCCGCCCAGCACACCTGCAATCGCCACCGCCAAATTAACCGCCACCCGATTCAAAGCCTGTGCCCGTGGCCGCTCTGGCAGGCTGCAGTTTTCCATAATCAGGCGCTGGTTAAGAGGCCGCGCTCCCCCGTCGCACACTCCCGATAAAAACAACAACAGCGCCAGCAACCAGGGCGACTCAAGTAATGTAAGGCTGAGCAAGAGTACACCACTGGCAAACATCAGCCGCACAGCCAGTTTGCCTGTGGGCATATGATCGCTCAGCACACCAATGGCGTAAGACCCCAGCAATAAACCCGCCCCGCTGCATGCCAGCAACCAGCCGATGGTATCAATCGAAAACCCCAGCACCTCGCGCAGATACAAAGCCATAAACAGCTTCACCATCACGCCAAGGCGATTAACAAACAGCGCCCCCGCCAGGCCCCAGGCCATTTGCGGCAAATCAGACAGCTTATTTTTAAATGTATTCAGCGATGTGAGCAGCATCAGGCATCCCCATAAAGAAGCCTGAAACTCTACAGATATGCCCTGAGTATAAACAGACGCAATTTAATAAAAGTAAGGGGGTACAGTTGGAATGGTCCCTTTAGATGTTCAGGGCAAGTAAGCGAAACCGGCAAAAAGCAAGATCGAAACATTTCAAAAGTACTTTGAATTTAACAGATTCATGAAATAGATTTAACAATGTAACTTAACAAAAAATTACTTTAATATTTTTTAACGCTTACTAATTAAGCTAAAATTTGAAGGAGTAAGAAATGGAACCATATCTTGGCACTATTCTGGCATTTGGCTTTGATTATGCGCCTCCAGACTGGGCACAGTGCATGGGACAAACCTTACAAGTATCGCAAAACCAGGTCTTATATGCCGTTCTCGGCAACCATTATGGAGGCACCCCTTCGCAAAACTTTATGCTGCCCAATCTTACAGGACGCATGCCCATCGGTGTTGGCCCGGCACAGTCAAGCGTCCCCTTGCCGGCTTATAACATTGGTAATACCGGCGGCCACCAGGCTGTTACCCTGCTTGTAAATAATCTGCCTGCCCATATCCATGCCATGCAAAGCCTGAGTGTTAATTTTCAAGCCGCAGGCACAGCCACCAGCCCGCTGAGCACTCCCTCTGCCACTAACTCATTTATTGGTGCTTCTGGTACAGGTACCGGGCTGGCCACCATCTGGTCAACCACGTTGAGTAATCCGGTCAATGTCGGAGGGCTGAGTGCCAGCGGCAGCACCTCACCAACAGGGAGCGGCCAGGCCATTAATGTGGTGAATCCATATCTTGCCCTGAATTTCTGTATTGCCATTGCCGGGCTGTTCCCGGTAAGGCAATAATTTGGCCTTAAATACGCAGCCACATGATGGAGAGCACCATGCTGGGAAACGTTTGTGCAGAGGATTTTCTACCGCTGCTGGGTAAAGTTTGTTATTTCCAGACAGAGCAGCTGGCGCCGGTAGCAATGCGGGTAGATGCCGTAACCATGCGCCCAAAAACAAAGTTACCCAGCTACTTAAACATCAAACGCCTGCCATTTATGGTTGAGCTCAGCTCGGCCACCGCCAGCAATCTGGCAGATGCCACCGGCACGCTGGCACTGCCCACCGAAGAGCCTGATGCATACAAACAGCTGCATTCTGTGTGGATAGGGCGGGTAGCCTCGCTTGGGCGAGACCCCTCCCTTGCCTATTTTCAACTGCTGTTCAGCTGATTACACTCTTGCCCTGGCCGGGGAATGCTGCGGATACCATACCAGCTTATCTGCCATCACCCCCGGCTCTTCCACTACAAAACCCAACTGCTGATAAAGCAGCCTTGCCTGAGGGTTGTTATGCCAGACAACCACCGCAAGCGGCGTTTTGACTTGAACAGAAGCCTGCTGCAATCCCAGCAGCACACCCCGCCCATAGCCAAGCCCGCGCACCTCGGGCAGCAAGGCCAGAAAAATAATCCGCACCTCGTTGTGGCCAAAATCAGTCATCACCACACCCACTGCTGAGCGCGTTTTTTCCACAATAAAATGCATCGCCCCCG
Organism: Iodobacter sp. BJB302; assembly: GCF_002735645.1. Classification (GTDB taxonomy): domain Bacteria; phylum Pseudomonadota; class Gammaproteobacteria; order Burkholderiales; family Chitinibacteraceae; genus Iodobacter. The sequence continues at coordinate 51,958 of NZ_PDZG01000026.1, forward strand.
GGAAATGGTCCCCCGTGCCTATCTGCAAAACCTGATACTGCTGCTCAACCACCGAATTAATCAAATCAGCATCACCATCAATACACTGCAAATCGGGGCGGGCACTGCGATACAGGCTGGCAATAAAAGCCGAATCACTATCGCGCGCAGGCCGCAAAGACAAACCATCAGGCAAAGCATTAAACATAACAGCCCTCTTTTAATTGAAAACAAACTGAATCTGAAAACCCTGCCCCTGCAAAACACAACGTGGCCGCAGTTGATACCAGCCAGCACATGCATTATTTATAAACCAAAGACAAGATATAGAAAGCAATTTGAAAGCAAAAAAGAAACAAGCTAATACAACAGACTGCAGTCCGCTTTTAAATACAAAAACAAAATAATTATCTGGCAATGTGCAGCGCAAACCCCTGCTGATCCGGAGCGATATCTGCTTTTAGCGTTAGTGCGGGAATATCGTAATCACCTGCATTTTGCGGGCGAAACGGGATGGGGGCTGTGATCCAAAGATCATCAAGGCGCTGACCCAGCGCCTCACAAACACGGGCAAACATAGCCTCATCAATCCGGCTGGTCCGATAAACCACAAACGGCGGCAAAACATCAAAGCCGGGGTAATGCAAAATGCCATGCTGAATGGGGAACAACAGATCATCAATCGGGCCATTAATCCCGCGCGGGCTGTAGTGAGACTCCCATCCTCCGGCGGTGACCATCAGCATCGCCCGCTTTCCTGCCAGCGTGCCTTCCCCGTAACGATCACCCCAACGGGCATCAGAATGCTCGCCAACGCCATAAGCAAATCCACAGGCATAAACGCGCTCTACCCAGCCCTTAAGAATGGCCGGCATTGAAAACCACCACAGGGGAAACTGCAAAATCAGAGCATCCGCCCACAATAATTTAGCCTGCTCCCGGGCAATATCTGCGCTCTGAGTACCGCTCTCAAACGCATGATCCATCGCCGGATCAAAACGTGTGCCCTGCCTGGCCATGCAATCGCTGGCATCCAGCGTGGCCTTCCACTGCATGGCATACAAGTCTGAAACCTGGACAGAGTGCCCTAAGCCCTCAAGGTGTTTGATGACAAAATTCTTAAGCGAGCCATTCAAGGATTGCGGATCAGGATGGGCATAAACAAGCAGGATATTCATAGCGATGCTTTCAAGATTTAGGAATGCACAGCTTAGGTTTTTGTCAGGTATATTAAAAATGAATTCCCAATATACCAGGTATTAGCATGAATAATCTCCGAAGGCTGGATCTCAACTTATTGCTAACGCTGGATGTTTTGCTTGCCGAACACAATGTAACGCGAGCGGCGCAGCGGCTGAACCTGTCCCAGCCATCGGTAAGCGTGCATTTAGCCAAGCTGAGAGAAATATTTTCAGACCCGCTTTTGCTGCCCGGCCCAAGGGGAATGCGGCCTACAGCAAGAGCAGAAGAATTACGCGAGCCTTTACGGCAAGCGCTCAATGCACTGGAACACGCGGTAGCCCCGGCCAGCCCGTTTAATCCGGCCGAGGCTAAGCACACATGGCGCATTGCCGCTGCCGACTACAGCGAAGCCAGCATCCTGCTCCCCGCCCTGCCCGGCTTACGCTCCGCCGCGCCCAATACCCGGCTTGCCGTTCTGAACCTGGCCCCCGCACGTATTGCCAGGCAAGCAGAACAGGGGGAAATTGATCTGGCCTTCCACACCAGTGCCGGATCACCACAGGGATTGCGCCGCCGGGTACTGTTCTCGGAGCGCTACGTACTGGTCAGCCGGGCAGACCACCCCAGCCTGAAACAAAACCCAACGCTGGCCCAGTTTTGCGAGCTGGATCACGCCATTGTTTCTGCAGACGGAGGAGGATTTTATGGGGCAACCGATGAGGCGCTACAAGGCCTGCAGCGCAAGGTTGTGCTCTCTGTGCCGCACTTTCTGTTTTTAAAATCAGTATTAGAAAACACCAACCTCGTAGCCATGCTGCCTGCACGTTTAGTCAAAGGCAGTAAAACACTGCAAGTGCTGGAGCCACCACTTGATCTGCCCAACTTCGAAATGGCCATGCTCTGGCACGAACGCACCCACCGCGACCCGGCCCACCAATGGCTGCGTGAATACATTGCAAATTCAATTGAGGCGGATCAGGGGATTGGGTAACAGCAAGCTATTCGCGAAGCGGGTGAAAAACCCAAGACCTGAATCCATTTTTGTCTGCAGGCAATAAATACAGCGCTGTCTTGCAGATTAGAATCAACACAGCCTTTAACCAACATTCGCAGAGACCACAATGCCGAAAAATATATTTTACGAAAGCAGCCCGCCAGCCACCGGTGAACGTTTCGAGCCTTTGCACACCCAGCCCGGCCTGCTGATCGAGCGCATCATCAGCTCCCCCCGCATCGCCCACACCGAATACATCCAGCCGCAGGACGAATGGGTACTGCTGCTTCAGGGCGAAGCCAGGCTGGATGTGGCGGGTAAAACCGTGGCCTTGCACAGCGGCGACTACCTGTTTATCCCCGCCCAAACCCCACACACCGTGCTGGAAGTGAGTGATGGCGCGATTTGGCTGGCGGTGCATATTGGGGAGGGGGTGGGAATCCAGCCAGCAGATCAAGCTTGAGAAGCTTTTTAAGTGCCTTCGGCACGTTGATTTAGGTGCGGGTGCCCCCGCAGGGGCCTTCCTTTCTTGAACGGCCAAGAAAGGAAGCGAAAGAAGGTCGCCCCACGAAGCACGAAATCCCCTCGCTGCGGACAATCGAGGCGGCGTCAATTCAACTCGCTTCGCTCAAACACGAATTGACGACGACCCCACCCCGCTTGTTCCTCGCTCGGCGTGCTTCAAGGGGACTCAAAAGCCCCGTGCAAAGAGCGCGGTTATAACTTTCCAAGCTGTATACTTATTGCTGAAATCTAAGCCTTAATTTCAATTAAGGGAATTAACCCAGACAAATACTAATAAAAAAATAAATATATTAACGACATAGTTTTCAAATCTATCTGGCGTAATACCTTGCTTTAACTCATTTCCAGCTGCAAACAAAGAAAAAACATCCATGCTGCGCTAGTAGCACAGGGCTAAAGAATCCCCTTGAAGCACGCCGAAGCGAGGAACAAGCGGGCGGGGTTTCGGCGAGGACTGTTTGAGCGAGCCTGCGAGCGAGTTCCGCAGCCGCCGCTCGATTGTCCGCAGATGAGGGGCCTTCGTGCTTCCGGGGTCGCCTTCTTTGCTTACTTTCTTGGCGAAGCAAGAAAGTAAGTCCCCTGCGGGGGATTCCCGCACCAAAATCAAGGTGCCGAAGGCACTAAAAGTGAAGCAGTCCAAAAAGATCTCTTCAATCACACCGAAACGCTTTCTACTGCAAGGAAGGGCGCGAATACACTAACGACTTATCTCCGATAGTTTATGAAAAGCAACATTCTGATCGGCCCGAAATTGTCTAGAAAACTCTCAGCGTCTCAGCGATTCAAGATATTGATGGGCTCAGCTATGTAATTGATGTCTTGTAGGATAATATGCTAGAAAGATTACAGACAAGGACAGATCAATGGAAGCAAATGCAGAAGTTGAAGTTCAAAAAGATGAGTTTGTGCAGTGGTTCTCAACTAGGCCAAAGTGGGTTCAAACAGCGGCGACCCGGCTTGCTGCCAGTCGAAAATTCCCCACGAAAGAAGAGATAGAGCAGTTGGCCAACCTATGTGTAGCAGAGGCTAATGGCGAAGCTGGCACGGTTTACGAACCAGTCACATACGGGATGCTGGGCACCGCCGCCGGTTCGGCTTCATTCAAGCTCACGAAGCTAGATAAAGTCGTTGGAGTAAACGCAATACGGCACAACGCGAGCCTCGATTTCGGCAATTCAGACTTGTCAGTGGTATTCGGAATGAATGGGACCGGCAAGTCCGGATTCGCAAGGCTCTTGAAACATACCTGCGGCACACGCCACAAATCAGACCTCCTCCCTGACGTTTTCAGTTCGACAAATACCATCCCTTCCTGCGAGGTGGTGATTTCCACTGCCAGCGGGAACGAATTACTCCAATGGCAAGCAGATGCCAAAGGACTCCCACGACTCAGGTCAGTTCATGTGTTCGATACCCCCCTATGTCAGACTAGTTGTCGCCTCTGAATTTTCATGGGCTTGAAAAAAACATAGGCTTCATCATGCAAAAAATTACGTATTCTGACGACTTTAAACACCAAGCATTGAGCAAGGTTTATCAGCGCCAAGGCCGTACGATTGCGTCGGTGGCGCAGGGGCTTAATCTGCCTCAATCGACATTAAAGGGCTGGATGGCTGCCGCTAAAAAATCACAAATGGTGCTCCT
>NZ_PDZG01000027.1 GCF_002735645.1 Iodobacter sp. BJB302
ATACCGTTTCAATCGTCGAGCAGACCTGTGCGCTCTGATTCCTCGATTACTCAAAGCCGTGATGCAGGCTAAACCTTGTCCAAGAGGGGTATTTCAAGCCTTAATTGAGCAAGAGACATAATCAGGTAAAACATTGCTGTCGTCGTCTACACACAATATGGTGGTCATGGGGCAGTCTCAAATGACAAGTGTTGATGCTTTGTGGCTTGTTTAAGCCCTGTCTTGCTTGTTATTGCTGACTTTTTATATGTAAATAACTTACGGTTTTTTTGCTTTGTAGTTCAAAAAGAGCCATTTGAATGATATTTACTGCGGCTGAGCAGATGCTTGGTTAATGATGCTGATAGGGAAGGAATATCGAGAAGGTGCTGCCTTGCCCTTCCAGACTTTCTACTTCGATACGCCCCTGATGTTTTGCCACGATTTTTTTCACGATATCAAGGCCAAGCCCGCTGCCTTCTCCAGCTGGTTTGGTGGTGAAAAAAACATCAAATATTCTGGAGCGAATATTTTCAGCAATGCCGCAGCCGTTATCCGAAATGGCGACGATGGCTTCATGTCCCTTCCTGCTGATTGCTATGGTCAGTACGCCAGAAAATTGCATGGCTTGCAGTGCATTATGAATAAGGTTAGTCCACACCTGATTAAGCTCATCAGGAAAGCAAATAATGGGGTCGATATCCTGATAGTCTCGGATAAGCTCAATATTTTGTTTGATTTGATTCTGATAAATGGTGAGGACGGTTTCTAAGCCCTCTTTTAAATCAGATTCAATGCTCACGCCCTCATGATCAAAGCGGGAAAAAGATTTAAGGGCAAAAATAATTTTACTGACTCGTTCCACTGCCGTATTGATATTGTCGGTATTGCTGATAATGCTGGCGATACTGTAGGCGGTGTCAAAGATAAGCGGGCTGTCCGGGTGAAGCAGTAAAGGTAAACAGTCTGCAAACGTGTCTTCAGCATGCAATTGCACCAAAATGCCCGCCATATACCTGGCATCAGCAACACCAGCGCTTTCCAGCAGGGGATGCAGCTGGCGCACTTTATTTCTTTCTTCTCTGGGGCTCAGCATGCGCTGGGGTTTGTAGCCGATCAGCTGCATAAAGCGCTGCTGATTATCCTGATCCAAAAGCTGAAAAAGCTTAGGCAGGTTTTCCAGCGCATGGTTGAGCGAGTCGGCGATGTTTTTGCCGCTGGATTTCACTGCGCCAATAGGCGTATTGATCTCATGTGCCACGCCCGCGATCAGTTGGCCCAGCGCTGCCATTTTTTCGGATTGAATCAGTTGGCCCTGCGCCTGGCGCAGGTTTTCAAGAGCGTCCGCCGTTTGAGCTCTGGATGCTTCAGTGGCCGCATAAGCCGTTGCATTGGCAAGAGCAATGGCTGCATAGATGGCGATAGAGCGCAGCAGCTCCAGCTCTCTTTTTTGAAAAGCATTGGCCTTATGGCTTCGGATAGAAACAACGCCTATGCGCTGTCTGTTTACAATGAGGGGGCGCAGTACAACAGAGCGCATAGGAGATACCGGGCAAATGCCGTTTGGAACAGGTGCTTTTTCTATCAGCGATTCATCCGCAATAATCAGCTCATGTTCGCCTTTAAATGCCTTCACAGAAAGTGAATCCGGATGATCCAGCATCACAAAATAAGGCGGGGCAAGCTGGCCGTCTTCGATATAGTAAATCTGGTTTAAGCGGTCTCCTTCCGGAGTAAGCAGGGCAACGCTAAAGGCATCAAGGGGCAGCAGTGCCTGCAGGTGCAGATAGAGTGCCTGGCAGATTGCATTCGGATTAAGGCTGGTGGTGAGCTCCCTGCCAATATCGCCTAATTGCCGCAGCGTTTCTGCGGAGCTTGCCAGTGCTTTATTAACCTCAGATAACTCCGCAGTGCGCTCTGATACCCGATCAGCCAGGTGATCGCGGTGTTCAGCCAGCTCGCGCTCGTACAGCTGCTTTTGCTGCAAGTAATCAGACAAACTGTTTTGCAAATGATTGATGCCTGATACAAGCATGGACAGCTCATCTTGGCGGGCCGGAGAGCGAGGCATCACAAGGGGCTGGTCTAAATTGGCGGGGCTTAACTGGGCAAGGTGGCGGGCAATCCGCTGCACATGCACGGTAACGGAGCGGTTAAAAATCAGCATAATAAAGCCGGCAAGCAGCAGGGACTGGATAATCTGCGTGATGACGATGGCCACTACTTCACTGCGCAGCCGTGACCAGAGAACGCGCTCATCCCCTAAAAGAGCTAATTTGCCAACCTTTTGGTTGGGTGAATTAAAAAAGGACTGGTAGCTTAAAGTAATTTCCTGAGAAGGCGCGATGCCCGATTTTTTCCAGCCGGGCTGGTTAAAAGAGAAGGTTTCTGCTGCCAGCTGTTCCGGCATGATGGTGATTTCAATTTGGCCAACGGATGCAATTTTAGAGGCGCTGGTTAAATGCGTGTGCAGGGCATCCCGGTCCATTTCCCAAATGGCTTTACTTAATGTGTGCTGATAAACCTGTGCAATCAGATTGAGCTCTGAGTTCATCGCAGCCAGATTAATCTGCCATGCCGACCATGTTTTGACCGCCACTGCCGCAAGCGTAAAGACAAAACAAAACACCAGAGTGGCCAGCACCATTCGGCTTCCGAGGGACAGACCAGATTGCGTTTTAGGAGGCATGGTTTTATATAGTTTGAGTGAAAGGTTTTTTTATGTTGAGTAAATGATTCAGCAGGGGCTGATTAAACTGTCTCTGGTTTATTGATCAGAAAAAGCTGATTAATATGCAACCTTTCCTTTTTATGATGTTTAATTGCTTATTAAAGTTGATAAAGACCACGTAGCACAAATTTAATTTATCTCGGATGAATTCCATTTTTTTTTAATCGTATCAAACGTGCCATTTTTTTTAATATTTTCCATGCCTTGCCTGAACCGATTAACTAATTTATCTGATGTTTTCTGGCCAAAGGCCATAAAGTAGCCATTTTCGCTCAGATCCAGTTTATAGACTTTTACGAGTGTTTTTGCCGGGTCATCGCCTGACTGGCGAACCAAATGATAGGCTGCCATTTCATTCATTACCCACAAATCAATCCGGCCAAGTTTTAGTTTTTCATAATTAAGCTGATATTTCACACTGGATTGCAGATTTTTTCCTTTAATAAAACCCTGTGATTCTAAAAATTGTTCACCAACATCGGTATTTACACTGCCTGTCTGATATTTTTTTGCATCTGCCAGTTGCCTGATTTTAATATCATGGCCAGTATATGCAAACAGGTAATCGCTTGCAGGTGCGATTGGTCCAATCCATTTAAATAATTTTTCTCTTTGCTGTGTCCGGCCTATAGAATAGATCAGTACATTTTCATTATTTATTGCACTTTCGTAAGCTCTGGCCCAAGGCATGGATTGAAATTTACCCTCAATTTTTATGTCTTTAAGAATGGCCTGAACTATTTCGGTGCTGAATCCGGTTAAAACTCCTTTCTCTGTGTAGTTATAAGGGGCGAGCTCCTCTGTTACAATCCGGATTGTTTCGGCACCCGCCATGGCCCCGTGCGCTATCACCAGCAGCAAGATAAAAAAATGGTGCAGCCCTGGCAAAATTTTCTCCTTTCTATTATTTAAGCCCGCTGAAATTATGTGTTTCCATTATTTTTTTTAACTGGCCTTCTGCTTTGATTTTTTCAAAAGCGGCTTGTGTCTGTTTAACCAGTTTATCGGATGTCTTTTTACTATAAGCGATATATATCCCGCTGTTTAATTTATTCAGTGTAAACAGGCTGTCTAATTGATTACAATCAAACTGATGTTGTTTGCAGAGTGTGGCGATATCGCCTTCAAATAAAGCAATCAGATCAACCTGATGATTTAATAGTTTTCTGAATGCATCTGATTGCTGGGCGGATATGCTTAAGCGGGTAAATCCATTTTCCTGCAAATACTGCTGGCGAACATCATCTCTGACTACTGCAATGGAGTAGCGTTTAGCATCTTCCAGCTTTTTAATACTGATATCGCTTCTTTCTTTAAGCCTGACTAAAAAACACTGCGATTTGAATAACTCGCCTACCCATTTAAAATCTGTTTCTCTGTTGGGTGTGCGGGCAATTAAGTAGATAAGTACATTGGCTTTTTTTAAGGCCATATCATATGACCTTGCCCATGGGTAAATGCTGATACTGTAATCTGTAAGCCCTGCGTTTTTAAGGCTTAATTCCACAACCTCGGTTGCCGGGCCTGCTACTTTTCCATCTTTAATATAAGAAAAAGAGGTCATTTCCGTGACTGCATTAATCCGCTCTGCGAGGCAAAGCGCAGAATAGCTTGTAATTAATAAAGTCAGTATGGGTAAGGTTTTCATGCGTTTAAATTTCAGCCGTTCAGAGAGTGTCATTTAAATAACATTGATAGCAGAATAGATCCGGCATGCCGGGCAAATTAAACAATCTTCAGCTCTGAACGGGGGAATGTAAGTTAAACGTTAAACATTAAGAGGGGATTGTGCCGCGGCGGCTGAGCTGCGGTTTTTACTGAAGCTATGCCAGCGGGCGTTGGCCCCTATGAAGGGGGAATAGGGGTATACGGGAAAAAAAGGCTGCATATCGCACGGGATATGCAGCCTTTTCTGCTTAGATAACTTGCAGCACAATTTTGCCACGGGCACGGCCGCTTTCGCTGCGCTCATGGGCGAGGGCGGCCCCGGCTAATGGGAACACACTGTCTATCACTACTTTGATGTGCCCGGCATCCAGCAACGCCGCAATCTCGCTTAATTGAGCTGCATTGGGCTGTACAAAGCAAAAATTAGCACTCACTTGGTGTTTTTGTGCGGTAGCTTCATCGGGCTGATCACAAATTGAAACAAGGCGGCCACCAGCTTTTAGTGTTTGCCAGCTTTGGGCCAGAATATCGCCCCCCATGGTATCAAACACCAGATCCAGATCGCGTAAATCTGCGAAATTGGCTTGTGTGTAATCGATAATATGGTCGGCACCGTGTGAGCTGACCAATCCGGCGTTTTTACCGGAAGTCGTGGTATATACCTCAGCGCCGCGCCACTTTGCTAATTGAATGGCGAACAGCCCCACACCACCGGCACCCGCATGGATGAGCACTTTCTCACCAGCTTGTAATTGGCCAATCTGAAAGATCGCTTGCCATGCAGTGAGTGCAGCTAAAGGCACGGCTGCGGCTTGTTGCCAATCCAAGCTTTGTGGTTTTTTGGCAATTTCACTGGCCCTGATGGCAACAAACTCGGCATAAGCGCCGTTACGGGCAATATCAGGCCGGGAATAAACGGCATCGCCGATCTGCCAGCCTGTAACTTGCTCGCCCAGGGCAACAATTTCACCTGCCACATCCCAGCCTAAAGTGAGCGGCATTTCATAAGCCAGCATGGATTGCAAATAGCCTTCACGGATTTTCCAATCTACCGGATTAACACCCGCTGCATATACTTTAATCAGCACATCATCAGCGGCGATCTCAGGTATGGGTGAGTTTTCCAGCTGTAATACATCGCGCTGGCCGTAGCGGTGCTGGCGAATGGCTTGCATGCTTGCTTTCATTTTTATTCTTCCGGTGGGTAAGTGAATAAGGCTAGTTTAGCGATGAATCGCTGGATTGATTAGTGCTGACAAAAGCATTACATTGTTGCCAAAATAGCAACAATTGTTCAAAGGAACCATTTATGCCACTTTCTCTGGATACTTTGCCTGGCCTCGTTTTGTTTTCCTGCGTGGTTCGCCATGGCAGTCTGACGGGGGCGGCACAGGAGCTGGGACTGAATCGCTCGTCTGTGAGTAAGCAACTTGCACGGTTTGAAGCACAGCTTGGCGCAAAATTATTACAAAGAACAACCCGCAAGCTGGCGCTCACCGAATTAGGCGAGCGGGTATGGCAGGAGGCGCAAACCATTGCTGCGGCTTTGGAAAATGTGGATGCCATTACCGAGGATTACCGGCAAAACGTGCGCGGGCGGCTGAAAGTAAGCTGTTCGTCGTCTTTAGCCAGGGTGCATTTAGTCCCTTTGCTGCCCATATTTAACCAGCGCTATCCAGAAGTAGATTTACTTCTGCAACTGGAAGACCGCTTTGTGGATTTAACCACCGAGCAAGTCGATATCGCCATTCGGGTGGGGCATTTGCCTGATTCATCCCTGGTGGCGCGTAAGCTGGGTGAATTGCAGTGGCAGCTGGTAGCCAGCCCAGGCTATCTGGCAAAGCACGGCGCGCCACAAACACCCGCAGATCTTGCCGGGCACGCCTGTCTTTTTTACCAGAATGGGCTGCGTGTGATGAATCTATGGACGTTTACCGGGCCCAAAGGCGAGGAGCAGGTGCGGGTGAAGGGGGCCTTGGCGATGAATGATGCCTGCGCCCTGGTTGATGCGGCCATCAATGGGCTGGGCATATTATTGATTGATCGCGCACTACTCTCTTTACCACTTGCCAGTGGCCAATTGCTGTCGCTGCTGCCCGATTACCAGCTGGCCGCCGGCTTACCAGTCTATGCGGTTTATCCGGCACGCGAGTGGCTGCCGGCTAAAGCCGCCGCCTTTGTTGAGTTTATTCTTCAGGAGTTTGCACCTAGGCTGGCAACGCCCCGGTTATGAGAATGAAATGAGTTATACCCTGAGCCAAAAGACCTGCAGGTACAGAGCACACAGAGGAAGCCCTGATTACCTCAGGTTTTTCTCTGCGTGCTTTGTGTGCTTAAGGCGCTCTGTGCCTGCAGGTTTATGGTTTTTTGGGGAAGGGTTTCGCAGCAGCATGTAGCCCAAGGCGCTTCTTATAAGCCGCCGTTTTCCATCATATTGCGGATCACCCGGTTAAATGGCTCGATCCAATCAGGATCAAACTGCTGATCAGACGCGTTGACTTCGGCAATGGCCCGCAGCACTGATTTGTTCTGGCCGCGATGGCTGTGTTTAAGCATAACGGCTTCAAAGGCATCCACCAGCGCCAGAATCTTGGCGCCAGGCACAATATCGTTGCCGCTGAGTTTATTGGGGTAACCGTTGCCTTCAATGCTTTCGTGGTGCTGCAAACACATAGTGGAAGCGTCTTGCCAGCCATCCATTCTGGCTAAGAGGCCTGCAGCCCAGGCGGGGTGATCAACTAATTGTGCCCGCTCGATGTCGGACATTCTCTCTACTTTCAGCCAGAGCGATTCGGGCAAAAACATCATGCCGATATCGTGCATATAGACGGCTGCTTCAAGCTGGGTGCTGGAGACCACGCCGCCTGCAGCTTTATTAGTGGCTAAGGCCAATTGTAAATTGCGTGCGGTACGGCCACGAAACAGCGGCGAGCGCATTTCCAGTTGCAGCGCCATATTGCGAAAAAATCGCAAATCCTGGCTGCGTTCTTCATTTGAGCGTTCTACTTCGGCACGGGTACGGTCTGGCAATGTCACTGCGGCATGTTTAAAACCGGTCACGGCTTCGATCAGCCGGGAACAGGCAGGATCAAGCTCTTCGGCCTGCAAGGTGGAAAGCCCGTCAAGGCCACGGGCTAAAGTTGGAAGATGCAGGCTGCTGGCCGATGAATTATTGCTGAGCGATTCAACCGCTTGCTCAAGCCTGTCTAAAGTTAGCAGCAAAACCTCAGATAAGACTTCGGTGAGCTGCAGCTCGCCCGCGCGCATTCTGGAAAGCAGGGTTTCTATGCCGTGCACCAAGGGCACAACAAACTCTACGCGGCACAGCCCGGCATCGCCTTTTATATTGTGAAATGCACGGAACAAATCAGAAATTAAAATCATCTTGCCGGGATCACGCTTCAGCTCGGCAATAATCTGCTCGATCCTTGGTGCATGATCTGCAAGGCTTTCCCGAAAATCCTGGAAAGTATTGATATCGTGAATTTTCGGTGTGAGTAAGCTGTCGTAGTTCATAGGGACACCTTCGGGTGGATTTGGTTTAAGCATAAGTCGTGCTGGCTGCAGAAGATATTCAATTTTCAGATTAAATGCGCGGAGTGGCAGTAATAGCTTGTCTTCGTTGGGTAATATTCGCCGCATATAATGTAATTTATGCAACGACGCAATTATTCTCTGAAATTAGAATGATGGCTGCTGAAACGTAATGTGTACATTGAATCGAATTCGATGTTGTTTCATCTCTCTCCTCTGTATGTATTTACGCCACCGACCCGGTGGCGTTTTTTTTTGCCCGTAGCGGGTACAATGGCAGATTGCTCTTATGAAAAGTATTACGACCATGACTGAATCCATCCGCTTATCCAAACGCATGACCGAACTGGGCATGTGCTCACGCCGCGAGGCCGACGAATTTATTGAACAAGGCTGGGTAAAAGTCGATGGTGTAGTAGTCAATACGCTTGGCAGCCGTGTTTTGCCTGAGCAAAAAATCACTTTAGAGCGCCAGGCTACTGTGTTTCAGGCTGAGCGCGCCACCATTCTGATGCATAAGCCTGTGGGCTATGTATCCGGCCCTGCCGAGCCCGGCGAGCGCCCGGCATGGACGCTGATCAAGGCTGAAACCCGTTTTATTGGTGATAAATCCGGCATTGTTTTCCTGAAAAAACATATGCACAACCTGGCGCCTGCCGGGCGTCTGGACGTGGATTCATCGGGCCTGCTTGTATTAACGCAAGATGGCCGTATCGCTAAAAAGCTGATGTCTGATGCGGATGTAGAGCGCGAATACGTGGTGCAGGTTGAAGGCTTTTTGTCTGATGAAGGCATGAAGCAGTTAAATAACGGCTTAAGCCTTGATGATGAGCGTTTAAAACCAACAAAAGTCAGCTGGCAAAGTGAAGATGCATTGCGCTTTGTTTTGCGTGAAAACCGCCCGCGCCAGATTCGCCGGATGTGCGAGCTGGTTGGCTTAAAAGTAATCAATATCCGCCGCCTGCGTATTGGCCGCGTATCGCTGTCTGATTTACCGGTTGGTCAGTGGCGCTATTTGCGTATGGAAGAGCGGTTTTAATAGGCGCTGTGCCTGAGCGATTGCTGCCCGTGATTTAAAAACACAAACCCTTGTCTCTCAGTTGAGCAAGGGTTTGTGTTTTTTCAAGGCAGAATTTTTGATTATCTTATTGTCATGCTTATGCGCGAAAATCTTATAAGACTTTTTGCTGGCTAAGAACTTTTTTTGATGCAGGCAATCTGAAGACGGGCTGGGTGATTGAGCAAGATACTTGCCAAGCAGTCGCATCAGCATAGACAATTCAATTTCAATCTCATTTAAGAAGTGTATGCAAGCCTCCGACCATAACAGCGCTCACTCTAATATTTTAGGCAAAATCATTTTTGGCAGCCGCTGGTTGCAGCTGCCTATCTATCTTGGTTTGATTATCGTGCAGGGGGTTTACGCGTATAAATTTCTGTCTGCACTCTTTACGATGATGACGAATCTGACCACGCTGACAGAAACCCAAATTATGCTCTCGGTACTGGGCCTGATTGATGTGGTGATGATTGCCAATTTACTCTTGATGGTGACCGTGGGCGGCTATGAAACATTTGTATCCCGCTTGCGCATCAGCACGCATCCTGATCAGCCGGAATGGCTGGATCATGTAAACGCCACGGTGCTGAAAGTTAAATTATCGATGGCGATTATCAGCATTTCGTCGATTCACCTGCTGCAGACGTTTATCAATGCCGACAAAATGAACCCAGTTACCATGCAATGGCAGGTGATTATTCATTTGTCTTTCCTTGTTTCTGCTGCTGCTTTGGCATACACGGATAAGCTCTTGCATTCGGTTGCTCCGCAACACCATAAGTAATCGGATAAGCGAAGCTTTATCCCGCTGAATTGAAAAAGCCTCCTTGGTTTAAAAGGAGGCTTTTTTATTTAACAGATGTTTTCCCAATGAAATTTTCGTGTGCCGTGTGCTTCATGGTGGCTCTGTTACATCGCTGAATCAGGGGCCGGTTTAAGCCTCTTCTCTGTGCTGATACATCGTCAGCAGCAGTGCCTTGGCCATCTCTGCAAACCCCTCATCGGCGAGCAGGCTTTGCCCGCGCCAGGCCATTTCGTACCATGTTTCTGTTTCTTCGCCTGCAAAGCCGCGCAGGCTATTACCGTGCCATCCCTCGAAGGCGGCCTTTTCGGCGGCGCTTTCAGTGCCGTCTTCCTGGCTAAGTGCTTCGGCATATTTGGCGCTGCTGCGGGTGGCAAAGGGCAGGCGGCTGGAGAGGCCTTGCCAGTAGTAATGCAGCCATTTTGCAAGCTCTGCACCGGCGTTTTCCACCGGCCCAAAGCACCAGTGGCCTTTCTGGCTGACGATGCGGGTTTCTTGTTGCACGCCTTCAGGCGCGGCGTGGCAGAGGGCGAGGTGTTTCAGCCAGCAGGCGATCAGCTCGATGGGCGAGCTGTGGTCCGTCCAGACGGCTACCTGCCCGTTGGGGCGCAGCTGGTGCAGTGCGCCGCTGAGCTGCATATCATCCGCAAATTTAAACAGAAAAGAATGGGGTGCTAGCGTGGCATCGCTGAGTAATGGCTCGGCGGCGTTATAGAGCTTACGCAGCGTGGCGGATTGCTTGGCGGCGCTCATATCGCCAAAACCACCGTGCGGCAGCAGGCCGGCGGCGCGCCCGGTGGCGATGGAATCACTGCTCCAGCCCTGCTCGAGGGATTGCCAGATCACCTGGTTTAGCTCGCTTTTAGCAGAAAAAGACAGGCTGAATGGCTCGTTGCTTTCAAACTCCACCGCCTCGTCGGCCAGCCGGATGCCGATGCGGTTTCTGAGTAAATAGCGGGTGGGGTTGCGCCAAAAGGCCAGCAAATCATTGAAGGCGACGTTTTTAAATTCTGCATCGGGCAGGGGCAAGCTTTCTGCCAATACTGAGAGCGGCAGGCCCTGTGGCTGGCCGATGGCGGTGGCGGCGGCAAACCAGAGCGGGGAATAGGCGGGGAGTCGCTCTTCCTTAAAATAGCGAGGGCTAAAGGGCTGCAGCGGGTGTTCGGTAATCAGATGCTTGAGCAGGCGCTCACGCTCGATGCGCCGCCATTTCAGCGCCTCGTTACCTAGGGCGGGCTGCGGCGGGGCATCGTCCAGTACAAAGCTGCGGCCCACGGCGTCGAGTAAATCCGATACCACCACCGATGGCGGAATCACGCCGTTATCCTGAATGCCCCGACCCACATAGCTTAGATACAGCACATCGCTGGCCGAAAGCAGGGTTTCAAGGAATAAATAGCGATCATCGGCGCGGCGGGAGCGATCGCCATATTGCGGATTGTGCGCCATCAAATCAAAACCAGGTGGGCGTGACTCGCGCGGGAAAGCGCCGTCATTAAAGCCCAAGAGGGCAATCACTCTAAAGGGCAGGCAACGCATCGGCACCATGGCGCAAAACGTCACCGCGCCGGTTAAAAATCCACCACTTGGAATCTTGCCGGACAGCGCGCCATTGAGCCAGCTGCGCGGCACGGATAAATCTACCGGCGCATCGTAGTTTGCAGCGCGGCTTTGCTCAGCAAATTCAATAATTTGCTCGCGCAGCTCAGCCAGAATCAGCGCCTCATCGTCATCCGGCGCAAACAGCGCTTCTATCATCTCTATTAATTTTTTATGCCACACCTCGGGCGTGTGTTCCCCTGATAGCGATGCGGCTTGCTCAAACAGTGTCTCGGCAAAAGCCGCCAGGCCAGCCGCCAGCTGCGCCTGATTTCCCGCCACGCCAGAGCCGGGCAATGTGCCAGCAAACAGCGGTGCGGCAGCGCCCGCCACGCCAGCGGGCAGGGCGATGCTCAGCAGCAGTCTGTTCAGCCCAAAGCGCCAGGTGTGCTCAAAAGTGTTGGGCAAACCCAGCTCGGCCTTATGCCCGCCATCTCTGCCCCAGTGGATGCCCAGCTCGCTGATCCAGCGGTGGATGGTGGGTAGTTCGGAAGCCGGGATGTCAAAGCGGCGGGCAATGGCGGGAATATCCAGCAGTGCCATCA
The DNA here is from genome assembly GCF_002735645.1 of Iodobacter sp. BJB302. GTDB lineage: Bacteria > Pseudomonadota > Gammaproteobacteria > Burkholderiales > Chitinibacteraceae > Iodobacter. The sequence continues at coordinate 11,919 of NZ_PDZG01000027.1, forward strand.
TCCAATCGCTGGCAAAGCGGCATTGTGGCAGGGGGAGTAGCTCCAGTAGGGCTTGCGCCAGTGGTGCGGCATCTTTCAGGCTGCGGTCAGCAATGGCAAAGGGCACATGCGGCGCGGCCAGCGCAGATGCGCTGCCCTTGTCTAAATGGCGACCGAACACGGCCTCAATATAGGGAATGTAATGCTCGATATCGGGCATCAACACCACAATATCGGCCGGGGTGAGCGTGGCGTCGGCCTCGAATAGCGCCAGTAGCTGATCGTGCAGCACCTCAACTTCGCGCATGGCTGAATGGCAGATATGCACTTGCAGGGATTTATCGTCTGCCGCCACGCGCTGCGCGGTTTCCGGGCTGCGGGCGACCAGCTCAAGCACATCGCTTTTCAGCGTTTGCAACATGGTGTCGTGGTTGCCAGGAAAAGGCGTGAAGTATTCAACGATTTCTGGCTCGGCAATCAGCTGATTAAAAAACTCCCGCCCCTGCTTGCCCCACACCGCCAGCAGCGGATTACCGACTTCCAGATACAGGTCTTCAGGATCAAAGCCATCAGAAAGCCGGGCGATTTCCGCCGCATCCCGAATCTCGCCCCAAGGCTCGCCGCAAGGGTTGAGCGCATGGATAAACACCTCGCAGCGCTTGGATAGCGCGCGCAAAATCTCCATATATACCGGCGGCAGGCTGGATATGCCAAACAGCGAAACACGGCTGGGTAAATCCAGCGGGCGCGGGTCGACCAGCCGCGCATGGGTGGCCGCCAGCAGCGCGCCACGATGGCCGCCATCCACACGAATATCCAGCTCATCTTTAGATAAGTAGCGCCACAGCGCCGCCTGCCAGGCCTCATCATCCCCCAGCCCCAGGCTCTGATTTTTTTCCCAAGCCAGCAGCCAGTCGGGGCGATAAACCAAATACTGATCGAATACATCGGCAATGCGCGTAGCGAGTTCAAAACGCCGAAAATCCCCGCCCTCACGCAGATAATTAAGCAGCACCGGCGCATTGGGCTGCGAATCCAGCCAGGCCAGCACCCGCCAGCCCATAATCTCGCGCGAAAACGGCGATTTCTTCGGCAGATTGCCACCCAGCGTGCGCTGCATTAAATCCCAGAAAAAAGAAGCCAGCAGCGGATAGCCCATCTGCGCCGTCATACCTTGTTTTTCTGCCAAACGAAAATTCAACCACCGCCCCATCCCCTTGGACTGCACCACAATCTTTTCCTGCTCGAAAGGGGATGCCAAAGGAGAAGTCTCTAACTGATGCGCCAGCGCCGCCAGAAGAACATCGATGCGATTGGATTGGAATAGATGCAGCACGGGAAAGTCTTATTCAATGGGCTTAGGGGAGAGGGTAGCGGAAAGTGGGTGGGAATGCAGCAGGTGCTGGGGAAATTTGCGAATGAAATGATATAAAGTACAAGGCTTTAGATTAGAATACTGTAGGTTTCTGATTTTTTACCTCTTCGATTTATTTATTTTGGCGTAAATTGTTACACAAAATTATATTTAATTTGCATGGGATTTTTAGGGCTTATGGAAATATTACAATTTAAATTAACTAATGTTGGACGATTTTCCAATATTGAGCTTCCATTGGCCCCTACAGATGAAAAAAAATCTAAGGTTACTGTCTTAGTTGGAAATAATGGTGCAGGTAAAACATTTTTATTAAAATCGCTCGCTACCTCTTTGAGTTGGTTTGTTGCCCGTGTTCGCTCAGAAAAAGGTAATGGAAGTCCTATTCAAGAGGATGATATAAAAAATGGCCAAAATGCAGCAGCGATTAAAATAAGCTTAAAACATAATGCATATTTGCATCGATGGATTATTGCAAAAACACGTACGGGCCGAAAGAATGAGCAAAGTAGCCAGTTAAATGATGCAACAAAATTAGCTGAGCATTTTCGGTCTGAATTAAGTAAAGATGAACAAACTTCATTACCTTTGATTGTTTTTTATCCTGTTGAACGTGTTGTTTTAGATATTCCATTGAAAATCCGTGATAAGCACTCTTTTCAGCAGTTGGATGGGTACGACAATGCTTTGAATCAAGGAGTTGATTTCCGACGTTTTTTTGAGTGGTTCAGGGAACGTGAAGACGCTGAAAACGAAACGGGCATTCCTATCGAGGCAGTTGAGAAATTATATAAATCATTTATTAATGATCCTAAGGCTTTGCTTGGTCTTCAGGAGATGCATGCCTTAATGCGTGATAGGCAGCTAAGCGCAGTAAGAGCTGCAATTAGTGCCTTTATGCCAGGATTTAGTAATTTACGAGTCCGACGTAAACCTCGCTTGTATATGTCAGTTGATAAACATGGTGAATCGCTGAATGTCGGGCAGTTATCACAAGGGGAGAAATCACTCATGGCGCTGGTGGGAGATATTGCCCGGCGCTTGGCAATGATGAATCCCTCATTAGAGAATCCTTTGCATGGCGACGGCATTATTCTTATTGATGAAGTGGATTTGCACTTACACCCTAAATGGCAGCGTACACTCATCGCGCGTTTAACCTCAACCTTCCCCAATTGCCAGTTTATTCTGACAACGCATTCACCATTGGTGATTAGTGATAGCAAAGATGTGCTTTGTTATTTACTGGATGATGGTGAGATATCTGTTGTTGATGATTTATACGGTTTAGATGCCAATTCAGTTTTGCTACAGGTAATGGATACCGATATCCGTAATGTTGATGTTGATATGCGCTTGCGTGCCTTACTGAATACCATTCAGGATGGTGAACTCGATAAGGCCAAAGATTTGCTTGCAGAGCTGAGCAAAGATTTACCGGAAAATAATATTGAATTAATTAAGGCTCGCTTATTGCTGCGTAAACAGGAGTTGCGGCATGCGCAAGATCGTTAAATCTACTGCGCCTGCTGGTTTAACACGCTGGAAACGTGATCACCCTAAAGGGAAGTATGCTGGGACTGATCATAGTGTTAGGCAGGAAATTAGAGCGGCTTCTTTAAAAGAGCAATATTACTTATGTGCTTATTGTTGCCAAGGTATCACTGAAAAAAATTGTCATAATGAACATGTTGAGGCGCAGGATCTTGCACCGAAACTAACTTTAGATTTTGATAATATTGTTGCGAGTTGTAATGCAAAACATCAGTGTGGTGGAGGGCATGGCTCTCAAGCCTTATTGCTTACCCCATTAATGGATGAGTGTGAAAAAGAGTTAAAATTTTATATTAGTGGAGAAGTTGAAGGTTTAACTGAAAGAGCCAAAGATGCAATTCGTATTTTAAATCTTGGTGATTCAACTTCAACAAATCGGCAACTTATTGAAAAGCGCAAGCAACTCATTGATGGTTTTATTTGGGCTAATATAGGTGATCCGAATGATGGGTTTGAAGATGATGAGTTGATTTCGATGCTTATTGAAGATTGCCAAATACCCAAAGATGGCAAGCTAGAAGCCTTTGCCCCTGTTTTTAAAAATATCATGAGTGCATGGATAACTAAACCCTATGCCTAAACCCAAACTCCCCCGATTAACTGACGCTATCCGTGCCGATTTGTTTACCCATCTGGCAACGATGGAAAAAGCGGGCTTGCCGGTGGCGCAGGCTTTTTTATCCTTGCGGCTGGCAAAAGCGGTTCAGCCCAGGGTGGATGAGGCGCGTAAGTGGCTGGGGCGGGGCAAGGATGTGGCGGCGGCGGGGCGGATGGCTGGCTTGTTTAGCGATCTGGAAGCAGATTTGCTGCACGCGGCGATCAGCGCGGGCAGCCCTGCGCATACTTACTTTCGCCTAGCTGAGCGCTATACGCTGAAGGCTAAATTAAGCAAGCAGATGCGCTCCAAAATGATGCTGCCCATCGTGGTGTTTGTGCTGGCTTTGCTGGTGCAGCCGCTGCCCGATCTGGTGTTGGGCGCGCTTAGCCCTGCTGCTTATTTATGGCGCTGCCTGCGGCCGATGCTGTTTTTTATCAGCCTCTATGGTTTATTCAGAGGGGTTTCGGATTGGCTGGAAGTCGCGCAGCCGTCGCGTTTAAGGCTGCAACTTGAAACGCTGCTGATCAAAATACCACTGTTTGGGGCTATGCATGTGCGGCGCAATGCGCGGGATTTTTTTGAAAGCCTAGCGCTGATGCTGGAAGCGGGCCTGCCCATGTTTGATGCCCTGCCCAAGGCGAACCGGGCGATTCATAACCAGCTGATCCGCAGCGAATACAGCCGCATTCTGTCCAAAATGCAGCGCGGGGATAGCCTTGCCAAAGCGCTGGAGCAGCAGTCTTTCTTAGGGGAGGAGCGGGTGATCGGCTTTGTGCAAACCGGGGAAGCCAGCGGCACTTTGCCAGAAATGCTGCTGCGGCATGTGAATATGGAAAGTGCTTCCATTGCTGATTTCCAAAGCAAAGTCGCCGAGTGGTTTCCAAGAATCATGTACGGCCTGCTGATGCTGTGGATGGCCTATGACATGGTGATTGGAAGTGGCGCGCCGCAGATGCCTGCTGATTTGTAGATTGCATATTGTTCAAAAAATGATGTAACACAACACAAACCCAAATCTTGAATCACGGAGGACACAGAGTTTCACAGAGAAAAACTACATCTAAATCAACGTGCCGAAGGCACTAAAAAGCAGATTACGGCTTAACTCACCTATTTTGCACTGCAAATAATATCCGCAAGTTGTTTGATCTTCTCATCCATACGCTCACAAGGCACCTGTGCATAGCCAAGAATAAAGCCGTTGACGGGGCTTTGATTGCCTGTGGTGTAGCTGCTTAATGCGCGGGCCACCAGGCCTTGTTTTAAGGCGGCTTCGCTAATGGCCTGATCAGAAAAAGCATGATCCAGCGCGATGGATAAATGCATGCCTGAAGAACCTCCATAAATCGTAATTAAGCCACCTAGGTGCTTATTGAGTGCCTCGCTCATGGCATCCCGCCTTGCTGCGTAGAGTTTGCGCATCGCGCGTAAATGGCTGCTAAAGCCGCCGCTGTTAATAAATTCGGCTAGTGCTGATTGCTCTGTCTGGCGGCCCCGAGGCTGGCACTGGCTGAGCATATTTTCGACCATCGCTGCTAAATGGGCAGGCACCACCATAAAGCCCGTGCGTAAGGCGGGAAACATACTTTTGCTGAAGGTGCCCAGATAAACAACAGGTGCATTGGGCATCAGCCCTTGCATTGCGGGCAGGGGCTGGCCATCGCGGCGAAATTCGCTGTCGTAATCGTCTTCGATGATTAAGCTGCCGTGTTTTTGGGCCTGCTGCAGCAGCATTAAACGCCGCTCAAGGCTAAGCACGCTGCCAAGTGGGTATTGGTGCGATGGCGTCAGGTAAATCAGCCTGGGCGGGGCGGTCTGCCAGTCTTTTTCTTGTGGCGCAATGCCATCCTGATCAAGTGCGATGCCAATAATATTAAGCTCGGCTGTGGTAAAAGCATTGGCTGCACCGGTATAGCCGGGGCTTTCTATCCACGCCGTATCGCTTGCATCGGCAAAGAGCCTGGCGCATAAATCGAGGCTGTTTTGGGTGCCATCGGTAATGAAAACCTGGCTTGCATCGCAGACTACGCCCCGGCCAGCCCGCAGGTGAGCGGCAATCGCTTCTCGCAAAACATCCTCTCCGGCCGCATGGCCATAGGCGAGTTTTTTTGGCGTGCTTTTTTGCCAGCTGCGTGCCAGGGCGCGTTGCCAGCGGGCGATGGGAAAATCCGCCAGTGATGGCACGCCGGGAGTAAATGCTTGCAGTGTTTCATCGGAAAAGCGTGCCGCAAATGGCTGGCAGCGCCGGGATAATAAGCTGACTGATGAGTTTGCAGGCGGGGTTTGGCTGCTGTCCAGCTTTAAAGGGGCGACTTTGCTACCGCTTCGGTCTGCAAGCAAAAAGCCTTCTGCTGCTAACTGCTCATAGGCATAAATCACCGAATTACGCGCCATGCTCAATTCTTGCGCCAGCTGCCTTGATGAGGGTAAGCGTGCGGCGGGGGAGAGCGTTCCTGCCAGAATAGCCGCTCTGAGTGCCTCATACAGGCCATGCTGGCGCGAGCGGCCTGTGGTCTGATCAGGTTTAAGCAGGAGTGAGTAATCCATTGCTGGCTCTAAATTTTTTGTAGGTATTGGATCTTATCCTGGGGCCAGTGCTTGAGATAGTCTGTATGCATATCAACCCCACACAGAGCACATCATGTCCAGCTATCCAAGCCGCCGCACCCGTATCCGCCGTGCTCCAGAACTAGCCAAATACGATCAAGACACGCTGTATCAGATTATTGATGCGGCCTATTTGTGCCATATCGCTTTTTATGATGGCACGAGCACGCACTGCATCCCAACGGCCTGCTGGCGCAGCGGCGGGCATTTGTATATTCATGGCTCCAACGGCGGGCGGCTGATGAAGCTGTTGTCCAAAGGGGTAGAAGCATCCGTTGCAATTACCCATCTTGATGGCCTGGTGCTGGCCCGTTCGGCATTTAATCATTCGATGAATTATCGCTCTGCAGTGATTTATGGCCAGTTTGAGCAGGTGATCGCTGAGGCGGATAAATCGGCGGCATTAGACGCACTGATGGATAAGATTGCCATTGGCCGAAAAGATGAAGTGCGGCCCGGTAATTTAAAAGAAATCGCTGCAACCATCGTGCTGCGCGTTTCATTAACTGAAGCCGCTGCCAAGGTGAGATGTGGCGGGCCGCTTGATGATGAAAAAGATATGCAAATTGGCGCATGGGCAGGGGTTTTACCTTTAGAGCAAGTTCAGACTACGCCTGTGCCCGATGGAAAGTATTCAGTGATACCGGCATATGTGCGCGAGTGGGGAGGCAGCTGGCCAGCAATCTGCAGTGCGGCATTGGCGGGTTTGGGGCTGGGGTCATCGCATTCTGAGTGAGCTTTGCTGGCTGCCTGATAAAAGCACTGGGAAACAGCAGTTTTTCAGATGTGCTTTGAGGGGCTTACCCGGGCCTATCTTTAACGCTTGGGGTATTGATTATGCCAAGTGAATATAATCGGGTGTGGTTGAAAGTTTTTATTGACTTGGGTGTAAGTAGCTGAGTATGATTCGCAGTCTTGATGGAGAGTTGGCCGAGTGGTCGAAGGCACTCCCCTGCTAAGGGAGCATACGGGCAAAACCTGTATCGAGGGTTCGAATCCCTTGCTCTCCGCCAAGTGTTTCTTACTTGGCAGAGTCGAGTAGTAATAATGGGAACTAAGCGAGTTTAAATACGCTTCAAACACCCCAGAAAAAACAGCCCTTGTTGATCAAGGGTTTTTTTTCGTCTGAAGGATGGCAATAGCCCACCATCATCAGCTTTGTCCTTCAGTATTTCCCTTCCCGTAACGCCGAATCCCCGGTGCATTAAAATTTGGGTTTTACCGGATAACATCAGATCCAAATCAATAAGCAAGCAGATCTGACTGCCTTTCCCTCGCCCTTAAATCTAAAATCAGTTATTGGGGGATTTATGACGACATCTTTTGATTTTAATCGTGCGCCGTTTAATAGCCTGAATACCGCAGAGCGGGATCGTGTGGCTGCAGCGCTGGATGTGGCTTATTACGCGGCCGGATCGGTGATCCAGCAGCAGGGTGAGGTGGTGGATGCCTTGCTGGTGGTGATGAAAGGGCTAGTCAGGGAGGCGGGCGAGTCCGGCTTTTATGGCTGCTTTGATGTGCTTGATAGCAAATCGCTGCTTAGTGGCAATGCCTGCTGCACTTTGCATGCGCAAGAAGACACGCTGCTTTGGCATATCCGGCGTGATGTGGCTATGAAAATCAGCGATGCCAACAGCCAGTTTGCGGCGTTTTTTTACGCCGATGTGGCGCGTAAACTGGCCGCGCTCAGCCAGCCCGTGCAAGAGCTGCAGCCCAGGGTAGCTGATGCGGTCTTGCATACGCCTTGCTGGCTGGCAGAAAACGCCACGGTGATGGATGCGGCGCGGCTGATGAAACGCGCGCACAGCCGGGCGGTGCTGGTGCGGGAAGCTGAGGGCGTGGGAATTTTTACTCAAAGCGATTTACGCAATGTGGTGGTGGATGGGCTGGATGCCAATCATGAAGCTATTTACCGTCACCTTAAGCGCCCGCTGATTTGCGTAAAAGCCGAAGATGATTTGCACCACGCCATGCTCTTGATGATGCGTCACTCGGTGCAAAGGCTGGTGGTGCTGGAGGGCGACGAGGTTTGCGGCGTGCTGGAGCAGGTGGAGCTGATGTCGGCGTTTTATAATAACGCCAATAATCCACGTGGCATTACCGCGCAAATTGGCCGTGCTAATCACCCTGATGCGCTTTTGGCTGCGGTGAAAAGTACGCAGCAATTAATACGCACACTGCACGGCAATGGCATGAAAATCACCTTGCTGGCCGAGCTGGTCGGGGAAATTCGTCAGCGATTATTTAGCCGCTTGTTTACCCTGCTGGCCCCGCCAGAGATGCTGCCGCATGTGTGCCTGCTGGTTTTAGGCTCGGAAGGGCGGGGCGAGCAAATCTTAAATACCGATCAGGATAATGCGCTGATTATTGAAGATGGCTATCAGCATCCGGATCTGGAGCGCGTGTGTAGTGAATTTAATCAGCAGCTGATCACCTTTGGCTACCCGCCTTGCCCTGGCATGGTGATGGTTTCAAATCCCCAATGGCGGCAAAGTGTGGCGGGCTATAAGCGGCAGATTAATGCATGGACCAGCAGCGCCAGCAGTGAAAATGTGATGCATATGGCGATCTGGCTGGATGCACGGCCAGTCTGCGGGCAGCTGGCTTTGTTTGAGGGCTTGCGCCAGTATTTGCAACAGGATTTGGGGGATAACGCGGCGTTTTTATCGCGCTTTGCTTTACCTATAGAGCAATTCTCTCCGCCGATTAATCTGTTTTCCAGGCTGATTGCCACAGCCGGGCCGGATAAGGATGCGCTGGATATTAAAAAGGGCGGCATTTTCCCTGTGGTGCATGGCCTGCGCAGCCTTGCGCTGCAATATGGGATAGACGAGTGTAATAGCTATCAACGTATTCAGCGTTTAAGCGATACCGGTCATTTAAACGAGAGCTTTGGCCGTGATTTAGCCGAATCTCTGGCGTTTTTGCAGGGCCTGCAGCTGAAAGCGGGGCTGCTGAATCAGGCCATGGATAAGCCAGTTGATCATCTGATCGATCCTGCTGCTTTAACCACCTTAGAGCGCGAGTTATTAAAAGATACGCTGTCGGTGGTGAAGCAATTTCGCCAGCTGATCAGCCATCATTTCAAGCTGGGCATGTTATGAGTGGCCTGATGGATTATTGGCAACGCTGGCGCAGATCGCGCAGCCAGGCGCTGGCAAATCCGGCGTTTGCCTGTTTGTGGGATGAGGCCCCGGCAGGGGAATACGTGAGCCTTGATTGCGAAATGAGCTGCCTTGATCCAGGGCAGGCAGAGATTTTAAGCATCGCCGCAATCAGAATAAAAGGCTCGCGGATTATCGTCTCAGAGCATCTTAAATTATTGGTAAAACCTGCTGGGCAGATTGATCCGGCCAGCATTGCCGTGCATGGTTTGCGCCATCAGGATGTGCAAGAGGGCATGGCGATAGAGGAGGCTCTGGCGGCCTTGCTGCACTTTATCGGGCCGCGGCCCTTGGTGGGTTATTATTTGGAATTTGATTTGGCGGTGCTCAATCGTCTGCTCAAACCCATGCTGGGTGTGGCTTTACCTAATGCCAGCATCGAGGTGTCCGGCTTATTTTATGATCAAATGGTAACGGCGCATCGCCCTGATGTGGATCTGAGCCTGAGCCATATTCTGCAAACGCTAAACCTGCCCGACTTGCCCCGGCATGATCCGCTGAACGATGCGCTTCTGGCGGCGATGGTGTTTTTAAAATTGCATCGCCAGCCCGCTGTTTAATCCCCGCGTATATATCTCAATAGCCTTCCCTTATAGGCACTGCCATCGTGCAAAGGGGTATTGATCAGCGTTTCATAAAGCTGAAAGCCGTGCCGGGCCATCTGGCGGTTGAAGGCGCTGCGGTTGCCTCGGTTGGGATCAATTATCAGCACCTCGGCACACGCAGCAGCATGCAAATCAATAAAGAGCGCAAGGGCTGCAGGCTGGTTGCGCTCGTACAGAATATCGCTGCCAATGATGAGATCAAACTTTCCTAATTCAGGATTGGCCCTGTCCCAGTTGCCGGTGCTGTATTTGAGCGCAGGCAGGGTATTGAGCTGCAGATTGGCATTCAGAAACGTTTCGGTTAAGGGGTGGCAATCGCTGGCGGTGATATCGCCATGTCTGCGGTGCACCACCATACTTGCCAGTGCCAGGCCACAGCCAATTTCCAGAATCCGTCTTTCCCCAAGGGTATAAACCTGCATTAAATCAGCCAGTTTTTGGGCTGATGGCCAAACCAGACCAAAGAGTGGCCAGCTGGCTGCAGAGATGCCTGCATCTTCGGCTTTGCCTTCGGGGTCGAAATACTGCTGAATATCGAGCAAAGAGCGGATATTTAAATTTAAACCGCCGGCAACGGCAATATCCTGAGTTTTGACTTGATAGCCAAGAGGGGCGAGATGGGGCATGGGGGCCTTTTGCAGGTGCGGCGGAGGATGCTTTTCGAACCGACGCAACGCTTCAATAAGAAGGGTTTTGCAAGAAGGATTAGTATTCGGCGGGGCAGGTACATAGTTAGGGGAATCTGATGCTAACACTCATTGGCTATTGCAGTACTGCATTCTGGCATTAAAGGTATTAGGGACATTATGGGGTGGTGCATTGTTTGTATATTGCTTACATTGCACTGTATTTGTTCATTTTCTTAGTAAGCAGCTGCTTGGAATCGTGCGTATTCCTGATGTTGTTTTTCTGTATTTTATGCGCTGTTTTTTATAAGTTTGATGCGGAAATACTCATACATCCGGGATTAAATGCGGCTACTCTTACGTCTCAATCCTTCTCCTTTTTAAAGGGTGACGCCCATGGAAAAGCTTGGTTTTCGAGCCAAAATAATGCTGACAGTGCTGGGCTCTTTACTTGTTATTTTAGGATCGATGCTGTTTGTGCTGGCCTGGAATACGCGGCAGGAAATGAGTGCCGAGTCCTTGAGCAGCGCAGAGAATATGGCAAAGCGCTATGCCTTATTTGCGCAAACCGAGCTGGAAAAACCACTGGGGCCCTTGCAGACACTGGTCAGCGGATTGGAAAGCAGCAAGCAGCATGGCCTGTTGCAGCGTAATCAAACCAACAGCCTGCTGCTGCAGGCATTAAAAGACAATGCCGATCTGTATGATCTGTGGCTGATTTATGAGCATGGTAAATTTGATGGCAAAGATGCCGAATTTACTAAAGATAAAACAGCTTATCCTTCCGGGGCTTATGCACCATGGGCTTTACGCAAGGGCGAAAAAACAGAGCTGATGGAATACGCCTACAGCGAGGGAATGGATGAGGCGGCTATCCGCAAATGGGAAGAGGCTTATTACGGCGGCGCCTATTACACCGCGCCTAAAGCTTCTGGCAGGCAAACAGTTATAGAGCCCTATGTGGATAGTGATACCAAAGTCTTAATGATGTCATTTGCTTTGCCTTTGCAGTATCAGGGCCAGTTTTTAGGGGTGGCGGGCAGCGATATTCCCATGGGTGATTTACAAAAAACACTGAGTCAGGTCAAAGTGTTTGAAAGCGGTTTTATCAGCTTAATCAGTGCGGGGGGCCTTTATGGCAGCCACCCGGATTCTGCGCTATTAGCCAAGCCTGTTAATAGCAGTGAAATACCTGCCAATGTATTGGCAGAAGTTCAGACGGGTAAATCTTTGCATATTGAAAATGGCGGGTTTATTCGCTTTTTTATGCCAATTAAAATGGGAAAAAGCGGCACAGTCTGGAGCCTCGTAATTAATGTGCCCATTTCCGAGTTTTATGCGCGCTCTGATCGCTTATTGCGAATGTCATTTTTAATTGGCGGGCTGGGTTTAATTTTATTGTCGCTTATTCTGTCTGCCACGCTCAGCTATTTAACTCAGCCTATTTTGCGGTTAAATCAGGCCATGATGCAATTGTCGGCAGGGGATGCTGATTTAAGCCATCGCCTGGAGGTCAGCAGCGGCGATGAAATAGGCCGTACTTCGCAGGCCTTTAATCTGTTTGTAGCGTCTTTGGCCGACATGATCAGCATGGTGAAGCTGCAAGTTAAAGAGCTGAACGCACAAATTGCCCAGCTGGCCGGCCACGCGGATACGGTAGCACAGGGCTCAACAATGCAGGCTCAGGCGGCAGAGCAAACGGCAGGCGCGATTGAAGAAGTTTCAGTAGGGATTAATTTAATTGCCGAAAATGCCCTTGCCACAGAAACCATGAGCCACGTTGCTGAAACCAATGCGCGCCAGGCCGAATTTGGTGTGCGGGCCACCTCGGGTGAAATCGCTAAAATTGAGGCCGTAGTGAAGGCGCAATCCGTGTTGATGAATGGTTTAAGAGCGCGCTCAACAGAGATTTCAAATGTGGTTGGAGTGATTCGTGGCATAGCAGATCAAACCAATTTACTGGCTTTAAATGCAGCCATTGAAGCTGCCAGAGCAGGAGAGCAGGGCCGTGGCTTTGCCGTGGTGGCCGATGAAGTCAGAAAGCTGGCAGAGAACACCAGCAATGCCACGCTGGATATCGGCAAAATGATTACGCTGATTCAGGATGAAACGATGCAGGCGGCGCAGGGCATGGAGCTGGCTTTGCAGCAGGTGGAAGAAGGTGTTGAGTTATCCAGGGAGGCGGCAGATCAGATTGCTGAAATCACTGCGGGCACAAATAAAATGTCGGAAAGCGTTCATCACATTGCCAAAACAACGGCGCTGCAATCCAAGGCCACCGAGGATATCTCGCACAATGTGGATAAAATCAACACTATGGTGCACGATAATAACCAGGCATTGCAGCAGGTGCGTGATGCAGCCAGAAACTTAAGCGATCTTTCTTCTGATTTACAAAAAGCAGTGGATCGCTTTAAGGTTTAAGTGGATTATACGCTTTCATCATCATGTTTTTTTGCTCAAAAGAAGCATGCCGGTTCTGGCGTATTCATAAATGCTTCATTGAGAAAAGCTATGATGAAGATGAACTTTGTTGATTGGACAGAGTCCGACTAATTACCCCAGAATACAGCGGGTTTAATTTTTTAAAACAATTAGGAGCATCAGCATGGCCGTACTCGTTGGTAAAAGCGCACCAGATTTCACCGCAGCAGCCGTTCTCGGTAATGGCGAGATCACAGAAAGCTACAACTTTAAGGCAGCAACCGCTGGTAAATACGCCGTGGTGTTCTTCTATCCACTCGATTTCACTTTCGTTTGCCCATCCGAGCTGATCGCTTTTGATCACCGTCTGGAAGAATTCAAAGCACGTAATGTAGAAGTAATCGGCGTGTCGATCGACAGCCAGTTTACTCACGCTGCATGGCGTAACACTCCGGTAGAAAAAGGCGGTATTGGCCAGGTTGGTTACACCTTGGTTGCCGATATCAAGCACGAAATTTGCCAAGCATTTGATGTTGAATTAGCGGATGCAGGCGTGGCACTGCGCGGCTCTTTCCTGATCGATAAATCAGGCGTTGTTCAACACCAGGTAGTAAACAATCTGCCACTGGGCCGTGATATCAGCGAAATGCTGCGCGTGGTTGATGCACTACAATTCACAGAAGAGCACGGTGAAGTTTGCCCGGCTGGCTGGAACAAAGGTAAAGCAGGGATGAAGGCAGATGCTGCCGGCGTTGCTGACTACCTGGCTAAAAATGCTAAAGATCTGTAATAACTAAAAAGTTTTGTTATTTAGTCTAGAAAAATCCCCCGCAGGCTTGAACGCCTGCGGGGGATTTTTTTTTGAAGCTTATGGCTGTTGTGAAGTAATGACTTCCAGCCGCTGGGCAATATCCCTCACCGAGCTGGCTTGCTGCTCGGAGGCACTGGAAATTTCACCGATCAGATTACGCATCGCACCTACATCCTGCACGATCCGGACTAAGGCTTTTTCTGCGCTTATGGCTTTTTCTTCGCCCGTTGTCACATCTTTTTCTCCCGAATTCATGGTGCCTACTGCACGCTCGATTTCAATTTGAATAGAGCGAATCAGCTCACCAATTTCGGCGGTGGCTTTGGCTGTGCGCTCGGATAATTTTCGCACTTCATCGGCAACTACCGCAAAGCCCCGGCCTGTATCGCCTGCTCTTGCGGCCTCAATGGCGGCGTTCAGCGCAAGTAAATTGGTCTGATCGGCGATATCTTTAATCACGCCTACAATCACACCAATTTTATCGGATTGGGTATTGAGCTGACCAATCACACCGGCGGTGGTGCGAACTAAGGTGGCCACATCGCGCATGCCGCGTACGGCTCCTTCCACTACGACTTGCCCTTCATTCGCGCTTTCAAATGCGCTATTGCCACGGGTACTGGCTTCGGCCGTGGTATGGGCCACTTCATCAATACTGGTGCTGACTTCTTCCATTGTGGCGGCAATATAAGAAACCTGCTCATGCAGCTCATCAGCCTTACTGGCAACGTTTTTTTGCAGCTCTTCGTGTTTTACTTTGCTGGTGATATCTTCCCAGCAGGCTAGGTAGCATTTCACTTTGCTTGGGTCGGCCGCATCCCAGATGGGGTAGGCCTTGGTACGCAAAGTAATGCTGCCTAAAGGAATATCAGCTACGTGGGTTGCATTTTTTGCTCCGCTGCCCAAGTCTTGCAAAATACGCCTGACCCGTTCCGGATTATGGTGAAAGCGGTGAATAGAGCCACCATGTGCCGTGGATGGATCTGCCCCCCGTAAAACTTGCGTCATTTCCTGACGATATTTTTCAAAAACGGCTTTGGCAGTTTGATTAACATAAAACACATTGTTTTCATGGCTGGTATCGCAGAGCAAGATCATATTATCCACATGATCAAGAATTGCTTTCATCGTATCGAGTTGCACATCTGCTGTGTTTTTTGTTTCTGTTTTTTGAGTAAAACCAAACATAAGATGACCCTCTTGAGAGACAGATTGAAAGCAGATGCTTGTCATCTTTATAGAGTGGTTTTGATTAAAATCAATTGCTGTTAATTCAAATGTGCCGGGGGCGGTTATATCTGGATGAATGGTCTGTTTTTTCAGAATGATGATTTAAAAGATCTTATTTAAGGCTGGGTAGTTTCTGAAATAGACGCGAGGGTTGGAAATCATTAGCGTTTTGATACAGCAGAGATTAAAATTTTGCTAAGTAAATTGGGCCTGTTGCGGATATGGCTGGCAATAGGCCCAATTTTTCTGACAGTAAACTAAAGAATTAATGTGTTTAATTTGCAGGATTAGGGCTTTTTTTATGAATCGCTTCAATTGCTGCATCTAATTCTGGCGTAATCACTACATCGAGGCTGCCGATGTTTTCTTTCAGCTGGGCCATGGTGGTGGCGCCAATAATATTGCTGGCCACATACCAGCGGCTGCTGACCCATGCCAGCGCCATTTGTGCAGGCGATAAGCCATGCTCGCGGGCGAGCTTTACATAGGCTTCAATTGCGCCAGGTACTGCTGGTTTTAAATAACGTGCACCAAAATTGCTAAAGCGCGTCATCCGGCCAGCTGCCTGCGGGGTGTCAAAATACTTACCTGAAAGCAAACCAAACGCCAGCGGGCTATAGGCCAGAAGGCCCACATCCTGACGATGGCAGGTTTCAACCAGGCCATTTTCGAAATTGCGGTTAATTAAATTAAATACATTCTGAATGGTGGCAATACGCGGCAAAGACTGTGTTTGTGCTACGTGGCAGGCCTCCATCACGCCCCACGGGGTTTCATTCGACAGCCCGATATGGCGCACTTTACCGGCCTGTACCAGCTCATTAAGTGCCGAAAGCTGCTCGGCAAAATCCGGCGTATGGGCAGGCTCTTGCTTTGGGTCGTAATAGCTTTGGCCAAACATCGGCACATGGCGGGCAGGCCAGTGCAATTGGTAAAGATCGATGTAATCAGTTTGCAGGCGTTTTAAGCTGGCATCGCAGGCTGCATGAATCTGCTCCCGGTTTAATTGTGGCCCGCCGCGTATCCACTCCATACCGCGATTAGGGCCGGAAATCTTGCTGGCCAGAATAATCTTGTCGCGGCTTTGCTTAGCCAGCCAGCTGCCTACATAGCTTTCAGTTAAGCCCTGAGTCTCGGGCTTACCTGGTACGGGGTACATTTCGGCCGTATCAATAAAGTTGATCCCTGCCTCAATGGCATAATCCAGCTGCTCATGCGCATCGGCTTCGCTGTTTTGCTCGCCAAAGGTCATGGTGCCAAGGCAGAGGGCAGAGATATTTAAATCGGTTTTGGGTAAAAGGTGATATTTCATCGGGCTGGTCTCGTAAGGCGTTTGCGGTGCACTGTGCTGAGTGTCTGATCTGCGGGAGTGTAAGCATTGGCACAAGTCATGGCACCCCTTCAGCGCCATGAAATGTGCAGATACTTATCGTGCGGCAGGCTGGTGTACAGCTTACTTCACCGGGCTTACCCGGTAGCCTTGATCACGCAGGCTTTGAATCAGGCCGGTTTTGCCTGGCAGATGCAGGGCACCTACGGCAATAAAGGCATTGCCTTCTTTTAGCTTGTCACCAAGACGCTCGGCCATGCGCGGGTTGCGGGCTTCGAGTAATTGATTCCGCCATTGGCTGAGCCACGCCTGATCTACCATTTTAAAATCGTCTTGTGCGGCATACTCAGCAAGGCCATTGATATCTTGCTTTAGATATAAATCCAGAATCTTCTGATAGCTTTTTTCAAGCTCGGCCTGCTGATCCAGCACGGCGTAAAGCAGCTCGATTTGTCTGTTTTCCGGAATCGTTTCAAAAAGGCTCAGCTGCTCATCCAGCGTTTCCAAGCCTGAATAATCCTTTTGTCCTTCAATTGCCATTTTGGCGAATAAAAGATCAAGCGGCATCTGCCCCGGCTGGCGTACCGGCGTCATCAGCAGCATGGCAGCGCCCCATGGCCTTAGCTTGGCGGTAGCGACTTCCGGATAGCCGCGCGCTTCAAGCGCGGGTAAAAGCTTCTGGTAATGTTCTTTATCGATAATTTGCGCAAGCGATGGCTCTGGCGTCAGCATGCGCTTACCCATTTCCATCATCATGCCAAAATCGAGGCGAATTTCTGTCACCACTTTTTTGGAAGTCTCAAAAGCCGCTTCGGTTTTAGGGCTCAGCTGAGTCACGCGCGGATCGCCCACATGGGCGGTGCCGTAAAGCCATGAAGCGGGTGTTCCTTTTTTCTCGATTTTCCACAGCAGGCTGTTGCTGTTTTCTACTTTATTGCTGGCTGAAGCCGCTTTACTGACGGCAGCATGGGAGAGGGGAGCAAGCAGGGTTGAGGCGACGGTGACGGCAATAATCAGAGGGCGAAATCGAGCAAGCATCCAAGTCTCCAGCAATTTTTATGTTTGGATTGCCAGTATAAAGCGAAGCGGCGACAGATGCCTTAGTGAAGCGCAGAGTCCTGCGATTTCTTTAGCTTTACCAGGGGTAAATTGATTACATTCAGAAAGGCTGATCGCTATTTTTTTGTCATTATTCTTTTGGTATGCTGACAGTTGTTTCACAGCATGAAATCATTCAGCTCACAGAAAGTCATTGTGCATGGATTTGTTTTGCACTGGCTGAAGGCTGCCACCGTTGTCATCACATTAGGGTAAGCATGCAAGCAAATAATACTTTACTAAAAGCGTTCAAGTACAAGGCATGGGCAAATGCTGAGCTTCTTTCCTGCGGTGAGCAGCAGCTTCATTTGCTATCGGATGATGATTCCATTTTCTTTGCCCGTATCCTGAATCACACTACCGTGGTGGACAGTCTTTTTATTAGCCGCATATCGGGCAGCCCAGAGCTGTATACCAATAACAATACCCCTGAAACGCCTTCACTTTCTGAGCTAAAAGAGCGGATGCAGCAAAATGATGCCTGGCTGGTGGGGTTTACAGAAGCGGTTAGCCAGAATGAGCTGGGCAGACAGATTTGCTTTCAATTTACAGATGGGGATCAGGGGCAGCTTTCTGTTGAGGAAATTCTGCTGCACCTGTTAACCCATGGCAGCAACCATCGGGGCATGGCCGCCCGGGTTTTGGCGGCTCAGGGACTTGAGCGCCCTAAAGATACCTTTACCCGTTATCTGCACCAAGTTGAGCCTTGGCGGCGGGATAGGCTTGAAAATTCGTAAGCGGAAAAGATTTTGCTAAATATGAGCGGCAGGGTTCACATTCATCAGCGACAACAACAGATTGCAAATCAACGCATTCTTTTGGCTCTGGTGCTTGCCGCTTACACCTTACAGAAGGCAGAGCGGCATGAAACAGCTAGTAGAAGCAGTCGGTATCGTTGAAGCAGTGCGCCCCCATGCTGAAGACGATTTTTGGGGAGGGGAAGAGTCTTGCATCTCGCTGCTTGAGCCCTTTACTGCCGAAGCGTTACAGGGCCTGGCAGACTTCTCACATATTGAGGTGTTATTTCTTTTTCACGAAGTGGAGCCGTCTAAAATCGTTTTTGGCGCCCGTCACCCAAGAAATAATAAGGAATGGCCTGCCGTGGGCATCTTTGCCCAGCGAGGTAAAAATCGCCCCAATCGCATTGGCAGCACGATTTGCCCTCTTGTGCGTGTGGAAGGGACAAGGCTGATTGTTACTGAGCTTGACGCAATTAATGGCACGCCGGTGCTCGATATCAAGCCCGTTATGATTGAGTTTTTGCCCCGCAAAGAAGTGCTCCAGCCTGTCTGGTCGCATGAACTTATGCGGGCGTATTGGCTGAAGAAAGACCCTCAAGGTAGTTTGGGCTAAAGCTTCATTAGCCCAATAGTTCTCTGCAATACTCTGTGTTTCACGCTTCGTGCTTGGCTTAATCTATCCCAATTAAAGTCTTTACCGCATCCACATACTGATCAGCATGGGTGCGTGCTTTGCTGGACTGGCGCAGGGCCATATTCCAGCGGGCAATAACTACTTTGCAGTTACTTTCATTGCATTGCTGTATTTCTTCAATTAAGGATCTGGCCATAATACCGAGGCAATGCCCGGCGCTTTCTACCATCAGCTTTTTGGCCTGCTCAAGCAAAAGAGGGTCGATGCTGAGCGTATTGCCCGGGGCGGGCGCCAGAGTGGCAACAGGTGCGGTGGCTTTTGCCACAGGCACTTCTGCTGGTTTGATATTTAATTTTTCAGGCGGGGCAGGGTCTTTTAGTTGAATAAAACCAAGGCCGAGCAATTCTTCCAGCCTTGCTGAAAGCTCAAATTCAGCCAACAGCACGGCCAGCTCGCTGCTGGATTTTGTGCCGTCAATTAAGATCAGCAAACGGCGCTGTCTGGCCGGAAGGCCCGAGCTGCGCTCAGCAATCTCTTTTTGACCCCGGGGCGTTTTGACATAAATGCGATCAAGCAGCTCACTTGAAATACTCATGGATAACTCCCCAATGTCATATGGCAGCCAGAATACCAGCGGGGTATTACAGTTTTTAGAAGGTTTAGAAAAAAGACGTAAGTGTGTACAAAGCACGCTTACTTTAAGCTGCTGTATTTTTAGTAGAAGAGCAAGAAACGGGTCGCTCGCTCTGTTTGGGCTTTGTATGCTTTGTGCTTGATTTTATGAGGAGCAGAAATGATAAATTTCCAGGTTCAGGCACTGGCAAGAGAGCTGTTTCAGCCGTTTTTTACAATGGATGATGCTCAGCTCGCCAGCCATGGCGCAAGGCGCGTCATCGCCGATAAACCCCTGGGTTACCCTTGCCGGGTAAGCCTGCGCGATGCTGCTGTGGGGGAGGGCTTAATATTACTGCCCTTTAAGCATCACCAAGTGGACTCACCTTATCAGGCAAGCGGGCCCATTTTTGTACGCGAAAAGAGCGAAGCTGCTGCTCTGGCAATGAACCAATTGCCTGAGGAAATGGAGTCAAGGCAGATGTCGGTGCGTGCTTACGATGCTGAAGGAATGATTAAAACGGCAGAGGTGGTGGAAGGCGCTCAGCTGGCTTTGCGTTTACAACAGCTATTGCAAGTGCAAAGCATTGCTTATCTGCACTTACATTATGCGGGCTATGGTTGTTATGCCTGTAAAGTGGAGAGGGTGCAGGAGCGTTTACTCCAGATGAGTTAAGCGATTTTCTATCGGCAACCAGCAAAAAAATCTGTCAGGCCAGAGCGTTTTTATCGGGGGGCCGGGTGTTCAGCCGGGCCCCCGATAAAGGAATGTGGGAATGGCGACGTTTTGCCGGGACCACATATCAGGCAAGTGCTTACAGCTTAAATCGCTCCACTATCCCTTGTAAATTTGCTGCCAATTCAGACAAATCTGTCAGGGTGACACGGGTGTTTTTCAGTGCGATGTCGGTTTCTGTAACCTGATGGTTGATCTTTTCGGCTACTTGGGCGATTTGTTCTGTGGCCATCGATTGCTCGCGGGTGGCGGTGGATATTTCGAAGATTTTGCCCGATACCGATTGCATTTCTGTTTGCATATTGCCGATGCGTTCGGCGATGACCTGGGCGAGTTCCTGATTGCCGCTTACCATCTCTTTGGTGGCTTGCATTTTGCCTACGGCGTGTTCGGTTTTCTCACTGATCGATCCCAGCATGTGCTCGATTTCTTCGGTGGCGCGGGCGGTGCGCTCTGCGAGCTTTCGCACTTCATCGGCCACTACCGCAAAGCCTCGGCCCGTTTCGCCCGCACGAGCGGCTTCAATGGCGGCGTTCAGTGCCAGTAAATTGGTTTGGCCGGCGATGTCTTTAATGGTGACAGTGATCAGGCTGATTTGCTGCGATTGCTGCGACAGCTCGTGCATGGTGCTGCTGAGTTCACCAACTGTTTCGGCCATTTTATTGGTGTCGTCCCGCATGGTGTTCACCGCTTCGGCACTGGCGCTGGCGCCTGAATCGGCTTCACGCACGGTGTCTTCAACCTGCTGGGTGCTGTCAGCAATATGAGCAATACTAACGGTGACTTCTTCAATATTGGCGGCAGATGCTGAGGCCATATCGGCTTGTTTATGCGATTCTTGCGATAGTTTTTGCGCCATTTGTTCGATATCGGCCACGCCACCAGTGAGCTTGCCGGCCTGAGTGCGAACCTGAGCAATGATTTTATGTAAATCGCTCAAAAATTGATTAAATGCGCTGGCAATTTGGGCCGTTTCATCGCGGCTGCTGCTGTCTAAGCGTACGGTCAGATCGGCGTTGCCGCTGCTTAAGTTTTGCATCGCAATTTTTAAGCGATTAAGCGGCCGGGTGACTAAATTGGCCAGCCACAGCGATGCCAGTGTGGAGAGCAAAATGGCAACCACGCCTAAAATAACCGATTTAAGCAAAATGCTGTTCAGGGTTTCTTTCACTGAAGATAAATTGGCATCGGCCGCGGCAACAATGGTTTCACCTTTGCTATTGGTGAAGGGCAGAAAAATGGTGCGAAAGCTGCCAAATTTGCTGTCGTATTCATCAAACGTTCGCTGTTTGCTGCTGATGGCGGCTTGTAATTGCTTGCTGGTTGAATCTGATGGGGTGAGGTAAACCTCGGCATCGGGTTTGTTTTCTTCTTCCGGTGATAAGGACGAGAGCACGTAATAGGTTTTGTTATCCCGCTGGATATAGCCATAAATAAACGGCAGGCCCAGCTCTTTGCTGTAGCGGGTAAGCCGCTCTGAAAGCTGGCGCATCTGGTGCAGATCGGCTTGCTCGCGAGGTTTTAGCTCTGAATGAAAACCCTCGCCTAATACATAGCGGTAGCCAGTGGCTGCGGCGGTAAGCTGGCCATCGATGGCTTGTAGTGCATGGCTGCGTGCTTGTTGATAGCTGAAGTAGGTAAAGAGCGCGACAGTGATTGTCGTTAAGATAATCATGACGGCCTGAATTTTGTTTTTGAGTGTGTAAAACATTTGCATTTTCCTCTATCCAGCTTGTTTATTTTGCTTCTTTTAATTTGGCGGATGGTATTACAAATGACTCAATCAGATTGAAGAATCTATGGCACAGTGTGAAAGGTGCTCCTTATTTTTAAATGGTGCAACCGATTGGGTGCAACCCTAGGGATAGTCCTGACATTTTAAGGTGCAACTCAACTTATAATATGCCATCTTGATCAAACAGAATGCGAAAAATGGCCAGCACAACTCTAGGTATAAAGGTAGACGATGATTTGCGGGCGCGGATTAAAACTGCGGCCCAGCAATTAGACAGGACGCCTCATTGGCTGATTAAGCAATCGATTTTTGCTTATTTGCAACAGGTAGAGCAGGGGGCCCGTCCGCTGGAGCTGGCGCAGGATGGCGAAGCGCTGCCCGTGCTGGATGATGCCGAAGGTGTTGAAAGCAATCTTCCTTTTCTGGAGCTGGCCCAGAGCATTGCGGTGCAAAGTGTTTTGCGCTCTGCCATTACCTCGGCATATCGCCGCCCGGAAGCTGAATGCCTGCCGGTGCTGGTTGAGCAAGCCAAAATGCCAACAGAGCAAATGGCCGGGCAAACTCAGGCGCTGGCGCATAAATTGGTGGCGGCATTACGCGCCAAGCGTACCGGCGGCGGCGTTGAAGGCCTGATTCACGAGTTCTCTTTATCCAGCCAGGAAGGCGTGGCGCTGATGTGCCTAGCCGAAGCCTTGCTGCGTATTCCTGATCGCGCCACGCGTGATGTATTGATCCGCGATAAAGTCAGCAAGGGCGATTGGCATGCTCATCTGGGGCAATCGCCATCGCTGTTTGTGAATGCCGCCAGCTGGGGGCTGATGCTGACAGGCAAGCTGGTTGCCACCAATAGCGAGGCAGGCTTGTCTGCCGCGCTGACCCGCATGATTGGTAAGGGTGGTGAGCCATTGATCCGCAAGGGCGTGGATATGGCAATGCGCCTGATGGGCGAGCAGTTTGTAACCGGCGAAACCATCGCCGAAGCGCTGGCCAACAGCCGCAAATTTGAAGCACGCGGCTTCAGATATTCTTACGATATGCTGGGTGAAGCGGCTACCACAGCCGAAGACGCTAAGCGTTATTACGCCGCTTACGAGCAGGCGATTCATGCCATTGGTAAGGCATCAGCCGGGCGCGGTATTTACGAAGGCCCGGGGATTTCGATCAAGCTTTCTGCCCTGCACCCGCGTTATTCACGCGCGCAGCAAGACCGTGTTACCGCAGAATTATTGCCTAGTGTGATTGCGCTTGCCCGCCTCGCCCGCAGCTATGATATTGGTTTAAATATTGATGCCGAAGAAGCAGATCGCTTAGAAATCTCGCTCGATTTACTGGAAGCCATGTGCTTTGACGAAAAGCTGACAGGCTGGAACGGGATTGGTTTTGTGATCCAGGCTTACCAAAAACGTGCGCCGCATGTGATTGATTATGTGATTGATCTGGCCCGCCGCAGTGGCCATCGCCTGATGATCCGTCTGGTAAAAGGCGCGTACTGGGATAGCGAAATCAAGCGTGCGCAATTGGATGGCCTGGAAGATTATCCGGTATACACCCGTAAGGTTTATACCGATGTGGCTTACCTTGCCTGCGCTAAAAAACTGCTGGCTACGCCCGATGCGGTCTACCCGCAGTTTGCCACGCATAATGCGCAAACGCTTTCTGCGATTTATCACCTTGCCGGGCAAAATTATTATCCTGGCCAGTATGAATTCCAGTGCCTGCACGGCATGGGCGAGCCTTTATACGAGGAAGTCACTGCGCGTGAAAAACTGGGCCGTCCTTGCCGCGTGTATGCGCCTGTGGGTAGCCATGAAACGCTGCTGGCCTATCTGGTGCGCCGCCTCTTGGAGAACGGTGCTAACAGCTCGTTTGTAAATCGTATTGCCGACGAAAATGTGGCCATCGAAGAATTGATTGTTGATCCGATTGCTCAGGCTCTTGCGGTGGTGCCGCACTTTGCTCCGCACGATAAAATCCCTTTGCCACGACTCTTATTCGGTGCAAATCGCTTAAATTCCAGCGGTTTGGATTTATCCAATGAGCATCGCCTGGCTTCACTCTCTGCGGCTCTGCTGGCTGGTGCCAATACCGAATGGCTGGCTGCCCCGATGCTGGGCATGACAGGCGAGCTGGATGCTTCCCGTAAGCAGGCAGTTAAAAACCCGGCCGATCATCAGGATGTGGTTGGCCATGTGATCGAAGCCGATGTGGCTGAGGTGGCAGAGGCCTTTATGCATGCCGCAAATATCGGCCCGATCTGGCAGGCAACAGCGGTTGCAGAGCGTGCAGCCTGCCTGAACCGCGCCGCGCAATTGCTTGAATCCGGCATGCAGCCGCTCCTGGGCCTGATTGTGCGTGAAGCAGGTAAATCGCTGCCCAATGCGATTGCTGAAGTGCGCGAAGCGGTGGATTTCTTACGCTATTACGCCGTGCAGATTGAGCAGGATTTTGCCAACGACAGCCATCGTCCGCTTGGCCCTGTGGTTTGTATCAGCCCGTGGAATTTCCCGCTGGCCATCTTTATTGGCCAGGTAGCCGCAGCTTTGGCTGCGGGTAACCCGGTGCTGGCTAAGCCTGCCGAGCAAACCCCGCTGATCGCCGCCGAAGCAGTACGTATCCTGCGCGCGGCCGGTGTGCCTGCCGGTGCGGTGCAACTCTTGCCTGGCCGTGGTGAAACCGTAGGCAGCGCCTTAATTAACGATGCGCGCTGCAGTGGTGTGATGTTTACCGGCTCTACCCAGGTGGCGCGTTTAATCGCCAGCAATCTGGCTAAACGTCTTGATAAAGATGGCCGTACTATTCCGCTGATTGCCGAAACAGGCGGGCAGAACTGCATGATTGTCGATTCATCGGCACTGGCAGAGCAGGTGGTGGGTGATGTACTGATGTCGGCCTTTGATTCGGCCGGCCAGCGCTGCTCGGCGCTGCGCGTGCTGTGCTTGCAGGAAGAAGCTGCGGATCACATCTTGCATATGCTGAAAGGCGCTATGCAGGAGCTGAATATTGGCAAGCCGGATTCTCTGTCCGTGGATGTAGGCCCGGTGATTGATCTTGAAGCGCAGCAAAATATCGCCAGCCATATCGCCGCATTCAAGAGCCGTGGTGCTGAGGTGTCAGAGCTGCCGCTGCCTGCGGTCTGCCAGCAGGGCACCTTTATTGCGCCAACGCTGATCGAAATCAATAGCCTGTCTGAGCTGAAGCAAGAAGTCTTCGGCCCGGTACTGCATGTGATTCGCTATCGCCGTGAAGCGCTGGATCAGCTGATTGATGATATCAATGGCACCGGCTTTGGCCTGACTTTTGGTGTGCATACCCGTATCGACGAAACCATCGCCCATGTGGTGGAAAAAGTGCAGGCGGGGAATATCTATGTAAACCGCAATGTGATCGGTGCCGTGGTTGGGGTGCAACCTTTTGGTGGTGAAGGTTTATCCGGGACAGGCCCTAAGGCCGGTGGCCCGCTGTATCTGCCACGCCTTCTTTCCCGCCGCCCGGCGCAAACCCTGCCAGGGGATCAGGCGGCGCTTGCTCCGCTGCTGGCTTATCACGATTATTTGCAATCTCGTCAGGAAGACGATGCAGCTGCACGTTGCAGCCGCTATCTGGCCGGATCTGGCTTAGGTGCAAATATCGATTTGCCAGGTCCTACCGGCGAGCGCAACCGTTACCTGCTGCATCCGCGTGGCCCGGTGCTGTGTATTGCCGCAACTGAGCTTGGCGCAAAAGCGCAATTTGCTGCGGCTTTAGCAAGTGGTAATCCTGCCGTGTTTATTGCGCATCCTGCGGTAAAAACGATGGTTGAAGGCCTGCCCAAAGCGTTGTCTGGCGGCGTCTTCATGAAGGCTTCGATTGCCGAAGTGGGCGTGGTTGGAGCCGTCTTGTTTGAAGGCGACAGTGATGCGCTTGCTGAGGTCAACCGCCAGGTTGCAGAAATCGCCGGGCCTATCCTGCAAGTACAAGGCTTATCCAGCGAAGCCCTTGCTGCTGGCGAAGACTTCGATCTGGCCCGTCTTCTGGCTGAGCGCTCTATCAGTGTAAATACCGCAGCCGCAGGCGGTAATGCCAGTTTGATGAGTATTAGTTAAGGGGGAGTTGTGTGTATTAAGTAGTTTGCTTCAGCAAACAATGAAAAAACGTAATGACCACACTCATGGCACAGGGCTTTTACCCCCCTGAAAACACGCTTCGCTCCGAACAAGGGGGGCGTCGTCAATTCGTGTTTGAACGAAGCGAGTTGACACAACGCCACTGTCCGCAGCGAGGAGATTTCGTGTTTTGAGGCTGTGGCTTGGCTTCGTTTCTTGGCCGCGCAAGAAAGGAAGGT
Organism: Iodobacter sp. BJB302; assembly: GCF_002735645.1. Lineage (GTDB taxonomy): Bacteria > Pseudomonadota > Gammaproteobacteria > Burkholderiales > Chitinibacteraceae > Iodobacter. The sequence continues at coordinate 38,098 of NZ_PDZG01000027.1, forward strand.
CCAGCGGGAATCCCGCAGCAAAATCAATGTGCCGAAGGCACTAAAAAGGTCTTTTTGATTTCGGTTAGCATGTATGGGGTGAAGCTCCCGGGCTTCATTCCATACATTTTTGCAATTGAATTTAGTAAGCTTCGCATCATTTAAGCGCATAATAAACCCATCTGCCTGATCTGCCGGTGATCTATGACTTTCCTCCTTTCCCTGCTTGAAACCCGTATTCTGGGTGTGTTAATCGAAAAGCAAATTACTGTTCCTGATACCTATCCTTTATCTTTAAATTCCCTTGTTTCAGGTTGTAATCAGAAATCCAGCCGTGATCCTGTCATGTCAATTAATGACACCGAAGCGGATGAGGCGTTGGTGCACTTAAAAGAGCTGAAACTGGTTGAGTCTTCGCACTTGGGCGGGCGTATTGCGCGTTATTCGCAGTGCTTTGCCGCCGTGTTTCAAGTGCCCTCGCAATCGGTAGCCATTTTAACGGTGCTGATGTTGCGTGGCCCGCAAACAGCAGGCGAGCTGCGTCTGGCGTGTGAGCGTTTGCATAAGTTTTCGGATATTTCAGCGGTAGAAGCTTTTTTAGAAGAGCTTGCATCCCGTAGCAGCGGGGCTTTAGTCGTAAAACTGCCTCGCCAGCCAGGGGCAAGAGAGTGCCGCTGGGCGCATTTATTATCCGGCGAGCCGGTGATCATTGAGGCTGCGCCAAGTGCCAAAGGCAGTGCCGATTCAGCCTTGCAGGCTAAAGTGGATCTTTTAGAAATCGAACTCTTTGAATTAAAAGAAAAAGTGGCCAGAATTTGCGCTGAATTAGGCGTGGAATAACAGGCGTTGCTGATGTTTGACTGGCAATTGCGATCAGCCTTTAATCAAACGTCAGGCCCATGCTGGCTTGCCATGCGGCAAAGAATGCCGCCTGGCAGGGGTATTAAAGTCTTCTTATATGCTGCCGATGATCTGGCTATGCGGCTTGCAAGCTTTCGGAACTTTGGCACGATGCTTGCATAGTCTTTTGATAACGCTTGATCATCAGGATGTTTATCATGAGCACTTTTGTTATCCACCCTATCTGGCCGGTCAGTGAACCCGAAGCAATGGAATACGGCCTTTTCCGTGTGACCCGCCATGGCGAGCTGGAGCTGCTTCGCAGTGCCTGTCTGGAAAGTCTGACCGATGTGCATCACAAGATGCTGCATTTGGCTGAGCATGCTAAAAACCCCAGGCAGTGCAGGGCGGATTGAGCTTTCACATTTAGGGTAAGATGCGGGCTTATTTTATTTTTCTCGTGATCCGCTATGGCCCTGAAGGCAACTATTTTTAAATCTGATCTGCAAATTGCAGATATGGATCGTCATTACTACGCTACCCATTCTTTAGTGATTGCCCGTCATCCTTCTGAAAATGATGAACGCATGATGGTGCGTCTTTTAGCCTTTGCTTTGCATGCCAGCGAAACGCTTGCGTTTACTAAAGGCTTAAGCGATACCGATGAGCCGGATATCTGGCAAAAAGATTTTACTGGTGCAATTGAATTGTGGATTGAATTAGGCCAGCCGGATGAAAAGCGAATTCGCCAAGCCTGTGGTAAAGCGCAAAAAGTAGCGGTGTTTACTTATAGCGGCAATAGTGCGGATGTTTGGTGGAAAGGCATCGCCAGCAAATTAGAGCGTTTGGATAATCTGCAAGTGATTAATGTGCCGGTAGAAATGACCCAAACATTAGCCACCTTGGCTAATCGCAATATGCAATTGCAATGCACGATTCAGGATGGTCAGGTTTGGCTGGCAGATAACAGCCAGTCAATTGAAACACATTTCACTATTTTAAAAGCATTTAAATAAGGCTGGGTGAGGCAGTTTTATACCCACGCGCCATTGATGATCACATCTCAATAAGAGCCGCCATTTATGGATTTAAACCAGCTTATGCTCGATGTCCGCCAGTTTGCACAAGCGCGCGATTGGGAGCGTTATCACACGCCTAAAAATTTATGCATGGCGATGTCGGTAGAAATGGCCGAGTTAGTAGAACACTTTCAATGGGCAACACCAGAGGAATCTCAGCAATTAGATGCAGCTAAGCGTGAAGCGGTAGAGCAGGAAATGGCCGATGTATTGCTTTATATGATCAGGCTGGCCGATGTGCTGAATGTAGATTTAGAACGCGCCATTCGGGCAAAAATGGTTTTAAATGCCGTTAAATATCCACCTTTGTAAATATGATGAATCTATCCAACGATCAAATTATTCAGGATACCGAGCGCTGGCTGGAAAAAGCCGTGATTGGTTTAAATCTTTGCCCCTTTGCTAAAGCGGTGCATGTTAAAAAGCAGCTTCGCTATGCAGTAAGTGATGCTCGTAATATTGATGTGCTGATTGAGACATTAATTAAAGAGCTGGAGCTGCTGGCAGAAACAGATCCGGCAAAAATTGAAATGACGCTGCTGATTCATCCCTATGTACTGGGGGATTTTCTGGCTTATAACGATTTTCTTGAAATTGCAGATTCAGTGCTTGAAGAGTTAAATCTGGATGGCATTTTTCAAATCGCCAGTTTTCATCCGCAGTACCAGTTTGAAGGTAGCCAGCCGGATGATATCGCCAATTACACTAATCGCAGTCCCTATCCTACTTTGCACTTACTGCGTGAAGACAGTATCTCTAAGGCGGTTGAGGCTTTTCCAGATGCGGATGTTATTGTTGATCGTAATATTGCCACTCTGCGCAGCATGGGGCATGAGGGTTGGAAAAAGCTCTGGATGTAGGGGCTGAGGCAGATATGGAGCAAATACGCAGCATTTACATTAAAGATTAAATGAACTTTGGCGCTGTGGGTCATCCTAATAAGGATTGATTGCCAAGGATGATTTATGCTGCCCCGTTTTGCCATTTTGATCGTGGCCATTTTACTGAGTGCTTGCCAGGAAAAAAGTACGCCGCCTGCAAAAGCGCTTGCTAGGAACGAAGCCAGTACGCCTGATCTGTTTTTTAAGAAAAATCAGGCAGAGTGGGACAGCCTTTTGCAGTTTATCGGCCAGAATCCGCAGGATATCAATTTGTGGGAAAGACCGCCTCTGAAGCACGCGCTGCGCCTCTTGCTTGGCCCGCAGCTCAATGTGTTTAAACAATATATGGAAAAATGCAGCCCTGTATTGCAGGATAAAGTGCTTTATATCACGGGCAGTATGCAGGATGAAAGCAAGGGGCAGGCCTATCTGTTGATTGATATTGAAAACAGAAAGCTGGAAGTGGAGCTGATTAGCAATGGAAAACTGGAGGTTCTTTCAACACCGGGTGAGGCTATCCGGTTGCCGGATGATTTAAAGCCGCTGACAGATAATCTAAGTATTCAAATGTAAGTTTGCTTAAAGGTAGTAAGCGATAACGGCCGCAGCGTTTATGTTTTCTGATCTCTGTGTCGCGGCCTCTGTACCGGGTAAATTTTGCATAAGCATTTACTCCTGTCAGATGACAGGTATAATACGCCCGCTGCAGCAATCATGGTCCTCGTAGTACAACGGATAGTACAAGTGCCTCCTAAGCGCTAGATACAGGTTCGATTCCTGTCGGGGATACCAGCGCAAACACATCAACCCGCTTTACGCGGGTTTTTTTGTGGGCGGCGTTTGGGCTATGCCTTGCCGCCATCAACAGCCTCGTTAAGGGCTGCTGATGGCTCAGGGCTTAAAGCTTGAAGCGGCCAAACTGCTCGGTCAGGTAGGCGGCCAGCTCGTTTAAATCATGCACGGTTTTGGTGGCTTGCTGCAGATTAGAATCAGACTGCTGCATTTGATTGGTGATATTTTCTGCGCTTTGCGCCATGGCGGTGGTGGCGTTTTGTTGCTCCAGCGTAGCGTGGGCAATTTCACCAATCTTGGCCATCACTTCATCCATGTTTTCGCGAATCGTGCCAATTTTGGCTGCGGCTTCTTCGGACAAGTTCACGCCGCTTTGCACTGCGGTAATGGTGGTTTGCATATTATTAACTGCAATGCCTGTCTCACCCCGAATTCCGTCAATCATGCCGGTAATTTCAATGGTGGCCGAAGAGGTGCGTTCCGCGAGTTTTCGTACTTCATCTGCCACAACCGCAAAGCCGCGTCCTTGCTCGCCAGCCCTTGCTGCTTCGATTGCCGCATTAAGAGCAAGCAAATTGGTTTGGTCGGCAATTTCTTTAATGACCCGAATAATGCCGCTGATATCCTGAGCTCTTTGATTAAGCCTGTCGAGCAGGCTGGATAAATCACCAACTTCTCTGGCCGATTTGCCTACTTCATTTGCGACTTCTTTTACTGTAGAGGCCGATTGCCCTGATAAAGCACCAGTACTGGTGACCAATTGATTGGCATCTCTGGAATTGTCTGCAATATGCGAAATGCTGACGGTGATTTCTTCAATTGTTGCGGCGTTGGAGGCCGACAAATCGGAAAGCCTCTGTGAGTCATTTGCCAGATCATTCAATACCGAATTAATAGAACCAATACCCGTGGTTAAATTAACTGTTTCCTTGCGAATATCGACAAACATGGTGCGTAATTGTTCGGTAAAGCGATTAAAGGCTTGTGCGGTAGCTGCGATTTCATCGCTGCCTTCAATTTCTATTTTGCTCGTTAAATCACCTCCGCCCTGGGCAATTTCCTGCATGGCAATGCGGACTTTATCCAGACTCTTGAGCATTTTGCTGATCAGAAAGCCGGCAACAGGGATGACAATGATTAAGAGGATGACTAAAGCAGCAATGGCTTGCCACACTAGTTGATTCAGCGGCTCCAGAATGGTGTGTTTATCAATGACAAGGATAAGGTCTATATCCGTTCCCTCAACAGGCTGAACAAATACGTATTTATCTTCGCTACCAATGCTGATTTCTGCCAGCTCACGGCTATTGGCAATCGTGGCCATATTGCCACTGTTAAGATCACTGGAAATTTCAGTGGTGGGTTTGTTTAGTTTATCTTTGTCTGCATGGGCCAGAATTAGCCCGGTTTTATCAGCAAGCACAGCATAGCCATTACCTGTGAGTTTTATATTTAAAACATCTTTTACCACCCCTGCAAGGGATATATCCACTGCAGCAACGCCTTTAAACCCGGCATCGCCTTTTACCGGGGATGCAAAAGATAAAATAAGCTGTTTGCTTTCTGCATCGATATAAGGCGGGGTGAGAATCGTTTTTCCTGCCGCCATCGCTTGCTTATACCAAGGCCTTGATGTCGGATCAAAATCAGCAGGCATATTGACGGCATGGCCGCTGATGAATTTTTTATCTGGAGTGCCGACATAGGCTAAATCAAATTTAGCACTTTTTTCGGTTTGATATAAAGCCGGCACCGGATCTGTGGCTTTTGATAGTGCATCTGCGAGGCCTGAAACTATATTTTGTTTTTCTTCTACCCAATTACGCAGCACGACATTATAGCCTGTGCTAATCCCGATTATTTCATTATGCAAACTGACATTAATCATTTCGTGCCGCATTTTCAAATAGCTGCCATACGTAAGTATGGTGCCAGAAATAAGCGTGAGTAGCGAAATAAATGCGATCAGTTTTACTTTAAGCGATTGGTTCATGATCGGGCTCTTTTATGCAAATAACATGATTTATACAGAAATAGCAAAAGGCGACAGCGATTGAATTGCGTCCCATCCTGATCCGCAATAAAAAAGCAAGCCCTGCTTTAGGTATTTACATGGTAAGTATTGCATATAAAAGAGTAAGTGCCAGGATTAATTAGTCTTTGCTGATCTAAGGTATTACCCGCGTATAACGCGAATCACTTCATTCACATCTTGCAATTTAATTAAGATTCTTTGTAATTGTTCTGCATCCCGGATTTCCAAAGTAAATCTCATTAATACCCGCTGATCTTTGTTTTGCGTATTCACGGCAGTCACATTGATTCGCTCTCTTGCCATGATGTCGCTTAAATCGCGCAGTAAAGTTCCGCGGTTATGCGCTTCAACTAATAAATCTGTGGCAAATACATGGCCGCGCTGTATTCCCCAGTCAGCATTAATTAAACGCTCTGGCGCGGCGCTGGCCAGGCGTTTTAATGTGCTGCAATCACTACGGTGAATAGAGATGCCCCGGCCTTTAGTTACAAAACCCATGACATGATCAGGCGGCACGGGTTTGCAGCATTTGGCCAGCAGGGTCATTAGCTTATCTACGCCCTCAATCAGAATGCCCTCGCCATTGCCATTTGCTCTTGCTGCTTTGATAAAGTCGTTAGGCTGCTCAGAGATGGGCTCGATGGGGGCAAGGCTTTCTCTGAAGGCCTGATTAAGCTCACGCTGAGAAATCTCGCCTTGGCCAAGCGCCGCAAACAGCTCTTCGATATGCTTGCAGCCTAATTTAACGGCGATATTGTCCTGATTGGCATCTCTGGCTGCGCAGCGTGCGGCTTCTTTATCGTAAATTGAGCGGCCTGCTTCAATGGCGATATCCTGGTGCTGCTGGCGTATCCAGTGGCGAATTTTGCTGGCGGCACGGTGGCTCTTTACATAGCCTTGATGCAGCCAGTCAAGGCTTGGGCCGCCTTCTTTGGCTGATAGTATTTCTACCCGCTGGCCGTTCTCCAGTGCGGTGTAAAGCGGCACAATCTGGCCGTTTACTTTTGCACCACGGCAGCGATGCCCAAGATCGGTGTGTACGTGGTAGGCAAAATCGACCGGCGTGCTGCCCTTGGGTAGGGTGATCACGCGTCCTGCCGGGGTGAGTATATAAATAGTGTCGTCAAACAGCTCGGCTTTGAAGGTCTCGGCAAATTGCGTTTCGCTGGCCATATCTTCACGCCAGTCCAGGAGCTGGCGCAGCCAGGCAATTTTTTCTTCGTAGCGTGCATCGCCCTGGCCGCCTTCTTTATAGCGCCAGTGCGCGGCCACGCCGTATTCGGCGTGTTCGTGCATTTCTATAGTGCGGATCTGCACTTCAACCGCTTTATCATTTTCACCGATCACAGCGGTGTGCAGGCTGCGATAAAAATTGCCTTTGGGGTGGGCAATATAATCGTCAAACTCGCCTGGAATAGGCTGCCAGAGGTTATGCACAATACCAAGCGCGGTATAGCAGTCTTTTAAATCAGGCACCAGAATACGCACGGCGCGGATATCGTAAAGCTCAGAGAAATCGAGCTTCTTTTTCTGCATCTTTTTCCAGATACTGAAAATATGCTTGGGCCGCCCCATCAGATCGGCTTTTACACCCGCGTTATTCAGCTCAATTCTGAGTGTGCTTAAGACCTCATCAATAAATTTTTCCCGGTCAACCCGGCGCTCATCCAGCAGTTTGGCGATTTTTTTATAGGTATCGGGGTGCAAGTAGCGAAAGCCCAGATCTTCCAGCTCCCATTTGATTTGCCATACGCCTAAGCGATTGGCCAAGGGGGCAAACAGATCCAGCGTTTCCTGGGCAATACGGCGGCGTACATCGTCCGGAGCCTGAGCCAGTTCGTGCATGGTTTGGGTACGCCAGGCCAGCTTGATCAGCACAGCGCGGATGTCTTCCACCATGGCGATCAGCATTTTGCGTACGGCCTCAATCTGCTGTGCGGCATCTGCCGCTTTGCCACCGGCAGGATGGGCTAGGCTGCGTAATTGGCTGACCTTACTTGCACCATCAAGCAGCCGCGTGACATCAGGGCCAAAGTGGGTATTGATCAGCTCCATAGGCTGATTCAGCTGGGTAGGCAGGGCAAATAAAAGGGTGGCGATGACGGAATTGGCATCAAGGCGTAAATCCGCCACGATAGAGGCGCTGGCTACGGCGTGCTGAAAAAGCGAGCTGCCGGTATCGGTATGAATGCGCTGGCCGTACTGCTCAAAGACCCAGTCCAGTGCTTGTCGTAAGCGTACGATATCTGTTGGCGGGTAGCGCTCTGTTAAGGCACTGAGCCAGCGATCAGGATCTGCCGCTTCTGCAATAGATTGGGCAAGCGGGCGGGTAACGGCAACCATATCGAATCACTACGAAAAATTAGAAGCTAATTTTGCCTACTTTGCGTGGCTAGTCATAGAGTGAACTGTGTTTATTGTAAATAATTTCTTGTTTTTATATAAGAAGACTGCTGTTTTTTACTTACAAGAAACAAATCGCAGATTAAATGTGCCGGTATTGTTCTGATGCCCGGCGCTTTGTTGAGGGCATATTATCTGTAAACCGAAAAAGGCTTGGCCGTTTTCCTGGGTTTAATTGAAGGAATGCTCAGAGTTTAAAAAATTGAATTTTATCCTGCACAAGCTGAGTTTGAGTGCCGATATCAGAGGATGTTGCGCCCAACTCCTCAGCAAGCGCGGCATTGATGCTGGATATGCTGTTAAATTGGCTCATGGTTTCACTCATTTGCTCAATTGCACCGGATTGCTTGGCCGCAGATTCGGAGATTTGCGAGATAAGATCGGCTGTACGCTGAATTGAGTTTTCAATCTGATCCAGCGCTTGGATGGCGGCATCTGATTTATCGATACTTTCTTTTGCCAGCGCTTCAATATCAGAGGCTGCAATCTGGCTTCTGAGCGCCAGCTTTTGTACTTCTGTGGCGACAACAGCAAATCCTTTGCCGTGTTCACCCGCTCTGGCGGCTTCAATTGCGGCATTCAGTGCCAGCAAATTAGTTTGGTAGGCAATGTCGTCAACAATACTGACTTTTTTTGCGATTTTACGCATCACACTGACTGTTTCTCTCACGATGTGTGCGCCATTTTTAGAGGCTGCAACCGCGTCTTTAGATTGCGTAACAGACTGCTGGCTGTTGTTAAGCGTGTGGCGTGTGGTATCGGTGAGCAGATTTAAAGTGCTGGTATTTTCCTCAATGCCGCTTGCCAGCTCACTACTGGAGTCCCGAAGCTGTTGTGCGGTTGCGTTAATCTGAGCAGAGAGGGTAGAGAGCGTTGCAACGCAGTTTTGAGTTTCTGAAATAACCAGCTTTAAATGCATCCCCATGGCCTTAATGCCTGCCAGCAGGCCCGTTGCATCTTGTGGATTAAGTGCGGTAACGACTTGTAAATTGCCAGCTGCGATGTGGGTCATCACAATTGCCATGGCAGGCTCGGCTTCTAATATGCGGATCACTTTCCGGTAGGTGGAGGCCACAATTAAGGTAATGATGATCAGGGTGATGATTAGCAAGCCCAGTGCCAGCTTACTGCTTTTTTTGCTGGTTTCAGTGGCGGCTGTTTCTTCCTGCTGCTGGTAAGCCAGCGCAAGCGGAACGACGGCATCGATGGCTTTGCGGTGAGTGACATAGAGTGCTTGTAATTTGAGCGCCGTTTCTTTTAAAGAAAGGCTGTCATAGTTTTCTATTGCGGGCAGCAGCTGCTGATTTAAAAGGCTCAAGTATTGCCGGGCCGGGGGATAAGCCGCGTCACGCATGGCGCTGATAATGGAAGCGGGAAATGCGCTGTTTTGCCAGTATTTTTGCCGCTCTTCAAAATTGGCGACCGCTTTTTGCAGATCCTGAATCAGCAGGGCGCGCTGAGCGCCGTCGTTGCTGTTAATTAATTGCTGGGCCAGTAAATGTGTTTCTACCAGATTGGCAGGCGGGGGGAGCACATCGGCAATTAAATCTTTGCTGGTGATAATGCGCTGATAGCGTGGCCCATTGATCAGTACTTCAGCAGAAATACGCCAGATAATGGCTGTTTGTGTAAGCAACAATAAGATAATAAGCAAAAGCAGGCTGATAAATTGCCTGCGAACGGTTATTGCTTTGCTCATTAATCATCCCTCGCATATAAAATAAGAAACCAAGCCGCTTGCAGAGTAAATCGCATTCTGCAAAATAAAATATGGATACGGGATATTTTGAGCTTAATTTCTTATTTAGCTTAGCTTAGCTTAGCTTAGGCTGTGCATTTCTCAAACATACATAAAGTGCTGCTGCTTTATTTAATAGCGGCTGCCAGAGCTTAATTCATCTTGTAAGCGATGAAGCAGAGCAAGCCTTTGCGGGCTGATCGTGCCTTCTTCCACCCCCGCACGCATACCGCAATCGGGTTCTTGGCGGTGGCGGCAGTTATGAAAACGGCAGGTGCCAATGCGCTCTCTGAACTCCGGGAAATATGCGGGTAAATCCTGGGCCGTAATATGTGCCAGGCCAAATGACTGCAGGCCGGGCGAATCGATCAGCGCTGATTCGGCATCCAGATGATAAAAAGTAGCATTCGTGGTGGTGTGTTTACCAGAATCCAGCGCAACCGAGATTTCATTGACCCGGGCATTGGCATCGGGCAGAAGGGCATTGGTAATGGTGGATTTACCCATTCCTGACTGCCCTACCAGCACAGAAATATGCCCGACTAATGAATCACGCAATGGCGCGATATTATCCAGCGCTGAAATCTCTACCAGCTTGTAGCCCAGGTTTACAAAGTATTCCAGGCGCTCTCTGGCGGCCGCTGCTGAGGGTAAATCGCATTTATTTAAGCAAATCAGTGTTTGAATGCCACCGGCTTCGGCGGCAATGGCACAGCGGCTGATCAGCTCGGTTGAAAAGCTGGGCTCTGAAGCCACCACAATAATCAGCTGGGTGACATTGGCGGCAATCAGCTTGCTTTTCCATGCATCCGAGCGGTATAGCAGGGTTTTGCGTTCTAAAACACGTTCAATAACGGCTTGTTCATCATTTAAAATTTGAATATCGACTAAGTCGCCACAGGAGTAATCCGTTTTTTTACCACGGGTGCTGGCCCGAAGGCGCTTGCCACCCGCGCATTCAATAATATAAGACTTGCCGTGGCTAGCGACGATACGGGCTGTTTCGGTCATGTAGTTGCTTTTTAAAGTGAGGGCGTTCCAGGAGGGCAACGCAGATAAATCATTCAGGCAAATGCCATCAATACGAGTAAATACCGGGGCCGAGCGCTGGCCCCGGAAAAAGCTTAGCTTTTCTTATGCAGTGCGTCTGAGCGTGCGGCACAGATAAAATCATTACGGCTGACACCATTGGCGCTATGGGTATTCCAGCGCACGCGGCAGCGGCTGTAGCTGACATCCAGATCCGGGTGGTGATCTTGCTGATTGGCCATCCAAGCGACTGCGTTTACAAAGCCCATGGTTTCATAAAAGTTTTTAAAGCGAAACGTTTTCTCAAGATAGGCTTCGGTAACGATCCAATCCTGCAAATCGGTAGAGAGCATTTCTGCTTCAACTTCACTGAGTTTAGCGGCATCGTCCTGGCAATTTTCTGTGCTTAGCATTTTTATTCTCTCTCTGAGGGGATCAATATTAGCAATTAGTCTAATTCAGTTTTTTCAAAGCTGCGATCCGTAATGCTGCAGGCGGGTGACTATCGTAAAACATGCTGTGCAAAGGATCGGGCGTCAGCGTGGCGGCATTATCGCGATAAAGCTTTACCAGCGCATTAATCAGATCATGGGCTGATTCTTGTTTGGCGGCGTAGGCGTCCGCTTCATACTCGTGTTTGCGCGAAGACATTGAGCTGACCGGGGCAAAAATAAAGGTAAACACCGGCATCACTAAAAAGAACAGCAGCAGTGCTGTTGCCGTGGATTGGCTGCTGACGCCAAGCCCCTGATAAAACCATAACTCTTGTTTTAATTGGCCTAAAACCCACAGCATGCCCAGCATCAGGCCAAAGGTCCAAATCATGCGTTTGGCAATATGGCGATGCTTAAAGTGGCCTAATTCATGCGCTAGGACTGCGGCTACTTCACTGGCATTTAAATGCTTGAGCAGGGTATCAAAAAACACAATTCGCTTGGCTTTACCAAGGCCGGTGAAATAAGCATTACCATGGCTGGAGCGTTTAGAGCCATCCATCACAAAAATACCATTGGTTTTAAAACCGCAGCGGCTTAACAGCGATTCGATACGCTCTTTTAAATCCGGATCAGACAGCGGCTCAAATTTATTAAAAATAGGCGCAATAAAAGTTGGAAAAGCCCACATTAATAAGAGTGAAAAGCCCACCCATACGGCCCAAACCCATAGCCACCAATATGTGCCCATTTGCTCCATCAGCCATAACACGCCAGCTAAAAGTGGCAGGCCAATGACGGTGGCCACAGCGGTGGTTTTAAGCGTGTCGGCAATAAATAATTGGGCGCTCATATTATTAAAGCCAAAGCCAGCTTCAATTTTAAATGTGGAAATCAGAGTAAATGGCAGAGTGATTAAGCTATGAATCAGCGTAATGCCCATAATCAGGGCTACGCCCGCCCAAAGCGATGAGGTAAACCAGCCTGATATCAGCTGGTTCAACCATTCAATCCCGCCGCCCAAAGTAAATGCACCCAAAAGCATGGCTTCAAACAGAGTAACGATCATGCCAAAACGTGTTTTTGCCACAGTGTAATCGGCGGCGCGCTGATGCGAGGCTTGGGTGATCTCTGCGCTAAACTCAGCAGGAACGCTGCCTCTGTGGCGTTTTACATGGTTGATATGGCGCATTGCCAGCCAGAGTTGCAATATTACGCTGGCCGTTAAGGCAAACAGAAAGAGGAGGGAGAACTGATTTGCGTTCATTTACGGGTAAAATAGCATTTTTGTGTGTTGAATAGGGCCAAGTATGCCACAAGACAAGAACCACCTCATCTGGGTTGATATGGAGATGACTGGGCTTGATCCCGAGAAAGAGCGCGTGATCGAAATTGCCGTCATTATTACCGATAGCAATCTGAATATGATTGCTGAAGGCCCCGTGTTTGTGGTGCATCAGGACAATAGTATTTTAGATGCAATGGATGATTGGAATAAAAACACTCACGGCAAATCGGGCTTAATCGATAAAGTAAAAGCATCGACCTTTACGGAGGCCGACGTCGAAGCGCAACTCATCGCCTTCTTGGAAGAATATGTACCTAAGGGCGCATCACCACTCTGTGGTAATTCGGTCCATCAAGATCGCCGCTTCTTGGTGAAATACCTGCCTGAGCTGGAAGAATTCTTCCACTACCGCAATCTGGATGTTTCTACCCTTAAAGAGCTGTGCAAACGCTGGCAGCCAGAAGTTGCCAAACAATTTAAAAAGCGTGGCGCGCATACGGCATTAGCAGATATCCAGGAATCGATTGATGAGCTGAAGTTCTACCGCGAAAACTTTATTCGTGAGCCAGCGGTGGCGGTTGCAGCCGGGGTTTAAAAAAGCGGGCCGGGCAGGGTTTTCCCATCGCCCTGGCCGCAACTCCTGAACTGCAGAGCAAACAATCTTATCTGTGAATCTCTGTATTTTCTGTGGATTCAGGTGTTGCTTTCTCAGTATTCAGCTGAAGCATTTTGATGATCAGTGACTGTGATGCCCCCGCGCAGCGGCGTTTTATTTTCAGCCGCGCGGGCATCATATCCTGCCTGTCTTCAGAGTTTGTTTGAAATATAAAGGTGTCACCCCCATGTTGGTACTAGCAACACAACTCGGACGCTTGCTGCTGGCGCGTGGCCAGAGTGTTACAACTGCAGAATCCTGCACTGGCGGCCTGATTGCCGGCGAAATCACCGATGTGGCAGGCAGCTCGGCGTGGTTTGAGCGCGGTTTTATTACTTACTCCAACGAAGCCAAAATGGATATGCTCGCCGTTCCGCCGGATTTTATCGCAAGGCTTGGTGCCGTGAGTGAGCCTGTTGTTGCAGCCATGGTGCAGGGGGCGTGTCATTTGGCGGGAGCTGAATGGGGTGTTGCTGTGAGTGGTGTGGCAGGCCCCGCAGGGGGCAGCGCTGATAAGCCGGTGGGTACCGTTTGCTTTGCCTTTGCAGGGCCGGCAGGGATTATCACCGAGCAGGAATTATTTGATGGCGACAGAGCCGCAGTGCGCATGCAAACCGTACGTCATGCCCTGATTCGCCTGATTGAGTTGATTGAAGAGCAAGATTGAAACGACTCTGAAAAAAAGAAATGAAGGAAAATAAATGACCACGGTAGTTGTCGTTAAAAAAGGCGATCAAATCGCCATTGCGGCGGATAGCCAGTCTACGTTTGGCGACACTCGCCTTGGTGCGGGTGACGATGCATGTTGGAATAAAATTTTTGCCGCGCACGATGGTTATTTTTCGATTGCAGGCAGTGCTGCACATGATTTGGTTTTGCAGGCCGCGCTTAAAAAAGTAAAAAACTTAGACTTTAGCGATAGGCCCGCCATTTTTGAAAGCTTTAGAAAACTGCACCCCAAGCTTAAAGACGATTTCTTTTTAAAAGTAGACGAAGAAGAAGACGATCCTTACGAATCCAGCCAAATGACCGTGCTGATGGCTAACCCGCACGGCATTTTTGCTGTATACAGCCTGCGTGAAGTTTATGAATACCAGCGTTTCTGGGGCATAGGCAGCGGCCGCGATTATGCGATTGGCGCGATGAATGCCGTTTACGATAATCCGGATTTAAGCGCTGCCGATATCGCACGTATTGGCGTTGAGGCTGGTTGTGCTTTTGATGTCAGCTCATCGATGCCGATGACCAGCTATTCGGTAAACCGGGTACAAACTGCCACTGCAAAAACGGGCAAATAATAAATATATTGTGGTTCGGTAGCCTCTTGACTGGCGAATTGCAGCTTTTTAGGTAGAGAGTAAAACATGAAAGATTCACTAGAGCGTTTTTTGTTTGATGGCTTGCCAGTACGCGGCGAAATCGTGCAATTGGACGCCACTTACAAAGAAGTACTCACCCGCCACCCTTACCCGCCGGTCTTGCAAAAACGCATCGGCGAGCTACTAGCCGCCGCCGCCTTGCTCACCGCCACCATCAAGCTAGATGGCACTTTGGTCATGCAATTACGTGGCAATGGCCCGCTTAAAATGCTGGTGGTGGAATGCACCAGCGAAATGACCATGCGTGCTACAGCACGCTGGGAAGGGCTGATTGCCAACGACGCCACGCTGGCCGAGCTGATCGGCCAAGGCCAGTTCTCCATCATGATTGATCCGCAAGACGGCGAAACCTACCAAGGCATTGTGGGCTTTGAAAAAGGCCAAAGCGTGGCCGAAATCATCGAAACCTATATGCAGCGCTCCGAGCAGCTCGATACCAAGCTATGGCTGGCTGCAGATGGCGAAACCGCCGGTGGCTTGCTCATTCAAAAGCTGCCAGATGGCCACGGCGACGCCGATGGTTGGGACCGCGTCAACGCGCTATCGCAAACCATTCAAGATGAAGAGCTGCTCAACTTACCGCTGCGCGAAACGCTTTACCGGCTATATAACGAAGAAAAAGTCCGCATCTTCGATCCTGTTAGCCCAAGCTTTGCCTGCACCTGCTCCAGAGAGCGCGTCGGCGGCATGCTGAAAATGATAGGCAAAGAAGAAATCGAAGGCCTGCTTGCCGAACACGGCCATGTGGATGTGGGCTGCGAATTTTGCAACGAAAAATACCAGTTCGACCAAGTAGACGTTACCCAGCTCTTTATTGGCCACGGGATTACAGAGGTGAATCCGCAGTTGCATTGATATTTGTAATATTTAGCCATAAAAAAACCGCCCCAATGCTGCTGATTGGGCGGTTTTTATATTTTATTACTGGGTTTTAAGGTTCAAGCCCTTTAAAGGAAAAGTTAATTTCTACTCGGCGATTCTTTGCATCACTATGTGGAATCCCTTTTAAGGGTTGAGAGTCCCCATATCCAGCAACAATAATCTCTTTTGCTTTTTCTTCTGCTAGTTTACCAATGAGTAATTTGCGAGCTTCACGTGCACGTGCGGCAGAAAGGGTAAAGTTGTCATCGTATACAGTGCAAAAACGGGAAAAATCTGTGACAGGTTTGGACACGGGGATATTGTCTGTATGCCCATTAATAAAAACCTGTGCCCCTTTTACTTCTGTTAAATATTTAGCAATTTTTTCCTCCACACTGGCAATGGCTGTTTTTGCCTCGGCAGTAATACATGCACTACCTCGTTCAAATACATTATCTTTAAGTGTAATTCTGCCTGCATCAATATCAAAAGAGACTAAATCTGCAGCCCCTTGTTTATTAAGTGAAGATTTTAAGTCAGTCAAAATGGCAGAAACTTTACTTTTTTGCGTAACTGAGCTTTCTTCCATTTCTTTTTTATGCTTTAGATCCGCATAGGTCTTTTGCAATACAGACATAACAAGCAAAAGCATAACAACAGCCATTACACCCGCCATTAAATCAGAGATTGATACCCATTCATTTGGCTTGTCTTTCATTTGATTAATTCCGGAATGCTTCTATTGCTATTGTTTTTTATTGAAAGGATTACCCCGTGCTCAAGTTTATCTATTGCACTTAATATTTTACTGAGGGCCAGTTTTGCATTTTCAGTATTTTTTTCACTTTTTAAGTGCTCTACAAATTCTTGAATTTTATTAACTGTTACATCAGATTTTTCAGTTATGTCTGAATAGCGAGAGTTTAAAGAAGATACTTTTTGATTACTGTCAGATACGGCTTTTAAGCCTGACTTAATGCTATCTTGTAGTTTTAATACTAATTGGGTCATTGCTTCTATATTTTCATTTAAACTAATGCTTGTAGTTTCAAATTCTCCGGCAGCTTTTTCTTGTATTTTTTGTGACTTACCAATGGAGTTCTCAACAGAGCTCATTGTTTCGCCAACGCTATTTGACAGACTATTTACTGCATCTGCAATTCCTGTAGTGGCTTGGTTAAGATTTCCTGACATCTCGCCCATATTTCTACTAAAACTATTACTCATGTCTGAAATAGTATCACCTAGATCTTTCTTTAGGGTCTGCAATACATCTTTAACTCCATCGTCAAAATTGCTAATGACTGATTGTAGTTTGCCTGCAGAGTCACCTACCTTAGCCGCGGCTTTAGCCATGTCTGATGAAGACTCTTTCATAGAGCCTAAATTTTCTAAATTTTTAACTACAAAATCTTGCAGAGTATTGCGTGTTGCTAAACTATGTTGTGCGATAGTTTCATTTTTATCTAATTGTAATTTTAGTAATGATGTGATTGCACTTAGAGCAGCTTTGCTTTGTTGTAAAACTTCACGGCTAGCAATCGCTTCTACTTGGAACGAATCGGATAAATGTTCTCCTAGCTGCTGGATTGCACTTATAAATTGCGCTTGTTCATTTTGTTTATTAGCCGTTTCATTGAGGCGTTTAGAATCTAATTCACCTTTTACTTTTCTGATACACCAACGTAGGCGTTGCTCTTCAAAGTCATTTTTTGAAAACCAAACTTTTAATGTAAGAAATGAAATAATTCCCCAGGTTGAGGTTTTAAATTTTGTACCTAAACCTTGCATCATCTCCATTAAATGACTCATAGATTCATCCATGCCAGCTGCTGAGCTAGCACTTAGAATACTTGATGCTTTATTTAGAGCAATTCCTAGGCCTAAAAATGTACCTAATAAGCCGAGGATAAGTAAAATTCCTGGCATTGCTTCAGATAGCTTTTCCCATTTTGTTGCTACGGCATGGCTAATATCACTTACTGAGCCGTGCTCTGCATCAAGGTCATCAGAACTATCATTTATAGTTCCCCCATTCCAATTGTTTTCCCAATTTTCTGCTTTTGCAGTTTTGTTGACTTGATAGATGGTCATTCCCGGTAATTGTCAAGATAGTTGAGATGTTTTTACGATTTAAGCGACCTGTAATTCCTCGCTTGTTTTAGGCTCAATAGCCCGGTCGGGGTTCAATTGCACTTCATCTTGCCAGCTCCAGTTCCGAGTC